>CAXTBG010000079.1:0-18952 GCA_964242105.1 uncultured Nakamurella sp. | reverse complement strand
CGACGTTGTCCAGGATCCAGCGCACCTTCGGGCCGGAGAAGTAGGTGGCCAGCGGTAGACCCACCTTGTCCTTGTACCGGTCGGCGCCCCCGCCGAGCGCGCCCAGCTGCTGGCAGATGGCGTCGGTCCGGGTGTCCTGCCAGACGATCGCGTTGTAGACGGGCTCACCGGTGGTCTTGTCCCACACCATCGCCGTTTCGCGCTGGTTGGTGATGCCGATCGCGACGATGTCGGAGGCGTTGAGGTCGGCGTGGGCCAGTGCGCCGGCCGTCACCGACCTGGTGTTCTCCCAGATCTCGACGGGGTTGTGCTCGACCCAGCCGGCCTTGGGGAAGATCTGCTCGTGCTCCTTCTGGTCGACCGCGACGACGCGGCCCTCGTGGTTGAAGATCATGCACCGGGTGGAGGTGGTGCCCTGGTCGATCGCTGCTACGTACTGCTCACTCATGTGAGGTCAAATCCCTTCGTCACTACGGCATCGGAATGAACGGGCGCACCCGCTGTACCGCACCGGCCACCGGGGGAGGTGGTCATGGTGCAGCGCGTGCGCGGGCAGAACGGACGGACCCGCGTCAGGACGTTGCGGTGAGGCTCTTGATCAGGTCACCGGCGTCGGTGGCCTTGAACAGCAGGGTGGCCAGGATGGCACCGACGATCGGGCCGACGACCGGAATCCAGGAGTAGTTCCAGTCCGACGAACCCTTGCCCCTGATCGGCAGGAGGGCGTGGGCGATGCGGGGGCCGAGGTCACGGGCGGGGTTGATGGCGTACCCGGTCGGGCCACCCAGCGAGGCACCGATGCCGACGACGACCAGTGCGACGGCCAGCGGGCCGACCGAGGCGGGCGTCCCGCCGGAGATCAGCACCCAGAAGATCAGCACGAACGTCGCGATGACCTCGGTGATGATGTTCCACACGGGGTTGCGGATGGCCGGCCCGGTGGAGAAGACACCGAGCTTCTTGCCCGGGTCCTCTTCGGCGTCGAAGTGATCACGGAAGGCCAGCCAGCAGAGAATGGCGCCGATGAATGCGCCGAGGAATTCGGCGGCGAAATAGACGAAGGCCTGCTTGGCCGAGATGTTGCCCATCATCCACTGCGAGACGGTGACCGCCGGGTTGAGGTGGCCACCCGTCGGGAAGGCAACGTAGACGCCGACATAGACGCCAAGGCCCCAGCCGAAGTTGATCAGCAGCCAGCCGCCGTTCTCGCCCTTGCTGCCCTTGAGGATGGCGGTGGCGACGACGCCGGTACCGAGTAAGAGGAGGAGGGCCGTGCCCAGGGTCTCGTAGAGAAAAATATGGCCCAAACTGACAGTACTCAACTAAGTCCTCCATTGGACTTTCCCGGCGTGCGCCGGCAGATTTTGACGGTGGTGATCGTGGCGCCACGGTGCGCCGCGTATCGGTGAGCTGGGAAACAGTTTCCGATTGTGCCGGCGACAGTCGGTGGCCCACGGCCCGCCGCAGCGCGTCCCACCACCGGAGTCACAGCCCCTGGTCTTCGCGTCCCTGGCCGGGCTCGGACGCGTAGGACGTCCCTCGCTCGCCCGGGCTCTCGGCGCCGACCCGCACCTCGGGGGCACCCATCCGAGCGGCGTCCGCCGTCCGGTCGTCGGGCATCCGCTGCGACTCGATCTCCGCCCGCACCCGCGCCCGGTAGTGCTCGACCTCGTTCGCGATCGCCTCGGCGTCCCAGCCCAGCAGCGGGGCCACCAGGTCGGCGACCTCCTGCGCGGCCGCCTCACCGCGGTCCCAGGTGTCGACCGAGATGCGGGTGCGCCGGGCCAGGATGTCGTCCAGGTGCAGCGCGCCCTCGTGCGAGACTCCGTATACCGCCTCGACCTTCAGGTACTTCGGCGCGCTCGCGAGCGGCTCGGCGAGCTCCGGCCGCTCCTCGATCAGGGCGACGACCTCGCGGATGAGCGACCCGTAACGGCTCAGCAGGTGCTTGACCCGCTTCGCGTCCAGACCGATCTCCGCGGCCAGCTTGTCCTGGTTGTTGGCCAGTGCCTGGTAGCCGTCGGCGCCGATCAGCGGGACCTTGTCCGTGATCGACTTCCCGGCCTTGCCCGGGAGCTGCTTGACGGCGGCATCGACGGCGTCCGCGGCCATCACCCGATAGGTCGTGTACTTCCCACCGGCCACGATCACCAGGCCGGGTACCGGCGAGACGACGGCGTGCTCGCGGGAGAGCTTGCTGGTCTGGTCGGACTCGCCCGCCAGCAGCGGGCGCAGCCCGGCGTAGACCCCGACGACGTCCTCGCGGGTCAGCGGCTTCTGCAGCAGCCGGTTCGCGTGATCCAGGATGTAGTCGATGTCGGACCGGCTCGCCGCGGGGTGGGCGAGGTCGAGATCCCATGGGGTGTCAGTCGTCCCGATTATCCAGAAGTCGTCGCTCCACGGGCACGGGATGATGAACAGGAGGCTCTTCTCGGTCTCGGTGATCAGACCGGTGTCCGAATCGATGCGGTCCCGCGGGATGATCACGTGCACGCCCTTGGACGCGGTGACCCGGAACTGGCCCTTGCCGCCGATCATGTGCTGGATCTCGTCGGTCCAGACACCCGCGGCGTTCACCGTGGTCTTGGCCCGCACCTCGATCTCCCGGCCGGTCTCCAGATCCTTGACGGTGGCACCGACCACGCGGTCGCCCTCGCGCACGAACCCGGTGACCCGCGCGCTGGTGGCGACCAGCGCGTCGTAGGCGGCGGCGGTCCTGGCGATCATCATGGTGTGCCGGGCGTCGTCGATCTGCCCCTCGTAGAACATGATGCCGCCCTTGATGCCGCCGATCTTCCCGCCGCGGAACGACTCGAGGGTCTTCTTCTTGGACAGGTGCTTGAGGTGGCTCGGCACGCCTCGGCCGGCGCCCAGCACGTCGTACACACCGACGCCGGTGCCGACGTACGCGCGGTCCCACGCCGCCTTCTCCAGCGGGTAGATGAACTTCACCGGCCGGGCCAGGTGCGGGCAGAGGTCCTGCAGGATCAGCTTCCGCTCCCGCAGCGCCTCGAAGACCAGCGAGAAGTTCAGCTGCTTGAGGTACCGAAGACCGCCGTGCACCAGTTTGGACGACCTGCTGGACGTGCCCGACGCCATGTCGCGGGCCTCGACCAGGGCGACCTTCAGGCCGCGGCTGGCCGCGTCCAGGGCCGCTCCGGCGCCGACCACGCCTGCGCCGATCACCAGGACGTCGAACTGCGTCTCGCCCATCTGGCGGAGCGCGTCCTCGCGATTGGCAGGACTCAGTGCAGTGGAAAGAAAACTCATGGCTTTACTCCTCGATTGCCGTTCGCCGCTGATCAGTACAACTGGAATCAGTATTCGCCCTCCGGGGGCGTCCGACTGCAGGAGGCCTGCTGATGCCCTGGGGCAACGGCACATCGACCGAGCGGGTTGCGCCGCTCGCCGTGCTGGTTCGGGTCATCGATGATCCTCACTCGGGTGCCGGCCGCGTCGGGGTGGAGAAAATGCCGAGCGGCCCGGTGCGAACGTAGCGGTAATCGGGCGACGGCGACAGTCGCCTCCGTTCGGCAATGCCGAACGGAGGCGGGTTCGGCCACACCCGGTGGCCGCACGGGTGGCGCGTACGCTTGCGCGGTGCCAGCAACCGTGCAGTCGGTGGAACGCGCCGCTGCCATGCTGCGCCTGCTGGCCGACGAGAACGAGCCGATCGGGCTGGCGCAGATCGCCGCCGTGCTGGGTCTGGCCAAGGGCACGGCGCACGGTCTGCTGCGGACTCTCCAGGATGTCGGCTTCATCGAGCAGACCCATCCCACCGGTCCCTACCGCGTCACCCCGGAGATCTTCCGGCTCGGATGGGCACGCCTGGACCTGAACGAACTGCGCTCGAAGGCGTTGAACTGGACCGACGCCCTCGCCGCCCGCACCGGGGAATCGGCCAAGGTGGCGGCGTTCGCCGGCGGGCAGGCGGTGATCGCCCACCACGTCTTCCGGGCCGACCGTTCCGACCAGGTGCTGCTGACCGGTACCGCGGTTCCCCTGCACGCCAACGCGCTGGGCAAGGTGCTGCTGGCCTTCGATCCCGGCGCCGCCCGGAGCATCGTTGGAAAAGACCTGTCCAGCTACACCTTTCGCACCATCGTCGACCGGGTCGCGCTGCAGCGCGAGCTGGCGGTGATCAGGGACCAGGGCTGGGCCGGCGCGGTCGAGGAATCGGCCGCCGGCACATCGGCGGTGGCGGCACCGATCCGCAACGGCGGCGGGTACGTGGTGGCGGCTGTCGGTGTCGAGGGAGACACTGCCCGGATGTGTGACGAACGGGCACGGCCACGCGCGGCGCTGGTGGCCCACGTGGTGCGGGCCGGCCGGTCCATCTCCCGCGAGCTCGGGCACGGGCGCGACTCGTGACGGGTCGATTCGTCGCCGGTCAGTTCGTCGCCGCGCTCGACCAGGGCACGACGTCCACCCGGTGCATGGTGTTCGACCACCACGGCACCATGGTGTCGCTCTCCCAGCGCGAGCACCACCAGTATTTCCCGCGACCGGGCTGGGTGGAGCACGACGCCGGGCAGATCTGGTCGATCGTGCGGCAGGTGCTGCCCAGCGCGCTCGACGACGCGGGCGCCGAGCCGGGGCAGATCGCGGCGCTGGGCATCACCAACCAGCGGGAGACCACCGTCGTCTGGGACCGCCACACCGGCCGCCCGGTGGGCCGGGCCATCGTCTGGCAGGACACCAGGACCACCGGACTGCTGGGCGACATCGCGCGCGACCTGGACCCGGCCGAGGTCACCCGGCGGACGGGGCTGCCGCTGACCGGCTATTTCTCCGGCCCGAAGCTCCGCTGGATGCTCGACCACGACCCCGGCATCCGGGCCAGGGCGGAGCGCGGCGAGCTGCTGTTCGGCACCATGGACTGCTGGCTGACCTGGAACCTGACCGGCGGTGTCGAGGGCGGACTGCACGTCACCGATGTCACCAACGCCAGCCGCACGATGCTGATGAACCTGGAGACGCTGGACTGGGACCCGGTGCTGCTGGATGCGCTGCGGGTGCCCGCCAGCATGCTGCCGCGCATCGTGCCCACCATCGGGGTGGTCGGCACGACGGTGACGCCGATCCCCGGGATCGACATCGGCGCCGTCATCGGCGACCAGCAGGCGTCCCTGTTCGGGCAGACCGCGTTCGACGCCGGCGAGGCCAAGTGCACCTTCGGTACCGGCAGCTTCCTGCTGCTGAACACCGGTCCGGAGATCATCCGGTCGAACAACGGCCTGATCACCACGGTCGCCTACCAGGTCGGCGACGAACCGGCCGCGTATGCGCTCGAGGGATCCGTCGCGGTGGCGGGCGGACTGGTGCAGTGGTGCAGGGACAGCCTGGGCCTGATCCGGACGGCGGCGGAGATCGAGACGCTGGCCGCGACCGTCGCCGACAACGGCGGCTGCTACGTGGTGCCGGCCTTCTCCGGCCTGTTCGCGCCGCACTGGAACCCGTCGGCGCAGGGCATCCTGGTCGGCCTGACCGCCTACGTCACCAAGGCGCACATCGCCAGGGCCGTGCTGGAGGCGTCCGCCTGGCAGACGCGCGACGTGATGGACGCCATGAACGCCGATGCCGGGGTCTGCGCCGTCACCCTGGCGGTGGACGGCGGCATGACGACCAACAACCTGCTCCTGCAGATGATCTCCGACGTGCTGGACATCCCGGTGGTGCGCCCGATGATGGCCGAAACCGTCGCCCTCGGCGCCGCGTACGCGGCCGGTCTGGCGGTGGGCTACTGGCCCGACCGGCAGGTGCTGCGGCGGAACTGGCAGCGGGCCGGCGAGTGGCGGCCGACGATCGACCCGGCCCGGCGGGACGCCGAGCTGGCCTGCTGGCGGCGGGCGGTGTCGCTGGCCGACGTCTGGGGACAACGCGACGCCGATTGTGCGAACAGCCCGGCGGTGTCGGGCCGATGAGACACAATCGGCTGACCGGTCGGGCGACGGGGTCGGTACACACGGCGGGGGACTAGGGGCGATGACGAACACGGGGTGGCGGCGGCCTTCGCCGGCCGCTCGGGCCGGGTTGCTGGCCGCCTGCGGCGCGCTGCTGGTCGGAGCAGCGCTGTGGGCCGGGTCGATCGGTCCGTGGGTCGCCCGGCCGCAGGGCCCGGTGCAGGAGCGCGACCTACCGACGCTGACCAGCGTCCCCACACCGCCGCCGCTTCCGCCGCCGCCCGCCGATTCCACCCCGTCCAGCGGCTCTGCCTTCGACCCGACGATCGTGCTGTGGGTGCTGGGCGGCGTCCTGCTGGTGGCGCTGCTGGTGGCAGTCGCCGCGATGTTGCGCAACCGGGCCCCGGCGGCGCCGGCGCGCAGACGCGCCCCGGACGGCGTCGAGCCGCCGGTTCCGGAGGTGTCGGCACCGGACCCGGACCGCGGGTTCGACCCCCGGGAGGCCGCCGACTACGTGATCGCGTGCTGGGAGCAGCTGGAACGGGTGGCGGCCTCGCGCGGTATGCCGCGCCGCCCGGAGCAGACGCCGACCGAGTTCCTGGAAGCTGTGCAGATCGGCCACCCGCTCGACGGCCGGGCAGCCGGTGAGCTGTTGGCGCTCTACCAGCGGGCCCGGTTCGACCACATCCGGCTGCTGCCGGACACGGCCGTCCGGGCCCGGGCCTGCCTGGACGCACTGCTGCCCGCCGTCGGTGCGGACCAGCACACCGGGCTGCAGGTCGGCCCGTGAGCTGGCCCTACGACCCGCGGACCGCAGTACCCCGGACGCCGCGGGCGACCGTGCTCTCGCATTTGTGGCTGGCGGTGGGCGCCGCACTCTGCTTCGGGCTGATCCTGTTCGTGGTGCGCGCCCCGGTGTCCCGCTGCTTCGGTTTCGGGGTGGTGGCGGGGTTCGCGGCGTTCGCGCTGCTGCGGGCGACCGAGGTGCGCTCGATCGACTGGCCCGCGGCCCCGCCCGGCCGGGCCGGCAAGGTCGCCGCCGCGCATCGCTGGCGGATGAACGGCTTCGACGCCATGGTCGACCCGGTTCCGGGTTTCAGCCCGCACCTCCACTCCCGACTGCGGTCGCTGGCTGCCCGGCAGTTGGCTGCCCGGCAGCTGGAGCCCGGGTCGCCGGCGGCCGAGCACCTGCTCGGTGCCTCGACACACGCGCTGCTGTTCCCGCCCGAGCGCGTGGTCGGCGAAATCCGGCGTGACCCGGACCGCGAGCAGCTCCTGGCCCTGATCGACCGGCTGATCGCGCTCGACGTCGTTCCGCGCGCGCCGGCGGCCGCCGAGCATCTGTCGCTCGAGCCCACAGTGCAGACAGGTCCCGCGCACTCCGCCCACCCAGCCCCCGATGCCCAGGACGGCCGCCGATGACCAAGCCACCGATCAGTGCCGCTGCCTTGCCGGCCGGTGCACCGCCGGCCGGAACGCCGTCGGCGGTCGCGCCGCCGGCCGAGATCGCCGCCACCGCAGGGCGTATCGCCGAGGCGGTCGGCACGGCCGTCGTCGGCAACGGCTATCCCCTCCGGCTCGCGCTGGCTGCCATCCTGGCGGGCGGGCACGTCCTGTTCGAGGACAACCCCGGGTTGGGCAAGACGCTGCTGGCGCGCAGCCTGGCCGGGGCGCTCGGGCTGGAGTTCCGCCGCCTGCAGTTCACGCCCGATCTGCTGCCGTCGGACATCACCGGGTCCTACCTCTACCACCCCGGCCGGTCGGAGTTCCACTTCCAGGCCGGGCCGGTCTTCGCCGGCCTGCTGCTGGCCGACGAGATCAACCGGACACCGCCGAAGACGCAGGCCGCGCTGCTGGAGGCGATGCAGGAGGGGCAGGTCAGTGTGGAGGGCAACACCCACCTGCTGCCGCGGCCGTTCCACGTCATCGCCACCGCCAACCAGATCGAGTACGAGGGCACCTACGCGTTGCCCGAGGCGCAGCTCGACCGCTTCCTGGTCCGGACCAGGCTCGGGTACCCGCCGCCGCAGGCCGAGGCCGAGATGCTGCGCCGCCGGATCGCCCGCGCGGCCGGTGACCAACCGGTCGCCCGGGTCACCGATCCCGCCCAGCTGCTGCGTCTGCAGGCGGGCGTCGAACGGGTGGCCGTGGACGCGGACGTCATCGGCTACTGCGTCGACATCTCCACCGCAAGCCGTCGGCACAAGTCGGTGGAGGCCGGCATCTCCCCGCGCGGCACCCAGGCGCTGCTGCTGCTGGCCCGCGCCTGGGCGGTGCTGGACGGCCGGAGTTTCGTGTTGCCGGAGGACGTCAAGGCCGTTGCGGTCGCCGGACTCGGGCATCGGCTGGTGCTGAGCCTGCAGGCCAACGCCGAATCCATCTCCGGCGAGGACGTGGTGCGGCAGCTGCTCGCCACCGTTGCGACGCCGCCGACGCTCCGGTCCGTCGTCCGCTGAACGGCCGGGACCCCGGCGACCGCCGATGACCGGGCCGACGCCGGCCGCCACCTGGCGCCCGACCGCCGCCCTGTACCGCTGCGTCACCTTCGCAGTCCTGACCATCGGTCTCGGCCTGGTGTTCGGGCGGCCGGATCTGGCGGTGATGGGGATCCCGTTCGCGCTGGGCCTGGCGCTCGCGCTGTCCGGCGGATCCCGTACGCCCGGCGTTCCCCGCGCGACCTCCCGGGCCGTCGGAACACTCGCCGGCGACCGGCCGACCGCGGTGGTGACCGATGTCGACGACGCATCGGGGGTGCAGCTGGTGTCCGTGCGAACGCCCGACGCGGAGGGGTCGCCGACCGGCGCCTGCACGACGGTGGCCGGTGCTGCGGACATCTCCGTGACCACCTGGACCAAGGCCGTCCCGTGGGGTCCCATGCTGCTGGCCCGGCCCGACCTGCTGGCGGCCGGAGCCGACGCGTTGTTCGTCATCGGGCCGGTGGCCGGGGCGGACGTGTCAGTCGCCGTACCGCCGTCGGTGCCGGACGTCGGCGCGCTCGAGCTGCCGCCCATCCTCGGCGGGTGGGCGGGCGAGCACCGGAGCCGCCGGGCCGGGCAGGGCGGCGACCTGATCGACCTGCGCGAATTCGCACCCGGCGATCGGCTCCGCAGCATCCACTGGCGTGCCTACGCCCGGTACCAGAAGCTGTTCGTGCGACGGACCCAGAGCGATGCCGACACCGAATTCGTGCTGTGCCTGGACACCCGGCACGACATCGTGCCCAAGACCCGCCCGCCGATCACCGGTGGGCAGCGTTACCGCATCACCACCGTCCGGCGGATGCGCGCGGTGCGGCGGTTCCTGTCGGGGCTGGTCGCCATCGCACAGCCGTCGGACGGCCCGGATCCGGACGTACCGCTGTCCAGCATCGACCTCACCGTGTCGGCGGCGACCGCGGTGGCCGCTGCCCAGATCCGCGCCGGGGACAGGGTGGGAATCCTGGACCTGTCGGCGGTGCGCCGGCACGTCCGGATGGGCAGCGGCGCCCGTCATCTGCAACGCGTCCGCTACCAGCTGGCGCAGATCGCCGTGACCCGGCAGCAGTGGATGCCCGCGCCGGAGCTGTGGGGCCTGCCCTCGTCCTCGGTGGTGGTGCTGTTCTCGCCGCTGATCGACGACCTCGCCGTGCAGGCCGCGATCGATGCGTCGGGGCGGGGCCACCAGGTGATCGTGGTCGACGTGCTGCCGGTCGGCCGGCTGATGGCGACCGCGCGGACCGACCCGCACCGCCACGCGGTGCGGGAGGTGCAACTGCTCCTCGCCGAGCGCACCGCGCGGCTGGACCGGATGCGCGGCAAGGGGCTCGCGGTGGTGTCCTACGACGCGGGCCAGATCGCCACCGACCTGTCCGCACTCATGCGTGTCCGCAGGCACCGCCGATGACGGCCCCGGAGCTCGCCACGCGACCACCGCGCGGGCTGGTGCCCGGCGGCGGCGGGTGGCTGCGGATAGCGCTGGCCGTGGCGACCGCGGCGACGCTGGCGGTGCTGTGGGTGCCGGGACTCCACGGTGAGGAGCTGTTCATCCAGATCGCCGCCGGCGCGACGGTTCTGCTGTGGGTCGTGCTGCGCCCCGGATCGGCGGCGCCGACCCTGCTGCTGGTCGGCGCGCTGTGCCTGCGGATCTTCTCCGGCCATCCGACGTTGGACGGCTCACTGATCGGTATGACGGTGCTGCTGCCGCTCGTCCACCAGTTGGCCGCGCTGGCGGTCGTGGTCCCGGTCGGTGCGAACGTCGAGTGGGCGGCACTGTTGCCAACCGCCGTCCGGTACCTGGGCGCGGTCACCGCGACGGTCGCCGGGCTGCTGATCAGCTCGGTGCTGGGCTGGTGGTGACTCGCCGTTGCCTGCGGGGCGCCGACCGCGGCCGGCGCACGGGTGCCGAGCGGTACTTCTGGATCTACAGCGGCTGGCTCGCTACCGCCGGTCCGGCCGCTTCCAGCTGTCGCCCCAGATGCTGCCCGCGATGGTCGAGATCAGCGGGATCAGCAGGAACCACCACCAGGTGTCGGTGGCGAAGAACAGCACGACCGCGATGATGCTCGAGGCCGCGGCCGCGGCCGCCACCAACTTCTGCGCCTTGCTCCGGTCGTCCTGGATGGCCGGGGAGTACGCCTCGGTCGAGCCGACCATCGATCCGGGGCGGGGGGTGCCGGCGAGCTGGACGGGACCGGCGACGGACGGGAGCGGGGGATGCGGCGCGGGCAGATCGGCGAACAATTCCTGCAGGTCCCCGACCGTCCGGGCGTTGTTCGCCACCGCGCTCCTGGTGCCGTACTCGTCGAGATCCAGCCGGCCTGTGGTGAGGTGCTCGCCCAGGGCGGCGACGGCCGCATTGCGTTCGGTGTCGCCGATGCGGATGGCGGCACCGGTGGGCGCCGGCTCGCGGCCCGCGCTGCTGTCGGTCATGGGGAGATAGTAGCCGCGACCCTGCCAGGCGCTTCGGGCCGTCAGTCCGCGTCGGCGATGTCGCCGATGTCGGCCAGCACCGCGCCGGGAGTGACCGAATCACCGACCGCGACATCGACCGACCGCACGACGCCGGCCCGCCCCGCCGTCACCGGGTTCTCCATCTTCATCGCTTCCAGCACGGCGATCAGATCACCCTCGGCAACCTGCTGGCCCTGCGTGACGGCGACCTTCACCACGGTGCCCTGCATCGGGGCGACCACCTGGCCGGTGGCCGACGTCGGTGCACCGGTCCTGGACGCCGCGGACCGCGCCGGCCGGGCGGCCCCGCGTCCGGCTGCGCGGACGCGCGCGGGCGCGAGGGAGAACAGCTCCGCGGGCAGCGTCACCTGCACGCGCCGTCCGTTGACCTCGGCGACGACGGTCTGCCGCGCCGGCGGGTCGGCCGCCGCTCCGGCACCCGCCTCGCCGGGGAACGGCGGGATCGTGTTGTCGAACTCCGTCTCGATCCAGCGGGTGTGCACGGCGAACGCGCCGTCTGCGGCCACGAACGCCGGGTCCGACACCACCGCCCGGTGGAACGGCAGGGCGGTGGCCATGCCGTCGACCCGCATCTCGGCGAGCGCCCGCCGGGACCGCTGCAGCGCCTCCTGGCGGTCGGCGCCGGTGACGATCAGCTTGGCCAGCAGCGAGTCGAAGTTGCCCGACACCACCGAACCGGTACCGACGCCGGTGTCCAGCCGGACCCCAGGACCGCTGGGCGCGGTGAACGTCGAGATGGTCCCGGGCGCGGGCAGGAAGCCGCGGCCGGGGTCCTCACCGTTGATCCGGAACTCGAAGCTGTGTCCGCGGGGCACCGGATCCTCAGCCCATCGCAGCTTCTCGCCGTCGGCGATCCGGAACTGCTCCCGCACCAGGTCGATGCCGCTGGTTTCCTCCGACACCGGGTGCTCCACCTGCAGGCGGGTGTTCACCTCCAGGAACGACACGTCGCCGTCCGCGCCGACCAGGAACTCCACCGTGCCGGCGCCGGTGTACCCGGCCTGCCGGCAGATCGCCTTGGCCGCCTCGTGGATGGTGCTGCGTTGGGCATCGGTGAGGAACGGCGCCGGCGCCTCCTCGACCAGCTTCTGGAACCGCCGCTGCAGCGAGCAGTCGCGGGTGCCCACCACCACGACCGTGCCGTGCTGGTCGGCCAGCACCTGTGCCTCGACGTGCCGCGGCCGGTCCAGATATTTCTCCACGAAACACTCGCCCCGGCCGAACGCCGCCACGGCCTCGCGGACGGCCGAGTCGAACAGATCCGGTATCTCCTCCATCGTCCTGGCGACCTTGAGCCCGCGGCCCCCGCCGCCGAAGGCCGCCTTGACGGCGACGGGAAGGCCGTACTGCTCGGCGAACGCCAGTACCTCGCCCGCGTCGGCGACGGGTTCGGAGGTGCCGGGTACCAGTGGCGCTCCGACCGCGACCGCGATGTGCCGCGCGGTGACCTTGTCGCCCAGTTGACGGATGGCGTCCGGCGTCGGGCCGATCCATACCAGGCCGGCGTCGAGCACGGCCTGGGCGAAGTCGGCGTTCTCGGACAGGAAACCGTACCCGGGATGCACGGCGTCGGCACCCGACCGCCCGGCCACGTCGATCAGCTTGCCGATGTCCAGGTACGTCTCTGCCGACGTCGCACCGCCCAGCGCGTACGCCTCGTCGGCGGCCCGGACGTGCAGCGCCTCGCCGTCGCTGTCGGCATATACCGCAACCGATCTCAGCCCGGCGTCGCGGCACGCCCGGGCGACCCGGACGGCGATCTCGCCGCGGTTGGCGATCAGGACCGTGTGCATGTCAGGCGCCTTTCGGGTTCGGCGACGGTGGCAGCGGCGGTGACGGGGCCGTCGTCCGCCACAGGTCAAGCACCGACACCCCCACCTCACGCAGCAGTTGGCGGGTCAGCGGCAGGGAGATGCCGATGACGCTCGAGGAGTCGCCGTCCAGGCCGTCGACGAACCATCCGCCGTAGCCGTCGATGGTGAGCCCCCCGGCGACCTGCAGGGGCTCACCGGTGGCCAAGTACGCGGTGATCTCGTCGTCCGTCGGGGTGCCGAACCGGATGGTGGTCCGCTGGTGTCCCGAGGTGCGGGCTGTCACCTGTCCGTCCCTGAGCGCGATGACGGCGTGCCCGGTCAGCAGGTCCGCCGTGCCGCCGGCCATCTCGCGCCACTGCCGGCGCACCTGCGCGGCGTCGACGGGCTTGCCGTACAGCCGGCCGTCCCGCAGCAACATGGAATCGCAGCCGATCACCACCGAGTCCGGATGCGACCGGGCGACGACCGGCAGCACCGCGTCGGCCTTGGCGCGGGCCAGCGCCATGACAGTCCTGGCTGGGCCTGCCGCCGCGTTGGCTGCCTCGACGGCCGGCTCGTCGACGCCGGAGACGAACACCACGGGATCGATCCCGGCCGCCCGGAGCACGGCCAACCTGGCCGGCGAGGCGGACGCGAGCACTGTCGTCATCGGGGTCCTCGGGGTGGTCATCGCGGCAGCCCGGACGCCCACCACTGGTCGGCGCCGGCCCACGGCCCGGGCCGTTGTCCCCAGACAGACCGCACGGCAACGGGTTCCGCTTCCGTGCGCTGTGCAGCCGCGAGTGCGGCGACGACGACCAGCACCGCGGCGGCGTCCTCGTCGGCCTCCGCGCTCGCTTCGTCCCGGGGTCGGCTGTCCGGGGTGGCCGTCACAGCGGGATGTTCCCGTGCTTGCGCGGCGGCAGGGTGCGCCGTTTGTCGCGCAGCACCGACAGCGCACTGGTGACGGCGTGACGGGTGTCCCGCGGGGCGATCACCGCGTCCACGTAGCCGCGCTCGGCGGCCACGTACGGGTTCACCAGGGCGTCCTCGTACTCGGTCTGCAGGTTTTTCCGGACGGCTTCGACGTCTTCCCCTCGTTCGGCCGCGGCAGCGAGATCCCTGCGATAGAGGATGTTCACCGCTCCGGCCGCACCGACCACGGCGATCTGCGCGGTGGGCCACGCCAGGTTGACGTCCGCGCCGAGGTGCTTGGAGCCCATTACGTCATAGGCACCGCCGTAGGCCTTGCGGGTGATCACCGTGATCAGTGGGACGGTGGCCTCGGCGTAGGCGAAGATCAACTTGGCGCCGCGGCGGATGATGCCGTTCCACTCCTGATCGGTGCCGGGGAGAAAGCCGGGAACGTCGACGAAGGTGAGCACCGGCACGTTGAAGGCGTCGCAGGTCCGGACGAACCGGGCCGCCTTCTCCGAGGCCTTGATGTCCAGGGTGCCGGCCAGGTGCCGCGGCTGGTTGGCCACGATGCCGACGCTGGTGCCGGCCACCCGGCCGAACCCGGTGATGATGTTGGGGGCGTAGAGGTCCTGTACCGGCAGGAAATGGCCGTCGTCCAGTACCGCGGCGACCACCGCCATCATGTCGTAGGGCTGGTTGGGCGAATCGGGGATCAGCGTGTCCAGCACGGAATCGGTTGCCGTCACGGATGTCTCGGCCTCATCGGGCTCCGACGGGGCGGTCGAGAGGTTGTTCGACGGCAGGAACGACAGCAGCTCGCGGACGTACAGCAGGGCGTCGTCCTCGTCGGCGGCGAGGTGGTGCGCGTTGCCGGACCGTTCGTTGTGCGTCCGTGCGCCACCCAGGTCTTCCAGCGAGACCTCTTCGCCCGTCACGGCTTTGACCACATCCGGTCCGGTGATGAACATCTGCGAGGTGCCGTCGACCATCACCACGAAATCGGTCAGGGCCGGGGAGTAGACGTGGCCGCCGGCGGCGGCGCCCATGATCAGCGAGATCTGCGGCACCACACCGGAGGCGTGCACGTTCCGCTTGAAGATCTCGGCGTACAACCCGAGCGAGACGACGCCCTCCTGGATCCGGGCGCCGCCGCCCTCGTTGATGCCGACGATCGGGCGTCCGGTGGACATCGCGAAATCCATGATCTTGACGATCTTCTCGCCGTAGACCTCGCCGAGCGCGCCGCCGAAGACGGTGACGTCCTGGGAGAACACGCAGACGTCCCGACCCTCTACCTGGCCGTACCCGGTGACCACGCCGTCGCCGGCCGGCCGGTTGGCGGCCAGGCCGAAGTTGGTGGACCGGTGCCTGGCCAGCGCGTCGAACTCGACGAACGAACCCTCGTCGAGCAACGCCTCGATCCGCTCCCGGGCGGTCTTCTTGCCGCGGGCGTGGTGGCGTTCCACCGCGGCGGCCGTACCCGGCTGCCGCGTCTGCGCCAGCCGCCGCTCGAGATCGGCGAGCTTGCCGGCCGTGGTGTGGAGATCCGCGCCGGGCTCCGGCTGCTCTGCCAAGGTGGAGGCGTCCCTTCGATGTGCGGCCCGCGGGCCGTCGTCACCATAACAACGCGCAGGACGAGGCACGTCGGCGTGCCACCGTCGAGCGTGCCCTGCTGGTCGGGCCTCTGCTGGTGTGTGCCGAATGACGGTGACGGGTTGCCCGGCGACGATCGGGACCGCCGGGCGGCGGCACCTACTGTTGCCGCCATGACCGCACGAGCTCCGGACCGCCGGCCGATGGACATTTCTGCGGTGGCGTCGGCGTTGCGTCGGCGGGACGGATGGCGCCTGCGTCATGTCCTGACCACCGGTTCGACGAATGACGACCTGTCCGCCTGGGCGAGGGAGGGGCAGCGTACGGCGGGGGAGCGTACGGCGGGGGAGCGGACGGCTGGGAAGCGGCCGGCGGGGGAGCGTACGGCCGGGGAGCGTGCGGCGGGGGAGCGTCCGGCGGGGCACGTGGTGGCCGGCACCGTCCTGGTCACCGAGGAGCAGACCACTGGACGCGGTCGGTCGGGTCGGCAGTGGAGCTGCCCGCCCGGCGCCGGGCTGATGTTCTCCCTCGCGATCGACGCCGCCGGCATTCCACCGGCCCGCCGACCCTGGACAGGGGTTGCGCTGGGGCTGGCGGTGGCGTCGGCGTTCGGCTCGGTCGGCGGCGTGCAGGCAGGCCTGAAGTGGCCCAACGACGTGCTGCTCGATGGAGGCAAGTGCGGCGGAATCCTGGCGGAGGTGGCCGGTGATCTGGTGGTTGTCGGCGCCGGGCTGAACATCTCGCTGGACCACGCGGAGCTGCCGCGGGCCGATGCAACGTCGCTGTTGCTGGCCGGCGCGGACGTCGACCGCACCGCTCTGCTGGCCGGCGTGCTCGACGAGTTCGGGCGCCTGCTCGCGGACTGGCGCGCTGCGGGCGGGGATGTGGACCGGTCCGGGCTGCGCCCGGCCTACCTGGCGGCGTGCGTGACTCTCGGTTCCAGCGTCCGGCTGGAGCTCCCCGGCGGGGGAGCGGTGGCGGGGACGGCGGTCGATGTGGACGCCGACGGCGCCATCGTGCTGGACACCGGCGGTGGCCTGGTGCGCTACTCCGCGGGGGACGTCGTGCACCTTCGGCCGGCGGGTGGTCGCTGACCACCTGGCAGCAGGTCCGGTCCGGTGCGCTCCCGGGTGAGCGAAGGCCGTCGGCGTGACCGCGCCAGCACGGAACACCTCGATTCACCACCGTGCAGCTGCTCGACGCCATCCACCAGGTGTGGGGTGGAGACAGGCGGTGCGGGGTGGAGACAGGCGGTGTGGGGTGGAGAAAGGCGGTGTGGGGTGGAGACAGGCGGTGGGGTGGAGACAGGCGGTGCGGGGTGGAGAAAGCCAGTGCGGGATGGACTGATGCGGTGCGGGGTGGACGAATGAGGTGGGGTGTCATGACCGATAGCCTGGCGATCATGCCGTCCGAACAGCCGAATCCCGCGGCGCCGACACCGGGGCTGCAGGACCGCCTGCTGGACGCGGCCAGCCGGGTCCGCGAGGCCGCCATCGCGGCCAGCCGGCCGGCCGGGAGTGTGCAGCTGCTGCTCGCCACCAAGACGATCGCCGCGGCGGTCGTGCTCGAGGTGATCGCCGCCGGCTTCGGGCTGATCGGCGAGAACCGGGCGCAGGAGGTCGTCGCCAAGGCCGACGAGCTGGCCGCCGCGGGCCTGCCCTACGACTGCCACTTCATCGGGCACCTGCAGCGCAACAAGGTCAACCAGGTGCTGCCGCACGTGAGCTGCGTGCAGACCGTCGACAGCGTCGAGCTCGGCGGAGCGCTGGACCGGCGAACGGCCGAGCTCGGTCGGATGCTGGATGTCTTCGTGCAGGTCAACGTCTCGGGTGAGGCGAGCAAGTACGGCATCTCCCTGTCGCAGGCCCCGGGGCTGCTGGACCAGTTGAAGCAGTGCCGGGCACTCCGGGTGCGTGGGTTCATGACGATCGGCCTCAACTCCGCGGACCTGGCCGCCGTCCGCGCCGGCTACCGGTCGCTGGCCGCGTTCCGCGATGACGCGCAGGCCCGCGGACTGCCCGGCGCGGAACACGCTGTGGAGCTGTCCATGGGAATGAGCGGCGACTTCGCCGCGGCGATCGCGGAGGGCGCGACGATGGTGCGGCTGGGTTCAGCAGTCTTCGGCCCGCGCCCGCCCCAGCCCCCGGCGGCCGACCTGCCCCATCGCCCGGCGGCCGACTAGCCCCGGCCCCGGCGGCCGACCTGCCCCGGCCCCCGGCGGCCTACCTGCCCCAGCGCCCGGCGGCCGACCTGCCCCAGCGCCCGGCGGCCGACCAGCCCCAGCGCCCGGCGGCCGACCAGCCCCGGCCCCGGCGGACGCCCAGCCATCACTCCGGCCGGCCGACCGAGCCGCAGGCCGCCGGACCGCCGCCGACCCTCCCGCGCCTTCACCGGCCGAGCCCAGGCGGCCCGAACCCCGGCGCTCCCGTCGCCCGGTGGGCCGACGGCACCGGCCCCGCCGACCCGGACCCGACCGGCGGGCTTTCCGGGTAGCGTGATGCATCGCGTGCGCGGTGATCACCGTCCGTGCCGGGTGGGTTTCGTCCATGGCCGGTGACACGCGTGCAGGTCAGACGAAGGTGAGGGGCACAGATGGCCTATCCGGACAATCTCCTCGCGCGCGGGGAGCGCGTCATGCTGCACAAGCATCCGCACTGGAAGGTGCTGGTGCTGCCCGCCCTGTGCTTCGTGCTGTTCATCGGGGGAGGCTTCGCACTCGCCGCCATCCTGCGCAACTGGGACCACCACGCCGCGGCGTGGCTGGTGATTGCAGCAGTAGCGGTACTGGGACTGGTGTTCTTCGTCCTGATACCGGTGATTCGTTGGCGCACCGAGCATTTCGTCATCACCACCGGTCACGTGTTCTTCCGCACCGGCATTCTGCACCGTCGTGAACACCAGATCCCGTTGGGCCACATCCAGAACATGGAGACCTCCGTGTCGTTCTGGGGGCGCCTGCTGGGATTCGGGTCGTTGATCGTGGAATCCGCGGCCGACCAGCCGCTGGAGTTCGAGAACGTCGCCGCCCTCCCGACGGTGCAGTCCACGCTGAACCAGCTGATCACCGACGACCGCAACTCCTACCGTTCGGACGGCCCCGGCCAGGGCCGGGACACCCGTCAGTACCCCCCGGCCGGCGGCTATCCCGCCCCGCCCCGGCAGTAGCGCCCGTGACGGAACCCAGCGCACCGGACACCCCTGTCACCGATCTTCCGGCGCTGCGGGAGCGCATCGAGGCCGGCGGCGCACAGAAGTACCACGTCGCCAACGCGGCCAGGGGAAAGATGTTCGCCCGCAGCCGGATCGCGCACCTGGTCGACCCCGGTTCGTTCCGCGAGGACGGCCAGCTGGCCAACGCGCTGGCCGACGGGCTGCCGGCCGACGGCGTGATCACCGGTACCGCGCACATCGACGGCCGTCCGGTGTGCCTGATGGCCAACGACTCCACCGTCAAGGCGGGTTCCTGGGGAGCCCGGTCGGTGGAGAAGATCATCCGCGTCATCGAGAAGGCCTACTCCGCCGGCCTCCCGATGGTGTACCTGGTCGACTCGGCCGGGGCGCGCATCACCGACCAGGTCGAGCTGTTCCCGGGGCGCCGCGGTGCCGGCCGCATCTTCTCCACCCAGGTCCGGGCGTCCGGGTCGATTCCCCAGGTCTGCGCCCTGTTCGGGCCGAGCGCGGCCGGCGGCGCCTACATCCCCGCGTTCTGCGACCTCGTCGTCATGGTGGCGGGCAACGCGTCGATGTACCTGGGCAGCGACCGGATGGTCGAGATGGTGACCGGCGAGAAGACCAC
>CAXTBG010000078.1:0-19048 GCA_964242105.1 uncultured Nakamurella sp. | reverse complement strand
GCATAACCCTGCCTTTTCACCGTCGCCTGAAGTTTCCGGACGCCGGCGCGGGTCCAGGTTGACCTTTCATTTCCGGTCAGTTCCTGCTCGAGTGCCTCGGCCGTCAGGGTTTCCGGCAGAAAGGCGAGAAAGACATGTCCGATGGAGGACGCCAACAACGGCAGGGTGGCCCCGATCCGGACCGTCAGACCCAGCGGGCGCGTGCCATATGCCCAGTTCACCACAACCGGACCTCGATCCCCCCACACCGCCACGTTCACCGAATGACCGGTTCGGTCGCGGAGATCGACGGCGTAGGCGCTGGCGATCGACACTTCGTTGGTGCGCCGCAGTGCCTCTGCTCCCAGGCGCCGCATCGCCGGTCCGAAGTCGTACAAGCCCGACTTCGTATCCTGGGTGGTCAGGCCGACCCGTCCGAAGCTGACCAGATACCGGTGCACCTTGCTCGGTCGCGAGCCCAGCGAGTGGGAGATCGCGGAAAGGCTCATCGGACCGCCGCGAGCCTCCAGCACCATCAACACCTGCATGGCAATTTCTACCGATTGGATTCCCTGCCTGCCATCGGCCGCCGCCACCTCGGTGTCGACGTCGAGGGGATCTTCATCGGTCGGGTCCAGCGGCGCGGAGGAGGGTAGGGCGGTCATGGGCGCATCTCCCTGGTTCGGGTGGCGGTGGTGAGCATATCGGGCGCGGGTCGCCGACGCGGGACCGGCGAGCCTCGAGGTGACGGGCTGGAGGTGTCGCCGACGGAGAGGTCGGCCTCGATGGCCCGAGCGGTATCGATCAGGTCCCGGCCCACGCGCGCGACCATCGCGTCGGCGTCGGGATCGCTGGCCGGCGCGGCCACGTTGATGGCTGCAATCGTGTTTCCTCGGCGGTCACCCACCGGTGCGGCGATGGACCGCAGACCCGGTTCTAATTCCTGGTCGACGAGTGCGTAACCGGCAGAAGGTACGGCGGCGACCTGGTTCCAGACGCGCAGCGCCCGATCACCCACCAGACCTGCGGCAGCGATGGCCGCCTCGATGACGGCATCCGGTTGGGCACTGAGCAGCACCCGGCCCATGCTGGTCATGGCAGCCGGGAACCGGGTGCCGATCTGGATGCTGACGCTCATGATCCGGCGGACCGGCACCCGGACCACATAGATGATGTCCGTGCCGTCCAGCACCGACGCCGACGCCGACTCGCCGCACCGCCGTGAAAGTTGTTCCAGGTGAGGTCGGGCGACTTCGGTGATGCCGAGCCCGGCGAGGTAGCCGTACCCCAGTTCCAGCACGCGAGCGGTCAAGGCGTACCCCGCTTCGGTGGTCCGGGCGTACCCCAGGTGGATCAGGGTGAGCAGCGACCGTCGGGCGGTCGCCCTCGTCAGGTCGGCGCGGCGGGCGATTTCGCTGAGCGGCATATCGGTGTGGTCTGCGTCGAACGTCCGGATCACCGCGATACCGTTCGCCAGACCGCCGACGATCTCGGTCTCCTCAGCACTGCTCATATCTTGTCCTCCGGTGTCGCGTCGGCGGCGGTTCAACTCTCGAGAACGATCGCCAGCCCCTGACCGACGCCGATGCAGATGGCGGCGACGCCGATGCCGCCGCCCCGTTGCTGCAGTGCTCGCGCCAGATGCAGGACCACCCGGCCGCCCGACGCCCCGAGCGGGTGACCCAGGGCGATCGCGCCGCCGTGCACGTTGACCAGGCCGGGGTCCAGTCCCGGCCAGAGCCGTAGGCAGGCCAGGGACTGCGCCGCGAAGGCCTCGTTGAGTTCCACCAGCGCAACGTCCGACCAGGTTTTCCCGGCGCGCTTCAGGGCTCGGTTCGCGGCCTCGACCGGAGCGATCCCGAAGATGTCGGGGTCGTTGCCGGCGGCGCCGCGGCCGATGATCCGAGCCAGCGGCTCGGTGTCCAGTGGGGCGTCCTCCGACCCGATGACAAGAGCTGACGCCCCGTCGGTGAGCGGGGACGAATTGCCTGCCGTAACCCGGCCGCCGACAGGCCGGAATGCCGGCGGCAGCTCGGCCAGGGCGGCCACCGAGCTGTCCGCGCGGACACCTTCATCCCGGGTGAGGGTTACGCCGGGGACGGGCACGATTTCCTCGTCGAAGACGCCGTGGGCCGCGGCCGCGGCTGCCAGCCGATGGCTGCGAACTGCGAATTCATCCTGTTCCTGCCGGGTGATGGCGTAGCGGTCCGCGAGTATTTCGGCGGTCTCGCCCAGCGGCACGGTCCAGCGGGGGTCCATCAGGGGATTGACCAGACGCCAGCCGAGCGTCGTCGAATGCAGCGTTTCATGGCCGGCGGGAAATGCACGTGTCGGTTTGGGCAACACCCAGGGGGCCCTGCTCATGGATTCGACTCCGCCGGCGATGACCAGGCGGCTATCGCCCGCCTCGACCGCCCGGCTGGCCTGGATGACAGATTCCATCCCCGACCCACACAGCCGGTTCACCGTGACCCCTGTGACGGAGGTCGGCAGGCCGGCCAGGAGCGCCGCCATCCGGGCCACATCCCGGTTCTCCTCCCCGGCTCCGTTGGCGTTGCCCAGGATGACGTCGTCGATCTCGGCCGGGTCGATGCTGTTGCGAGATACGACCGCCGAGATGACCTGCGCAGCCAGATCGTCGGGCCGAACCGTTGCCAGCGACTTGCCGAACCGTCCGAACGGAGTGCGCAGGCCGTCATAGATGTAGCTCGCGGAGGTCATCGGTGAACCGGGGAGGAGCTGTCGGATTGTGGCGTCGGCCCGCCGACAAGGAGGTCGACGACGGACAACTCGTCGGAAATGTCCAGCGTGACTCGCGCCGCCGTGACAGCCCGGTCGAAGCCCTCGAAGGTTGCTGCGTTCATTCCGCCGCTCCTGCACCTGGGTCCATGACGGCGGTTCCCCGGTTCGGCGGGCGGCAGCCCCGGTCGATCATCTCGGCCCCCCCGTTCGCAAGAAGTACAAAAGTTCGCTAAGCGAACACTACCACCAGGCGCGGCTCGGTTGGACGGCCGGCTGGCACTCGGAGGGCTGACAGTTAAAGGGTCGGTGATCTACGGTTCATGGTGATCTCTTCCACTGCCGCGGCTGGGTCCGCTGTTGGGTGCATCGCAGGTCCAGAGGGAAAACACCGTCGGAATGGGTGATCTCATGAGGCAGCCGACTCGGCGATGTATGTCGAAAAGCGTCGTCGCAAGGTTCAGCGGTACCGGCCCTTTGTACGGTGACCGACTCTCACGCCTCGTTGACTAGTAGTACACCCTCGGTAACCGAACGATGTGCACACCTTCCGTACCTGCTGACGATTCCCACGAGGAGCGATGCCCGCAGTCCGCCTACTTTCGTGCGGCGTACTCACTTCATCGGGTAGATGGCCTGTCAAGTCTGGAGCGGTGAGCTCGCTCAACGAGCCGCACTCTGCCGGATCATAATACCGACCCGAACGTTGGAAACCAGCTGTAGGCAACCACTTCGGTGGATTGACCGGCGTGTTGGCGCGTCCACATACCAGTATGGCTACTGCACGCGCTGAGGTCCTGCCGCCTGGTGGCGGTCGACCCGATCGGCTTCGACAACGCATCAACGTTTCGTCAGGGTTCCTGGCCGGGGAGTAAAGACCGTGTCAGGAACACGACCAACCGGCGTCACTGCGCGTTACCTTCGCCTCGGCAGTCCGCAGCGGGCTGCCTTCGCAGAGCCTGCTTGGTGGGGCTGACCGAAGGACGGGTGAACGACACGATGACCATCGTCGCCGCGATCGTGGCGGTGTTGCTGCTGGGGTACCTGGTGGTAGCCCTGGTTCGACCGGAGAAGTTCTGATGAGCGCCTGGCTGGCTGCGGCTTTGCAGATCGCTGTGGTGGTGGTCGTGCTGGCGATCATCCACGTTCCGCTGGGTGATTACATGGCGCACATCTTCATGTCGAAGAAGGATTCGCGGTTGGAGCAGGGGTTCTACCGGGTGCTGCGGATCGATGCGAGGGCCGATCAGCGGTGGTTCACGTACATGATTTCTGTGGTGGCGTTCAGTGTGGTGTCCATCGTGCTGTTGTGGGCTCTGTTGTCGTTGCAGGGTCATTTGCCGTTCGCGTTCGATCGGCCGGGGATGCCGAAGGCGCAGGGGTTCAACACGGCGGTCAGCTTCGTCACCAATACGAACTGGCAGTCGTATTCGGGTGAGTCGGCGCTGGGTTACACGGTTCAGGCTCTTGGTCTGACGGTGCAGAACTTCTTGTCGGCTGGTGTGGGCATCGTGGTTGTGGTTGCGTTGATCCGTGGTCTGGTCCGCCGTAACACTGACCGGCTCGGCAACTTCTGGGTTGACTTGACCCGCATCACGTTGCGGTTGGTGCTGCCGGTGTCGTTCGTGTTCGCGTTGGTGCTGGTGCTGGGCGGTGTCATCCAGAATTTGAACGACCCGACGACGGTGACCACTCTGGCTGGTGGCACGCAGACGCTGCCTGGCGGGCTGGTCGCTTCTCAGGAGGTGATCAAGCAGTTCGGCACGAACGGCGGCGGGTATTTGAACGCCAATTCGGGGCATCCGTTCGAGAATCCGAACCAGGTGACCAACCTGCTGGCGATCATCTTGATGTTGGCGATCCCGTTTTCGCTGCCGCGTACGTTCGGTCGGATGGTCGGCAGCCTGAAGCAGGGCGTCGCGATCGTGATCACGATGGCCATTCTGTGGGCTGGGTCGCTGGCCGCCACGCTGGGTTTCGAGGAGGCGCACCGGGGTGTGGCGTTGCAGGCGGCGGGTGCGGCGATGGAGGGTAAGGAGGTCCGTTTCGGTATCCCGGTGACGTCGCTGTTTGAGATATCCACCACTTTGACCTCCACCGGCGCGGTGACCGCGACGCATTCCTCGTTCAGCGGGTTGGGCGGCGGGGTGTTGCTGCTGAACATGCTGTTGGGTGAGATCGCGCCTGGTGGGACGGGGTCGGGGTTGTACGGCATCCTGATCCTGGCGTTGGTGGCGGTGTTCGTGGCCGGGCTGATGGTGGGGCGCACCCCGACGTATCTGGGGAAGCGGATCGGCGGCCCGCAGATGAAGTACGTCGCCTCCTACATCTTGTTCACCCCGGCGCTGGTCCTGGTCGGGTCGGGTGTGGCGTTGCTGACCTCGGCTGGGAAGGCCGGGCCGTTGAACAGCGGGCCGCATGGTCTGACCGAGATCGTGTACGCGTTCGGGTCGGCGGCGAACAACAACGGTTCGGCGTTTGCGGGGTTGTCGGCGAACACCGACTTCTACAACATCGCGTTGGGTGTGGTGATGCTGCTGGGCCGCCTGGTGCCGATCTGCCTGGTGCTGGCGTTGGCCGGATCGCTGGGCAGGCAGGGTGTCCGGCCCGATGATTCCGGCACGTTGCCGACCCACAAGGCGCAGTTCGTGACGATGTTGCTGGGTGTTGTGGTGTTGGTCGCCGCCCTGACCTACCTGCCCGCGCTTGCGCTGGGTCCGATCGCAGAAGGACTGTCATGAGTGCGGGCCACACGCAGGAACGAACGAGCAGGCAAGTCAATTCCAGCAGCAAGAGGAAGGGTCAGCAGTGAGCACCCCGGTATTGAACAAGAAAGATGTTGTTGCCGCGGCGCCGGTGGATGATGGTGCGCCGCACCGGATCAGCGCGGGCGTCTTCCGCCCGGCCAGTCTGGTGGCTGCGTTGCCGAATGCGTTGCGGGCGTTGGACCCGCGGGTGATGTGGCACAACCCGGTGATGTTCGTGGTGGAGGTCGGTGCGGCGTTGACGACGGTCACCGTCTTCACCGATTTCAACGGGTTCACGGTGTGGATCGCGGTGTGGTTGTGGTTGACGGTGCTGTTCGCGAACCTGGCCGATTCGGTCGCCGAGGGCCGCGGTAAGGCGCAGGCGGCGTCGCTGCGGGCCGGCCGGGACACCGCGGTGGCCCGTCGCATCGACGCCGCAGGTGTCGAGAAGTCAATTCCGGCCGCGGATCTGCACAAGGGTGATCTGGTGGTCTGCGAGGCCGGGGATGTGATTCCCAGCGACGGGGAGATCGTCGAGGGCGTCGCGAGTGTCGACGAGGCGGCGATCACCGGTGAGTCGGCGCCGGTGGTGCGGGAGTCCGGCGGTGACCGGTCGTCGGTGACCGGTGGCACCCGGGTGTTGTCCGACCGGATCGTGGTGCAGATCACCGCGGAGCCGGGGAAGTCGTTCGTGGACCGGATGATCGCCCTGGTCGAGGGGTCGGTGCGGTCCAAGACGCCGAACGAGATCGCGTTGAACATCCTGTTGGCCAGCCTGACCATCGTGTTCCTGCTGGTGGTGATGGTGCTGCAGCCGATGTCCAGCTTCTCCGGCTCGGTACAGTCGATCGCGGTGCTGGTGTCCCTGCTGGTCTGCCTGATCCCGACCACCATCGGCGCGTTGGTGTCGGCGATCGGCGTCGCCGGGATGGACCGGCTGGTGCAGCGGAACGTGTTGGCGATGAGCGGCCGGGCGGTGGAGGCGGCGGGCGATGTGTCCACGTTGCTGCTGGACAAGACCGGCACCATCACCTACGGCAACCGGCAGGCAGCCGAACTGATCGCCGCGCCCGGCGTGGAGGTCAAGGATCTGGCGGGCGCCGCGCTGCGGGCGTCGCTGTCGGACGAGACCCCGGAGGGCCGCTCCCTGGTCGAGTTGTGCGAGACGACCTACGGCATCGTCCAGCAGCCGCTGCCGGCCGGTGCGGAGTCCATCGAGTTCTCCGCGCGGACCCGGATGAGCGGTGTCGACGTCCCGGCCGGCGGCCGGGTGCACAGCATCCGCAAGGGCGCGGCGACGGCGGTGAGCGAGTGGGTGGCCGAGAACGGTGGCAGGGCCAGCGAGGACGTGTACGCGGCGGTCGAGAGGGTCTCCGCCTCCGGTGGTACCCCGTTGCTGGTCGCCGAAATCGACGGTTCCGCGGCCCGGATCCTGGGTGTGGTGCACCTCAAGGACGTCGTCAAACCGAACATCGCGCTGCGGTTCGCCGAGCTGCGGAAGATGGGCATCCGCACGGTGATGATCACCGGTGACAGCGAGCTGACGGCGAAGTCCATCGCCGCCGAGGCCGGTGTGGACGACTACCTCGCCGAGGCCACCCCCGAGGACAAACTGGCCTACATCCGCAAGGAGCAGACCGGCGGGCGGATCGTGGCGATGACCGGGGACGGGACCAACGACGCGCCGGCGCTGGCGCAGTCCGACGTCGGGGTGGCGATGAACTCCGGGACCACCGCGGCCAAGGAGGCCGGGAACATGGTGGACCTGGACTCCAGCCCGACCAAGCTGATCGACATCGTGGAGATCGGCAAGCAGTTGCTGATCACCCGCGGCGCGCTGACCACGTTCTCACTCGCCAACGACATCGCCAAGTACTTCGCGATCCTGCCGGCGATGTTCGTCGGGGTGTTCCCCGGCCTCGAGTCGTTGAACATCATGAAGCTGGCCAGCCCGCAGTCGGCCGTGCTGTCCGCCGTCATCTTCAACGCGTTGATCATCATCGCGCTGATCCCGCTGGCGTTGCGCGGCGTTCGTTACACACCGTCGTCGGCGGCGAAGCTGCTGTCGCGGAACCTGTGGATCTACGGCCTCGGGGGCCTGGTCCTGCCGTTCGTCGGTATCAAACTGATCGACCTCGTCGTTCACCTCATTCCCGGAATTGGATGAAACTCATGTCAAAGAACAACCTCCTCGAGGACCGGCCGGCGGATACCGACCCGGGCCGGCTCTCGGAGGAACCGGCCAAAACCCCCGGTTCCGCCGCGTTGCTGTCGATCACCGGCCGTCAGCTGCTGGTCGGGTTGCGGTTCCTGATCGCCATGTCGGTGATCCTGGGCATCATCTACCCGCTGCTGGTACTCGGCGTGGGCAAGGTCATCGCCCCGTCCAAGGCCGACGGATCGTTGGTCACCGTCGACGGCAAAACCGTCGGCTCCAGCCTGATCGGGCAGAACTTCACCGACCCGCAATGGTTCCAGGGCCGGCCCTCGGCTGCCGGGGCCGACGGCTACGACGCGACCGCCTCCGGTGGCAGCAACCTGGCGGCCGACAGCCCCGACCTGCTCAAAGCCGTCAACGACCGCAAGGCCGCCATCGCCAAAGCCGACGGCGTCCCCGAATCGGCCATCCCCGCCGACGCCCTGACCGCCTCCGGCTCAGGCCTGGACCCCGACATCAGCAAGGCCTACGCCCTGATCCAGGTCAACCGCGTCGCCGCCGCCCGCAAGCTCGAACCCGCCGCCGTGCAGCAACTCGTCGAAGCCCACGTGACCAACCCGCTGCTGGGATTCATCGGCCAGCAGCGGGTCAACGTCCTGGAGCTGAACATCGCCCTGCAGTCGCTGAAGTCGGGTTCTTGATCCTGCTGGGCAGACCGCTGGTCGGGGTTGTGCGGCTGCGGCATTACGAACACGCGCCCCTGTCGGCCGATGAGGGGGCGACCTGATGACTAGCGTTCTGGTCGTCGACGACGATGTTCCGCTGGCGCGGGCTCTCGATATCAACCTGCGGGCCCACGGCTATGACGTCTCCGTCAGCCACGACGGCCACTCCGCCCTCTACAAGTTCGCCCATCTGCATCCGCAGGTGGTGATCCTTGATCTCGGACTCCCCGATCTCGACGGGCTGGAGGTGCTGGCGGGCATACGGGGGTGGTCGACAGTACCTGTGCTCGTGTTGTCGGCCAGATCGACCTCGGGGGAGAAGATCCAGGCTTTGGACGCCGGCGCGGATGACTACATGGTGAAACCATTTGGGATGGCCGAATTGGTCGCCCGGGTGAAGGCAGCGGTACGTCGTGGCTCATCGACCGCTGGTAGCGGTGACGAGGATGTGGTCACCGCCGACTTCACCGTCGACCTGGACGGATCCCGCGTGCTCCGGGACGGGCGGCAGGTACGATTGACTCCCACCGAATGGTCGCTGCTGGAGATCCTGGTCCGCCAGCGCGGCAAGCTTGTGACCTCGCGCCAGCTGTTGACCGACGTCTGGGGTCCGGCCTATGAGACCGAAACACACTATCTTCGAGTCTATCTGGCTCAGTTGCGGCGAAAACTCGAACCGGATCCGGCTCACCCTAAATACCTGCTGACCGAATTTCGGGTCGGATACCGCTTCGAGGCCTGACCATCAGTCGTTGAGCGGCGCGGGCGTGTGGTGCGAGGGTGGGCGGTTGGCGAGGGCGCCCGCAACTTGCTCGGCCAGCATGACTGCTACCCGGAGTTGCGCTCGCGAAGGCCGGGTGACTCTGGTGGAGGCGGTGAGAACGTAGTGACCGTAGACAGATCCCGCGGAACGGATAGGAATCACGAATGACGTGTCCGTCGGGAGCCCTTTGCGGATGACGTCGACATCGCGACCGTTGCGGGTCAGTTTTCCATCCGAGGACAGGGCGGGCAGGCCCCAACGGGTGGCTGGATGGAATCGGCAGTCGTCGATCTGTAGTAGGTCGGCGATTCGATTGCCGACCAGGTTGACGAGTTCAGCAGAAGTGGTGTCTCCGGCGGCCACCGCCGCCGCAGTAGTGACCAGGCCGTCGAGGTAGCCCTGTTCGCGGCTGGCTTGAGCCTGTTGGTGCCGTCCCCAAATGGCGATCTCGCTGACTGCTGCGCCCACGATGAGCAGCAGCAAGGCGGTTTGCACGTCGGCTGTTGAATGGATGATGAAGGTCCGAAAAGGTTCTGTGAGGAAGAAGTCGAACCCGGCGGCTGCGGCGAGTGCGGCGGTCATGCCGGCGATTCGGATGCCGGTGGAGGCGGCGGCAACGACCAGCAGGACCAGGCACAGCGCCGCGTTGGTGTTGGCGATGGTGTCTCGGACGACAGAGAGCAACCAGCAGGCCAGGAGCGGGACGACCGCCGACCCGGCGATGACCGAACCGCGGTGAGCGTTCAATGCCGGATCGAGGGCCATCTGCTGTTCCTGCCTCTCGGAGTGAGACCTTCCCGGCGATCTGTGCCGGTTGTGTAGTCCCGGTCCGGGCCAGCCGGGCTCAATCGTTGCACGTGAGGAGGCGAAGATTTAGGCGGGCGCATTCGTTGACAGATTCTTGACGCGCGGCGACCCCAACCCGCTGGTGACAGACGCTGCTGGCGGGGGTGGTCGGGATGACGACCGTGGCGCCAAGAGGGTAGCTCCCGGTAGATCAACTGAGCACTTTTCCACCGCCTACCGGTTCAGCAGATGCCAGCGCTACAGGTTGTCGTCTGCCTGGGTGTGGAAGATCGATTGGATGAGCTGACGAATCCACCGGTGGGCAGCATCGGTGTCCGAGCGCTGATGCCAGGAGCAGATCGCCTCGAGCCGAGGTAGGTCCAGCGGTATGGCCACCGCACGCAGCCCGCGCGTGCGCATCACCGAGGTGGTAGCCGCGCTGGGCATGGAGGTGACCGCGTCGCTCTCGGCAACGATTCGCAGCGCAGATTCTGCACTGGGTACTACAGCGATGACGCGTCGGTGCAGTCCCAGGCCGGCGAGAGCTTCGTCGACGACGTCAGCGGTGCGTCCGCGCCGGCTGATGATGACGTGGTCGGCAGCGGCGTATCGATGTGCGGTCACCACCGCGTCGTGCAACAAATGGTCTGCCCTGGAAACCAGGACGAGTTCCGTCGTCACCAGTACGAGGTGACTGGTCTCCGGAAGCGTGCGGCTCGCACCGAGATGCAGGTCGACCTTTCCCTGTCGGAGCTCGCCGCTGTCGATGCCGGCCTCGGCAAGGAAGCGCAGGGTGACGCCCGGCGCCTGTTCCCGGACAGCCGACACCAGAGGAGCCGCCAGAAAGGTGATCAGTGTTTCCTGACCCTGAATGGTGAAGGTGCGCTCCAGGCCGGCCAGGTCGAGTGGGTGGTGCGGTCGGAGCAGTACACCGGCTTGCTCGACGAGGGCATGCACGTGCCCGTGAACGGCCATCGCGTACGCCGTCGGCGTCATGACACGGCCGGTGCGTACCAGGATCGGGTCACCGGTGACCGCTCTGATGCGCCCCAGGGTGCGGCTCATCGCGGGTTGCGAGAGTTCAAGGCGCTCAGCTGCTCCGCCCACGCTGCCCTCGTCCAGGAGCACATCCAGAGCCGAGAGCAGATTCAGATCCACATGCATGCAGGTAATAGTAGACGTGCTATCGCATGCATTTGTATCATCTGGGCCGTCGACCTAGCCTCCGGTGCAGAGCCTCCGACAAGGGAGGGAACACCGCGAGAGGAAGGTTGCTATGGGTGAATCCAGAACGTCGTCGGTCGATACCTCGGCTGCGGTCGTGGACGACATCGACATGCTGCCGTTGGTCACCGCGGCGGTGGAGGCCGCCGGTTCGGAGTTGCTCCGCCATTTTGTGCCGACGACCGGCGTGTTGACGGTGCGCGGCATCGCCGAGGCCATCGGTCGACGCGACGAACAGTCGTTGGCGATCCTGCGCCCCTTGCTGCGGCGGCTGCGACCGGCCGCCGGTTGGGTGGAGGACGAGTTGGCCGACGGGCCGTTGCTGCCGGGGGAGTGGTGGGTGGTCGATCCGGTCGAGGGCGCGATCAACTACGTACATGGCATCGACGAGTGGGCGGTCACGGCGACCCTGGTGCGTGACAACGAGCCGATGCTGACCGTCGTGCATCTACCACTGCAGGCGTCCACCTACACCGCGGTACGCAGTCGCGGGGCTTGGTGCGAAGGCGAGCGCCTGCAGGTCTCGGCAAAGGTACAGCTGTCCGCGGCGCTGGTGGGCACCGGACAGGCCAGCCCCCGGGAAAGCACCGACAGCATCGAAATGATGGGTAGCAGCCTGGTTCTCATGCTGCAAGCAGCTGGAGTCGGAAGGATGTCGGTGCCGGCCACCCTGCCGCTGGTCCACGTAGCTGCCGGCCGGATGGATGTCTTCTGGCAGCACAGCGCGGTTCGGTCGGGGCTGGTGGCAGGTGCGCTGTTGGTGCAGGAGGCGGGTGGAGTGGTCACTGACATCAGCGGTGCGCCGTGGTCGCTGCACAGTACCGACTTCCTCGCCGCCGCACCGGGTGTTCACGACGCCGCGTTGCGCACGTTGAGAGGTCCGGCGCCGACGAACACCGGCATCGCCTTCAGCGAAGGACGATGATGCATCTTGCTGTCCTGGCAGCCTCGGGAGCTGTCGGCCGCCTGCTGACGCAACAAGCGGTGGCGCGCGGCCACACCGTGACGGCGATAGCACGGACTCCGGAGAAGGTGCTGGTCGAGCCGTCCGATCGGCTGGTCATCCTGCGGGGCGACGTCCGCGACAGGAATTCCATCGCTCGGGGCATCGCCGGTGCCGACGTCGTGCTTTCCGGGCTCGGCGTGACCAAGGGCGATCACGACACCCTCCGAACAGGAGCAGAAGCACTCATCAGCGGGGGGGCAGCGCGGGTGGTCTGGCTCGGTGCCTACGGGACGGGCCTGTCCGCGCAACAGGCCGGCCCGGTGACCCGAGGCATCCTTGCTTTGGCCCTGCGCGGGGAGATCACCGACAAGGTGGCTGCAGATACGGCGATCCTGAGCGCCGGCGGCATGGTCCTGCATGCCGCCCGACTCACCAACAGGCCGCGGTAGTAGGCCGACTCCGGGTCGGTGGCCGATCAGTCAGACGTATCGCTTGGTGCCGTTGGCGGAGGTGCCTCGACCTCGGTGGCCCCCTGGCATCAGCCGGTCAACCGTCGCTGCCGCGATGATCGAAGAGGCAGAGAACGGACGCCGATCATCCGCCGTCGTGGTTCCGCTGAGCGGCTGAGCATCGCCTGCACCGCCACCCGGTGGTCGCCCGCACGATTCATCAGACCTTCGGTCAGAGCCACTTCTTGAGTCTGAATACGACGTACAACGCAATCGCCAGGACGACGATGATGATCGTCGACGCAAGGAAACCGGAGTGCGCTGCAAACCCGGGGTATGGAACATTCTGGCCGAAGAACCCGGTGACCGCAGTCGGTACGGCAATGATGGCGACCCACGACGAAATCTTGCGGATGTCGTCGTTCTGCCGGACTGACGTGGCGGCGAGCCGCTCGGTGGCGATCGTCATGTGCGTGGTTGTCCGGGTCTGGAAGAATTCGATCACGCCATGAACGAAGTCCCGCTGGTCCTCGGCGATGCTGCACACCAGGTCGAACCGATCGGCCATGTCGGAGACGAGTTGAAGATCGGGTTCCTGCAGGTTCCCGCTCAACTTGGCCATGCGGCCATACGTCGAACTTGCGTGCCCCGCCATCGTGCGTACTGCAAGAAGCTGCTGCAGGACCACGAACAACTCCTGCAGTAGAGGTTCCGGGTCGTCGTCCCGGTCGTCGGTCACTCGTTGCTCCAGCCGTCCCGAGTCCTGGGCAAGACCTGCCACCATGTCGGTCTCGCGGCGAACCAGGGCGGACAGGATGGCCATGGACAGCTGCATGGGCGACTGGGGGCGGAGCTGGCCTTTTTGGATCCGCCTGATCACCGCGCCGGTTTCCCGCTGCGCTATGGTGGGGTCGACGACGGGGTTGAGTGGTCCGTGGACGGTGACCACGTAATTCGGGCCAACGAACTGATCGAGTTCTACGTAATGCACGTGACCACCCGTCCCGGGCTCTGGAGCGTGCACCACGGCAAATACATGATCGGCGTAGACGTGGATCTTTGAAACGTGGCTGCGCACCACGCAATCGCGGATCGCGACATCATGAAATTTGAACACCTGCGACAGCATCACCACCTCGGACTCGCCGCACGCCGCCATGTCCACCCATAGCAGGACGGCGGGATCCTCGAGCAACTTCGCCACTTCGTCTGCACCGTGGCGTTCGATCCCAGCGGTTGAAAGTGTGTACACGTCCATACCGCCACCGTGCCACATCGCATCGCGACCCGCTCACGGCCGTCGCTCCCGGGCGCCCCGGTCGGTGCGATCCCGGCCGTCTTTACAAATGGTTCGCCTGTCAAGGCGGCATCAGGATCGGGGTGGCCGGCGTAGACATTCTGTATCGATCATGTGTTGTTCCCGGACGCCGGGCTAGCGTGGTCGCATCACCTCGACTTCCGTCGAAGGCGACCGACCAGACAGGATTCATGCACGATGTCCGACCATCAGGTGGTCCTCCATGTTCCAACACACCCCAGCTACCGGCCAGGTGTCGTCGCCCTGTGCACCGCCCGCCTTCCCGACGGTCAGCGCACCGCGCTCGCATTCACCACGGCCGCGGCGTTGGCCAACGCCATGGGGCCGGAGCAACGATGGATCACCATGTCCGAGTCGGCCCTGAGGGCGTCGGTCCGACTGCTGGATATCGAGCGAATCCAGGTCGACGCCGATTTTGTCGGCGCCAGTATCACCCAGCTCCAGCGACCGGTGCACTCCGGCATGGCCGCCAGCATTCCGGCCTTTGCCGCTGCGGTGGCTTGAGATGACCAGTTGCATGTGGGTCCACAGCGCCGAAACAGAGGAAACGGTGCCGACCGCGCCGCTGCGGCGGACCGTCGACCGCGGGCCGGGACGTGCCGACCGACGACTGCTGGAACCACTGATCCAAGTCGGCCGGACCTCCGTCACCGATCTCGCCAGGGAGGACGGTCCGGGCCTGAGCGCCGCGGCGGTCAGGGTAGGTCGACTGCAGAAGTCGGGGGTCATCACCGGTTCGGACGCGAGCGTCGACCCCTGCGCCCTGGGTCGAGCGGTCTGTGCCACCGTCCGTGTCCGGATGGGTACGACCAATCGGCGCGCCCACTTCGAACAGTGGCTGGCCGGCCAATTCGACGTCGTCGAAGTGTTCCATTGCACCGGCAGTTTCGACTACGAACTGCGGCTGGCCTGCCGGAACTCCGAAACCTTGTAAGCCGTGGTCGGCGCCCTCCGCACCGCAGGCGCCGCGGTCACCGAAACGACTGTGCTGCAGCCGGTGTCGACCTACTCGATGAGCAGTCTTCCCGAGTCGTTCGTTCCTTCGGCCTTCGACACCACGCTGCGTGGACAGGAAGTAAGCAACCCAGAAAGCACTCGATCATCATGACGACCATCGCCGTTCACCAGAACGCCCGTCTCGCTTCCGACTTCGCAGCCGGCGTACCGTGGCCCGAAACCACCGGGTACGGTCACGGACAAGAGGTTCTGATCGATGGGGTGCCGCTGACCGAATTGGCGGCACAATACGGCACCCCAGTGCAGGTGGTCAGCGAAACCGCTATCCGCGGTCGTGCGCGCGCCTACCGACAGGCGCTTCCCGACGCCGGCGTCGCCTACGCTGCGAAGGCCTTCTTGTGCAGCGACATGGCCCGCTGGATGATGGCCGATGGCCTCCTGCTCGACGTCTGCTCGGCTGGAGAAATAGCACTGGCTCGGGCCGCGGGCTACCCGGTGGAGCGAATGATATTCCACGGCAACGCCAAGACCCCGCGGGAACTTGCCGACGCCCACCGGATGGGGATCGGTCGTGTGGTTGTCGATTCCCGCCACGAGATCAGCCAGATCGCCGCCCTGGGTAACTCCGGCGACGGGCACCCGCGGCAGAAGGTGCTCCTCCGGGTGCTGCCCGGAGTGAACGCACACACCCATCGTTCAATGGATACCAGCCGGGAGGACCAGCAGTTCGGTTTCTCCATCACCTCGGGCGCTGCCCTGGAAGCCGTTCAGCGGGTGCTGGCCCATCCGGAAATCCACCTTGCCGGCTTGCACTGCCACATCGGATCCCAGGTCGCCGACGTATCGGCCTACCGGGAAGCCGCCCGCCGGATGGTTCAGCTGCTGTCAACCGTCCGCGACGTCACCGGAGTCATCCTGGATGAACTCGACCTCGGCGGCGGCCATGCTGTCGCCTACCAGGCCGGCGACCCGGACCTCGATCTCCACACCCTGGCCTCCGTGCTCCGGTCGACGGTCGAGAACGAAAGCCGGAATCACCGGCTCCCGACGCCTCGGTTGATCATCGAGCCCGGCCGGGCGATCGTCGCCCGCGCCGGGGTCACGCTCTACCGAGTCATCACCGTCAAGCGCAGCGCCGCGGGTGCGGTGATCGTTGCCGTGGACGGCGGCATGAGCGACAACCCCCGGCCGAGTCTGTACGGCTCGCAGTACACCGTGCGGCTGATCGGTCGCGCCACGCACCAGCCAGATGTCGACACCATGGTTGTCGGCCGGCACTGCGAAGCCGGTGACGTGATGGCTCGCCACGCCGACCTAGCGGGCGACGTCCGGCCCGGCGACCTGCTGGCGATGCTCTGCACCGGCGCGTACCAGCATTCGATGTCCTCCAACTACAACATGGTCTACCGAGCACCCGTGATCTCTGTCAGCGAAGGGCGGCACCGGGTACTGATCCGCCGGGAAACCGACGCCGATCTCATGCGCACCGACAACGGACTGCTCGAGGACTGATCCGGCGCTGGGTTCGCGACCGGGTCACGATGGGTCCACAGCGCCGTCACCACCCGCGGCCCCGTGCAGTACCGATCGCCTGAACAGGAGCAGGAATGAGCATCGCGTGGTCGTTCGTCAGAGCGTGACCGTCAGCGGCGGGGTCGACACCGCTACCCGGCCCTTGCCGGATCGCTTGGCCTGATACATCGCCTTGTCCAACTCGCCGAAGGGGAGGGGAGTGCGGTGGGTAGGACTGATGCCGATCGATACAGAAAGAGCCAACTTGTCCCACGGCGCCGACGGGTGGTTGCTCCGCACGGCTTCGACCAATCCCTGGCCGTAGAGTTCTGCGCTGTCGCCGGTCAGACCGGGCGCAAGGACGAGGAACTCGTCACCACCCCACCTGATGACGACCTCGCCGTCGCGGGTGTATGCCGTCAAGACGGAGGCGACTGCCGCCAGCACGGCGTCGCCCGCCTCGTGCCCGAAGGTGTCGTTCACCGTCTTGAGGTTGTCGACATCGATCAGGACCGCCATCAGCTCCGCCGGTCGATCGTCCGCCCCGAGAAACCTCTCCAAGAAGTGTCGGTTACGAAGGCCGGTCAGCTGATCGCGCTCGGCCAACGACTGCGTTGAATCGAGTTGGGAACGAATTCGCAGCAGGCGGCGTTGCCCGGCTTCGACCGAATACACGAGGTGGTCGGCGGCCGCAGCGAGCCGCTTCTCCTGTGCAGTCACCGGCTCGTCCCAACGCGCCAGTTCAGCCAGCGCCCTCGAGTGCATACCCGGCGGAAGCAAGTCCGAGATGGTCGCCAGTTGTCTCCGGCCTTCATCGATCGCCAGTTCTCGATCAAAGGTCCAGCGGGAAGCGAATACGCGGCTCGCTTCCAGGGTCATCTCGCCCATCGACAGGTCCCGCACGTCGGTGGCCACCAGAGCCGTCGCATAGGCCGCTCTGCACATGACGAGGACCCACCTCACGGCCAACGGATCATCATGAGCGAACGTGACAGCCGTTATTCCCGGCGGCATCTCGGCCGTTGATCCGCAGAACCCGACGATAACCGTGTGACCGGCCGCCGCCAACGAGGCGTAGCGATCGGCTTCGACGTCGAAGTACTCGCGGCGTTGGAACAGACCGAAGACCATCCCGGTGGCGCGGTCGGGATCCACCTGCAACGGATCGTGGAAAGCCCGCTCCATCGCATGGCTGATCACCAATAGCGCGCGTTTTGTCGTTGACATCGTCCGCATCGTTGTTCTGCCTCTCATCGTGCATCGGAGCACTTGCGATCAGCACCGGTTTCGGCGCACCCGGACCTCGATGCGGCCGATCTTACCGACAGGCAAAATGCACCGCGGAGTTCGCACTGCTGCGAACGGCTTCCGTAGCTGATGGATTGAAGGTGATCCATGTGTACCACGACCGTTATGCACCTGCTCCGCCGCGACCGGCGTCCCGTGGCTGCGCGCAAGGCGGCAACGAGCGCGCGGCTCGCTGGCCGCCCGCCATGCGACTGCCTATTTCCGCCCATGGACGGAGCAGGTCGGCACCTGGGGTGGATGCGCCGATGCGAAGTATGTTCGTATCGTCAGCGGATGACCTTTCTGCTGCCGCGCCGCGCCGAACCCTCGGATCTCCTGCTATCAGCTGGGCGGCGGGCCTCTTTCGGTATGGCGGCGATTGCCGGCGCCGCCCTCGGCGCCGTCGACCTGCTGCTGCAGGAAACGTTGCCCTACCCTTGGGCGAACCTGGCGAATTCCAGTGCCGTGTGGGCGTTGGTCGCATTCGGTTATGGCGTAAGGGCCGCTCGGCCGGGTCGTCGCGTCTCGGTAGGCGGCGCTGTCATGCTCGTCGTGGCAGTGGCCTCGTATTACCTCGCTGCCGCGATCATTCAGCATGACGCCCTTTCCAATCTCGGGTCGCGGACGGCAATGCTCTGGGCTGGTCTGGGCTGCCTGGCCGGTGCGGTCTTCGCGGCCCTTGGTGCGCACGTTGGATCCGACGGATGGAGGGGCGTCGTCGCGGCGGCTGGAGCGGGTGCGGTGTGCTTCGCGGAGGCCGCGGTCGTCCTGATGCGCGCGGATGCCGCAACCGGGGGCGACCGTACGGAGCTGCGGCAGACCGCCGTCATCACTGCAGTGCTCGGTCTTGCGGTCCTGGTCGCTGCAGCGCGGACGCTGCCAGCGACGGGACGTGCGCTGGTGGCGTCCGTACCCCTCACGGCGGTCGGTTTTGTGGGATTTGCCGCGGTCGGCTTCACCGGCTCTTTCGGCTGAACCTGTCGCGTGCGAGCGCCCGCAGTTCCGGCCCCGTCCGCGGCCCCGGTGTCCATGGTCATCGTGCTAGTCCGTTCGACGTGCGCCGGATGGTAGAGGCTTGGCGGTAACAGCGTCATCAGTGACGACTCGCATCCAGCCGAGCTTTGTCAGCACGGCGTGATCGTCGGACCTCCTTCGTCGTGGCGGGGCCCCGGCACTCATCGGGTTCGAGCTCTCGGCGACCCGCCGACGCCCGACCCCGGGACGCCGTGCGGCAAACCCCTTGTTCACAACGGTTTCGCAACGAAACGGTTCGTCGGATGCGATCCTAGACCGACTTCGTGGTCGGCTTGCGTTCCCAGCATCTAAGCGCTTTGATGAGAGCGCGTGAGCATCCTTACAGCAGCGTCGCGTGGGAGATTTGCCAAGGGCGAACTCCTCTTCTCAAGAAACGGAGGTCGGCCGAGTGTCTCGTACGTCGGCTAGCAAGGCGATGGCCAC
>CAXTBG010000077.1:0-19120 GCA_964242105.1 uncultured Nakamurella sp. | reverse complement strand
TGGTTCGGCGGCTGGATCGACACGCTGATCATGCGGATCGTCGACGTGGTCATCGCCTTCCCGTTCTTCGTCCTGGTCATCGCCATCGTGTTCGCCCTCGGCGCCGGCACGGGCAGCATCTACGTGGCGATCACCCTGGTCGGCTGGGTGGCCTACTGCCGCATCGTGCGCGGCGAGGTGCTGGTCGCCAAGGAACAGGAATACGCCCTCGCGGCACGGGCCAGCGGCCTGCCCACCTGGCGCATCCTGTTCCGGCACCTGCTGCCGAACGTGGTGCTGCAGGCCGTCATCTACTCGATGAGCGACATCGTGCTGACCATCCTGGCCATCGTCACCCTCGGCTATCTCGGGCTGGGCGTGCCACCGCCCACTCCGGACTGGGGATCGATGATCACCGACGGCCAGCAGTTCCTGCTGACCCAGTGGTACCTGGCGACGATTCCCGGCCTCGCCGTGGTGATCACCGGACTGGCGCTGGCCCTGGTGGCCGACGGTCTGGTGGAACGGTTCGGCCGCCGATGACGCCGCTGATGGAGGTTCGTGACCTGCACGTCGAGATCCCGCTGCCACACGGCAACCTGCGGGCGATCCGGGGTGTGTCGCTGACCGTCGACGCCGGCGAGGCGATCGGCGTGGTCGGCGAATCCGGCTCCGGCAAGAGCATCACCCTGCGCGCCCTGCTGGGACTGCTACCGCCGCCGGCGCGGATCACCAGCGGATCGGTGCTGCTGGATGGCGTCGACGTCACCGGGATGCCGGCCGCGCGCCGGCAGAAGCTGCTGACCGACTCGGTCAGCATGGTGTTCCAGGACTCGCTCACCGCGCTGAACCCGGTGATCAGGGTCGGTGACCAGATCGCCGAGGTGCCCCGGCGCAAGCTCGGCATGTCCCGCACCGCAGCGCATTCCCGCGCCGTCGACCTGATGGAACAGGTCGGCATCCCGGAGCCCGAGCGACGCTACCGCGCCTACCCGCACGAACTGTCCGGCGGCATGCGGCAACGGATCTGCATCGCGATCGCGCTGTCCACCCAGCCGCGGCTCATCCTCGCCGACGAGCCGACCACCGCGCTGGACGTCACCATCCAGGCGCAGGTGCTGCAGGTCATCGAGACCCTGCGCCGGGAGCAGCAACTCGGGCTGATCTTCGTCAGCCACGATCTCGCGGTGGTCAGCCAGACCTGCTCGCGGGTCTACGTGATGTATGCGGGTCGGGTGGTGGAATCCAGCGCGATCCGGACCATCCTGGCCGATCCGCGCCATCCCTACACCTACGCGCTGCTGCGGTCGGTGCCCGATCCGGACGTCCCGGTGCACCGGCTGCTCACCATTCCGGGACAGCCACCCGACCTGACGAACCCGGTGCAGGGCTGCTCCTTCGCCCCCCGCTGCCCGTTCTCCGAGCCGGAGTGCACGGCGCAGGACCCGCCGCTGATCCTGATGCCCGGCGACGGATCCCACGGCAGTGCCTGCATCCGGTGGGACACCGCACCCCAGTGGCCACAATGGACCGGACAGACCGCTGTGCCACCCGGGCTGACCAAGGCGACGTCGTGAGCACCCCCTTGAGCATCTCCAAGGATCCGGTGGCGGCCGCCCCCGAGGTGCTGGGCGTCACCGGGCTGATGCAGCACTTCACCTCCGGGCGCGCGTGGACCGACCGGCTGAGCGGAACCGCTCCGCACGTCATCAAGGCCGTCGACGGCGTGGACCTCAGCTTGGCAGCCGGGGAGACCCTCGGCCTGGTCGGCGAATCCGGCTGCGGCAAGTCGACACTGAGCCGCTGCATCATGGGCCTCTACCAACCGACCGCCGGATCCATCCGCTACGCCGGGCAGCAGCTGGACGGGCTGCCCAACGCCGCCCAGCGGCGCACCGTGCAGATGGTGTTCCAGGACCCCTACAGTTCGCTCAACCCCCGGATGACGGTGGGGCAGACGTTGGCCGAGCTGTTGCGCTACCACCGGATCGTGCCGCGCGACCGGGTGCGCGCCCGGTGCCTGGAATTGATGGAACTGGTCGGGCTGCCCCCGGAGGCGCTGGGCCGGACCCCCCGACAGTTCAGCGGCGGGCAGCGGCAGCGCATCGGCATCGCCCGCGCACTGGCGCTGGAGCCGACCGTGCTGATCGCCGACGAACCGGTGTCGGCGCTGGACGTCTCGGTGCAGGCGACGATCATCAACCTGCTGCTGGACCTCAAGCAGACCCTCGGCCTGTCCATGGTGTTCGTGTCGCACAACATGGCCGTGATCCGTCAGGTCAGTGACCGGATCGCCGTGATGTACCGCGGCAGGATCGTCGAGACCGGTGCCACCGCAGACGTTTTCGACCGGCCGCAACACCCCTACACGGCCTTGTTGCTGAGCGCGGTGCCGCGGATGCTGGCACACGTCCCGCCCCCGGCGTCGCTGGGCACCGCCGATCCGCTGGCCGTGGTCGACGGCGAGCCGGACGCTGACGAGTCGCCGTTCGCCGCTCACGTCATCGAGGGTGAGGGCACCGGCTGCCGGTTCCGGCCGCGGTGTCCGGTGGCCATGTCGGTGTGCGAGCAGGAGCCAGGTCTGCTGCCGGTGACCGGCTTCACCGGGTCATCCACGGCGGGAGTCACCCAGGCGGCGGCCTGCTGGCACGTGCAGGACGCACAGCGGCAGGACATCGACCAACAGCGAGCGGAGAGATTGTGAAGGTGTTCATCTCCTCCGACATGGAGGGCACCACCGGCGTCGTCGACTGGAACCAGTGCCTGGTCGGCGAGCCGGGGTACGACTACTACCGGGGGCTGCTGCAGGGCGAGATCAACGCCGCCATCGAGGGGGCGCAGGAGGCCGGCGCGGACGAGTTCCTGGTCAACGACTCCCACTCGAAGATGCAGAACCTCCGCCCGGACACGTTGGCCGGCAACGCCCGCTACCTGTCCGGACGGCACAAGCCGATGTACATGATGCAGGGTCTGGACAGCTCGTTCGACGCCATCTTCTTCGTGTCCTACCACGGCTCGATGTCCAGCCCAGCGCCGTTGTCGCACACCTACAACCCGCGGGCCATCGCCGAGGTCACCCTCAACGGCGTGGTGGTCGGTGAATCCGGCATCAACGCGCTGGTGGCCCTCGGCCACGGGGTGCCGATCGTGCTGATCACCGGCGACGACATCACCGCGCGCGAGGCGGCGGCCGTCAGCCCCGGTGTGCAGCAGGCGGTGGTCAAGACGGCCATCTCCCGGTTCGCCGCGGACAGCCTGCACCCGAACGTCGCACGGGACCTGATCCGCAGCAAGGCCAGGGCAGCCATCGAGGGAATCGGCGGTGCACAGCCGCCGGCGATCACCCTGCCGGCCACCCTGGAAGTGACCTACCGCAACCCGGACATCGCCGAGATGGCAACATGGGTCACCGGTGTCACCCGCTCCGGCAACGCGGCGGTGACGATGACCGACGACGACCCGGTGCGGCTGTTCCGGACGTTCATCACCACGGTGCTGCTGACCCGCGAGATCGCCGAGTAGCGGGCGGGTGAGGATACTCGACCTGTTGACGGTGCCGGTGCGGGGCGGTTTCTTCGTCGACGACCAGGCGGCGATCAGAGCCGGCGCCGAGAAGGACGGATTTTCCTACCGCGCGGCGCCGGTGACCCCCGGCTTCACGGCCATTCGTCAACCAGCGGAGGCGCTCTCGGTTCTGCTGCTGCTGGACGACGGCTCGGTGGCGCACGGCGACTGCGCCGTCTCGCAGTACAGCGGCGTCGCAGGACGCGACCCGGTCTTCGACGCCGTTGCCGCGGCGCGGGACATCGACGAGCACATCGCGCCGCTGCTCGTCGGTAGCGAGGTCTCGTCGTTCCGGGACATGGCGCGGTCGGTCGGGGACTGCGAGACGCCCACCGGGCCGCTGCACTCGGCGATCCGCTACGGCGTCACCCAGGCCCTGCTGGACGCCGTCGCCCGCCGAAATCGGCTCACCATGGCCGAGGTCATCACGGCGGAGTACCGCACCGGCATCGAACTGGCCCCGGTGCCGGTGTTCGCGCAGAGCGGCGACGAGCAGTACCTCAATGCCGAGAGGATGATCCTCAAGGGGGTCGATGTCCTGCCGCACGGGCTGATCAACAACGTCGCCACCAGGTTGGGCGCCGGCGGCGAGATCCTGGCCGACTACGTCCGCTGGCTGGTGCGCCGCATCGGCGAGTTGCGGATCTCCGACAGCTACCACCCGGGCTTGCACTTCGACACCTACGGCACCATCGGCCTGGCCTTCGGCGACGACATCGCCGCTGTCGCCGACTATCTGACCGCCCTGGGTCGGTTGGCGGCGCCCCACCAGCTGACCGTCGAGCATCCCGTCGATGCCGGCGGTACGGCGGCGCAGATCGATACCTATGTGGCGTTGCGCGCCGAGCTGCGCAAGCGCGGGTCCGGCGTTCGTCTCGCCGTCGACGAGTGGTGCAACACCTTCGACGACATCCGGCGGTTCGTCGAGCGCGATGCCGCGGATGTCATCCACGTCAAGACGCCGGACCTCGGCGGCATCGACCAGGCGATCGAGGCGCTGCTGCTGGTGCGGCGGCACGGGCTGGTCGCCTACTGCGGCGGCACCTGCACCGAGACCGACCGCTCGGCGCAGGTCACCGCCCACGTCGCGATGGCCTGTGGCGCCGGGCAGGTCCTCGCCAAGCCCGGAATGGGCGTGGACGAGGGAGTCATGATCGTTGGGAACGAGATGTCGCGGGTGATGGCACTGGTCACCGCCCGCCGCACCGCAAGCATGGCCTCCGCGGCCTTTCCGGAAGGAACCCCAGCATGACCGAACCCAACGCCGCGCTCGCCGCCCTGAGCGCGGAGTTCTTCCAGCTGCAGCACAGCAGTGATCCTTTCAACGCGACCCAGCTCGGGGTGACCGGGTTCGACTCCCTCCTGCCGGATCCGAGCCGGGCCGGTTCGGCGGCCACCATCGCTGCGCTGCTCGATCTGGAGCAGCGGGTGGCCGCCATCGATCCGGCCGGCCTGAACGAGCCGGACCGGATCAATGCCGCAGTGCTGGGCCGGCTGGCCTGGGGTGCCCGCTCCGACCTGGAACACGGCCTGTGGGAGACCACCGCTTCCGCCGACGCGTACTCCGCGCCGCAGGCGATGATGTTCCTTGCCGTGCCGACCGTTTCGCTGGTGGACGAGCAGGCGGCGGAGAACTACCTCACCCGGCTGGGCGGGCTGCCCGGATACCTCGACGCCATCGCCGACCGGTTCCGCACGGCAGCGGCGGAAGGCCGGGTTCCGACCCGGGTCGGGGTGGGTCAGGCCGTCAAGCAGCTCACCGGTCACCTGGCGCTGAGCGATGACCAGGACACCCTGCTCGGTCCGCTGCGGGCCGCATCCGGGCTCGACGAGCGCTGGCATCGCCTGGCTGTCGAGCTGCTGCACACCGCGATACGGCCCGCGCTGCAACGGTTGCTGGCCTGCCTTTCCAACGAGCTGCTGCCGGTTGCCCGCAGCGACGAGCAGGTCGGCATCAAGTTCGTGCCCGGCGGCGAGGAGGGTTACCGCGCGGCTGTGCGACGGCACACCACCACCGATCTGACGCCCGACGAGATACACCAGATCGGGCTGGACTGCGTCGCCGGACTCCGCACCGAATGGCAGGAGTTGGGGGCGAAGGTACTGGGTACAGCGGAGCTGCCCGACATCTTCGCCAAGCTGCGCAACGATCCGGCCCTGCGCTTCACCGACCGCTCGGAGATCGTCGAGGCCGTCACGCAGGTGCTGCACCGGGCCGAAGCCGTTCGCCCGCAGTGGTTCCCGCCGTTCGACATCGCCGACTGCGTCATCGAGGAGATCAATCCGATCGAGGCGGAGAACGCGGCGTCGGCCTACTACCGGCCGCCGGCGGGCGACGGGTCCCGCCCCGGCGCGCACTGTGTGTTGACCGTTGACCCGCAGGAGCGATTCGTCTACGAGTACGAGTCGCTCGCCTTCCACGAGAGCACGCCGGGGCATCACCTGCAGATCTCTTCGGCCCAGACGCTCACCGACCTGCCGGACTACCGCCGCTTTCTTGATGCCGAGGTCTGCGGATATGTCGAGGGGTGGGGCCTGTACAGCGAGCGGCTCGCCGACGAGATGGGTCTCTACACGTCGGATGTGGCCCGGCTGGGCATGCTGTCGGGCGACGCGCTTCGTGCCTGCCGCCTGGTGGTGGACACCGGCATGCACCACCTGGGCTGGTCCAGGGACCAGGCCCGCCAATACATGTGGGACAACACCGCGACCACGGCCGCTAACGTGCGCAACGAGATCGACCGGTACATCTCCTGGCCCGGGCAGGCATTGGCCTACATGATCGGCCGGCGTGAGATCGTCCGGCTGCGGGCGGTGGCGCAAGACCGGCTCGGCGCCGATTTCGACATCCGCGGGTTCCACGGCGCCGTGCTGGGCAACGGCGCGGTGCCACTGGATGTGCTGGAACAGGTTGTCCTGCAGTGGATCGACAAATCCGACTCGGCCGGCAGCAGTGCCCCGGCCGGCTCGACCCAACCCGAGGAGTGAACGGCGTGTTTCTCGATATCAACGGTGCCCGACTGAACGTCGAGGTCCTCGGCGAAGAGGGCGCACCGGTGCTGATCGCCCACCACGGCGGCGGGGGCATCGGCTCCCTCGCCGAGCCGAAGGCGACCTTCGGCCCGTTGGCGGACCTGTTCCGGGTCATCGTCTTCGATGCCCGCGGGTGTGGTCTCAGCGAAGCGGTTCCGCCCTACTCCCACTCCCAGTGGGCGGCGGACGTGGACGCTCTCCGGGAGTGGGCGGGCGTCGATCAGATCGTGGTGGCCGGCGGGTCCTACGGCGGTTTCATCGCGATGGAGTACGCCGTCGCCCATCCGGACCGGGTGCGGGCCATGATCCTTCGCGACACCTCCGCCGACAGCACCAATCTGGAGCTCGCGCGGGCGAATGCCAGGGCACAGACCAGGGTGGAACTCGACTGGGACAATTTCGACCGCTACTGGGGTGGGTACATCCGGGACGACGAGGATCTCAAGGCCTGCTGGGCCGAACTCATCCCGCTGTACGACTTCGAGTACGACCCGGTGGCCGCGGCCGCCCGGGTGGAGGCCGGCATCTACCGTCACGAGGCGCACAACTGGTGCTTCCAGCACAACATGCCGCAGTACGACCTCAAGGCCCGATTGCCGTCGATCACCAGTCCGACCCTGGTCACCGTCGGCCGCACCGATTGGGTGACCCCTCCGTCGGCCGCCGAAACCATTGCCTCGCTGATCCCGGATTCCACGCTGGTCGTCTTCGAGCATTCCGGGCATTCACCGCAGTTCGAGGAGGCCGAGTTGTTCCAGCAGACGATGCGCGACTTCCTGGCCCGGGCCCTTCCGGAGCTCGCGCGATGACGTCGTTGTCGACGCTGAGCGTGCCCGCCGCGGACGGGCTGGACGTGCCCTATTTCGACGTCCGCGGGAACCGGGACGGTCCCCGGCTCACCGTGCTGGCCGGGGTACACGGCGCGGAATACTCCTCCATCGCCGCGGCTCGCGAGTTCGCTCTGACTCTGGATCCGGCCGAAGTCCGGGGCCGGATCATCGTGGCGCCCGTCGTCAACGTTTCAGCATTCTGGACGCGCACGCCTTTCGTCGTCCCGGCCGACGGCCTCAATCTCAACCGGCAGTTCCCGGGTGACCCGGCCGGATCGGCCAGCCAGGTGCTGGCGCAGCGCGTCTTCTCCGCGCTGGTGGTCGGCTCGGATTTCCTGGTCGACCTGCACGCCGGCGACATACCGGAAGCGTTGGTGCCGTTCACCATCTTCGAGGAGTCGGCCGTCGAGACGGCATCGCGTGAGTTGGCGGTGGCCTACGGGCTGCCGCACTGCGTGCGGCAATCCGCGGCCGCCCGCACGGTGGCGGGCAGCACCTGTGCTGCCGCAGCCGATGCCGGTATTCCGGCCATCGTGGCGGAGGCCGGGGAGAACGGTCTGCTCCAGCGGTCGGCGGTCGACCTGCACCTGACGGGCCTACGCAACATGGCCAGGTCCGTCGGCGTCCTCGACGGCGATGTGCTGCCGGTGGCCGACGTGGAGCAGCACGACGGCTGGCACTGGCTGCGCACCGGGAACGCCGGCTGGTGGCAGCCAGCCGTGCCCGTCGGGGCCTCGGTCGACGCCGGACAGGTGCTGGGCAGTGTCAGCGATGTGTGGGGCGAGTCCTCGACCGAGATCGTCAGTCCGGACGCCGGCACGGTGCTGTTCCTGACCAGCAGCCCGGCGGTGTCTGCGGACGGGTTGCTGCTCGGGTTGGCCCGCGTTCGCTAGCAATACCCACCGTCGGGCAGGGAGCACCCGTCTCACTCACCATTCCGTGTGCAACGTGTCTGCCTGCTCGTCTGCCGGACCATCAGGGCTCCCAGCGACGCGCCCACCACGGCAGCGATGGGTCCGCAAGGGGATTGTTCAACGTTCTGGACCGGAACGTCTCGTCCGCCTGCTCGACCACCGTCCGCAATGTGGCGGCCTTCCGTCGAGGGAGCACGTGCAGCGCGAGTTCGAGTTCGTTGCGCGCATTCGGCCCGATGTACAGGGCCCAGTCGTTGTTGGGTGCGGTGAGTTGTGCGCGAGGCAAAGATGCCGTGAATTGCCACGCTCGGACGGCTTCCGCCAAGCGTGCAGAGTCGATATCCGAGCGGTCAAGCCGGTCCAGGGCGTAACCCGTGGCCTCCGGAACACCCGGGGTGACCAGTCCTCGTGACTGCGCCCGCGCAGCCCGCAGTCGTGAGGGGCGCTTACGCGGCATGAGCCTCCGGTGTCGTCATCACACCTGGATTGTCGCACGTATTCCGCCGCCGGGACGGGCCTGTGCCGGCCTGCCTCCGGCGCGGCATCGAACGTCTCCTCGATTCACCGGGCGGGCGCCGGCCGGTATCAGCGCTTCTCTGGCGGGAGGTCATCGCCCAGCCCGAGCCACAGTCGGGACGCAGTCGTCAACAGTATTTTCCTGACGGTCGTCGTACTCGAGCGGCATCCGCGGGTTCCCTGCCCGCAGGGTAGTTTCGTTGCAGGGCTGCCGCGGTGAAGCTGCCGTGCGGCACGCCCCTGGTCCCTTCTGGATCCTCGTCCCGATCACTGTGCGGAGCCGAATAGGAGTGATTTCCTTACCGATGTTGCAGTGGTGGTGCACAATCGACTCTCCGCCTTTCGGGACGTGTCCGGTGGAATATGGATCGACCGTTCCAGCGACCCGCCAGTCATCAAGCTTCCGATGACGAGAGTGGATGCCGGTGTCAGAGCTGCCTTGACGGATACCTTCGACCCTGCCCTTTTTGACTTTCCGCTTGTGAAGAACGCATATCTGGAGCTCATGCAGATGATGGAAGCGCTGAAAGCCGCTGGTGCAGCTCTTCGAGAACAGGGCATCATCCTGCAGAAGTTTGGTCCGAGCGTCAGCGCGAACAGAGTGATGGTTGACATCCGGCACGGCACGGAAGAACAAGTGGCGGCCGTCCGGCGACAGTTCGGTTCTCACCTCGTCACGGTGATCGCAGGTCCCACCGTTGAGTATCATCCATTCTAAGTTTGATGCTGCGCGCGGCAACATTTCTGTCTCCTTTGGCTCACCAGGACCCGGTGCGCTGTGCCGTCGATTCGGACGCAGCAGAATCAGCACCCCGGCGTCTACCGGGGATTGGCGGAACCAGTGGTCGCGGACGATGGTCAGCGCTGACCCAGCGCCTGGCTGGCACCGCGACCGCGGTGGCGGGTATCCGGGCCGGGACCTTCGTGGTGTGCCTGACGCGTTGTTGCCCCGGGGGGCAGCACCGCAGAGGGTATACCCGGGGCTGCGCGCCCCTCCCGCGGTGACCGATCGCAGGACCGCGTCGCCCGGGCGGTCCAGTTCGACAAAGCAGGTGCAGAGGTCTTCCCAGTGAGGCTGCCGAGGACGGGCGGGAGAACCGTCGAACCAGCGCCACCCATAGTCGGTAGTGTTCAAAGCGTGGACAGCGACGTGATGGTGATCAGGGTCCGGTGAGCGACCAGTCCGAGGCCGCCGGGCCGGTGGGGCCGGCCGAGCCCGGTGACGTCGGGCCGTTCTATCGGCGGAACACCCCCAGCGTTGGCGGCTATGTCGTCGCGGCCCTGTGCGCGCTCGGGATCGGCTCTGTACTCGTGCCGGTTGCTTTCGGTGGCGCATCCAGTGCGGCCGATCTCCTGCCGGGAATCGGACTGGTTCTGGCGTTCGGCTTCTTCGTGGTGCTCGTGATCGGCGCTCCGTTGACGGTGATTGCCCACTTCGCCGTTCGGACCGTTGAGCGGCAAAGCGTCCACGTCGCTGCCTTCGGCGTCGTCGGTCTGCTGACCGGGTCTCTGGTCGGCCTGTATCTGTTCGACCCGGTTGGCTTTCCCCTTCCTGTTGTGCTGGCCGTCGGCGTGAGCGCCGCCGCCGGCCGCGCCGTGGTCAATCGCCGGCCCCGTTGACTGCCGTGTGGCGGTTGATGCGGTCGATTCCCAGGTTCTCATAGCAATTACTCCCTGAGAATGCGCGAGACGAGCAAGGGTGTGCTGCCAAGACCTGGCAGCTGTGCGCGGACTCGGTCATTCACGGACTCTTTGCCGGTAACCCTTCTCGGTGGGGAAGAAAAAGCCGCTAGTCTCCCATGAAGACGGGCTGCGTTCGGAAATGGCAGCGCTCCCCGCGAATCTGCCTCATCGCTGGTCTGCTGTCGGCAACAGATGACTCCCGCCGCGTTGGGTTCGGTACAGCAGGTGCGGGGTGTTGATCAGCCTGATGTTGAACACATCTGGGAGGTGGATGGGCATGAGTGAGGCCAGTTGAGTGTCGTGGCGTCCCGGCGGAGAGATCGAGGTGGCGAGTCCGGCGTGCGGTGGGTCATGGGCTCAGGTCACGGTCTCTGTATCCGGCCTCTTAAGATCGTGGTGTCGATGCATGGCGGGCGCGGCCGAGGTGATAGCGGCACCGGCTTCGAGTGCGGCGGTGAGATCGCGGGCGGGCATCGGCCGTCCGAGGTGGAATCCTTGAAGTAGATGCGTGCCGGCTTGCTGCAGATAGGTAGCTTGCCGTTGGGTCTCGATGCCTTCGCTGATGACAGTGAGGTCGAGGTCTGCTGCCAGAGCCAGGATGGCTTTGATCATGGCGCGGGCGCGCGGGTCGTCGGGCAGTTTGGTGACCACGCTTCGATCGATCTTCACGTAGTCCACCGGTAGCTCGATCAACCGGGAGAGCGAGGAATAGCCGGTGCCGAAGTCGTCAACTGCCAACGGGTGACCGCTGCGTTGCAGGGTCGTCAGGACGTCGATCAACCGCGGTTCGGCCAGGTCAGCCTCCAAGATCTCGATTCCGAGTTGACCGGGTTCCAGAGCGAAATCGGTCAGACCCTGGCCGAGAAGCCCGACGAGGTTGGGAGTGAGCAGCTGCTGCGGGCTGAAATTGCAGAACATCACCAGTGGCGCGGTCCCGGGGTCCTGCAGCATCCAGGCGCTCAGCTGCTGCATCGCCTGCCGGACCAGCCACTGCCCGATGGGGACGATGGATCCCGACGCTTCGGCGAATCCGATGAATGACCCGGCTTCCAGCAGACCGAGGGTGGGGTGTTGCCAGCGCAGTAGCGCCTCCACCGCGGTGACCCTGCCCGCTGGTGTGACGATGGGTTGATAGTGAACGAGCAGTTCATCGTGCTCGACGGCGTGAGTCAGTTGCCATTCCAGCTCCCGTCGCGCGAATGCGGCCGTTGAGGCGTGGCGGTGCAGGACCACGCGGTCGCGGCCTGCGGCTTTCGCCTCGTACATGGCCTGATCGGCGGAATGGATGATCTCGATGGCGGAGGGCCGGTCAGCGGTGACGGCGATCCCGACGCTGGCTGCGACGGACACGTCGGTCCGATTCATCCGGATCGGTTCGCTGACGGCGGCGCGCACCCGGTCACCCAACATCGTGAGAATCTGCTGACCGTCGGCGTGATCGCCGATGTCCTCGCAAACGATCAAGAATTCGTCACCGCTGAGCCGGCCGACGGTGTCCCCGGCCCGCATCGCCTTCTGCAAACGTTGCGCGACGACCTGCAACACGTGGTCACCCGCCTGATGACCGAAAGTGTCGTTGATCGACTTGAACCGGTCCAGGTCAACGAAAAGGACTGCGACCACGGTGCCGCGACGGTCCGCGGCGGCCAGGGCGTGGGTGATCATTTCCTGAATCAGGCCGCGGTTGGGTAGTCCGGTGAGTTGGTCGTAGAGCGCTCGCCGGACCAGTTGTTGCTGGGCCAGTCGGGACTGGGCCCGGTCCTGGGCCATCGCCAGGTAGGACACTGCAACGTTGGCCAACAACTGCGCCGAAGCCCGTTCGGCGTCGCTCACTTCATGTTCGGTGCGCCAATAGATGTCCAGGGTGCCCCAGACCCGGCTACGACCGAGCAGTGGGACCGCCAGGACCGCCTGGACGCCGGTGTCCGAGGCCAGCCTCATGTATTCGGGCCACGTCATGTCGGCGACCGTCCCGACGGCGACGGCGGCGCGGCCGTCGATGGCGTCACGGCAGGGTCCCTGCTGTAGCAGTTCCTGCAGGCGCTCCAAGTCGGTCAGTCCCGGCTCGCTGACATGGACGAACTTGGTGTCACCGTCAACGAGCTTCATCACCCCGACCCCATCGACCTGGAGGGATTGGGCGGCGACCTCACACAATCGTGCCAGCATCTCGTCGAGGTCGAAATCGCCGGTCGCCAGCTCCGCCAGCTCGCCCACGGCCCACGCCAGGCCTTCTGCTACCACACCATTCACCGCCCCGCTCACCCTTACTCGGAAGGCGAGCGATCGGCGGGTGTGGACGACTCTCGACCATCGCCCGGACCCGCCAAACCCTGACCAGCTAGCGAAGGCAGCCTTTTGCGGCCTCAGCCGTAATGTCCCCCGACAGGGCCATGCTCAAGCGTCAATCCGCATACTCTGTAAGGCCGAAGCGTTGACTGGCCCGATCGTCACCCGTTTGCCTCACGTGCTGGCCGCTGCACGACGGTGGTCACGACGCGATCCTAGAACCGCCGCGGTGACGACCGGGACTCTGAGACGCTCGGGAGGTCGGCAACTGAACGTGGCGTCCGCATCGCCGAGCGGGTGGCGGTCTTCGATGATGAAAGGGGGATCGGTGTGCGCCGCTGATCCGGAAGACAGGGCTCGGGCTCGGCGGCCGACGAACATCTGCTAGCGGGGCCCTGGCAAAGGCCCGGTGCGGACCTGATTCCGTCCACTCGTCTTCGCCAGGTGGAGGCCCGCGTCCGCGCAGGCCAGGAGTTCATGAAGGTGCGGTTCGCGGCCCGCGGGGTGATGGGCGACACCGACGGACATGGTGATGTGCAGGCCGTGGTCGAAGCGCAGTGCGCTGACCGCGATCCGCAAGCGCGTCGCTACCACGTGAGCCGCGCAATGGTCCAGAGCGTGCAGAACTACGACGAACTCCTCTCCGCCGAATCGGCCGATGTCGTCCGGACCGCGCAGTTCCTGGCGTAGGCATTGCGCGACGGCGGCGAGTACGCGGTCGCCGGTGAGATGCCCATAGGTGTCGTTCACCTGCTTGAAGTGATCCAGGTCGCAGAACAGCACGCTGACCGGTTCGTTGCGGCGGAAGGCCCGGCTGAGGACGCGTTGCGCGTGCTCGGTCCAGGCTGTGAGGTTCGGCAAGGCGGTCTTCGGGTCGATGGCTGCCGCCCGGTGGAGGGAGTTGACCAACGAACTGCGGTGCAGATACGCCGCGAGGATGACCGCGACCGGGGTCAGCGTCGGTGTGTGCGCGAGGAATTCTGCGGTGACGATACCAAGGGTCAGGGTCGCGATTTCGTAGCCGAACGCATCGACGTCCGGTAGCAGTTCACGCAACCGTGGCGGTCGTCGGGTCAACCCCATCCCGGTCAACAACACCCCGAAGTTGACGATGGTGAACACAAGTAGCGCACCTACGACAGCGGCCGGGGCCAGCAGGCCACCGCGAAGGATGTCGCCTACCCCCGCAACGGTCAACGACGCGGACGCGGCTTCGGCAGACAGCATGACCGTGGCCCCGGCGAAGACGACCCGGTAAGGGACACCGGTCCTGTCACGACAGCGCTGCACCAGACTTTGCACATACAGCGCTGCGATCAAGAGAGCGGCCCATCCGGCCGGAACCGTCAGCACAGCGGCGAACGCCCACACCGACACCTGGTTGGCCACCACTCTGTCGCCGCCGGGCGACAGATATCTCTTGAGCCGTTCGATCCGCGCGCCTGCTTCGCTGTATCCGAACGCGACAGTGGCCAGCACGGCGAATCGCAGCCACTCCGCGGTCGACATGGGCTCGGTCACCACCAGTACCGATGTGACGACGACAGCAATGAACTCCACCAGGAGCAGGAAGAACCGCGCCATCTGGGGGACGGTGCGCAACCGCCAGTGCCGGGGGGCCCACGAGTGGGTGGAGGTGGTGATCGAAGAGCGTGAATCAGCGCCCATGAACGCTTCACCTCACCGTATCGATGTTACGCATCGTATTTACAATCTAACTGCCGGTGCTAGTCGACTCAGTATCCACTCTCAGGGTCGACCAAGCGGTTGCCACCAGTAGTTCTTGTCTACCGCCGGTAGGCGAGCGGAGATCCGGCGGGGAAGGGCAGGTGAGCGGCGATGAGCAAGGCATGGGACTGGTGAACCTCGAGCTGTCGTTGGCCAAGGCGCACAACAGACGGGGAAGGGCGGGTGAACGGCGATGAGCAAGGCATGGGACTGGTGAGCCTCGACCCGGTGGTGAGACCACGACAACTCGGCGAAGGGCGGGTGAACGGCGATGAGCAAGGCATGGGATTGGTGAACCTCGACCGGTGGTGACACTTCGACTCAACGGGAAGGGCAGGTGATGGCAGTGAGCCAAGCATGGGACTGGTGAAGAACAGGCAGCGGGGGGCTGCCGGTTGACGATGTCCAGCTCGTGGAGAGCGAGCTATTCCGGTTGTCGGTACCGGCGTCGGTATCTGATGATCGCGAGGCTGCTGCCCACCGCAGCGGCTGTGGCTCCGGCGATGGCGATAGCTGTGGAGGGTGCCGCGAATTGCGTGATGAGGCCGGCGCCGAGCAGGCCGACGCCTTGGGCACCCAGCAGCCCCGCAGAGGCGATGGCGATTCCTTGGGCGCGGAAGACCGGGGCGATGGTGGAGACGAACTCGGTAACAACCTGCACCTGATACCCCGTGAAGCTCCCTGCCAGTGCCCATAGCGCGCAGGTGAGAGGAAGTCCCGGGGCGAATGCGCAGAAGATGAGCGGTACGCCCGCGGCGGCGGCGAACGGGCCGAGCAGGGTCGCGCGGACAGGCGCGCTCAGCCACCGCGTGTACAGCAGTGTGCCGAAAAGCACTCCACCGGGCCCAGCAGCCAGGAGCAACCCGACTGTTTGCGGCCCGCCTGCTAACTGGTGCGCGTAAGGCGCTGCCAGACCTTCTGGAACGACGATCAGTCCGAGCAGCCAGGAGAAGGCGAGCAACAACAGCAGCTGCCGGTTCCCGAACACGGCTCGCGTTCCATCCAACCAGCGGCGCGTCGGCGCTGGGTCGGGCTGACCGTCGGAAGTTGCCCCCGAGTCCGCCAGCGCAACAGGAGGTGGGCGGTCGCGTACCCCGAGACGAATGATCACAGCGGAGAGCGCGAAGGTGGCGGCGTCGACGGCCAGGGCCGACAGCGGACCAATGGCGGAGACGGCTGCACCACCTGCGGCGAAGCCGGCGAGCTGGGCCGCCTGGCTGGTCGCCGCGCGGAGCCCCAGCCCCATCGGACGATCGGGAGCGGGCAGGATGTCGACGACCAAGGCCGACTCGGCCGCTTTCCACGGGGTGCCCACCACCACGGCCAGAACCAGCAGGGTGGCGAGCAGGGGAATAGGTAGACCCGGGAGGGCCATCGTGGCCAGCAACGCAGCGCGGATGCCGTCACCTGCGACCAGCAACGCGCGCCGCGGCAGCCGATCGGCCAGCGGGCCCAGAGCCACGGTGGCCACAACGGCGGGGAGGAAGGTCAAGGCGTATACGGCCGCTGTCGCGAATCCGGAGTGCGTGCGCTCGAACACGAGCACCGACAGGGCGACCCGAGCTATCTGGTCACCCAGCAGCGACTGGATGTCCGCCAACCACAGCAGCCGAAATTCGCGTTGCCGTAGGATTCCGGCAAATCCGGCGACAGGGGTGTTGACGTCGACCCGATCCGGCCCGTCGGCGCCGTGGACTATCACGAAACCAACCTAGCGGCCGCCATTCCCAGCTGACCGAGGGAACGGGCGAGCGGATCAAGTCGTCACGGGGATCGGAAAGGACGCTCACCCCAGTGGACTGGCCTGAACCGGCGTCTGTGGCCGGCGCAGTCCGGCGTCGCTGATGGTGAAGAACGCCAGCACGCCGCCGACGGCGCACAGGACGCCTGCGATGATCACGGCTCGGTGGAAGCCGGCCGACAGCAGGACTGGATCGGCGTAGGCGGCCGGCGTGATCCCGGCCAGCGACGGCAGCACGGCGACGGCCAGCAGTCCGGCGATGCGGGCGACGTCGTTGTTGACGGCCGAGGCGATCCCGGTCTCGTGCTCCGGTGCGGCAGCCAGCACGGAGGACGTCAGCGGGGCAACCGTCAGCGACAGGCCCAGCCCGAAGATCACCACAGCGGGAAGCACATTCCCGAAGTAGGTCGAGTCCGGGCCGAGACGCGCGAACAGGGCGATGCCCGCCCCGGCGACGACCGGGCCGACCGTCATCGGCCACCGAGGCCCGATCCGCTGCGCCAGCGCACCGCCGCGCGCCGACAGCAGCAGCATCACCAGCGTCAACGGCAGCAGCGCCGAGCCGGCCTGCACGGGCGAGAAGTGCGACACCAGCTGCAGTTGCACCGGCAGCAGGAAGAGCCCGCCGGAGAGCGCGGCATAGACCGCGAAAGTGACCAGGTTGGCCGCGGTGAACTGGCGCACGGTGAACAGGCCCATAGGAAGCAGCGGCGCGGGATGGTGCAGTTCGAACAGCACGAAGCCGACGAGCAGCAGAATCCCCACGCCGATGCAGACAACGGTTGCCGGCGGCCAGTTCTCGGCCGGTCCCTGGGTCAGGCCGTACACCAGCCCGGCGAGCCCGAGCGAGGCGAGGACCGCGCCCACGACGTCGAGCCGCCCGGTCGCCTCCTGGTCGCGCGTCTCCGGGATGTATCGCCCTGCCGCCCATACGACGACCATCGCCAGCGGGATGTTGATGAGGAACACCAACCGCCAACCCCACGGGGCGACGCCGACGAGAACGCCACCCAGCACCGGCCCCAGCGCGGTCGCGACACCGCCCAGCCCCGACCAGGCGCCCACCGCCGTCGCGCGGTCGTCCTTGCGGAAGACCGCCTGCAGGATGGCCAGCGAGCCGGGCGTCAGCAGTGCGGCACCCACTCCCTGCAGCCCCCGCATGGCTACCAGTAGCGTCGCGGTCGGGGCCGCACCACACAGCACGGACGCCACCGTGAACCACAGCACGCCGACGACGAAGATCCGCCGACGCCCCAACCGGTCACCGAGCGACCCGCCGAGCAGCAGTAGCCCCGACAGCGCGAGCGTGTAGGCGTTGAGCGTCCACTGGAGGCTGGTCAGCCCGGCGTGCAGGTTGGTGCCGATCCGGGGGAGTGCGACGTTGACGACGCTGCCGTCCAGTTGAGCGAGACCACTGCCCAGCACGGTGGCCAGCAGGACGCCCCTGCCCTGCGTGGATTTGTAGGCCAGCGGCTGGAACGCCGTCCTGGGTTCGTCCGCTGGTGGTACCGACGCGGCCGCCGCCGGACCGTCCGGGATGGACACAACTGCCTCCTGCACCGGCGATGTCGGGTTCCTCCCTGCCACCCTAAGCGGGACGGTTCGGCCAGCGCTGCAGTCGGACGACTGCGGCCGGGGCGGTATGACGCGCGGAGCACCGGTACGACCCGCACGGCGCCGTGGTGAGGCGCGCGGCGCCGTGGGTGAGGCGCGCGGCGCCGGGTGGGAGTGTGCCCGCCGCCGTTGTGCCACCGAGCCAGGGGGCCGGCCGAGGTTGATCAGAGTCTGGCCCGTCTTGGGCGACGCGCGCCCCGAAAGGGCCTCGAGCGGTGATCACCCGAGGCAGCTGAGGCGGTGAGGTGGTGGGCTCGACCGCCCAGTCGTTGCAGTACCCGGTGATGCCGTGGCGGAGTGGAGCCAAGCACGAGCCGGCGTGTACTGACATGCCAGTGCACTGACCTACCCGTGTTGCGGCGGTACTCCGGTGGCCGTCCTGCACGTCGACCGCAGCGCCGCAGGGTAGCCGGCGCACAGCCCGAGAGGCCGGGCGTAGGCTCCCCCGGCGGGGGCCAAGGAGAGGTCGGACGGCATGACCGCACAGCAGCAACCGGTCCTGGTCATCATGGGCGTCTCCGGTTCGGGTAAGTCGACCGTGGCGGCCTTGCTGGCCGGCCAGCTGGGCTGGGATCTGGCTGAGGGCGACGACATGCACCCTGACGAGAACGTCGAGAAGATGCACGCCGGGCACCCGCTCACCGACGAGGACCGGTGGCCGTGGCTGGAGACCGTCGCGTCCTGGATCAGTGAGCACGCCATGGCCGGCGTGCCCGGCATCATCACCTGCTCGGCGTTGAAGCGAATCTACCGGGACGTGTTGCGCGGCAACCATGTCGTGTTCGTCCATCTGGTCGGGACGAAGGACCAGATCGGTCGCCGCCTGGTGGCCCGGACGGGTCACTACATGCCGGCCGGCCTGCTCGACTCGCAGATCTCGACCCTCGAGCCACCGGGGCCGGACGAGAACGTGCTCGAGGTCGACGTCGGTCTGAAGCCGGCGATGGAGGCCGCGGAGATCATCGCCAAGCTTGACCTGCGCCCGGAGGCGGGCTCGTCGGCCCTCGGCGCGCTACGGCCGGGGGAGTCGTCGGTGCCCTCCCCGAGCACCTGATCTGCACCGTCCCTCCCGACCGTCGATGAGGATGACCATGACTGCTGCACTGCTTGCCGCCGCCCCCGATCCGACTGCCCCTTGGACCAGCCACGACACCCGGCTGATCGTGGTGACCCTGCTGGGCATCGCGGCCATCGTGCTGCTGATCTCCTGGGCGAAGATGCACCCGTTC
>CAXTBG010000076.1:0-19144 GCA_964242105.1 uncultured Nakamurella sp. | reverse complement strand
CATTCCCGCTCCACGACCCGCCGGGAACCATCACACGATGGCGCATCCGGGCTAAAGCAGCTTGATGTTTACGCGATGCTTCGCTTCGATCGACACGCCGATGAGCATGAACGACGTCGGCCCAGCTACGGGGTTCGCCAAGTGGTCGAGCACGAACGGGAAGCCTGCGATCACTCCGCTGCAGGTCAGGGCGACCCCGGACGGACCCTTCGCGCTCGATTTGTTGTGGCCGATCCAGTGGAGGCCGGACGCTACGAGCGCGGCGTGCTCGGCGGGACGGTACAGCTGCCTTTTGTCGGCGGTGATGATGGCGTCGAAACCTCGGGAGCCGAGGGTGTTGAGCAAAGGGACATCGTCTAAGCCACCTAGACCCTCTTGCTCGACCGTTCGGTATTCGTGGGTTGGGTAGATGTTCTGCAGCAGGAGGCCGATTTGGCGGTGCGAGTTCTCGTCAATAAAGAACCTCACACCGCGATCCGGATCTGTTCAACCTCTCGGGCGAAGTCCTGCGCATCCCGCGCGGCATCTACGGAGACGGTCGGGTAGAAGAGGGCCACACCGTGCGCGTCTACCTCACCGGTTGCCATCAGGTCGGCTACGGCGTCGTAGGGCACCCGTGTGTTGCTGGCGGTCGGCCACCCACCCAGTCGGGATTCGCTAACTTCCAGGTTTGGGCGTGGATGGAGGAGATCGACCACCTTGCGTCCGCGTTTCGTCGTGAACCCGGCGAACATGTCCGACATGGTGGCGAGCACGTAGCTTCCCGGCTGTTTGACCAGGTCCATCGCCTGATCGTCCGTCACAAGCGCGATCGAGTCACCGAGGCTGACCAACTGGTACCGGGACGGATGATCGGTCAAGTCGTACTCGCGGAGGGTGCGGAACGCGGTTCGGACCGCTTGTAGGGATGTCGCCGTTCGCAGTTTGACGACGGTTCGGAGCGCGACGATGTCGCGGAACGAGTAGAGGGCGCGGGGTGTGTTGCCATGCTCGGGGACGAGGATGGGGTTGGTCGGCCGACGCCAGTACTGCAGCTGGCCGAATGACGCACCCGACAAGGTCGAGGCCAGTTCAACTGGGAACACCATCGCTCGTTCACCTCCTTCTTGTTCGGTCCTGGCTGATCGTAGACGTGATGGAACAACAGACCGAGCTAGTTGCGACGCGGCACGGCGAACATACGACCCGACACCGACAGGGTGCGGACCTAGCGGCAGGCACGGCCTACTGCGCGCTCTCGTACGGTATCGGCGTGACAACTGATCGCAAGGCGGGGCGTGTCACCCCGGAGCTGGCCGAGGAACGCCGCCGCTTTCGGCTGGCTATCGGGGCGATGGTGCGAAGCCTGCGGCTCGGACAAGGAGACCCACCGGGAAAGAAGATGTCGCAAACGGTGCTGGCAAAGCGAGTCGGCGTCTCCCGTTGGACGATCAGCCAGATGGAGTTGGGGAATTCCGCGATCAGCTCGGATGTGTTGTTCACGATCTTCCGCGTTCTAGGTGGATTGCCGTCCATCACGCGAGAGATTTTTGGTCCGGTTTGACGACGACTGGCAACCCACGGTTCAGCAGACTGACCCTTCTGAGCTGCGGAAACTGTCTCGGAAGTTGCACCTAAAGGGGAGAGTGAAGGGGAAACCCAGCACCAGGAAGTAGGTCACTGCTCAACTAGGTCGGCCGCACCGAGCGGCGATTGTTCTAGTTGAGAGGGGCACGACTCCGTCATGTCCAGGTCTGTTTTGTCGTTGAACAAGGTGGTCCCGAAGCGAGCACCCGCCGTCCCGTCAGTCGGCGGGTGGCCAGAGGTGGACGCCGAGCACGGCTTGGAGCTGGGCGAGGGTGTCCACGTCGGGGTAGGTGTGTCCGCGCAGGGTGCGACTGATGGTGCCGTGGTCGATGCCGGTGGCGGCGGCGAGCGCCCGGAGGTTGAAGCCGCGTTGGGTCATGGCCTGTTCGATGCAGCGGGCGACGGTGTGTGCGGCGACGGCTCCGACGGGTGCGTCAGGCCGCAGGGCGCTGTGGGTGAAGGGCACGCCGGGGTCGGTTCGGTAGTGAACCGGTGGAAGGCGTTGACGGGCGGGCACGGGTTCACCCTAGCGATAAGCCTTGCTGTGCTTGCCTTCTCGTCGGAGAGCTGGGACCGTGGTGGATACATGCACCGGGGCTTCGAAGGTGGAGCCGACCAACTCGCTCAGTCAACCAACACCCTTCCCGAGGGTGCGCCGCTGCGCGCCCACACAAAGGGAACAGCAACATGGACTACCCCGTCACCCTTCGCAGCGGTGTCATCGTGAACAACGCCGCCGAACACATCGCCAACTACAAGCCGAACAGCATCCCCGTCGCTGAGTGGGACAGCGTGATCGGCCCGTTCGTCCGAGCCTGCGTCATCAAGACCGGGGTGCAAGGCCGGTATCAGGTCATCCACGCCCTACGCGGAACCGCCGGGCTCGCTGTGTGGGCGCGGCAGCAGGGCATCCCGCTGCAGCCCGAGAAACTTTTCGCTGTAGAGACCGTCGACCGGTACGTCATGGTGGGTCTTCCCCACATGAGCGCGGAGTCCCGCCGCACCCTACGAGCCGTCATCCGCATGGTCGGCATCGCCAACACCCGAAACGCGGCCTGGGAGCCGCGACCGGCGGCGTTACCCCGCAACCACCTCCAAGCGCCCTACGCCGCGAAGGAAGTTGATCGGTGGTGGGAGATCGCCACCAGCCAAGCCACCCCCGGTCGTCTGCGCACCGCCCAAGCGATTGTCGCTCTCGGTTTGGGCGTGGGGATCATCACCGCCGAACACCACGAGGTCACCGGCAAATGCGTCCGCCGATCAGGTGGGGTGCTCCTTGTGGACATTCCCGGCAAGAGGGCGAGAACCGTTGCCTGCCATGCCGTGTGGGCCGATCGGTTGGAAGAGTTGGCCGCGCAACATCCGACGGAGCCGCTGATGGGAGCGCACTCCAGGAACCGGAACCGGGTGAACTCCCTCATCAAACTGGTGGAGCGTCCCGCTGGGATGCCGACGCTTGTCCCGGCTCGTCTGCGGAGCACTTGGATCGTCGGCCTGCTGAACCGGGGTGTCCCCATCCCCGCCCTGATGTCGGCGGTCGGGTGGACCGCGATCCCGCGTCTGGACGACTACATGCAGTACCTCGCCGAAACCGACGAAACGACCCGGTATCGCCTCGTTGCGGGGTTGACCGATGACGAGTGACCGGAAAGTGACGCAGCTGCATCGAACGCCGGGGGCGGAGCTGTCCGACTCGCAGCGATGGAAACGGTCCGTCGCAGTCGTTGACGCGTCCGGTCTACTACCCGTTGTAGATCGGGCAGTGCAGGCCACCAGCGGCCGTCCCCGAATCTTCACGAGCCGGGCGTTTCTGGTGTCGTTGATGATGCACGGGGTGGTCGGCGGGCAGATGCACTTTACGAAGGCCACCGCGAACACCGTCATGAAGTTCACCCCGTCGCAGCGGCGGGAACTGGGGCTCAGCGCACCGCCGACGTACAACATGCTGTGGGACGCTTTCCGAAAATTCAGCGACGCTTTGAAAGCCGGAACGGTGACCGCCGACGACGGCACCGCGTTCACCGCCGACCTGTTCATGGACCGACTGATCGCCGCGTCCATCCCCGACACGTACAAGCTCACCGAGTCCGCCGCGATCGACGGCACCGACTACGAAACGTGGTCCCGCCGCCGGTCCTGGGGCGACAAAGACAGCCTGTCCGACACCGGATTACCGGTTCCCGACGGAACACTCGTCAAGCCGACGAACAAGCACATCCCGGAACGCGGCTTCCCTATCCGCAGGTCCGACGGGCGTCTTCAACACACCAAAGACCCCGACGCCCGCGATGGGCACCGAACCGGTCACAACGGACGCCAAGGTGACGTGTACGCCGGATACGAGCTACACCTCGCCACCCAGATCCGGCCCATCGGTGGATCCGAGGTGCTGCACCTGCTGACCGGTGCAACGGTGGCCCCGGCCGGATCGCGTCACGGCGACGCCGCCGTCCGCACCGTCGACGGCATGACCGCCGTTGGACACCGGATCACCGACCTGTGCATTGACCGGGGCTACACCCCGCTCGATGCAGACCACTTCATCTTCCCCATGTGGAAGCGTGGCATCACCGTGTGGGGTGACCTCACCGAGAATCAGCGGAAACAACATCCCGGTCCCATCGCTGGCACCATTTGGGTTGACGGCGCGATCTACACCTCCGCGCTGCCGGACATCATGCGTGAATTCCACCGCCCGCCGATGAACGCCTCCAGCGACGACCGCCGCCGCATCGCGGACGCCTTCGACCGGCGCAAACCGTTCCAGTTCATGCCGCTCACCAAACGGGACACCGACGGCTACCAGCGGTTCAAAGGCCCCGCCGTCGCCGGGCATGTCCGCTGCGTCAACAACCCGAAAACGATGCGGCTGCCCTACACCGTCCCCACCACCAACTGCGTCAAAGGCGAACCATGTGCCTGCGGCAAAACCGTCACCATCAGCCCTGACATGTACCCCCGCGAACGGCAAGACTCCGCGTGGGGATCATCGGACTGGGTGAACGCCTACTACCGCCGGGTCGGCATCGAATCGCTCAACGCCGAGCTCAAGACTCACCGCCTGGACCTTCGGCGCGGGTTCACCAGAGTCTTCGGGCGGGTCAAGAACACCATCCTTCTCGCTTTCGCCTTCGCCGGGTTCAACGTCCGCGTCCTCACCTCCTGGCACGCCAAGCGTGGACTGGCGGACCCGTGGGGCACCGCACTGGGCGAACCGGCACCCACCCCGCCGACCACGCCGAAAACCCGGACCCGTCGACGCAACCGCACCTACACCGACCTCGCCCCGCCCGACCCCGACGATCCCAACGCACCGGACGCAGAGGCCGCGTCGTGAATCGAACCCGCACCACCTAACCCCGCCGGGGATCCGCCGTACGCGAAAACGCCCACCAGACGCGCTCTGGTGGGCGTTTTGCTGTCCCGCCACCCGCTCACACGACCTCAACCGCCCATCGGCACCGCTGCGGCCGGATCCGCAGCACACCCTGCACCTAAACTCAGCCAGGAACGCAAGAACCCCGATCTGGCCGGAGCCGGATCGGGGTTATCTGAGCTTGATCCCCAGACTTGCCTGAACATCCCAGTGTGTCCGAGGGGGGACTTGAACCCCCACGCCCTTGCGGGCACTAGCACCTCAAGCTAGCGCGTCTGCCATTCCGCCACCCGGACCGGGTCGCTCCGCGCCTGATGCGCATCGCGACCGCCCACATTACTGGATCGGCGCCCGATGTCCGAACCGGCAGACGCAGCTCGGGCCCGGTCCGGTCCGCGGGCTCGCCGCAGTGTAGGAAAGCAGCATGGCGCAGAACCCGATGTCGCACGACGAACCGCTCCGTACCAGGGCGCAGGACGAGGTCGTCCAGCTGTGCAGCGAGCTGATCCGGTTCGAGTCGGTCAACACCGGTGACCCGGACACCATCGGCGACGGCGAGGCGCAGGCCGCGCGTTACATCCAGGACAAGCTGGAGGAGGTCGGGTACGAAACGGTCTACGTCGAGTCCGTTCCGGGACGCGGCAACGTCATCTGCCGGCTCGAGGGCGCCGACCGGGCGCGCGGCTCGCTGCTGATCCATGGCCACGTGGACGTCGTTCCGGCCGACGCCGCGGAGTGGACGGTGGACCCGTTCTCCGGCGCGATCCAGGACGGATACGTCTGGGGGAGGGGAGCCGTCGACATGAAGGACATGGTCGCCATGACGCTCGCCGTTGCCCGGGACTTCAAGCGCAGCGGGTACGTGCCGCCGCGCGACCTCATCTTCGCCTTCGTCTCCGACGAGGAGGCCGGCGGGACCTGGGGTGCGCAGTGGCTGGTGGACTCCTATCCCGAGCTGTTCGCCGACGCGACCGAGGCGATCTCCGAGGTCGGCGGTTTCTCCATCACCCTGGACGACACCCGCCGTGCCTACCTGATCGCCGCCGCCGAGAAGGGCGTGGCGTGGGCGCATCTCAAGGCCAGCGGCCGGGCCGGGCACGGCTCCATGATCAACGACGACAACGCCGTCACCCGCATAGCCAACGCCGTGTCACGGCTGGGCAGCTACGACTTCCCGCTGACCATGACGGCCACCCTCCGCAGCTTCCTCACCAGGATCACCGAGCTCACCGGCCTGGAATTCCCGGACGACGACCTCGCCGGGTCCATCAGCAAGCTCGGACCGGTGTCCCGCATCGTCAACGCGACGCTGCGCAACACGGCAACCCCGACGATGCTGAAGGCCGGCTACAAGGCCAACGTCATTCCCTCGACCGCGGAGGCGACCGTCGACTGCCGGGTGCTTCCCGGTTCGGAGGAGCACTTCCGCGAGCAGGTGGCCGACATCGTCGGGGACGGTGTCGAGATCACCTGGACCTGGCAGCCGCCGCTGGAGTTCCCGTTCGAGGGCCCGCTCGTCGAGGCCATGAAGAACGCACTGGTGGCCGAGGACACCGGTGCGGAAGCAGTGCCGTACATGCTCTCGGGCGGCACCGACAATAAGGCCTTCTCCCGGCTGGGCATCGCCGGTTACGGATTCTCGCCGCTCCGCCTGCCGCCGGAGCTGGATTTCTCCTCGCTGTTCCACGGGGTGGACGAGCGGGTGCCGATCGAGTCGCTGGAGTTCGGGACGCGGGTGCTGGACCGCCTGCTGCGCACCTGCTGACTCCTCTCCAGCGGCGGTCGATCCGGGCAGGCGGCTCAACTGCCTGGGACGACGTGCCGGACGAGCGCCGTCACCAGCACCGCCAGACCGACGACCACGAGGAACGGCGCCCGCCGCCACACCGCGACGCCGGCGACGACGACGCCTGCCAAGCGGGCGTCCAGCACCACCGCCCGCCCGCTACCCACCGTCTGCACCGCGATCAGGGAGGCCAGCAGGACGATGGGCAGCAGCGCCGCGATCCGCTGCACCCGCGGGCGTTGCAGGACGGCCACCGGCACCGACATGCCGGCGAGTTTGAACAGGTACACACCGGCGGAGGCCACCAGCAGAGCGGTCCAGGTCACCTCGCCGCCCCGTCCGGGCGGACCGTCGTCGGCCCGTCCGGGCGGCGCGGCCACAGCCCCACGGCCAGTCCGAAGGCCGCTGCCACGAGCACCGGGACACCGGGCGGCACCAGAGGAGTGGTCACCACGGCCAGCAGGGCAGCCGCCAGGGCGATCGCCCACGGCTCCCGGCCGCGCAGCCGCGGAGCGAGCAGCGCCAGGAACGCCGCGGGCGCGGCGGCGTCGAGCCCGAGCACCCGCGGGTCGGTGAGGAACGACGCGCCCACCGCGCCGATGGCCGTCCCCACGTTCCACAGCACGAAGACGCCGATGCCCGTGGCGTAGAAGCCGAGTCGTCCTGCGGCGACGGAACTGCGGCCCATCGACATCGCGCTGGACTCGTCGATCACCACCTGCGACGCCAGCGTTCGCCGCCACGAGCGGAGCCCCAACAGGGTGGACAGGCGGAGTCCGTAGAGCGCATTGCGGGCGCCGAGCAGGACGGCGGTCACGGCGCCGGCCCACGCCGACCCGCCACCGGCGATCACGCCGACCATGCCGAACTGGCTGCCGCCGGAGAACATCAGCAGCGACAGCGCGACGGTCTGCCACACGCCGACGCCGCCGGCGGTCGAGATGGCGCCGAAGGAGATGCCGTAGGCGCCGGTGGCGACGGACACGCCGATCGAGTCGCGGAGCACGGCGGACCGCTCCGCCGCCGGTCCAGGCGTCGTCATCGGGCTTCCACCCGGAGCAACCTACCGCCGCGCACCGCTCTGACCGCAGTCGTAGCACCTGGCGAGCACTCGTAGGGCCGTCGACTGGCCTACGAGTGCGACGGACGTGCTACGGGTGCGTCGGAGGGCCCACGGCGAACCGGCCGGTGGGTTTGGGAAGCGGCGAGCGGGCAGCGGATCACGGCGTCAGATCCGGCAGCAGGCCGGGGGAGCGCTTGCGGCGCATCCACACTCGTCGGCTGCCGTCCTCGAAGCGCAGCACCCGGTCGAGTTCCCATCCGGCGAACTCGGCGCGCAGCGCGAGCATCGTCGCAGCGGCGGACCGACTGGTGTTGGCGTCGATCCGGAGACCCTGGTACTCGAAGTCGCTGTTCGCCTCGGACGGCGTCGGATAGCTGGCCCAGCGCGGACGGCGTGGGATCTTGGCCGATTCGATGGCCGATCATCTCCCCGGGTGGATGGCCGTCCCACGTGCGGGCGGCGCCTGCGTTCCATTCTCCACCAGGTGCCCGTCGGGCGACGGATCAGCACGGCCGTCGGAGGATCGGCCGGCACGCCCGTCGGCTGTCAGACGGGCACCGCCCACCGGCTCCCGCAACAGGCTGCTCAGCCGGGTGCGGCGGGGCTCCGCGCCGATCGACCGGACCGCCCTGGCGACCATCGGCCCGGCCGCGTGGATCACCGACAGGTGCCGGCGCGCCCTGGTCAGCGCCGTGTAGACCAGCGGGCGGGACAGCATCGAGCCTGCCTCCGGCGGCAGCACCGCCACCACCGCCTCCCACTCCGAACCCTGCGCCCGGTGCACCGTGATCGCCCACCCGTGCAGCAGATCGCCGAGGGACTTGCCGCTGACCTCCGATTCACCCGTGGTGAACACGACACGGACGGAGTTGTCGCCGGTGGACACCACCGTGCCGACCTCGCCGTTGGCGAAGCCGGTGGGCTCGGCGTCCAGATGGTTCGCCGTGGCGACCACCCGGTCACCGACGTCGAAACCGCGCACCGCCCCGCGCCCCGGGTTCAGCACCGCCTTGAGGGCGCGGTTCAACGCCTGCGTGCCGGCCGGGCCGCGGTGCACCGGTGTGACGACCTGCAGCTGGTCCGGTGACGTGCCGAAGACCCGCGGGATGGAGTCGGTGACCAGCTGCACCACCCGGCGGGCGGCGTCCTCGGAGCCCCGGGCCGGAACGACGACCACCTCGTGGGTCGGGTCGTCCACCGCGGCCAGCTCGCCGCCGCGGACCGCCAGCGCCAGTCGGGCGATGGCGCCGCCCTCGGTCTGCCGGTAGAGCTTCTCCAGTTGGGTCACCGGGACGACGCCGGCGTCGAGCACGTCACCGAGGAACCGTCCGGGACCGATCGAGGGCAGCTGCGCCGGATCGCCGACGATCACCAGGTGCGTCTGGTCCTTCAGGGCGCACAGCAGCGCGGCCGCCAGCTCCACGTCGAGCATCGACGCCTCGTCGACGACGACGAGCCGGGCCTCGATCTGGTTGTCCGCGTCGTGCTCGAACCCGGCCGAGATCGACCCGTTGCCCCGCCGTGCGCCGAGCAGCCGGTGGATCGTCGTGGCGGTGGACCCGGCGAGTTCCTCCAGGCGCTTGGCCGCGCGGCCGGTCGGTGCGGCCAGCGCGATGTCCACGCCGACACGGGTGCACAGCGCGACCACGGCCGCGATCGTCCGGCTCTTGCCCGTTCCCGGGCCGCCGGTCAGGACCGACACACCGTGCCCGGCCGCCAGGGTCACCGCCCCCGCCTGCACCTCGTCGAGCCCGGACACCGCGGCGGCGACCGCCCGCGCCCCGGCCAGCGAGTGCGCGGTCGAGGTGAGCCGGTGAAGATGCACGGCGATGTCGTTCTCCGCCTGGGCCAACACCTTCCGCGCGACCCACGGCTCGCTGCCGGCTGCCGTGCCGCTCGCCTGGGCGGTCGTTTCGGCGGTCGCGTCGACCGGTGCGGCGCCGGAGCCGATGTCCGGTCCGGGAACGACGCTCACCAGGTCGGCCGCCACCGCCGCGTCGATGGCGGCCGTCGCGTCGACCCCGAAGGGACGCAGGGCGTCGGCCACCTGCGTCGTCGACGCCGCCGTGTGCCCCTGGCGGGCGAACCGGGCGAGCGTCCAGTCGACCAGGGACCGCCCACGGCGTGGGTCGGCCCGCCCGACCGACGGGTCGACGGCCAGCGCGACCCGATCCGCCTGCGCCACGGTGGCGTCCGGCAGCGCCAGCAGGCGCCAGGGGTCGGACCGTAGCTGCTCGGCGGCGTCGTCGCCCAGCGCCTCCAGCAGTCGACCGGCCCAGCGCACCGGAATCTCCTGCGGCACCAGCAGTTCGGCCACCGCGTAGGCCTGACCGGCGCCGATCCACGAGGTGTAGAGCCGGTCGGCCCGTTTCGGCGTCATCTTCGGCAGCGCGGACAGCGTGGCCACCGACACCCGGCGCGCCGAAGTGATCCCGGCGGCGGGCAGGGCCTGCGCCATGGCCTGCCCGACCCCCGGCCACAGCCCGGACGAGGCGAACTCGGCGAAGACATCCGGCGGCCCATCGGCTGTGGCAGCGGCGGCGTCAGAAGTCATTGGGCCGCATCATCACCCGCGGTCGGTGAGCTGACATCCTCCAGCGCGGCCCGGATCTCGGCCGGCAGCACGAGGTCCTGGGCGGCGAGTGAACCCACCAGCTGGGCGTTGTCGCGCGCGCCGACGATGGCGCTGGCGACCCCCCGGCGGTCCCGCACCCAGGCGCACGCCACGGCGAGCGGTGACGTGCCGAGTCCTTCCGCGGCGGTGGCCACCGCCTCCACGATCCGGCCGGCGTCGGGTCGCAGGTGCCGGCCGACGTAGCGGGAGAAGTGCGGTGACGCCCCCCGCGAGTCCGCCGGTGTGCCGTGCCGGTACTTGCCGGTCAACACCCCACGGCCCAGCGGCGCCCAGGCCAGCAGGCCGATGCCGTGCGCCGTGGCGGCGGGCAGCAGGGACTCCTCGGCCGAGCGGTCCACCAGCGAGTACTCCGTCTCGGCCGAGACCACGGGGCAGCCGGCGGCGCGCAACCACGCTGCCATGGTGGCGAGTTGCCAGCCGTTGTGACCTGACACGCCGATGTACGCCGCACGGCCGGACTCCGCCGCGCGCTGGAGGGCGGAACACGTCTCCTCGAACGGTACGGAGGCGTCGAAGCCGTGCACCTGCCACAGGTCCACCGAATCCGTGCCGAGCCGGCGCAGCGACGCGTCCAGCGCGCCGAGCAGCCGGCCCCGCCCGCCGCCCGTCCCGACGGTCGTCGTGGCCAGGACCACGTCCGCACGCGGCACCACATCGGGCACCAGGGTGCCGACGAGGGATTCGGCGTCGCCGTCGCCGTACACGTTGGCGGTGTCGATCAGCGTGCCGCCCGCGGCGACGAAGGTCTCGAGCTGCGATGCCGCTTCGTCGGCGTCGGTGTCGCGGCCCCACGTCATCGTGCCCAGACCGAGCCGGGACACCGCCAACCCGCTCCGACCGACGCGCCGCGACTCCATGGCTGCAAACCTATCGGCCCGGGGCGCGCCCGACGCCCGGTAGCGTCAACGCCCATGCGACTCGGGTTGAATCTGGGCTATGTGACCTCCGCGCAGCAGTTGCAGGACAACCTGCAGCTCGCGGCGGCCGCGGACCGCCTCGGCTACGACGTCGTCTGGGTGGCCGAGGCCTACGGCTCCGACGCGGTCTCGGTGCTCGGCGCGATCGCGGCGACCACGTCGCGGATCGGCATCGGCTCGGCCGTCATGCAGATCCCCGGCCGGACCCCGGCGATGACGGCGATGACGGCCGCAACGCTGGATGCGCTGTCCGGCAGCCGGTTCCGCCTCGGCCTCGGCGTGTCGGGGCCGCAGGTGTCCGAGGGCTGGCACGGCGTCCGCTTCTCCGATCCGCTCGGCCGCACCAGGGAGTACGTGCAGATCGTGCAGCAGGCGCTGGCCCGGCGCCGGGTCACCGCCGGTGGGCAGCACTTCACGTTGCCGCTGGCCGACGGGCCGGGCAAGGCGCTGGTGCTGTCCCTGCAACCCGTCCGTCCGGCCGTGCCGATCTACCTGGCGGCCGTCGGGCCGAAGAACCTCGCGCTGACCGGCGAGATCGCCGACGGCTGGCTGGCCATCTTCTTCGACCCGGAGTCGGGAGCGGCGCACATCCGCCGGATCCGCGAGGCCGCCACGGCGGCCGGCCGCGATCCCGACCGGATCGACATCTCCGTCCAGGCCTCCGTGGCGCTCGACCCCGACCCGGAACGGGCGGCGATGCTCGTGCGCCCCACGGCCGCGCTGTACATCGGGGGCATGGGGTCCAAGAAGATCAACTTCTACCATGGCATCGCGACGGCCATGGGATACGAGCGGGAGGCCGACGAGGTGCAGGAGAAGTTCCTCTCCCGCGACTACACCGGCGCAGCGGCGGCCGTTCCGTTCGACTTCCTGGACCGCACGAGCCTGATCGGCGATGCCGACCGAATCGTCCAGCGCCTGCAGGCATTGGCCCGACAAGGAGTGACCACCGTGAACATCTCGCCCGCCGACCCGGACCTGCACGCCCGGCTGGAAGCGCTGGACGTCCTGCACGCGGCAGCCACCGCCGCCGGGGTCCTCGCGTGACGCTCCTGGCCGCGATCATCCTCGGCATCGTCGAGGGCCTCACCGAATTCCTCCCGGTGTCCTCCACCGGGCACCTGACCATCGTCACCCGGATGCTGGGCTACCGGATCGACGACCCGGGGATCACCGCGTTCACCGCCGTCATCCAGGTCGGCGCGATCATCGCGGTCATTCTCTTCTTCCGCGCCGACATCTGGCGGCTGCTGCGGGCGTGGGTCCGCGGGTTGTCCGACCGGAAGCACCGCGGCGACCCGGACTACCGGATGGCCTGGCTGGTGATCATCGGCTCGCTGCCCATCGCGATCCTGGGATTCCTGTTGCGCCACATCATCTCCGACCAGCTCCGCAGCCTCTGGATCGTCGCGGGCGCGCTGATCGTCTGGGGTGTGGTGATGCTGGTCGCCGAGGCGGTGGCCAAGCAGAACCGCGCCGAGAAGGAGCTCAACCTGCTCGACGTGCTGCTGATCGGGTTCGCCCAGAGCCTGGCGCTGGTACCGGGTGTGTCCCGGTCCGGCGCGACCATCTCGGTGGGGCTGATGCGCGGGCTGGACCGGGTCGCCGCCACCCGGCTGTCGTTCCTGCTGGGCATTCCCGCACTGATCGGGGCCGGCGTCTTCGAGCTGCCGTCGGCGTTGAAGACCCAGGCGCCGACCGTCGACCATCCCGACCCGGTGCACGTGGGCCTGGCTCCGACTCTGGTCGCGACCGTGGTCGCCTTCGTCGTCGCGTACGTCTCGGTCGCCTGGCTGCTCAAGTTCGTCTCCGGGCACAAGATCACCACCTTCGTCTGGTACCGGTGGGCGGTCGGCGTCGCGCTGATCGTCGCCCTCTCCGCGGGGGCGTTGCGATGACGACGGTGGTGCTGTTGCGGCACGGCCGGTCGACGGCCAACGTGGCCGGTGTGCTCGCCGGCCGGAGCGCCGGCGTGCTGCTGGACGACAAGGGCCAGGAGCAGGCGCAGGCCGTCGCGGCCAGGTTGTCCGGCATCGAGCTGGACGCGTTGATCAGCTCTCCGATGGAGCGCTGCCAGCAGACCGTGGCACCGCTGGCCGCCGCCACCGGTCTGCAGGTCCGGCTGGAACCGCGTCTCGCGGAGGTGGACTACGGGGACTGGACCGGCCGGGCGCTGAAGGACCTGGCCGGCGAGGACCTGTGGCGGACCGTGCAGGCTCATCCGTCGGCGGCCGTGTTCCCCGGCGGGGAGGGTCTGGCGGCGGTCGGCGTCCGGGCGGTGGAAGCCATCCGCGAGGTGGTCGCGGCGCTCGGCCCGGACGCCGTGGTGCTGGTCTGCTCGCACGGCGACGTCATCAAGGCGGTGCTGGCCGACGCGCTGGGGCTGCACCTGGACGGGTTCCAGCGGATCGTGGTCAATCCGGCGTCGCTGTCGGTCGTGCGGTACACGCCGTTGCGGCCGTTCGTCGAGCGGATCAACGACTCCGGCGAACTGGGTTCGCTGCGGCCCCCGCCGAAGCCGGCCGAGCCGGCAGATCCAGAGGGTCCGGACGGGCCGGACGGGACTCGATCGGTCGCTGGGACTGCCGATCCGGACGCCGCGGCTCCGTCCTCCGACGCCGTTCCCGGCGGCGGTGCGTAGGTCCGGGCGCTGTCGCCCGTGTCACACCAGGTGCCGGACCGACGGCGGCGGACGCCGCGACCGCTGTTCCGGCGGGCCGCCGCGATCCGCAGGCGCCTCCCGGCCGCGGGCGGTTGGCATAAGCTCGGGAGTGATATGACTCGACAGATCCACGTCTTCCGCTCACCCGATCGTTTCCTCGCCGGGACGATCGGGCAGCCCGGCGAACGCGAATTCTTCCTGCAGGTGGCCGACGGCCGCCGCATCTTCTCGGTGGCCTGCGAGAAGCAGCAGGTGGCCGTGCTGGCGGACCGCCTCGGCACGCTGATCACCGAGGTGGCGAAGCGTTTCTCGGTGAGTGCGCCGCCGACGCCGGCGGCCCCCAGCGGGGACGACCTCACCCTGACCACGCCCGTCGACGCGGAATTCCGGGTCGGCACCATGGGGCTCGCCTGGGACGGCGAGCAGTCGCAGGTGATCGTCGAACTGCTCGCGCTCAGCGAGGAGGAGGTCGGCGAGGACATCGTCCTGGAGGACCGCGAGGACGGCCCGGACGCGCTCCGGGTGTTCCTCAGCCTGGCCGAGGCGAGTGATTTCGCCCGGCGCGCCGAGCTGGTGATCTCCGCGGGCCGCCCGCCCTGCCCGCTGTGCGCCAATCCGCTCGATCCCGAGGGGCACATCTGCCCGCGGTTGAACGGCTATCACCGCGGTGCCCTCGGCTGACTGGATGACCCAGCGCATCCCGGTCGATCCGGACGAGCCACCGATGGACCAGGAACTGGTCCGCAGCGTGCTGACCGACGGCACGCTGGAGATCTCCGGCCGGCTGACCGACGCCTCGAACCTGACGCTGCTCGCGACGGCCTCGCTCGACGGGATCGACATCCGCTGCGTCTACAAGCCGATCCGCGGTGAACGGCCGCTGTGGGACTTCCCCGACGGCACGCTGGCGCACCGCGAGGTCGCGGCGCGGCGCATCGCCGAGTACGCCGGCTGGGACTGCGTGCCGCTGACCATCCTGCGCGGCGGGCCGTACGGCACGGGCATGGTGCAGCAGTGGATCGACCAGCCCGACGACGCGCCCGACGTGGTCGACCTGGTGCCCGGTCGGCGGGTGCCCAGGGGGTGGCTGCCGATCATGCGGGCGGTCGACCGGGACGGCTCGGATGTGGCCGTGGTGCACGCCGACGAGGACAAGTTGAAGCTGCTGGCCGGGTTCGACGTGGTGGTCAACAACGCCGACCGCAAGGGAACGCACATCCTCGTCCGGCCGGACGGGATGATTGTGGGCGTGGACCACGGACTGTGCTTCCACACCGATGACAAGCTCCGCACCATCCTGTGGGGTTGGGCCGGAACCTCCCTGCCTGCCTCGGTTGTCGACGGTCTGCAGCGGCTCTCCACCGGGATGTGCGGCGACCTGCGGATCGAGATGGCGGACTACTTGACCACGGCCGAGATCGACATGCTGGCCCTGCGGATCGACTACCTGCAGATGGAGCCGGTGTACCCGATGCCGCCGCGGGGGCGGTCGGCGATTCCGTGGCCTCCGCTGTAGCGGCGGCGCTGGCCGGTGCGGGCCGGACGCTGGCCCGGACGGCAGCAGGGTTGACGCTCGACCTGGCGAGCACCGCTGCCCATCTCGGCGAGGCGGCGGTCGACTCGGCCACCGGCCGGGACCGGTCGGCCGGTGTGCTCCGGGTCCAGGTGGTCATCCTGTCCGACGAGCAGTCCCGTCCGCTGTGCGCGGCGGACGCGGTGCGGCCGGCGTTGCGCGCTGCGGACGACGTGCTGTCCGGGTCCGGAGCGGTTCGCGTGCGGGTGGTCGGCGTCCGCACGGTCCCGGCGCCACCACCCCCGGCCGCGCTGGACCCGCGGGCGAACCGCGGCCTGCTGCTCGACGACGTGCTCGGCCACACCGCGTTCTACCGGCGGCACCTGGCCCCCGACGACCCCGCGGTGCGGCGGGGACTCGTCGGCGCTCCCGTCACGGTGGTCGTGGTGCGGAGCATCGCCGGGCACACCACCGGCTGTTCGCTGGGCATGTCGGCCGACTGGGTGATCGCCCAGGCCAGCCTGTTCGACGCCGGCAACGTGCACACCTACGACGAGACGGTGCTGACCCACGAACTGGGACACGCGCTGAACCTGCCGCACCACCGCGACCGCGGCAACCTGATGTTCCCGGAGTCCTCGCCGCCGCAGCGGGTGCGCGGGACCGCCCTCACCGGCTGGCAGAAGACCGTCATCCGGACGAACCGGCACGTCGTACCAGGTCGACCCGGCGCGCCGGCGCCGCAGTAGCGGCCGCGTCCGACGGTCGGGGGCGCGCCCCGGCTTGGCTACTGTGGGGACGTGCGTTCCTGGCCCTCACCCGTGGTTCCGTCCCTTCCGCCCGCTCCTGGAGAGGGGCCGGTGCTGCACCTGTTCGACTCCTCCACCGGGACCGTCCGGCGCACCGATCCCGGCCCGGTCGCCACCCTCTACGTGTGCGGCATCACGCCGTACGACTCCACCCATCTCGGGCACGCCGCCACCTATCTCGCCTTCGACCTGGTGCAGCGGGTATGGCTGGACGCCGGCCACCGGGTGCACTACGTGCAGAACATCACCGACATCGACGATCCGCTGCTCGAGCGCGCCGAGCGGGACGGCGTCGACTGGGCCGAGCTGGCCGCCGAGCAGATCGAGCTGTTCCGGCACGACATGACCGCCCTGCGGGTGGTGCCGCCGACCGACTACATCGGCGCCGTGGAAGCGATGGACGAGGTGTCCGCGGCCGCCCACCGTCTGCTGGAATCCGGCGCGGCGTACCGCGTGGTCGACGACGAGTACCCCGACGTCTACTTCGACGTGGAGGCGTCCGGCCGCTTCGGGTACGAGTCCCGGTACGACGAGGCGACCATGCTGTCCTACTTCGCCGAGCGTGGCGGCGACCCCGACCGCCCGGGGAAGAAGCAGGCCCTGGATCCGGTGCTGTGGCGGATGGCGCGGCCGGGGGAACCGTCGTGGCCGTCCGCACTGGGAGCCGGCCGTGCCGGCTGGCACATCGAGTGCACGGCGATCGCCGGCAACCGCCTCGGTGCGTTGCGGACGGGCGGCCGGCCGATCGACGTACAGGGCGGTGGAAGCGATCTCATCTTCCCGCACCATGAATGTTCCGCCGCCCACGCGGAAGTGCTGTCCGGCATGCCCCGGTTCGCCGAGCACTACACGCATGCCGGGATGATCGGGCTGGACGGGGAGAAGATGTCCAAGTCGCGGGGCAACCTGGTCTTCGTCTCGGTCCTCTTGCGGGACGGCGTGGACCCGATGGCCATCCGCCTCGCCCTGCTCGCCGGGCACTACCGGCAGGACCGGTTCTGGACCGACGACCTGCTGACCGTCGCGGTCGACCGTCTGGCCAGGTGGCGGGTTGCGGCCGGACGCCCCGGCACGTCGGGCGAAGCAGTGGTCGCCGGGCTGCGGGCCGCGCTCGCCGACGACCTGGACACCCCCGTTGCGCTGGCCCTGCTGGACGACTGGGCGGCCGACCCGGCGATCGAGGGAACGTCCGTTGCGGGAGCGGTGGACGCGCTCCTGGGCATCGCGCTGCACTGAGCGGCAGCCGTCCGGCTGCCGCTGTCGGACCGGCCGACGTCGGGCCGCTGACGGGCGACCGCCGCGGGCACGCGGACGTCGGGCGACGGCCGTCCGAGCGGCAGCGTCAGGCGGGGACACCCATGCAGTCGCGGAGGCGGATCAGGCCGTCCCGCATGCGGGTCTTGATGGTCGGCAGCGCTGCACCCAGCATCTCGCCGATCTCGCGCTGGGTGTGGCCGTCGAAGTAGGCCATCGTGATCGATTGCCGCTGCAGGTTCGTCAGCGACTCCAGGCAATCCGTGACCTGGGCGGCGTCCGCGTGTTGCACCACCGTCTCGGACACCAGATCGACGTCCCGATCGAAGTTCTCGACCGACGACTTGAGGTCCCGGGCCCTGGATGCCTGCGACTGGCGGACCCGGTCCACCGATCGTCCGTGGGTGAGCGTCATGATCCAGGAGGCGCCGGAGCCCCTGGCGCGGTCGAACCGGGAAGCCCGCCGCCAGATCTCCAGGAAGACCTCCTGCGCGACCTCCTCGGCCTGGCTCGGATCCCGGACGATCCGGTTCGACAGCCCGAACACCCGGGGCGAGAAGCGGTCGTACAACTGGTTGAAGGCCTGCTGGTCGCCGGTGCTGACACGCTCCAGGAGGGCCTCCACCGGCGCGTCCTCCTGCAGCGGTCCACCGTCGAGGGGGGACGACCACGTCTGCGGCGACACCATGCCTTCATCTTGTCTCACGGATGCGGTCGGTGTCCAACATTAACTGCGCGTAACTCTCCTGGGTGACACCGATTCATCGGCCGGACCGGCGAAGCATCAACCCGAGGACGATCTCGCTGCCTCCCCGCACCAGGAACCAGATCCCAGCCACCAGGGAGACCGTCACGATCGCGACACCCGGGTGCACCAGCAGAACCACGGCGGCGACGATGGACAGCGCGCCGAGCAGGACGAACCACCACCGGTGCGCGGGCGTCGCCGAAGCGACCAGCAGGTCACCGAGGCCCGTCATCAGGAACCAGAACGCCACGCCGAGGACGATCGCCCACACGCCGGCGCCCGGATGGGCGAGGCACACGACGCCGGCGACGATCGCCACCGCGCCCAGCGTCCACGCCAGTACCGGGCTCAGACCGCCGCGCCGCGCCGCGGCCCCGACCGCCAACGCCAGTGCCCCGGCCAGCAACAGCAGCAGACCGAAGATCAGCGCGAGCACGAGGATCGTAACGCCGGGCCAGATCAACGCGACGATGCCGCACACCAGGTCGACGGCCCCCAGGACCAGCAGGTGCGAGGTGCCGAAGGAACGGACGGGCCGGCCGGTGCGGCTGGCCGGGCTGATCCCGAACGAACTGGCCATCGGACTCCTTCGGCGTTCCCTTGTTGCTGTCCTGCGTTGCCCGGATGCTAGCGGCGCGGATCGCCGGGCTTGGGGCCCCGACGGCGAAGGTACCGCTCGAACTCGGCGGCGATCGACTCGCCCGACGCGGGCTTGAGTGGCTCGTCCTCCTCGTCGCGCTCCTCCAGCGCCTTGATGTATTCGGAGATCTCCTCGTCCTCGGCGGCGATCTGGGACACCTCGACCTCCCACTCGT
>CAXTBG010000075.1:0-19332 GCA_964242105.1 uncultured Nakamurella sp. | reverse complement strand
TCCATCGACGTCGACAAGGCCACCGACATGGTGGTCGACCGCATCCTGGAGTCTCGGGCGCGGAGCTGGCAGGACGACGACGGGCACGGCCATCCGGTCAACCGGACGATGGGCATCGCGGCCCTCGGCGGTGCCACCCTCGACAACGAAGAGAACTACCTGATCAAGAAGCTCTTCACGGCGATGGGTGCGATCCAGGTCGAGAACCAGGCCCGTATTTGACACAGCGCCACCGTCCCCAGTCTGGGGGCCTCGTTCGGTCGTGGCGGAGCCACGAACTTCCTGCAGGACCTGCAGAATTCTGACTGCATCGTCATCCAGGGTTCCAACATGGCCGAATGTCATCCCGTCGGTTTCCAGTGGGTGATGGAGGCGAAGGCGCGCGGCGCCAAGGTGATCCACGTCGACCCGCGGTTCACCAGGACCTCTGCGGTCGCCGACATGCACATCCCGCTGCGGGCCGGTAGCGACATCGCCTTCCTGGGCGGCGTCGTCAACTACATCCTGTCCACCGGGAAGTACTTCGAGGAGTACGTCAAGGCGTTCACCAACGCCGCCGTGCTGCTGCGCGAGGACTTCCAGGACGTCGACGATCTGGACGGGGTCTTCTCCGGCTACGACCCGGAGACCGGCACCTATGACACGGAGTCGTGGAGCTATGCCGGCGCCGACGGGATGAGCTCGGCCTCGTCCGGCGAAGAGGAAGAAATGGGGTCCGGCGCGGTCGGCACTGCCGGCGGCGGCGAGGGAAGCAGCGACGGCGGTTCGGACGCCGACATCGCCGACGGCGGCCAGGGCGGCGGAGCAGAGCGCACCGGCGGCGCCGATGAGCCCGACGAGGAATCACTGACCGAGCGGGGCGCCGGCCACGAGATGGGCGGCCACGGCGCCAACATGGAGATCGGCGGCCTCCAGCGGGACGAGACCCTGCAGGACCCGCGGTGCGTGTTCCAGGTACTCAAGCGGCACTACGCCCGCTACACGCCGGAGATGGTCCAGCAGGTGACCGGCGTGCCGCCCGAGCAGTTCCTGGCGCTCTGCGACGCGGTCACCGCCAACAGCGGCCGGGAACGCACCACCTGCTGGGTGTACTCGGTGGGCTGGACGCACCACACGGTCGGCGCGCAGTACATCCGCGGCGCGGCCATCATCCAGCTGCTGCTGGGAAACATGGGCCGCCCGGGCGGCGGCATCCTGGCGCTGCGCGGCCACGCCAGCATCCAGGGCTCGACCGACATCCCGACGCTGTTCAACCTGCTGCCCGGTTACCTGCCGATGCCCAAGGTCGGGGAGCACGCCAACCTGCAGGACTACATCGCGACCATCGCCTCACCGGACCAGAAGGGCTTCTGGACCGCCGCCGACGCCTACATCACCAGCCTGCTCAAGGCGTACTGGGGCGACGCCGCGACGGCCGAGAACGACTACTGCTTCGACTACCTGCCCAAGCTGACCGGCGACCACGGCACGTACCAGACGGTGATGGACATGCTGGAGGACAAGGTCGAGGGCTATTTCGTCCTCGGCCAGAACCCGGCGGTCGGCTCCGCGCACGGCCGCATGCAGCGCCTTGGCATGTCGCACCTGAAGTGGCTGGTGGTGCGGGATCTCAACCTGATCGAGACCGCGACATTCTGGCAGGACGGTCCGGAGATCGCCACCGGGGAGTTGACCACCGACCAGATCGGCACCGAGGTGTTCTTCTTCCCGGCGGCCGCGCACGCCGAGAAGAGCGGGACCTTCACCCAGACGCAGCGGCTGCTGCAGTGGCACCACAAGGCGGTGGCTCCGCCGGACGACTGCCGCAGCGAGTTGGAGTTCTTCTTCCGGGTGGGCCAGAAGCTGCGGGAGCGGCTGGCCGATTCGACCGACCGCCGCGACCGCCCGCTGCTGGACCTGACCTGGGACTACCCGCTGGACGACGACGGCGAGATCTCCGCCGACGCGGTCCTGCGGGAGATCAACGGCGTCCACCTGACCGGCGAGAACGCGGGACGGCCGCTGTCGTCGTACACCGAGATGAAGGCGGACGGCTCGACTTCCGGTGGCTGCTGGATCTACACCGGCGTCTACGCCAAGGGTGTCAACCACTCGATGGACCGCAAGCCCGGCCGGGAGCAGAGTTTCGTCGCACCGGACTGGGGCTGGGCCTGGCCGGCGAACCGCCGGACGCTCTACAACCGGGCCTCGGCCGACGCCGACGGCAACCCGTGGAGCGAGCGCAAGCGGTACGTGTGGTGGGACGCCGAGCAGCATCAGTGGGTCGGCCACGACGTCCCGGACTTCGTGGCGGACAAGGATCCGCACTTCCGTCCGCAACGGGGTGACCGCGGTCCGGCGGGCCTGGCCGGGGATGACGCCTTCATCATGCAGGCCGACGGCAAAGCGTGGCTGTACGCCCCGACCGGGCTGCTGGACGGTCCGATGCCGGCGCACTACGAACCACACGAATCGCCGGTCAGCAACCCGTTCTACCGGCAGCAGGCGAACCCGACCCGACAGGTGTTCCGCCGCACCGACAACCTGTCGAACCCGTCGGGCGACGCGCCGGGCGCCGAGCTGTTCCCCTACGTGTTCACCACCTACCGGCTCACCGAGCACCACACCGCGGGCGGGATGAGCCGGTGGCTGCCCTACCTGTCGGAGCTGCAGCCGGAGTTCTTCTGCGAGATCTCGCCCGAGCTGGCCAAGGAGCGGCACCTCGAGCACCTGGGCTGGGCCACCATCACCACGGCGCGCACGGCGATCGAGGCGCGGGTGATGGTGACCGACCGGGTCACGCCACTGTCGGTGGGCGGCAGGGTGATCCACCAGGTCGGGCTGCCCTACCACTGGGGCGTCGGCGGGAACGCGCTGGTGCAGGGCGACTCGGCGAACGACCTGTTCGGTGTCGCGCTCGACGCGAACGTGCACATCCAGGAGTCCAAGGTGGCCTCCTGCGACATCCAACCGGGTCGCCGTCCCACCGGGCCCGCCCTGCTGGAACACGTCGCGGACTACCAGCGGCGGGCCGGCATCACGATCTACACCGGGAACGACCAACGCACGCCGGTCGCCGACCTGGCGGCTGCCGTACCGATTCCGGCCGACGGGCCGACCGACGCGGGAGCCGCCGAATGACACCGAGCGACGCAGGAGCGAATCAGTGACACTGCTGGGAATGCCGGACCCGGCACGGGGCGCCGGGTGGGAGGATCCGCCGCCGCGCAAGGGTTTCTTCACCGACACGTCGGTGTGCATCGGGTGCAAGGCGTGCGAGGTCGCCTGCAAGGAATGGAACATGGTGCCCGAGGACGGGCTCAACATGCTCGGTTCCTCCTATGACAACACCGGTGCGCTGGGCGCCAGCACCTGGCGGCATGTGGCGTTCATCGAGCAGTCGAAGCCGCTCGGGCAGCAGGAAGCCGGGCTGGTCGGCGCGCCGGTCGGCCCGGCGGCCAGCGATGCGCTGAATGCTGCCGCGGACCAGGCGCTCTCGGGCGACCGGTCCATGCTGGGCTCCGACACTTCCGCGGTCGACCTGGGTATGCCCGCGTTCGACCTGCCCGGTCACGGAGAGGGCAAGGAGCGCACCGATTTCCGGTGGTTGATGTCGTCCGACGTCTGCAAGCACTGCACGCACGCCGCCTGCCTGGACGTCTGCCCGACCGGTTCGCTCTTCCGCACCGAGTTCGGCACGGTGGTGGTCCAGGAGGACATCTGCAACGGCTGCGGCTACTGCGTCCCGGCGTGCCCGTTCGGCGTCATCGACCGCCGCATCGGCGACAAGGACACCAAGAACGTCGGCGTCGCACAGAAGTGCACGCTCTGCTACGACCGGATCGGCGACGGCCAGACGCCGGCCTGCGCCCAGGCGTGCCCCACCGAGTCGATCCAGTTCGGCGACGTGAACGAGCTGCGCGAGCGGGCCGCGCACCGGCTGGAGGAGCTGCACGCCGCGGGGGTCGGCGAGGCCCGCCTCTACGGCGCGGACCCGGAGGACGGCATCGGTGGCGCCGGCGCGATGTTCCTGCTGCTCGACGAGCCGGAGGTGTACGGGCTGCCCCCGGACCCGGTCGTCACCACCCGCGACCTGGCCGACATGTGGCGACATGCCGGGGTCGCCGCAGTGACCCTGCTGGCCGGCTCCGCGACCGCGTTCTTCGGCAGGCGCCGATGACGTCGACACACGGGCCGCCGGCGCCACTGCAGTCCGAGGTCGGGCGGCATGCCGCACCCGGGAACGCCGATCTGGCCGACAGGGTGGACCAGCACGCTGGTGGCGGGCGGCGCCGGGGTGGCAGGCGCGGCGGTCGTGGCGGCCGCGGCGAGGAGAAGATGGTCCCGGACGCGACGTTCACCTCGTACTACGGGCGTCCGGTGGTCAAGGCCTCGCCGTGGGAGGCCGACATCCCGGCGTACCTGTTCATGGGCGGCGTGGCCGCGGGGTCGTCGCTGCTCGCCGTCGGTGCCGACCTGACCGGCCGCGCCTCGCTGCGTCGGATCGGCCGGTACGGGGCGCTGACCGCGATCAGCATCTCCTTCGCCGCGCTGGTCCACGATCTGGGCAAACCGTTGCGCTTCATCAACATGCTGCGAGTGGCCAAGCCGACGTCACCGATGTCGGTGGGCACCTGGATCCTCGTCGGCTACGGCCCGTTGGCCGGGCTGGCCGGGCTCGGAGAATTGGCCCGGTCGGTGTCCATTCCGGCGCGCTTCCGCAGGACCCGCCTGCTCGCCAGGATTCTGGCGTTCAGCGCGCGTCCGGCTGGATTGCTCGCCGTGCCGTTGGCTCCCGCGGTGGCCGCCTACACGGCCGTGCTGCTGACCGACACCGCCACTCCCACCTGGCACGAGGCGCACCGTCATCTGCCGTTCGTCTTCGTGGGCTCCGCCGCTGCCGCGTCCGGCGGTCTGGGAATGATCGGTGCGTCGCTGGTCGACGCCGGACCGGCGCGCCGGCTCGCCGTCGGCGGCGCCGCGCTGGAGCTGGTGGCCGAGCACCTGATGGAGCCGGCCATGGGCGTGACGGCCGAGCCGCTGCACCAGGGGACGCCCGGGAAACTGATGCGCGCCAGCAAGGTCCTGACGATGCTGGGCGCGATCGGCGCTGCCACCGGCGCCGGGCGCTCCCGGCTGGTCGCGGCGGCGTCGGGACTGTGCCTGCTCGCCGGCTCGGCCTGCACCCGGTTCGGCGTCTTCGAGGCCGGGCAGGCATCCGCCCGTGACCCGAAGTACACGGTGGTGCCGCAGCGCGAGCGCATCCGGGCCCGCGAGCAGGACGGCCGCGACACCACCCGGGCCACCACGGCCTGACCCAGACCCCGCACACCGGACGGCGTCCGCCGACCGGTGTGCGGACCCACTGCACACGCCACCGGGCGCCAGCCGCAGCAGCGGCTCGCCCGATGCGGTGTGATCGGTTCGGTGACACGAGCTGTTCCATCGCCGCCGACGTCGACCCCGACGTGGCCGAGTTGCGCGCGACGGTCGAGCTTCAGCGGCGCAGCGGCGCGCGCTCTTTCGTCGATCACCTCGCCGGACAGGGTGGTTTGCGGCCCGACGTCACACCGGATGAGGCGGCCGACTGGTGCTGCGCCCACATGACAGCGGTCCTGTACCGCAAGCTGGTGGTGCAGCAGGGCTGGCCGGAAGCCCGGTATATGAAATGGCTCACCGACGCGATTTCCGCAGCGCTGCTGGGATGAGGCCGCTGGTCCACCCTTCGGTCCGCGGTCCACCTTGATGGTCAAGGTTCCCGGCTGGCTCACCCGACGCGGATCAGCCACTCCTGACGCGGCACGATCTCACCGATCACCGGAGCCCCGGGGACCTCGCCGGCGACGAGCAGCCCGCCGCTGGTCTGCGCGTCGGCCAGGAGCAGTAGTTCGTCGGTCGAGGCAGTGCCCGCCAGCCAGGGCGTCACCCAGTCCAGGTTGCGCCGGGTGCCGCCGCTGACGTAGCCGGCGGCCAGGGCGGCGCGGGCACCGTCCAGGTAGGGCACGGCGGCCGGGTCCAGCACGGCGCTCACCCCCGACGCACGCATCATCTTGCCGAGGTGTCCCAGCAACCCGAAGCCGGTCACGTCGGTCGCGGCCCGGACTCCGGCGGCCACCGCGTCCTCCGACGCCCGCCGGTTCAGCGCCACCATCGTCGCCACCGCCTCCGGGAAGACCTCGCCGGTGGACTTGTGCCGGTTGTTCAGCACGCCCAGCCCGAGCGGCTTGGACAGGCTCAGCGGCAGACCGGCGCGCGCGGAGTGGTTGCGCAGCAACCGTTCCGGATCGGCGACACCGGTGACGGCCATGCCGTACTTCGGCTCCGGGTCGTCGATGCTGTGGCCGCCCCCGACGAAGCACTCCGCCTCGGTGGCCACGTCCAGACCGCCCCGCAGCACCTCCCGCAGCAGCTCCAACGGCAGCACATCGCGCGGCCAGCCGACCAGATTGACCCCCACCACCGGCCGGCCGCCCATGGCGTAGACGTCGGACAGCGCGTTGGCGACGGCGATCCGGCCCCAGTCGTACGCGTCGTCGACGACCGGGGTGAAGAAGTCGGCGGTGGCGATCACCGCCGTACCGCCAGAGATCCGGACCGCGGCGGCGTCGTCGCCGTTCTCCAGTCCCACCAACAGGTCGGGCGAAGTATGGCCGGTCAGGCCGGCGACGATGTCCTCCAGCTCGCCGGGCGGGATCTTGCAGGCGCATCCACCGCCGTGGGCGAACTGGGTGAGCCGGATCGAATCGAGGGACGGAGCGGACGGCATGGCAGCCACCGTACGCATGCCCCGGGGGCACCGCTTGCGGTAGACACAGGCGGTGACATTCGCCGAAGTGGTCGAAGCGGTCGGCAAGGTGCTCGACGGCGCCGGCGTCGGGGCGATCCTGGTCGGCGGCCTGGCCGCGACCGTGACCGCCGCGAGGTCCGCCGGGCGGCGGCGGCCGGCGATCTACCGGTCGTTCCGCCAGCAACTCGGCCGGTCGATCCTGCTCGGGCTGGAACTGCTGGTCGCTGCGGACATCATCCGGACCGTCGCGGTCACCCCGACGCTGGGCAGCGTCGGGGTGCTGGCGGGCATCGTGCTGATCCGGACGTTCCTGAGCTTCTCGCTCGAGCTGGAGATCACCGGCCGCTGGCCGTGGCAGAAGCAGCCGCCCGACGGCGCACCGCCCGACGCCGCGACACCCGATGACCCGCACCCGACATCGCCACAGCCCTGAGCGCCGGAGGTCGGCTAGCGTGGTCGGCGGAGGCGTACAGGCGCCTGGTGGTCCTCCCGGTCTTCAAAACCGGTGGAGCCGAGTAACTCGGTTCGGCGGGTTCGATTCCCGTCCGCCTCCGCCACAAGAAGGTTCGGCACGGCAGGCACGTCCGGAAGCGGCTCGAAGGGGAGGGCATGGCGGGCGACCCGCGACGACGCGTTCCGCGCACCGACGAGCTGCTGGCCGACCCGCGGCTGCTGGAGGCCGCGTCCCGGTTGGGCCGGCCCGTCGTGCGATCGGTCGTGCAGCGGGTACAGGACCGGGTGCGAGAAGGCCTGCTGCCACCGGAGAAGGCGGCGGACGCGGCGGTCGACTCCCTGCCCGACGTCGCCGGGTCCCTGCGCGCCGTCATCAACGCCACCGGCGTCGTGCTGCACACCAACCTCGGTCGGGCGCCGCTGTCCGCCGCCGCCATCACCGCCGTGACGGCGGCCGCCGGCTACGTCGACGTGGAATTCGACCTGCGCACCGGCCGTCGCGCCCGGCGTGGCCGCGGCACCATCGAGGCGCTGCTCGCCGCGGTCCCCGCTGCCGAGGATGCCCTGGTGGTCAACAACGGCGCGGCCGCCCTCCTGCTTGCGGTCACCGCGCTCGCCGCCGGTCGCGAGGTGCTGGTGAGCCGGGGCGAGATGGTGGAGATCGGCGACGGTTTCCGGCTACCGGACCTGATGGAGTCGACGGGTGCGCGGATCCGGGAGGTCGGCACCACCAACCGGACGACGGCGCAGGACTACGCGACCGCCATCACGCCGGACACCGGCTGCATCGTCAGGATCCATCCCAGCAACTTCCGCATCGAGGGATACACCGCCGCCCCCGACCTCGCCGAGCTCGCCGCCCTGGGTCCGCCCGTGGTGGCCGACATCGGCAGCGGGCTGCTGGCTCCGCTGGCGACGCTTCCGGACGAGCCCGACGCCGGCTCCGCGCTGCGGGCCGGCGCGTCACTGGTGACCGGCAGCGGCGACAAGCTGCTGGGCGGTCCCCAGGCCGGGCTGGTGCTGGGCACGGCGGTGCTGGTGCAGCAGCTGCGCCGGCACCCGGTGGCCAGGGCGGTGCGCGCGGACAAGCTGACCCTCGCCGCACTGGAAGCGACCCTGCGCGGGCCGGCGACCCCGGCGTCGGAGTACCTCGGCGTCGAGCAGTCCGCGCTGCGCGAGCGGTGCGAGCGGGTGGCGGCCGCCGTCGGCGGCACGGTGGTCGGCAGTGACGGCGCGGTCGGCGGCGGCGGCGCACCGGGCGTCGTCCTGCCGGGCTGGGCGGTGAGCATGCCGGCGGAGCTGGCGGAGCCGCTGCGCACCGGGCGGCCGCCGGTGGTCGGCCGCATCGAGAAGGGCTCGCTGCTGCTGGACCTTCGTTGCGTGCCAGCGGATCTGGACGAACGGCTGATCACCGCCGTGCGACGGGCAGCGATCTGACGTGCACGTCCTGGCCACCGCCGGCCACGTCGACCACGGCAAGTCGACCCTGGTCCGGGCACTCACGGGTATGGAGCCCGACCGCTGGTCGGAGGAACGCCGACGCGGCATGACGATCGATTTGGGCTACGCCTGGACGACCCTGCCGACAGGACAGACGGTGGCCTTCGTCGACGTGCCCGGCCACGAGCGATTCATCGGCAACATGCTCGCCGGCCTCGGCCCGGTGAGCGCCGTCATGTTCGTCGTCGCCGCCGACGAAGGGTGGAGGGAGCAGAGCGCCGAACACCTGCTGGCCGTCGACGCGCTGGGGCTCACCGCCGGCCTGCTGGTCGTCACCCGGTCCGATCTTGCCGACCCGGCACCCGCGGTGGCAACCGCCCTGGACCACCTGTCGCGCTCGAGCCTGGGATCGGTCCCGGTGGTCACCGTCTCCGGCCGGACCGGGAACGGCCTGCCCGAGCTGCGGGCGGCACTGGGCACACTGGTCGACGCGCTCCCACCACCGGATCCCGAGGCCCGCGTGCGGTTGTGGATCGACCGGTCGTTCACCATCCGCGGCAGCGGAACCGTCGTCACCGGCACGCTGGGCGCCGGCACGCTGGCGGTCGGCGACGAGCTGGAACTGCTGGGCCGGGCGCCGGCACAGCATCGGATCCGGATCCGCGGTCTGCACACCCTGGGCCGACCGCAGCCGGCGGTCCGGCCGGTGTCCCGGGTTGCGGTGAACGTCCGATCCGTCGCACCGGAGGACCTGCGGCGCGGGGATGCCCTGGTGACCCCGGGCGGCTGGCAACCGACGTCGGCGGTGGAAGCCCGAGTGCCGGAAGGGGTGGAGCTTCCCACCGAGGTGATGCTGCACATCGGCACGGCGTCGGTTCCGGCGCGGGTGCGGCCGCTGGGGTCGGGGGCGCTGCGGCTGGTCCTCGGGCAACGGCTGGCGCTGCAGCCGGGCGACCGTGCCCTGCTGCAGGACCAGACGACGCGTCGCGTCCTGACCGGCGTCACCGTGCTGGACGTCGACCCGCCGGCGCTGCGACGCCGCGGAGCGGCCGCGGCGCGCGCCCGGGAACTCGCCGGTACCGACGTGCCGACCGGTCGCACGGTGGTCGCCCGGGAGGGGGCGGTGCCGGTCGCGGACCTGACCCGGCGGGGCCTTTCCGTCGCACCGTCGGAGGCGCTGGCCGTCGGTCGCTGGCGGGTTTCGACCCAGCAGCGCGACCGCTGGGTGACCGCGCTGCGCCAGGCCTGTCAGGAGCAGCAGCGCAAGGATCCGCTGCGGCCTGGACTCCCCACCGCGGCGGCCGGGCGGGCGATCGGCCTGCCCGACCTCGACCTGCTCCCCTTCGTGGTGGAGGCGGCCGGTCTGACGACGACCGCCGGTGCGGTCCTGCAGCCCGGCGTCCGACCGGACCTGGGTGCGGCCGAGGCAGGGTTGCAGCAGGTCGAGAGCCGCCTGCGGGCCGCGCCGTTCGACGCGCCGGACCGGCCGATGCTCGCGGAACTCCGGCTCGGGCCCAGGGAGTTGTCCACGGCGGCGGCGCTGGGCCGGATTCTCCGGATCGACGCCGAGATCGTGCTGCTGCCGGATGCGCCGGCCGTCGCCATGCGTGCGCTTGCCGCGCTGGAACAGCCGTTCACCACCAGCGCGGCCCGGGCGGCCCTGCGCACCACCCGGCGGGTGGCCATCCCGTTGCTCGAGCACCTGGACGGCCGCGGCTGGACGCGGCGGGTCAGCGGCGATCAGCGAGAAGTGGTGCGGTCCAGACGGTCCTGAGGCGAGCGGGGACGGTCGTCAGCGCCGTTCCTGCCGGCGCACCCGGCCCTGCGCCGACAACAGCGTGCCCAGGAAACCAATCGCCAGCGCCACCAGCACACCGATGTTGCTGTAGGCCCAGGCGCCGGACCGGCCCCCGAGGTGCACCGTTCCCAACAGGTAACCCTGCCAGGTGAGCCAGCTCGCCATGGTGTTGGTGACCATCCCCCACCCGATGACGGTGCCGACGACGACCAGCGAGACGGCGTCCCACTGCACGTCACCGTAGCGGCCGCGGCGATCGAACAGTTCGGCGTCGGCGTAGTTCCGCTTGCGCAGCAGGACGTCGGCCAGCATCACCCCGGCCCAGGCGGACACCGGAACGCCCAGGGTGATCAGGAAGCCCTGGAACTGGCCGAGGAACGTGCTGTGCGTGGCGAAGAAGACCACGGCGACGGTACCGGCCAGCATGATCGTGCCGTCGATCAGGGCGGCCACGTACCGCTGCACCGGCAGCCCCAGGCTGAGCAGTGCGAGCCCGGAGGAGTAGATGTCCAGCACCGCGCCACCGACCAGACCCAGGACGGCGACCAGCACGAAGATGACCAGGAACCAGGTCGGCAGCAGCGAAGCCAGTGCTCCGATCGGATCCAGCGAGATGGCGCCGGACAGGTCCTTGGACGATCCGGCCAGCAGCAGCCCGACGATGACCAGGAGAACCGGCGCCAGCGCGCCGCCGAAGGTGGTCCAGCCGATCACGCCGGTCGTGGAAGCCCGGCGCGGCAGGTACCTCGAGTAGTCCGCGGCCGCGTTGACCCAGCCGAGACCGAAGGCCGTCATCAGGAAGACCAGCGCGCCGATCACCGCGGTGGTCCGGCCGGACGGCAGGTTCGACACGGCGGTCAGGTCGATGTGCTGCGCCGCGAGGATCACGTACACCACCGTCAGGATGCCGGTGAGCACGGTGATCCACTTCTGCATCCGCATGATGACGTCGAACCCGGCCACCCCGCCGCCGATGGTCAAGGCGGTGACCACGAGCATCGCGATGATCTTGACGGCCACACCGCTGCCCCAGTGGAGGCGGTCGAACACCGTCGCGGTGGCCAGCGTGGCCAGGACCACCAGCACCGTCTCCCACCCGACGGTCAGCACCCAGGAGATGAAGGACGGCAACTTGTTGCCGCGCACGCCGAATGCCGCCCGCGACAGGACCATGGTGGGTGCCGATCCGCGCTTGCCGGCGATCGCCACGAAGCCACAGAACAGGAACGACACGGTCACCCCGACCAGGGCGATCACGGCGCCCTGCCAGAACGAGACCCCGAAGGCCAGCACGAACGCCCCGTAGCTGAGCCCTAGCACCGAGACGTTGGAGCCGAACCACGGCCAGAACAGGTCTCGCGGGCGCCCCTTGCGTTCGGCGTCGGCGATGACGTTGATGCCGTTGACCTCGACGGGGAGCGCCCGGTCATTGATCGATGTGGACATGACTCGATCTTCTCATCGGCCCCGGGCCGGCCGGCCGCCGGTGTATCACACGCCGTTCCCGATCCTCCATCCACCAGGTCCGCCGTGTCCGCTACGGACCCGCCCGTCAGGTAAGGAGCACCATCATGAACAGGCATTCCATGAGCAACGCGGTCGGAGCGGTACTGGTCGCGGCTTTCCTGGCGCTGTGCACGGCCGGGGTGGCATCCGGCGCGACAGCACCGATGACGGCGCCAACGGTCACCATCAGCCAACACCCCGGCACCGTCCGACCGCTCGGCACCGCAACCATCACCGGCACACTGCTGACCTCGTCGTCTCGCGCGCCGATCCCCGGAGGGGTCGTGGAGTTGTGGGTGCGGCCGGTCGGCAGCTCGGCATGGGCCCACGTGCGCAACGCCAGAGCCGGCGCGCAGGGCAAGTACGTCTTCAAACATTCCGCTGCTCAGTCGTCGGTGCTGCAGACCCGCTACCCGGGGTCGGCGGGCCACGGTGCGGCGGTGTCGTCGTCGTTGGTTCTCCGGGTGGCCAACGGTTTCGACGCCGTCTACATCCGCGGCTGCAACCCGACGGGGGACGGTGCGTACACCGACATCGCCGCGGTGGGCCGGACGGGTCGCGGCGCGGCGGGCACTGTCGCAGACCTGCAGGGCGGTCTGTACTTCGAAGGATTCGGATTCACCTGGCACACCATTGCCAGCACCATCGTCGGCGCCGACGGCAGCTTCGCCGCCGCAGCAGCGAATCCCTTCGGCGGAGACTGGAACTTCCGCTGGGTCCTGGAACCGCGGGTGAACATCGACGGGGCCGAATCGGCGGTCTACACGGGCGTGCGATACCCACAACAACCTGGTTGCTACGCCTTTCCGGGCTCCGGCTGACCCGACACGGTCACCCGGCGGTGGATGAAGCGCGTCCCGCTGGGTACCTGCCCGGCATGACCACGCTGGGAAAGCTGACCCACCGGCCGAGCCGCGCCGCCGCGTTGTGGCGCGCCGCCGGGCTCGGGATGTTGTCCGGCGTCGCCGGTGTTGCGGCGATGACGGCGGCCGAGAAGCTGGAGCAGCTCGGCACGCACCGGCCGAATTCCTATGTACCCGCCCGGGCGCTGCTGACCCTGCTCGGCCGTACACCGCGGGACACCGACCAGCCGCCGGTCTGGAACCACGTCATGCACTGGGGAACCGGCGCGCTGCTGGGCACCGTCAGCGGTGTGTGGGCCGTTCTCGGGCTGCGCGGGCCGCGCGCGTACCTCGCACACACGGTGGTGCGGTTGGCCTTCGACCAGAGCGTCGAGAACGTCACCGGCGTCGGTGCTCCGCCGCACACCTGGCCCCGGCAAGAGCAGATCGTCGACCTCGCCGGCAAGGCGATCTACTCCTTCACCACCGGCCTGGTCGCCGAACGTCTTGTCGCGCCGGTCCTGCAGAGCAGCCGGGGAACCACGAGCCACTGACCCAGACGCGGGCAGGTGCCGGTCGTCAGGACGGTTCGCACCTGCCCGCACCGACTCCGGTTCAGTACCGCGCCCCGGCAGGCAGCTGGCTGATCGGGACGATCACCTTGCCCAGCGGTGCCAGTGAGATCGGGATCAGTTTGAAATTCGCCAGCGCCAGTGGGATGCCGACGATCGTCACCATCAGCGTGACGCCCGTCACCACATGCCCGATGGCGAGCCACAGGCCAGCCACCAGGAACCAGATCACGTTGCCGACGAAGGACGGCGAACCAGCATCGGGGCGCGCCACCGCAGTCCGGCCGAACGGCCAGAGCGCGAACCCAGCGATGCGGAAGGCGGCCAGCCCGAACGGGATGGTGACGACGAGCAGGCACGCGATCACCCCCGAGAGCACATAGGCCAGGAACATCCAGAAGCCGCACAGCACGACCCAGATGACGTTCAACAGCAGGCGCATGGCATGACCATAGGCCGCTCTGCAGCACGCCGGGGTGACTTCAGAAGCCGACAGCGTCAGTCGTCACCGAACGCCCGCTCCGGCCCGGCCACTGCATGCCGAACTCCGCGATCGAGTCGAGGAAGCCCACCACGACGGCCGGCTCCGGCAGGCCGTACTCGGTGAGGTCGATCGTGGTGTGGCCGCCCTTCACGAGGGCGACGTCGTAGCCGCGCACCACCGCGCTGTGCATCGTGCAGCGGATGCACTGCTCGCTGGACGCCCCGACCAGGACGATCTCCCCCACCCCGAGGTCGGACAGCGTCTGCTCGAGCGCGGTATCGGCGAAAGCGTCGCCGTAGGCCTTCTCCACCAACGGCTCTCCCTCGACCGGACCCAGCCCCTGCACCCACTGCCACGGCGCGCTGTCGCGGACCAGCTCGTCGTCGTGGTGCTGTACCCACACCACCGGCACCCGCGCGTCGCGGGCGCGGGACACCAGCTCGATCACGGTGCCGACGACGTCGTCTCGCCGGTGGGCGCCGTCGATGATGCCCTGCTGCAGATCGACGACGACGAGCGCGCGGTTGTCGCGTCCTTCGAGGGTGGTCATGGTGTGCTCCGATCTGGTGGCGGACGGCTGCGTCCGGATAGTGTCGGGAACTGATCCACAAGCTTCGATCAGTACTGTAGGAGAGTGATCGACAAATGTCGACAGGTCAGCGTCCCGACTATCCGCTCGACGAGGTCAAGGTCGTCAACGATCCACGACAGGTCAGGGCGATCTTCGATCCGTTGCGCGAGACGTTGCTCGAGCTCCTGCTCGAACGGGCGGCCAGCGTGCAGGAACTGGCAGCAGCCGTCGGTCGGCCGAAGAGCAGCATCGCCTACCACGTCAACCTGCTGGCCGGCGCCGGCTTGCTGAAGGTCGTCCGCACGCGCACGGTCCGGGGCAGGGAGGAATCGTTCTACGGACGCACGGCCCGGCTGTTCAGTGTGGGAGCCGTCCGGGTGCCGCCGCCCAGTGGTTCTCCGAGCTTCTTCGACAACGCAGCACGTGAGGCCGAACCCGCGGTCGCCGACGACGATTTCCGGGGCATCACGCGCTACGCGTGGATCGATGCCGCCCAGGCCGCGCAGTTCTGGAGCCGCGTCCTGGATCTCGTCGGCGAGTACGGGCAGCTTCCGCGCACGTCGAGCGGCGAAAGTGCGTACGCCCTGGTGACGGCGATCTACCCGGCCCGGCACCCCAGACTCCCGCCCGGCACGCCGTCGTCCACCGGAGATGCGCCGCCCTCTGCCACCGCCCGGACCACGTTGGATCCGCAGAGCTCAATAAAGCCGCGTGCCGGCCAGACCGAACAGCGCCAGGTCAATCCCGGCGAGGCAGATCAGTGCGGCGAAGGGCGCCCTGCTGCCCGGCCGGCGTAGCCCGAGCACCACGCCACCGGCGGCCAGCGCGCCGACCGCGACGAACACCACGACGCGCCAGACGGCCGGCTGCCCGGACCCGAAGAGCACCAGCGCGGACGCCGCGACCAGGAGCAGCGGGCCGGCGATGGCCGTCACCCTGGCGCCCAGGCGATGCCAGAAACCGGACACGCCGGTCGCCCGGTCCGCCTCCAGATCCGGCAGCACGTTCGCCGCGTGCGCGGCCATGCCCAGGACGGCGCCCGCTGCCACCACCCACCAGGCGGGCCAGGGATGCCCGGGCCGGGACAGCGTGGCCGCGGCCGGCAGCATGCCGAAACCCGCTGCGTAGCAGGCGATCGAGAGCACCGTCTTCTTCAGGCCGAGGTCGTAGAGCCAGCCGGCCACCGTCAGCGTCATCGCAGCGGCGCCGGCCGACCACCCCAGCGAGAAGGACAGCACGGCGGCGAGCGCGAAGGTCACCACGGCGGCAACGGAGACCAGACGCGCCGACGCCTGCCCGGTGGCGACCGGCTTGTCCCGCCGCCCGGCGGCCCGGTCGCGTGCGGCGTCGATCCAGTCGTTCGCCCACCCGATCGAGAGCTGTCCGACGAAGACGGCTGCGGTGAACAGCAGCCCCCGGCCGACGCCGAGCCCGGTCAGTGCAGCCAGACCGGCACTGATGGTCGTCACGCCGATGGTCGGCAGCGGATGGGCCGACAACGCCAACGCGCGAAGGACCGGCGCGGGCGCGACGGGCAACCGGGCGGGCATGACGGCGAGCCTATGTCGGCGCCCGGCGGACCCGATCCCGAGCTCTGGCGTCACTGCTGTCGGTGCCGGACGGCAGGATGGGGCGATGCTGCTGTCCCGACTCGTCACCACCTCGGCGGAGGTCGCCGCCACCCGCTCCCGGCTGGCCAAGCGCGCGGCGCTGGCCGGATGCATCCGGGACGCTGCCGCGGAAGGGCCGCCCGACGTCGAGCTGACCGTCACCTACCTGTCCGGCACGCTGCGCCAGCGACGCACCGGCGTCGGGTGGGCGTCCCTGTCCAGCCTCCCGGAGCCGGCCGTGGAGCCCGCGCTCACCGTCGCAGAGGTGGACATGGCGTTCGACGCGGTCGCGGCTCTGGGCGGGTCCGGCTCCGCCGCCCTGCGGTCCCAGGCGGTGGAGCGACTGTTCGCCCGGGCCACGGCCGACGAACAGCACTTCCTGCAGCGGCTGATCTTCGAGGAGCTGCGGCAGGGCGCGCTGGACTCGCTGGTGCAGGACGCCGTCGCCGCCGCCTTCGAGGTACCGACCGCGTCGGTGCAGCGGGCGGCCATGCTGCTGGGGTCCACCCCGGCGGCGGCCGGCCTGCTGGCCAGGGACGGCATCGATGCGGTGGACGCGGTCGGGCTGCGGGTGGGCGTGCCGGTGCGGCCGATGCTGGCGGCCAGTGCACCGGAGCCTGCAGCGGCCATACCGAAATCAGGGCTGCCCGCACTGGTGGACGCCAAGCTCGACGGCATCCGGGTGCAGGTGCACCGGGACGGTGATGTCGTCCGTCTGTACACCCGCAGTCTGGACGACATCACCGATCGGCTGCCGGAGATCGTCGACGCGGTGCTCGCCCTGTCCGTCACCCGCGTCGTGCTCGACGGCGAGGTCGTCGGTCTGGGCACCGACGGCCGGCCACTGCCGTTCCAGGTCATCTCTTCCCGGACGGCCAGCAGCGTCGACGTCACGACAGCGAGGACGCAGACACCGCTGGCGCTGTTCGTCTTCGACCTGTTGCACGTCGACGGCCGGGACCTGCTGGACGAGCCGTTGTCGGTCCGGATGGCGGTGATGCCGGAGGTGCTGCCCGCCGGGATGCTGGTCCCCCGCACGACGGCCGACACCGTCGAGGACATCACCGCGTTCTTCACCGATGTGGTGGCCCGCGGTTTCGAGGGCGTGGTGGTCAAGAAGCTGGCGGCACCGTATGCGGCGGGCCGGCGCGACTCGGGCTGGATCAAGCTCAAACCGCGGCACACCTTCGACCTCGCGGTGATCGCTGCCGAGTGGGGCTACGGACGGCGCGAGGGGTGGCTGTCGAACCTGCATCTCGCGGCCAGGAACGCAGCCACCGGCGAACTGGTGATGCTGGGCAAGACGTTCAAGGGCCTGACCGACAAGATGTTGACCTGGCAGACCGAGCAGTTCCTCGACCGGGAGGTCCGCCGCACCAAGGCCACCGTCTTCGTGGACCCGCCGCTGATCGCCGAGATCGCCATCGACGGCATCCAGCAGTCGGTCCGTTACCCGGGCGGCATCGCGCTGCGGTTCGCCCGGGTGCTGCGCTACCGCGACGACAAGAACATCGACGAGGTCGACACCCTGGACACCGTGATCGCGCTCGGCGCCGGTCGCGACGACGGGACCGCCCCGGACGACACCGTTTCCGACGAGGACGATGCGCCGGATCCCACCGGACGCGAGCCGGACGCATGACGACGGTCCGCCCTGCCACCGTCGGGGACGCACCGGCGCTCTCGGCCCTGTGGAGCGAGTGCGGCATCGCCCACCGACCGGCGGAGGTCGCCGACGAGCTGGCATCGGTGCTGCGCCGGGACGCGGGACTGGTACTGGTCGCGGAGGACGACCGGGGCATCGTCGGCTCCGTGCTCGGTACCTACGACGGCCGGCGCGGCTGGGTGAATCGGCTCGCCACCCGTCCCGATGCCCGCAGCCAGGGGGTCGCCGGCACACTTCTCCAGACGCTGGAGACGGCGCTGCGTCGAGCGGGCTGCCGCAAGATCAACCTGTTGGTCGAGCCGGCGAACGCCTCGGTCGTCACCTTCTACCAGCAGCACGGCTGGTCGACCAAGGAGCTGATCTTCCTGGAGAAACGACTGACGGACGGGCTCCCGACCGCCGACGGACTCGAGCACCGTCGATGCTGACCGCGGATCTCTACCGCTCCTTCGCTGTCCGCGAGGCCCGCGGCCAGTCGGCCTGCTACGAGGAGTGGGCCGAGGGGATCGCGGCCGACCCCGAGCTGCTGCAGCTCATCGACCTGCTGCCTGGTGACAAGAAGCAGCCCAACCTCGTGTTCGCCGCCGCGCGTTCGGTCGGCGTCAGACCCGGTCGGTTCGCCGACATCCGGGCGGACCTGTTGGCGGCGTGGCCGGCGATCCGTGCGGTCGCGCTGACCCGGCGGACCCAGACCAACGAGGCCGGGCGGCTTGCCGTTCTCCTACCGGTACTCGCGGCCCTGCCGCAGCCGCTGGCGTTGCTGGAGGTGGGCGCGTCAGCCGGGTTGTGCCTGTACCCGGACAGGTATGCCTACGACTACGGCAACGGCCGCCGCGTCGGCCCGGCCGACGGTGTGCCTGTGCTGACCTGCACCGCGAGTGGGCCGGTGCCGATACCGGACGCACTGCCGGAGGTGGTGTGGCGCACCGGTATCGATCTCCACCCGCTGGACGTCTCCGATGACGAGGACGTCCGGTGGCTGGACACGCTGATCTGGCCGGGCCAGGACGCCCGTCGCCGGCAGCTGGCGTCAGCCGTCTCCGTGGCTCGCGCGGACCCGCCGCGGCTGGTTCGGGGTGATCTGACTGGCACCGTTGCCGCGGTCGCGGCGGAGGCACCATCGGGCGCCACGCTCGTCGTCTTCCACAGCGCCGTGCTGGCCTACCTGCCCGCGGACGCCAGACGCGCCTTCGCCGACACCGTCACAGGACTTCCCGCGCACTGGATCTCGAACGAGGGGTCGACACTCGACCTGTTTCCCCGACGACGGACTGCCCGCGCCACCGGAACCCGGCCGGTCGGTGTTCGTGGTGCATCACAACTCGGTGGCGGTCGCCTACGCCGGAGGGTACGGGCAGTTCCTGCAGTGGTTCGCCTGACGGGCGGTGCGCGTCCGCCCGGGTCGGGTGCAACACTCGAGCGGCCGGCGGACGACCCTGGCAGGTAGTTCGAGGAGATCGGCAATGACGCAGCCCGACCAGCCCGGCGAGACGTTCGACTACATCGTCGTCGGCGCCGGGTCCGCGGGCGCCGCCCTGGCCAGTCGGCTGAGCGCGGACAGCTCGAGGTCGGTGCTGCTGCTGGAGGCCGGCGGCAAGGACCGCAAGCAGGAGATCCACATCCC
>CAXTBG010000074.1:0-19456 GCA_964242105.1 uncultured Nakamurella sp. | reverse complement strand
AGTTCGACGGATACCGGGGTTGTATCCGAGACGACGAGAACGCCGCAGACGACGTGCCTGGGAGCCGCGGTCAGGCCGAGGTGACCCGGTAGACGTCGTACACGCCCTCCACGCCGCGCACCGCGCGGAGCAGGTGACCCAGGTGCTTGGGATCGGCCATCTCGAAGGAGAACCGCGAGATCGCCATTCTGTCCTTCGACATCGACAGGTTGGCCGACAGGATGTTGACCTTTTCGTCCGCCAATGTCTTGGTGATGTCCGACAGCAACCGGTGCCGGTCCAGCGCCTCCACCTGGACCGTCACCAGGAACACCGACGCGGAATTCGGGTCCCAGCTGACGTCGACCAGTCGTGCCGATTCCGCGCGCAGGGCCTCGGCATTGGTGCAGTCGATGCGATGCACCGAGACCGCGCCGCCCTTGGTGATGAAGCCGAGAATGCTGTCCCCCGGCACCGGTGTGCAGCAGCGCGCCAATTTGAGCTGGATGTCCGAGATCCCCTTCACCAGGACGCCCACGTCGGCGGTGGGGCGCTGCCGGCGGGCGACCGTCTGCACCGACCGCTCGGCGATCGCGTCGCCGGCCTCCTCTGCTCCACCGAGCACCGAGACAACTTTGCTGACAACGGTTTTCGCGGAAACGTGACTCTCCCCCACGGCCGCGTACAGCGCGGCGATGTCCTTGAACCCCAGGTCGTGGCCGACCGCGGCGAGCGCGTCGTGGGAAATGAGCCGCTGCACGGGCAGCCCTTCACGGCGGGCGGCCTTGGTAATGGCCTCCTTGCCGGCGTCGACGGCTTCCTCGCGCCGTTCCTTGGCGAAATGCTGCCTGATCTTGGTTTTCGCCCTGGTCGAGACGACGAATTGCAACCAGTCCCGGCTGGGGCCCGCGCCGGGCGCCTTCGAGGTGAAGATCTCGACGATCTGGCCATTGGTCAGGGTGCGTTCCAGGGCGACCAGCCGGCCGTCCACCTTGGCGCCGATGCAACGATTACCGACCTCGGTGTGTACCGAATAGGCGAAATCGACCGGCGTCGAACCGGCGGGCAGCGTGTGGATGTCGCCTTTCGGGGTGAAGACGTAGATGTCGTTGGAGGCGATCTCGTAACGCAGGTTGTCGAGGAACTCCCCGGCGTCCCCGGCCTCCCGCTGCCAGTCGAGCAGCTGACGCATCCAGGCCATCTCGTCGACGGAGGCACCGGCACCGGTATGGGTGCCCCTGGTCTCCTTGTAGCGCCAGTGCGCGGCGATGCCGTACTCGGCGGTGTGGTGCATCTCGTGCGTCCGGATCTGCACCTCGAGGGGCTTGCCCTGCGGCCCGATCACCGTGGTGTGCAGCGACTGGTAGACGCCGTACCGGGGCTGCGCGATGTAGTCCTTGAACCGGCCGGGCATCGGTGACCACATGGCGTGCACCACGCCCATGACGGCGTAGCACTCCCGCACAGTGCCGACCAGGATCCGCACCGCGACCAGATCGTGGATCTCGTCGAACTCGCGGCCGCGTACCTGCATCTTCTGGTAGATGGAGTAGTAGTGCTTGCCGCGGCCGACCACCTCGGCGGGGATCTTCGCCGCCGTCAGCTCGGCGTTCAGCTCGTCGGTCACCGCTGCCAGGTAGGTGTCCCGGGACGGCGCCCGGTCCGCCACCAGCCGGACGATCTCGTCGTACCGCTTGGAGTGCAGGATCGCGAAAGCCAGATCCTCGAGTTCCCACTTGACCGTCGCCATGCCGAGGCGGTGTGCCAACGGCGCCAGCACCTCGAGGGTCTCCTTGGCCTTGCGCGCCTGCTTGTCGGGCGCCAGGAACCGCATGGTGCGCATGTTGTGCAGCCGGTCGGCCAGCTTGATCACCAGCACCCGCGGATCCTGCGCCATCGCGATGATCATCTTGCGGATGGTCTCGGCCTCGGCGGCGTCACCGAAGTGCACCTTGTCCAGCTTGGTCACGCCATCGACCAGGTGAGCGACCTCGTCGGAGAAGTCGGCGGAGACCATGTCGAGCGTGTAGGCGGTGTCTTCCACGGTGTCGTGGAGCAGGGCGGCGACCAGCGTGGTGGTGTCCATGCCCAGGTCGGCGAGGATGGTCGCCACCGCGAGCGGGTGGGTGATGTAGGGGTCGCCCGACTTGCGGAACTGCCCACGGTGCGCGTTCTCGGCGACCTCGTAGGCGTGCTGGATCACCTTGAGGTCGGCCTTGGGGTGCAGCGCGCGGTGCACCGCGAACAGCGGTTCCAGCACGGTCCGGCCGGCGGCCGCCGGTGTGCGCTGGCCACTCATCCGCCTGGTCAGCCGGGAGCGCATCCGCCGGGTCGCGGACATGGCCGGACCGTCAGGCGTGCCGTCCTGGTCAGCTGACTCGACGGACGACGCTGCGGGGACGTCCAGCGCCACCTGCCCGTTCGACGTCGCGCTGGCCAGTTCCACGGCCAGGGGACCAGGCGTGCCGGCGTCAGCCGCCGACCCGGCCACCACAGGTTCTGGACTCACTTCGTCACCCCGCTTCTGTCTCCGAGGAGCTCGAATGCGCTGCCGCGGGCCCCGATCGAGCATAACGCCGCAGCTCGTGCGTCCCGGGCGAGGTCAGTAACGGCGGATCGCGGAGACGTCGATGCCGGGCAGCTTGCTCCGGCCGCCGAGTGCGGTCAGTTCGATGGCCACGGCGACGCCCACCACCGAGGCGCCGGCCGCGGTGAGCAACCGGCAGGCGGCTGCCGCCGTTCCGCCGGTGGCCAGTACGTCGTCGATGACGAGCACCGCGCTGCCGGAAGTCACGTCGTCGGGATTCAGCTCCAGGCTGGCCGTTCCGTACTCCAGGGCGTAGTCCTCGCGGAGCAGGACGCCGAGCAGCTTGCCCGGCTTGCGGATCGCCAGCACGCCGGTTCCGGCGGTTATGGCCGCGGCGGTGGCCAGCAGGAAGCCGCGGGATTCCAGACCGGCGACCACGTCGAACGCCGGTTGCCCCGCGATCAGCGCAGCACCGATCTCACGCAGCGCGTCGGCGTCGGCCAGCACCGGAGTCAGGTCGCGGAACAGCACCCCGGGAGCCGGAAAATCCTGCTGCGTCCTGGTCAATCGGTCGATCAGCTCGCCGGCCCGCCGGCCGTCAGCGGGCACGTTTACCCGTCGGCTTGGCGACCTTGCCGGTCGGGCGTATGGCCTTGCCGGTCGGGCGCGGGGCCTTGCCCGTCGGGCTGGCGGCCTTGCCGGTCGGGCTGGCGGGCGGTCCGATCGGGCTGGCACCGGTGCCGGTCGGGCCGATCGCCGCGCCCGTCGGGCCGCCGGCTGTGCCGGCCGGGCTGCCGGCCTGGGCCGGGTATCGCCGCCCGTGCGCCGGGGTCTGCGCGGCGGGCACAGGGATCGGATCCACCGGCGTGCCGGTGCCGGCGACAACTCCAGTCGGCACGTCACCGGCGACAACCGCAGGTTTCGCGGCCGGCGGCGTCAGGCGGGCCAGAGCAGGCGCCGCCGGACGGCCGGGGCGCTGCGGCTTGACGCCCGGTCTCGGCGGTGCGCCGGCCTTGAGGCCCGCGCCCACCGGCGTGCGCGGCACGCCGACCCGGACCGGCCGGGCCCGTTCGCCGCCGGGCAGTGTCTTGTGACCGATCGGGTCGCCGTCGGCGTCGACGATCAGCCCGTCGGCCCTGCGCTTGGCCAGCACCCTGGCGGTGTGCGACCTGATACCGGGCTCCCGGATCTTCAGGTCCACCGCGATCGGCACGGCCACGAAGATGGACGAGTACGCACCGACCAGCATGCCGACCAGCAGCACGAGCGCAAGGTCCTTCAGGGTGCCGCCGCCCAGCACGGCCACCCCGGCGACCAGCAGGCCGGCGACCGGCAGGAGGGCGATCAGCGAGGTGTTGAGCGATCGCATGATGGTCTGGTTCACCGCGAGGTTGGCGGTCTCCGGATAGGTGCGCCGCAACAGCGACGTCATGCCCTTGGCGTTCTCCTGCACCTTGTCGTAGACGACCACGGTGTCGTAGAGCGAGAAGCCGAGGATGGTGAGCAGGCCGATCACCGTCGCCGGGGTGACCTCGAAGGACGCCAGCGCGTAGACGCCGGCCGTGACCAGCACGTCGTGGATCGTCGACAGCACGGCGCCGATGGCGACCCGCTTCTCGTACCGCACCCAGATGAAGATGCCGACGGCGATCAGGAACACGATCACCGCCAGGATCGCCCGGTTGGAGATCTGAGCGCCCCAGGTGGACGACACATCCGACGCCGACACGCCACCGGCGGGTTTGAACGCCGCGTTCAGTGCGGTCTTCCCAGCGGCGACCTGGTTCTCGTTCAGCGCCTTGAGCGTGGCCTGCAGGGTCCGGCCGCCGAGGGTCTGCACCGTCTCGACGTTGTCGGCACCGACGGCCTTGTCCAGCACCTCCGCCACCGATGCGGTGCTGACGGCGGGTGTTCCCGCTGCCGGGGTGAAGGTGAGCGTGGTGCCCCCGGCGAAATCGGTCCCGAGGTGGAACCCGCGCAGCAGGATCAGCAGGATCGAGGCGACCACGAGGAAGCCGGAGAACATGTAGTAGTACCGGCGGCGGCCGATCAGGTCGAACGCCCCGGTGCCGGTGGTGAGCCGGGAGAGGAAGCTGCCGGTGTGTACCGCGCGGCTCATCCGGGCGGCTTCCTCGTGGCCGACCGGGTCTTTCGTCGTGCTCGCCATCTCAGGCCTCCTTCGCCGTCAGGCGTGCTGTGGCGGCCCGTTGCCGGGCACCGGCAGCGGCGACCGCACCCAGGCCGGAGAACTTGGCCGAATTGAAGATCTTGCTGCCGGAGGCCAGGGCGACCAGCGGGTGGGTGACCAGGTAGACGACCACCAGGTCGAGCACGGTGGACAGGCCGAGTGTGAAGGCGAAGCCCCTGACGTCTCCCACCGCGACCAGATAGAGGATCACCGCGGACAGGAACGACACGGCATCCGCCGACAGGATGGTGCGTTTGGCGCGCTCCCACCCGCGCGGCACGGCCGACCGGAACGTTCTGCCCTCCCGCACCTCGTCCTTGAGCCGTTCGAAGTAGATGACGAACGAGTCGGCGGTGATGCCGATCGCCACGATGAGGCCGGCGATGCCGGCCAGGTCGAGGCTGAGGTTGATCCAGCGGCCCAGCAGCACCATGACGGCGTAGACCAGACTGCCCGACAGCACCAGGGAGCCGATGGTGATCAGCCCGAGCAGGCGGTAGTAGAGCAGGCAGTACACCACCACGAGCAGAAGCCCGATGCCGCCGGCGATCAGCCCGGCCTGCAGGTACTGGAAGCCCAGCTCGGCGCTGATGCTGGTGGACGTACCGGCCTGGAACTGGAGCGGCAACGCCCCGAAGTTCAGCGAGTTCGCCAACCCCGTTGCAGTGGCCTGCGTGAAGCTACCGGTGATGAGCGTGGTGACGGTGTTGATGGCCTGGCTGATCTGCGGGTCGGAGATGACCAGACCGTCGAGGACGAAGGCGGTCTGCTTGCCGGTGTTGTTGGCGGTGTAGTTCGACCAGGTGTTGAACCCGTCGGCGTCGAACGTGACGTTGATGACCCACCCGCTGGTGCCGGTCTGGCTCAGACCCGCAGCGGCGCCCTTGATCTGATTGCCGGGGATCAGGGTCTGGTCCAACACGAAGACAGAGTTCGCAAGGCTGGGGTCGGTGTCGCTGCCGCAGGCGAGCAGCGGCTTGCCCGGGACATCGAGCCCCTCCGTCTTCTTCACGTCCGCACAGCTGATCGTCGAGTTCTGCACTGCGGTCTCGGCCGCCGTCAACCACGCCGCCCACGCGGCCGCGGTGGTGGCAGCCGGCTGGTTCGGGTTCGTCTTGTCGCTGCCGGGGATCGGCCAGGTCACCTTCGGCACCACCGCTCCCGACGACGCTGCCGCACCCGATGCGGGCGCGGACGCCGCGGCCGTGCCGGCAGCAGCTGTGGTGCCGGCGCCAGTGGCGCCGGCAGCAGGGGTGGCCCCGGCCGCCGCGCTCGTGCTGGCGGTCGAGGCCGGCGCGGTCGCGCTGGGCGCGGCACGCAGCCCCTGCGGTGAGGCCGGCACGCTGGTCGCGGGGGTGGAGGCGGCGCCGACGGGCGTCGAACCAGCCGCGGGTGTCGTGACCTGGGTGGCGGCTCCCGTCGTCTGGGCACCGCTGACCGTTGCCTTCGCCCCGGACGAGGTGCCCGGGACGGACGAGGACGCCGAGGCTGCGGCGCTCAAAGCCTGGTTGTCGAGGCCCGACGCCAGATGCGGCCGGATGTTCAGCCGCGCGGCCGCCGTCAGGCCGGTCAGCTCGTCGTTGCCCGGCACGGTGATGACGAGGTGGTTGGACCCGTCGATCTGCACCTGGGCGCCCTGCACGCCGGACCCGTTGACCCGGCGGGTCATGATCTGCTGCGCCTGCTGCATCGACGAGGCCGACGGCGCCTTGCCGTCGAGCGTCTCGGCCGTCAGCGTGATCTGCGTGCCACCCTGCAGGTCGATGCCGAGCTTGGGTGCGTTGGACCCCTTGGTTAAGAAGACCAATGCATAGAGGACGGCCGTCAGGACGATGAAGGCGGTGATCAACCGCCAGGGCCGGAACTGACCAGCAGGGCTTGCCACGTGTTGCTTTTCTCCTCAGGTTCTGCAGGCGCCCGACAGAAGGAGCCGACAGGCACCGGCAAACCGCCTGGCCGCCCGGACTTGCTCCGGAACGGGCGTTTAGGCCGGTCCGAGAGGGGTACCGGCACAAACCGCCAGCTTAGCCGATATCGTTTCTGTGCTTGTCCAGTGACGGCTTGTCGTCATCGTGGATGGGCTGCACGTACTGCCCGGACAGCTGGTCGTACTCTGCGTCGGCGAACTGCGCCTCGTCCGCGGCCGGCACGACGACCTCGCGCACGGCGGCGCGGACCCAGGTCGTGTAGATGCCGGGCGCGATCTCCAGCTCGATGGTGTCGTCGGCGACCGCGGTCACGGTGGCGTGCATCCCCGAGGTGGTCATCACGCGGGTCCCCGGCACGATGGCCGCCTGCAGCTCCTGCGCCTTGATTGCCATCTTCTTCTTGTTGCGCGAGCTGAACACCATCATGACGGCGACCAGACCGAACATGAGGATCAAGAGCGTGTAGTTCTGCATGCTTCTCCTTGGCGAGAGTGCCCGGCCCGACCCGATCGGGCCAGGTCAACTGCGAAACGGCGGTGGGGCGGGAGCGCACCTGCTGGCGGACCTCGATGCACACTCCTGCGGAGCTCCGGAAGGATCCGCTCCGAGCCCGTCGACCTCGACAGCGCGAGGATCCGGTGTATTCGGGGCAATTCCTGGGCGGTCGCAACCAGCGGCTCCGACGCACGCGCGAGCGCCGACAGGCCTCCAGGGTACTTGACCGGCGTCACGTCAGATGTCCTCGCTGTCGAACAGCGTGCCGGTGCCGGCGACCGCCGAGGGCGGCTTGAGACCCAGATGGGACCAGGCCAGCGGGGTGGCGATCCGACCGCGCGGTGTCCGGGCCAGCATGCCCAGGCGCACCAGGAACGGCTCGCACACCTCCTCCACCGTCGAAGGCTCCTCCCCCACCGCGACCGCCAGCGTCGTCACGCCGACCGGACCGCCGCCGAACGACCGGCACAGCACGCCCAGCACGGCGCGGTCCAGGCGGTCCAGGCCCAACTCGTCCACGTCGTAGACCTTCAGAGCAGCGCGCGCGACGTGCAGGTTGACCATCCCTCCGGCCCTGACCTGCGCGAAGTCGCGCACCCGGCGGAGCAGCCGGTTGGCGATGCGCGGTGTGCCCCGCGACCGTCTGGCGATCTCCGCCCCGGCGTCGGCCGGCAGGTCGATACCCAGGATGCCGGCGCTGCGGGTGATCACCCGGAGCAGCTCGGCGGGTGAGTAGAACTCCATGTGCGCGGTGAAGCCGAAGCGGTCGCGGAGCGGTGAGGTGAGCTGGCCGGACCGGGTGGTGGCGCCGACCAGGGTGAACGGGGCGATCTCCAGCGGAATGGAGGTGGCGCCGGGGCCCTTGCCGACCATCACGTCGACCCGGAAGTCCTCCATCGCCAGGTACAGCATCTCCTCCGCGGGCCGGGCGATGCGGTGGATCTCGTCGATGAACAGCACATCGCCCTCGACGAGGTTGGACAGCATCGCCGCGAGGTCGCCGGCCCGTTCCAGCGCCGGCCCGGAGGTGAGCCGGATGGCGGCACCGAGCTCGGCGGCGATGATCATGGCCAGCGATGTCTTGCCCAGGCCCGGGGGGCCGGCGAGCAGGACGTGGTCCGGCACGGCGCCGCGCAGCTTGGCTGCCGAGAGCACCAGTTCCAGCTGTTCCCGCACCCGGACCTGGCCGACGAACTCGGTGAGGTCACGCGGTCGGAGCGACGCCTCCACCTCGGCGTCGCCCGGCAGTTGAGCCGGGTCGAGCGGTCCGTGCTCCGGTTCCGTCGCCGTCATCGGTGCCGTCCCAGCAGGCCGAGCGCCCGGCGCAGCAGCACGCCGACATCACCGTCGACGACGGCCGGGTCGTCGGTATCGGCGGCGAGCGTCGCCATGGCGTCGTCGGCCTGCTTGACGGTGAAACCGAGCCCGACCAGCGCGTCGGACAGCTTCGGGCGCCAGGCCGCTGTGGCCATCGGCCCGGCGACCGCCCCGCTGGGCACCACGCCGACCTTGTCCCGCAGCTCCAGCACCAGCCGTTCCGCACCCTTCCGGCCGATGCCGGGGGCGCGGGTCAGCGTCGCGTAGTCGCCCGAGGCCAGGGCACGGCGCAACTCCTCCGGCTCCAGCACCGCGATCAGCGCCAGGGCGATCTTCGGCCCGACCCCGGGAACCGACTGGACCAGCTCGAACAGCTCCTTGGCGGCGTCGGACGGAAAGCCGAACAGGGTGAGCGAATCCTCCCGGACGACCAGCGTGGTGGCCAGCCGCGTCTGCTCGCCGCGCCGCAGACCGGCCAGGGTCGACGGGGTGGCGCGCACGGCCAGGCCGACGCCGCCCACCTCGATCACCACCTGGTCGAGCAGCACGGCGGTGACGGTGCCGCGCACGGAAGCGATCATCGGCCCATCATGCCCAGCCGCACCGACACCGCTCCCGGGACGGTCTGCGCCGCGGCCAGCCGGGCCTGCATGGGCGAGCGCCACAGGTGGCAGATCGCCAGAGCCAGGGCGTCGGCCGCGTCGGCGGGCCTGGGCGCCATGTCCAGCCGCAACAGCCGGGTGACCATCGCCGTGACCTGCGCCTTGTCGGCGCGACCGTTGCCCGAGACGGCGGCCTTGACCTCGCTCGGGGTGTGCCAGGCGACCGGGATGCCGCGTCGCGCCGCTGCCAGGGCCACGACTCCGGCGGCCTGTGCCGTGCCCATCACCGTCCGGACGTTCGACTGGCTGAACACCCGCTCGATGGCCACGGTGTCCGGCTTGTGCTCGTCCATCATCGCCTCCACGCGCAGCGCGATGGCCAGCAGCCGGTGGGCGATGTCGTCCTCCGCGGGCGTCCGCAGCACCAGGACCTGGACGAGCGTCGGCTGCTTGCCGGGACCGCCGTCGACGACCCCGACGCCGCAGCGGGTCAGCCCGGGGTCGACGCCCAGCACTCGCACAGATCCGCACCTTCCGCACGGGCCACCGCTGTGCCCAGTGCACGATGCCAGGCCCGAACACCTGTGCGGGGACGCTACCGGCCCGCGTGCCCGCCACCGGGGAAGCCACGCCGAGGCCGGCGTCGAGCCCCGCGCTCATCAACTCCGCCCGCGCTGATCAACTCCGGCGAAGTGGGACCGGTGTGACAGAAGTCGACGAGTTCGTGCGCGCCGAGCTAGTTGATAAGCGCGGGGGGGTGGCACGTGAGCGCGCAGGGGGATGAACCGGGTGGAGCAGGCGCAGGGTCAGTCGTCGTCGAGCTCGGCCAGCACGTCGTCCGGGACGTCGGCATTGGTGTAGACGTTCTGCACGTCGTCGAGGTCCTCGATGGCGTCGATCAGCTTGAAGACCTTGCGCGCACCCTCGGCGTCCAGCGGCACCTTGAGCGAGGCGATGAAGGTGGGGTCGGCGGCGTCGTAATCGATGCCCGCCTCCTGGACGGCCGTCCGCACCGCCACCAGATCCGTCGCCTCCGACACCACCTCGAAGACGTCGCCCGCGTCGGCGACCTCTTCGGCGCCGGCGTCCAGCACGGCCAGCAGCAGGTCGTCCTCGGACAGGTCGCCGGCCTTGGGCACCGTCACCAGTCCCTTGCGGCTGAACAGGTACGACACCGACCCGGGATCGGCCATGTTGCCGCCGTTACGGGTGACGGCGACCCGCACCTCGCTCGCCGCGCGGTTCCGGTTGTCGGTCAGGCACTCGATCATCATGGCGACACCGTTCGGGCCGTAGCCCTCGTAGGTGATCGACTGGTAGTCCGCGCCACCGGCCTCCGCGCCGGAGCCGCGCTTGACCGCCCGGTTGATGTTGTCGATCGGCACCGAGGTCTTCTTCGCCTTCTGGATGGCGTCCCACAGCGTCGGGTTGCCGTCCGGGTCACCGCCGCCCATCCGTGCCGCGACCTCGATGTTCTTGATCAACTTGGCGAACGCCTTGCTCCGCTTGGCGTCCTTGGCCGCCTTCTGGTGCTTGGTGGTCGCCCATTTGGAGTGGCCGCTCATTGTCGCGAAGTACCCCTTGCCGCATCGGTGCGGGCGGCCGGCCCGGCCACCTGCGAAGTGAGATCCTGTCGGCGGCGCGGACGTGCCCGCCGGCCGGACGGAAGAGATCCTACGTTGCCGGAACCGGTGCCGTCGGTGCCCGACCGCCGCCCACCGCCAGCCTGGGCAGCAGCACGTGCAGCAGCGGGCCGATCCCCAGCGCGTACACCACCGTGCCGACGCCGAGCGTGCCGCCGAACAGCGCGCCGACGACCAGTACCCCCAGCTCCAGGCTGGTGCGCACGACGCGCACCGACCCGATGCCGCGGGCCACCAGGCCGGTCATCAGACCGTCGCGCGGACCGGGGCCGAGGCCGGCGCCGATGTACAGCGCGCCGGCCAGCGCGTTCCCCAGCACCGCGGCGACCAGCAGGCCGATCCGCACGCCGAGGTGGTGGGTCGGCGGGATGATCGCCAGGGTGGCGTCGGTGGTCCAGCCGACCATCGCAGCGTTGAGCACGGTGCCCACTCCCGGTCGCTGCCGCAGCGGGATCCAGGCCAGCAGGACCACCACCGACACCGCCGTGATGACGGTGCCGTACGAGACGTCTACCCACCGGGTCAGCAGGCGGGTCAGTCCCTGGTGGAACACGTCCCACGGGTCCAGCCCGAGGACCGCCCGCACCATCAGGCCCATGGTGAAGCCGTAGAGCAGCAACCCGCCGATCAGCTGGCTGAAACGGCGCAGCCGACGGTCCGGCGGGACAGGACTGAGCCAGGACAGCGGGCGGCGGCGGCTGGTGGATCGGGACGAAGGAGGCACCCGTCGATTCTGCTGCCCGATTGGCCTGGACTTCCATAGCCACTTCAGGAAAAGTGGCTTGTATGTCCGAGCCGGTTCTGCGCCTGACGGCCACTGCGCTGGCGCGCCGGCTCGGCCCGCCCTCGGGCGGTTCGGGTCCGGAGTACCGCCTGCTGGCGCACCGGATCCGCAGCGCTGTGCTGGACGGCCGGCTCGCCGCCGGGTCAGGACTACCCAGCGAGCGGGATCTGGGCGGCACGCTGAAGCTGTCCAGGACCACCGTCGCCGCCGCCTATGCCCTGCTGCGTGACGACGGATGGTTGGAGTCCCGACGAGGGTCCGGCAGCCGCCTGCGCCTACCGGGTGCCGTGGGTGCCGACCCGGTGCACCCGGACGGCGGTATCGGCCCGGCCGGACTGTTCGGCCGACCTGCACCAGCCGTGCAGGACCCGATCGACCTGTCCGTCGCCTCGCTTCCCGCCCCGGCCGACGCCTTGCAGCGGGCCGCCGAGGCGGCGCTGCAGGACCTCCCGCACCATGCCGCAGCCGACGGGTACGCGCCGTTCGGCCTACCGGTGCTGCGCCAGGCCATCGCCAGGCACTACACCACGGCCGGACTGCCCACCTCACCGGACCAGATCCTGGTCACGAACGGTGCCCAGCACGCCTTCACCCTGGCCCTGCACGAGCTGTCGGCACCGGGCGACCGGGTCCTGGTGGAGTGCCCGACCTACCCGGTGGCACTGGACGCCATCCGCGCCGCCGGCCGGGTACCGGATCCGGTCGGGCTGCCCGGCCCCGATGCCGGCGAAGCTGCAGATTCGCCGTGGGATGCGGAACTGATCACCGCCGTGCTGCGGCAGACCGCACCCCGGCTCGCCTACCTGATACCGGACTTCCAGAATCCGACCGGGGCGCTGATGGACGCCGAGACCAGGGCGTCCATCCTCCGCAGCGCCCGGGCGGCTGGAACGGTGCTGCTGGTCGACGAAAGCCTGCGCGACGTGCCCTTTCCGTCCTGCCCGCCGCTGCCTCCGCACCTGGCGGGGTCACCGGGGACCGTCCTGTCGCTGGCGTCCCTGTCCAAGGCGGTCTGGGGCGGGCTGCGAGTGGGGTGGATCCGCGGCGCCCCGGCCATGATCAACCGGCTCGCCGTCGCCCGGGCGCTCGGTGACATGGCCGGTCCGGTCCTGGAGCAGTTGATCGCCGTGCACTTCCTGGCCGACCCGGGACCGGCGCTCGATGTGCAGCGGCGCCGGCTGGCCGACGGCGCAGCCGTGCTGACCGCGGCGCTCGCCGCCCAACTGCCGGACTGGCGGGTCAGCAGGCCGCTGGGTGGGGCGAGTCTGTGGGTGGCGCTCCCCGGGCCGTGGGCGTCCGCGCTGGCCGGGCTGGCGTCCTCGGTCGGCGTGCGCATCGCACCCGGGCCGCGTTTCGGGCCGGATGGCACCCTCGAGTCCTACCTGCGACTGCCCTTCACCGCGTCGCCGGACACGTTGGTGGCCGGCGTCCATCGGCTGGCCGCCATCGCACCGCAGGCGGCCGGTGCGATTCGCGCCGAACTGCCGGGATGGCTGGCCTGAGTGCCGGGCCGACCACGTCTCCGGCAACTCAGCCCACCGTCACCTGGGCGCTCTGCGGGGCGAGGATCACCCAGGTCGTGCCCGGCTTGAACGGCAGCGGCTTGCCGGTGGCGTCGCGGTAGCGGAACGGGTCGCCCGGCCTGGCGCGCTGCCACGTGCCGCCGATCATCCGCCCGTTGCGGAACAGCGACACCGCGCCGGAGCCGACGGTCCGGCTCAGGTAGGACGGCGACCCGAGCGTGTCCACCGTGCCGTCGGGCTCGTCCAGGACGTGCTGGACCAGGACGTTGTCCGCCGCCTCGACCCCGCCCTGGTAGTCGCGGACCGGCTCACCGTCCCGCATCAGCACGAACCGGCCACCGGAGAACGAGAAGTTGGTGACGCCGGCCTCCATGACGACCGACAGGCTGCCGACCGGCCGTCCGGCGGCGACCACCGACGACCGGGCGGCGAAGGTGAACCCGATGCCACGGGCGGCCGCCTTCACCTTGACCTGCGCGGCGACGGTCTGCAGGTTCGCGTGCAGGTTGTAGGTGCCGGCCGCCACGTCGGAGCGGAAGTAGGCACCGGTCAGCCCGGTGGTGTCGATCACCGGGGTGGCGGCGAGCGCCGCCATCGGGCCACCGGCACCGCCGGCGAAGACCAGCGCCGGCCTGCCGAAGACCGGCAGCAGCTGGGCGTCGGTGGAGCGCACGCTGCGCACCGGCCCGACCTCGCTCGGCAGGCGGGTGTGGAACACGCAGATCAGCCGGGTCAGCCCGCCCTCCACCTGCTCGACGTAGACGACGTCCGCGTCCGAGACCCCGAACTGCGGCACCGCGAAGTAGGTGTTGTCGATCTTGACGGCGATCACCGGATTGGTGCTGGGCCGGCCGCCGGTCAGCGGATCGGTCGTCGGCGCGGGCGGCTGCGCCGGCCTGGCCGGCGCCCTGGAGGGCTTGCGCGAGGAGGACGTGGCGGGCGGGCGGACCGCCGGCCGGGCAGCGGCGGTCCGGGTCCTGGACGTGGCGGTGGTCGGCGGTGCGGGCGCGGAGGTGCTGCTGGTCGTCGCCGCCACCGAGACCGTCGCAGACATCGGGACTGACGCCGGCGCGGATGCCGGGGCGGCGTGCCGGGCGGACGTGCAGGCCGACGCCAGAAGGACCGGTGCGGCGAGCACCGCGAACCACCTGTTGTTACGCATGGCTCACCGTAGGTCGAGCCGCCGGCGCGGAGCCGCGGACCCGCCGTACGGCGCGCACCCGATCCGGCGGCTACCCGGACGGGCACGGGCCCGTACCGGGCCCCGTCAGGAGATGTCGATGACCCCGCCGGGCACCGCACCGGTTTTGGCGGCATGCTCGGCCTCGGCGAGGCGAACGCCCAGCTCGGTCGGGTAGACCGTGTCGGCGCAGTCGGCGAGGTCCTCGGCGGAGAACCACCGGTGCCCGGTGATGCTGCCGTTCTCGACCGGGGTGAAGCCGCTGCTGTCCACCGAGAACCCAGCCGGCGCGCCGGCGACGAAGTAGAACTCGGTCTGCTGGTAGTCCACCCCGGTGAACACGAACCGGGCGGACCGGCGCCACAGCGGGCCGACCAGGTCCGCCGACGGGATCAGCAGGCCGGTCTCCTCGCGCAGCTCCCGGGCGGCGGCCGAGCGCAGGTCCTCGCCGTCCTCGACGCCCCCGCCGGTGGTGAACCAGATGGGCCGGCCGCGCGGGTCGGCGCTGCTGAACAGCAGCACCCGGTGCCGGTCGTCGAACAGCACCACCCTGGCGGCCAGCCGCGGTGTCGGGCCGGCCGGGACGTGGTCGGCGATCTCGAAGTAGTCGGGCAGGGCGGCCCGGCCGGCCAACCGGAACAGCCGGGTGAACCAGACGGCACGCAGCGCCCTGGTGTCACGGACCGCGTCGTTGTAGAAGCTCCGCGCCAGGGCGACCCGTTCGCTGGCATCGGCCAGCTCGGCCGCCAGCTCCGGTTCGACCACCGGCGGCTGGGTGGCCAGCGCCCGGGACAGGTCGTTCTCCGCGTCTGCCCGGCCGGCGCGGTCCGCGCGGTCGGCCTGCCTGGTCAGCTGGCGGAGCAGGTGCGCATCGGGACCGGAGAAGGCGCCGGCGGCCGCGGCCGCGCGGGTGGCGACGATGCGCCTGGACAGCGCCCCTTCCAGCGCCGCCCAGGCAGCCTCGGTGCGGACGTGCAGCCGGTCCAGCCGGTTCGCGGTGGACCACAGCCGGGCGGCCGCCACCAGCAGGAGCACGACCAGGGTGATGACGACAAACGTGGTCACGGCCGGGATCCGGCGGTTCGACGGCCGGCCCGGCGGTCGGGTGGGTGGGGCGAGGGCATGTCAGTCCGCTTCGACGACCGACCGCGGATCGGCGGCGATCGCGGCTTCGTAGACCTTGACGATCCTGGCCGCGACGATCGACCAGTCGTACGCCGCCACCGCCTGCCGCGCCGCGGCGACCAGTTCCGCCCGTCGCGCCGCGTCGTCGAGCACGCCGGCCAGGGCGGCCGCCAGCGCGGTGGCGTCGCCGACCGGCACGAGGACGCCGGCGCTGCCGCCGGCCAGCACCCGGGAGAAGGCGTCCAGATCGCTGGCCACCACCGGGCAGCCGGCGCTCATCGCCTCGGTGAGGATCATGCCGAAGCTCTCCCCGCCGGTGTTCGGCGCGCAGTAGACGTCGATCGAGTGCAGCATCGAGGCCTTGTCGGCGGTGGAGATCAGGCCGAGGGCGCGGATGCGCCCGGACAGGTCGCCTGCCTGTTCCAGCAGGTCCTTCTCGTCACCGCTGCCGGCCACCAGCAGTTGCAGGTCCGGCCGGTCGACCACCAGCAGCCGCATCGCCTCGAGCAGCGTCGGCATGCCCTTGCGCGGTTCGTCGAACCGGCCGATGAAACCCAGCGTGCCGCCCGGTCGCGGGTAGCCGGGCAGCGGCTCGGCGCCGGCGTAGGCGGCCACGTCCACGCCGTTCGGGATGACGACAGCGTCGCCGCCCAGGTGTTCCACCTGGACCTGGCGGGCCAGGTCGCTGACCGCGATCCGGCCGGTGATCTTCTCCAGGAACGGCTGCAGGATGCCCTGGAAGGTGGCCAGCATCCGGGACCGTGGATTGGCCGTGTGGAACGTGGCGACGATCGGGCCCTCACCGACCATCAGCGCCAGCATCGACAGGCTGGGCGCGACCGGTTCGTGCAGGTGCAGGACGTCGAACTGGCCGGCCCGCATCCAGCGGCGCACCCGGCTGTAGGACACCGGGCCGAACGACAGGCGGGCGACCGATCCGTTGTACGGGATGCCCACGCTGCGGCCGGCCGGCACGACGAAGTCCGGGAAGTTGCCGTCGTCGTCGCCGGGCGCGAGCACCGACACCTGGTGACCCAGCCGCAGCAGCGTCTGGGCGAGATCGGCCACGTGCCCCTGCACCCCACCCGGGATGTCGAAGGAGTACGGGCACACCAGGCCGATCTTCATGACGCCCAGCTGGTCGCGGCTGCGCTCACGCCGAGTCCTCCGCGACCGGGTGCCTGCCGGTGACGGCGGCATGACCGGCGGGCAGATCGGCCAGCCACAGCGGCTGCAGCATGTGCCAGTCGGCCGGCCGGCTCCGGATGCCGCGTGCGAACTGGTCGGCCACCAGCTGGGTGCCCTGGCGGACCCGGTCCGCGAGCCGGGTGCCCGGGATCGCCAGCGGCGGCGAGACATCCGTCCACCAGCCGGGTCGCCCGCCCTGCTGCCGGAAGCTCAGGTGGGCCACGCACAGGTCGGCGCCGGTGAGCGCGGCCAGCATCACCGGGCCGGCCGGCATCCGGGTCGTCTCGCCGAAGAGCGACACCGGCACCCCGCTGGCGGTCAGGTCCCGGTCGCCGAGCAGGCACAGGATGCCGCCGGCGCGCAGTCGCTCCTTCAGCAGCGTCGAGGTGGGCACGGCGCCGCCGGTGAGCGGCAGGATCTCCATGCCCAGGGACTCGCGGAACCCGACGAACCTGCGGTAGAGGCTCTCCGGACGCAACCGCTCGGCGACGCTGGTCAGCGACCCGTAGGTGTGCGCGAGGGCCATGCCGGCGACGTCCCAGTTGCCGGAGTGCGGCAGCACCAGCACGATGCCGCGGCCGGCGGCGACCGCCGCGGCGATGTGCTCCATCCCGCTGGACGCGGCCATGAACCGGGTCGACACCTCCTCCCGGTCCATCGACGGCAGCTGGAAGGTCTCCAGCCAGAAGCGGGCGTAGGACCGCAGCCCTTCCGCCGTCGTCGCGGACAGCAGAGCCGGGTCGGCGGCGTCGCCCAGGACGCGCCGCAGATTCCGGGCGTACTGCACCACCGCGGGCCCACGACGGGCCATCGCCCGGCCGGCCACCGCGTCGGCGATCCGGTGGGCCAGGCCGTCCGGCAGCACGCCGGCTCCCGACCACGCCGCGCGGTAGCCCAGCGCGACGAGCCGGTCGGTCGCTCCGCTCACCCGGACCCGGCCTGCTCGCGGACGTCCGCCGCGGTGCGCACCTGCGCCAGGCGCTGCACGACGGTGACCAGACAGGCGGCGGCCAGCAGCCACAGGCAGATCGGCAGCGCCACGTCCAGGCCGAGGCCGGCCAGTCCGGCGCCCACCAGTCCCAGCACGTTCCGTTCGGCCCGTTCGGCGATGGCGCCGCCGATGTGCAGCCCAACCGAGTCCGCCCTGGCCTTGACGTAGGAGATGACCTGCCCGGCCACCAGGATGATCAGGCAGGCGATACCGAGCAGCGAGTCGTGCTTGAGCGTCAGGCAGTAGAAGGCGAGCGCGCCGAACAGGGCGCCGTCGGCGATCCGGTCGCACGAGGCGTCGAGCACCTGGCCGAAATCCGTGCCGTAGCCGCGGGCCCGCGCCATCGCGCCGTCGAACAGGTCGAAGAAGACGAAGGCCGTCACCGCGACGGTTCCCCAGAACAGGTGACCGGTGCCGAACAGCACGATGGAGGACACGACGGCGCCGACGGTGCCGATCACCGTCACCAGGTCCGGACTCAAGCCCAACCGCAGCAGGCCGCGGCCGATCGGATCGGTCACCCTGGACACCGAGCCGCGCGCCAGCGCGTTGAGCATGTCGGTAGCCCTTCGGGGATGGCGGCGACCGCAGGTGGTCGGCCGGGACGGCAGGGGCTCAGAATAGTCGGCGGGACGTGCCGGGTTCCGCATCTGAAGACCCGGGCGGGAAGATCACCAGGCCGCGGCGAGCAGTTTCCGGGTTTCCGGCAGCAGCTGCGGCAGGACCTTGGTGGCGCCCAGCACCGGCATGAAGTTGGCGTCGCCGCCCCAGCGCGGCACCACGTGCTGATGCAGGTGCGCGGCGATGCCGGCGCCGGCCGACTCGCCGGCGTTGATCCCGATGTTGAAGCCGTGCGGCCCGGACACGGTGCGCAGCACCGTCATCGCCCGGCTGGTGAACCGGCCCAGCTCACCCATCTCTTCCGCGTCCAGCTCGGTGTAGTCGGCCACGTGGCGGTACGGGACCACCATCAGGTGGCCGGGGTTGTAGGGGTAGAGGTTGAGCACCGCGTAGACCAGCGTCCCACGGGCGACAATCAGCCCGGCCTCGTCGTCCAGCGTCGGGATGCGGTCGAACGGGCAGCCGGACGCGTCGTCGGTGGCCTCGCGGGCACCGGTGGTGACGTATGCCATCCGGTGCGGCGTCCACAACCGCGCCCAGCGGTCCGGGATGCCGATGCCGTCCTGGTGCTCGAGGTCGATGCCGGACGGCCCGCCTTCTTCTCCGCCGGACGGAGTTCGCGCCGCCGCCGTCACTCGTGCCAGCCCTGCTTCTCCAGCGTCCCGGCGAACAGGTCGCGGTCCGGTGAGAGGTTGATCCGCCGGGCGATCCAGTCGGCGACCGCGTCGACGGCGATCTGCGCCGGCACGCCGTTGATCTGGGATCCGTCCAGGAACCGGAACGACACAGCGTTCGCCTCCACGTCCTTTGCCCCGGCCAGCAGCTGGAACGGCACCTTGCCGGTGGTGTGGGTGCGGATCTTCTTCTGCATCCGGTCGTCGGAGTGGTCGACATCGAACCGGATCCCGGCTTTGCGCCCCAGCGCCGCAACGGTTTCCAGGTGGTCGCCGAAGGTCTCGGCCACCGGGATACCGACCACCTGCACGGGCGAGAGCCAGGCTGGGAACGCCCCGGCGTAGTGCTCGGTGAGGACCCCGAAGAAGCGCTCGATCGATCCGAACAGAGCGCGGTGGATCATCACCGGGCGCTTGCGGGTGCCGTCGGCCGCCGCGTACTCGAGTTCGAACCGGTCCGGCAGCATGAAATCCAGCTGGATGGTCGACATCTGCCAGGTCCGGCCGATGGCGTCCCGCGCCTGCACGGAGATCTTCGGCCCGTAGAACGCCGCACCGCCCGGGTCGGGCACCAGCTCCAGCCCCGACGCCTTCGCCACCTCCTCGAGGGTGGCGGTGGCCTCCTCCCAGGCGTCATCGGTGCCGACCGACTTCTCCGGGTTGCGGGTGGACAGCTCCAGGTAGAAGTCGT
>CAXTBG010000073.1:0-20056 GCA_964242105.1 uncultured Nakamurella sp. | reverse complement strand
CGACGTCGAGGGTGGACATCACCAGGCCCGCGCCGTTGCCGATGATGCCGACCTGGCCGTCGAGCTTGACGTAATTGAGGTTCTTCTCCTTGGCCGCGACCTCGAGCGGGTTCTCCGCCGCGTTGTCGACGAACGCCTCGTGGTCCGGGTGCCGGAACGAGGCGTTGTCGTCGAGGGAGACCTTGCCGTCGAGGGCCAGGACGACGCCATCCGGCGTCTTCACCAGCGGGTTGACCTCGACGAGCGTGGCGTCCTCCTTGACGAAGACGTCCCAGAGCTTGATGAGGACGTTCTCTACCTGGTCCCGCACCTCCTCCGGGAAGCGCCCGGCGACGGCGATCTCGTGGGCCTTGGCGGCATCGACGCCGACGATCGCGTCGACCGGGATCCGGGCCAGCGCCTCCGGGCGCTCCACCGCCAGTTCCTCGATCTCCATGCCGCCGTCCCGGCTGGCCATCGCCAGGTAGGTCCGGTTGGAGCGGTCGAGCAGGTAGGAGACGTAATACTCCTCGGCGATGTCCGCGGCCTCGGTGACCAGCACGGTGCGGGTGATGTGACCCTTGATGTCCAGCCCGAGGATGGCCTCGGCGTTCTTGCGCGCGGCCGCCGCGTCGGGCGAGAACTTCACCCCGCCCGCCTTGCCGCGACCCCCCACCTTGACCTGCGACTTGACCATGACGGCCGTCCCGTACCGCTCGGCGATCGCTGCAGCGTCGTCCACGGTGGTGGCCGTCTCACCGGCCGTGCCGGGGACGCCGTGCTTCGCGAAGAGTTCCTTCGCCTGGTATTCGTAGAGATCCACGTCTGCTCCCGACTGCTCGACACTTCGTTGTCGCTGCTGATCGCTGGGTTCACCGGCGCTGACACGGTTACCCCGGGCGCGTCGTGGACCGTGCAGAACCCTACTGGCCGCGCCGACAGCAGGCTGACGGCGGTCTCGGTGAGGTTCACCACCCGTGATACACAGCGCACCCACCGGTGTCCGCGCTCAGCAAGGTTGGCCGGCGCTCATCAACGTCACGATTTCCGGCTTGGACGGGACGGAAATCGACGCCTTGGGGAGCGCAGCCGCCGGGCGCGCCGGGCCGGCTCACCCCAGCCGGTCGGCGACCGCCGACCGCAGCCAGGCGACGATGTCCGTGGTGGCGGCGCCCGGCGTGAAGATGCCGTGCACCCCGATCCCGGCCAGCTCGGCGATGTCGGCCGCCGGGATGATGCCACCACCGAACACCACGATGTCCTGCGCATCCTGTTCGGCCAGCAGCGCGACCACGCGGCGGAACTGCGTCATGTGCGCACCGGAGAGAACCGACAAGCCGACGGCGTCCGCATCCTCGGCCAGCGCGGCGGCGACGATCTGCTCCGGCGTCTGGTGCAGGCCGGTGTAGATCACCTCCATGCCGGCGTCCCGCAACGCCCGGGCCACCACCTTGATGCCACGGTCGTGCCCGTCGAGGCCGGGCTTGGCCACCACGACGCGGATGGGCCGGGTCGCATCGGCCTCCTGCGCCGCGACGCCGTCGCCCGCATCCAGGGTCATGACCGTCCCTTCGCCGCTTTCGACGATGATGCACCTGCCGCCGGTCGCTTGCCCGTCGGCTCCACCGGTCGCTTGCCCTTCGGCTTCGCCGGCGGGGGTTGCTTCTCCGGGCCTTGCCTGCTGCGCCCACGCCCACCCGAGGTGCCGGTCGACACACGGGCCGGCCGGCCGCGCGCCGGCGGTGCGACGGGTGTCTTGGCGAGCTCGATGCCTTTGGCCGACCGCCCCAAGGCCACGGCGGCACACCCGAACAACGCGACGAGCACCCATCCCGCGTACCAGCCGGAACGCAGCGAAAACCCGTCAGCGGCGCGCACCGCGGCGGGAACGACCAGTTGGACGATCGAGATGGCCGCGGCGACCAGCGGAAAGGCGATCGCCGCCGACAGCTGCCGGGCCCTCCCGCCGGCGAACGCCGCGCCGGCCATGCCGAGCGAGAGCACCAGCACGCCCCAGGAGTCGAGCCGGAAGCCCACCAGCAGGGTGGCCGACGCGCCCGCGGCCGTGGCGTAGGCGGGAAGCAGCCCGACGACCACCACCGCGACGGTCAGCCCGGCCGCGACGACTGTCCCGAAACTGCGGCTACGGGCCAGTGACTCGTCGTCCTGGATCACCAGCGAGGCTTCGCGCGCCTGCCGGGCCGCCGCCAGGGACAGTCCCGCCGCCAGCAAGCCGGTGACGATCCCGGCCACGGCGCACCACAGCCCCGGGCCGGCGGTCCAGGTCGGCGGTGCAAAGCCGGCGTTGGGTACCGAGGCACTGGATACCACCTGGTCGAGCAGGGTCAGGGTCCGGGTGACGGCGAACACCAGCGGCAGCCACGCGAGGGTGGCGACCGCCCGTCCGGCGCCTGCCAGCGCCGGCACGCACCAGAGCACCGCCGCGACCAGCGGAATGATCGCGGCCACCAGGAACGGCGCGGCCAACGGCGCCGAGATGGCGAACCCACCGGCCGGCACCGGGTCGGCGCCGCCGTTGTAGTGCAGCTGGGGCAGCCGCCACGCACCGGTGGCGCCGGCCGCCGTCAGCAGCGCCAGCACCGCGCCTGCGGTGTTCGCGCGCGCCGGCGTGACATCGGGACGTTCGTCCGGAACGAGCCGACGGGACCGACCCAGCAGACCGGCGCCGGCCAGCACTCCTACGCCGGCCAGCCCGACGCCGACCGACAGCGTCAGCTGCACCGGTGCGCCTGCGGCGCGCACGGCCAGTGCGGTGAGAAAGGGCACGGCAGCCGCGGCCGCGGCGCCGCCGAGCAGGGCGAGACCGAGCAGCCGTGGCAACGCCGCCGCGACCAACACCGCGACCGCACCGAGCAGGGCCGCGGCCAGCGCGGCGGCGATGCCCGGCAGGCCCAGTTCGGCGGGCAAATACCGGGACGCGAGGTACCCCCCGGTGTAGGGGAGCGCGAGTGAGGCGCCGAGCAGCAGCAGCACACCCAGGAACCCGGCGGCCACCAGATGGTTGTTCCGCCCCGGGAGGCCGTTCCCGTCGTCGGACCCGCCCGCCGCAGTGGAGGCCTCAGCCGTCCCGTCGGTCCGCAGACCGACGGCGGACCCGATCGCCTCGGCGAGCAGCTCCGGACCCTGCTCGGGCGGCCGCGGCGACCGGCCGGCGAACGCACCGCCGTCAGGGGCGAGGTCGAAGATCGGTGCGGCGCGGGAGGCCAGCCGGTCGGTCAGCGCGCGAGCGGCCAGAACGCCGGCGACCACCATCACCGCATCCCCGACCAGCACGAACACAGCGCCGGACGCCGCACTGAAGGGCTGCGCCCGGGCGGACAGCTCGTAGAAGAATTCCGGGCGGACGGCGGAATTCGGGCTCGACACCAAGCTGAGGTCCGACAGCAGCCGGGTGAGGTCCATCAACCCTGCTCCGGCCACCACGGCCAGACCCTGCACCGGCCGGCGACCGGCCGCCAGCACCGCCACGACCACCGGGATGACGACGACCCAGACGGCCCCCGTGGCGTGTCCCGGCGCGGACCCGTCGAAGGTGTGCGCAGTGCCGACGATGCCGCCGCAACAGACCAGCAGCGCGCCGAGCAGCAGCAGCCCGGCCGTGCCGAGGGCAGCGGACGGCCGCCGACCGGGCTGGTCATCATTCACCTGCAGGACGGTAGCAACACACACCGACAGGAATCGGTTACCGTCGATTTCGGCCGACGCCGTTCGACCAACGCAGAAATGGACGTGGACCGTTGATCGACGTGCTGGCCTATTGCGTGCTGGCCGCCGGGCTCGCGCTCGGCGTCTGGTGCGGGATCCAGGCGTACCGCCGACAGCCGACCAACGACGCGCTCATGATCGGCGCCATCGTGGTCCAGGCCGGGTTGCTCGTGCAGTCCGTCATCGGCCTGGTGCGCCTGTCCGGCACGCACCTGGACGAGCCGGTGACCTTTGTGGCCTACGCGGTCGGCATCCTGCTGCCGCTACCTCTCGGCTTCTACCTCGCGCGGATCGAACGGACGCACTGGGGCTCGATCATCCTCGGCTTCACCGCGGTGGTGGTGGCCGTGATGACCCTGCGCCTGCTGCAGATCTGGCGGTCCGACGGTGTCTGAGCCCACCGACGGCTCGCCCGCCCGCACCGACGCCGACGCCCCCGACGCCATGGCAGAGGACCGGGACCGGACCGACGAGGCGCCGCCCACGGGCCCGCGCCGGATCCTGATCGCGCTGTACCTGATCTTCGCGCTGGCAGCGACCTCCCGGGGCATCGTCCAGGTGGCCACGACCTTCTCCTCCGCCCCGCTGGCCTACGTGCTGTCGCTGTTCTCCGGCGTGGTCTACTGCGCCGCCGCCGTGGGGCTGATCAGCAGCCGGTCCTGGTCGCGCGGACTGGCCTGGGGCGCCTGCGGCACCGAGTTGGTCGGCGTACTGGTGATCGGGACGGCGTCGCTGATCGACCGGGCCGCCTTCCCGCACGACACGGTGTGGTCGCGGTTCGGCAGCGGGTACGGATACTTCCCGATCCTGCTGCCGCTGCTGGGCCTGATGTGGCTCTGGTACAGCCGACCGGGCGCGCCGGACTGACCTGCCCGCCGCACGGCCACCACCGGCCGAGGACCGGCGCCGGCTCGGCTGCACCGGGAACGACCGACGCATCCGACGCCGTCCCGGCTGGGCCTGGCGCTGCCCTCCCGGATGGGCCCGACGACCCTGTCCGGCTGGGCCAGACGGTGCCGAACTGGCTGGGCCCGATGGCGACCGCCCGTCACAGGTGCATGCAGAGGCGTCGCGCGTCGTAGATCGCAGCGTGGATGTTGCGCGAGGCCACCGCGTCGCCGATCCGGAACAGCTGGAACGTCCCGCCCGGATTGGTCCGGACCTCCTGCCGGCGGCCCTCGACCAACGCGTCGAGATCGGTCTCCCCCAGGTTCGCGGACCGCCCGACGAGCTGCTCGTAGACGTCCGCCACGGGCAGCGTGCCCTGCTCCACCACCACCCGGTCGACCGTCCGCTCCACGACGTCGTCGGTAAAGGCGTTGACCAGCTCCGCGACCAGCTCAGCTCCCGAGCGCCGGACGGACACCAGGAGGTGGTCGGGCGTGAAAACGCAGCCGGCCGCATAGAGGATGCGGAAGTAATCGGGATAGATGGTGCCGCCGACGTCGTGCGCGACCATCCGGTCCGGCGTCACCAACTCGACCACGCAGCCGGCGGAGGCCAGCCGCTCGGCCGCGGTGATCGCCTGCTCACCGCCGTGGTCGTCGTAGAGCAGCACCCGCTGGCCGGTCGGGGGTGCGCTGCTCATCACGTCCCAGGTGGACTGCACCAGCTCCGCTCCCGTGCCGGCCAGCGCGGTGTTCGGCACCCCACCGGTGGCCACCACGACGATGTCGGGGAACAGGGCGAGCACGTCGTCGGCGTCGGCGTAGGTGTTCGTCCGCACCTGCACGCCGCTGGACACCACCTGTCGGGCAAGCCATTCCGTAATACCCAGCTTCTCGGCGTGCCGGCCCGTCCGGGCCGCCATCCGCACCTGGCCGCCGACCTCGGAGTCGGCTTCGAACAGCACCACGGAATGCCCTCGCTCCGCGGAGACCCGCGCGGCCTCCAGGCCGCCGGGCCCGCCGCCGACGACCACCACCCGCCTGCCGCCCGGCCCCCTGTCGACCAGTTGCGGAATGGTGGCTTCCCGCCCGGTCGACGGATTGTGCAGACAGAACGTCTCCACCCGGGACGCGCAGTAGGTGGCACCCACGCACGGCCGGATCTGTTCCTCCTGGCCGGCCAGCAACTTGCGCACGATGTGCGGGTCGGCGATGTGGGCACGGGTCATCCCGATCAGGTCGGCGTAGCCGGCCGTCAGGGCGTGTCGAGCGGTCGCCAGGTCGGCGATCCGCCCGGCGTGGAACACCGGCACGTCGACCTCCTTGCGGAGCGCGCCGGCGACGTCGAGGTGCTCGCCGAGCGGCCGCCCGAACGGCGGGATGATGCCCGAGAGCTCGCGGTCGGTGTTGGCCCCGCCGTAGACCACCGAGAGGAAGTCGACCAGTCCGGTACGGCTCAGCGTGGTGGCGATGTCGATGCAGTCCTCGTGCGTCAGGCCGCCTTTGACGCCCTCGTCACCGGGGATGCGCATGCCGACGACGAACGAGGGCCCGACCTGCTCCCGCACGTTCTCGAGCACGTCCACCGCGAATCGCATCCGGTTCCGCAGGCTCCCGCCGTAGCCGTCCTGGCGCTGATTGGTGCGCGGCGCCCAGAACTGGTCGATCAGGTGACCGGCCATCGCCGCCAGTTCCACACCGTCCAGGCCGCCGCACTGCGCCCGTTTCACCGCCTCCCCGTAGGCCCGGACGATCCGCCGCACGTCGAACTCCTCGATCGCCTTGGGGTAGCTGCGGTGCGAGCGCTCCCGGACGGGCGACGGCCCGATCGCGGGCAGCCAGTCGCCGATGTCCCAGCGGGAGCGCCGCCCCAGGTGCGTCAACTGGATCATCACCGCGGTGCCGTAGGCGTGGACACGTTCCGAGATGTCCTGATAGAAGGGCAGAATGCGGTCGTTACCGGCATTGATCTGGTCGAAGACGTTGGCCGAGTCCACCGCGACGTTGCTGGAGCCACCGATGATGGTGAGAGCTATTCCGCCCCTAGCCTTCTCCTCGTGGTACAGCGCGTACCGGGTTTCCGGCCGCCCGTCGACGAGGTAGCCCGACGGCGCGTGTCCGGTGCTGTACAGGCGGTTCTTGAGCGTCAGTGTGTTGACGACCAGCGGCTGCAGGACGGGGTCGGTGAGCATGGGCGGACTCCTGGCTCGACGGAAGCGGGCATGAGGAAAATCGGACACCGCGAAAAGCGGATGTCACGAAGGCGGACATCGCCAGGTCATGGCGCCGGACGACGTCGCGCCGGACGACATGGCCCTGGAGCATTCGCGGTGCTGCCCGCGACGCGGGTCCGGTAGGTGCGGCGAGGTCACCCGGGTGGTGCGAACACGCTGTGCCGCTCCACATACCGGGTCGGCACCATGGCCCGCACGGGAGGTGACTCCGCTCCCCGGATACGGGCGAACAGCTGCTCGGCGGCGACGCGGCCCATCTCGTACGCCTGCTGGACGACCACCGTCACCTGCGGCGAGACGAGAGTCGTCCATTCCAGGTCGTCGAAGCCGACCAGCGAGACGTCCCGCGGAATGACGAAGCCGTCGGCGCCCAGGGTGACGAAAGCGCTTCTGGTCATGTAGCTGTCGCCGGTGAACACCGCCGTCGGCGGGTCCGCCAGAGCCATCATCCGGCGCACCTCCTGCTGTCGGTGGTCCGGTTCGTCCTGCGGGACGAAACCGATCAACTCGCGGTCGACCGGTAGGTCCGCCTCGCGGAGGGCCTGGAGATATCCGCGCGTCCGGTCTAGCGAGGGCCGGGACGGGCCGTCCAGCCGCAGGCCGGACCCGGACCGTCGCAGGCGCGGCGGTTCCTCGGGTTGCGTCGACACCAGGAAGCCGATGCGCCGGTGGCCCATGGCGACGAGCCGCCGGACAGCGTTGACCGTGGCCTGCTGGTTGTCGGCGACCACACTGTCGATCTGGCTGCCGCCCAGCTGCCGGTCGAGGGTGACGATCGCCAGGCCGCCGTCGCTTAGCCGGTCCAGATGGGCGTGCTGCTGGACCGAGATCGGCGTCAGGATCAGTCCGTCCACCTGGTGGGAGCTCATCGCGTCGGTCGCGGACCGCTCCTTGTCCAGGCTGTCGTCGCTGCTGGTGACGAACACCTGGTACCCGGAGGCGTTGGCCACATCGCAGATCCCGCGCATCGCATTCGAGAAGAAGGCGTCGGAGATGTCGGCGCAGACGAACCCGATGGTGGTGGAACGCCCACTGCGCATGGTCCGGGCGATCCGGCTCGGTGAGTAGTTCAACTCGGCCGCGGCCGCGTTGACCCGGGCCTGGACCTCCTTGCTGGAGTACCCGTAACCGCCGAGCACCCTGGCCGCGCTGGCCTTGGAAACCCCCGCCGCGGCGGCGATGTCGCTGATGGTGTGCTGTCCCTGCCGGCCCATCGTCTTCCCTCGCGTCGCGGGCCACGTCAGAGGTGCACCCGGGTGCCCTTGCCCGAGCCGGCCGCGCAGGTGTGCACCGCCCATGCCAGGGTCGCATCCTGCAGGCCCAATCCGCTGCTGTGGAACACCACGATCTGTCCGTCCGCCGTTCTGCCCGCGGTGGTGCCCTCGAGGACGTCGCCCACCAGGACGGTATCGGCGGGTGCCAGGGTGCCGGTCTGCAGGGCCTGCACCACCGGGCCGACCGCGGTCAGCGCTCCGGGACCGTCCAGCACGGTGACGTCGGCGCACGCCGAGGCAGCGGGGTCGATCTCGCACAACTCCGGCAGGTACGAGCCCATGGTCGCCACCGTCGTGCCGGGTTGCAGCCACGTCCCCGACAGCACCGGCGCCGCGCTCGTCGTACACGTCGCAATGGCATTGCTACTTGCGCACAACGCCTCTGCAGACGCTGCGACGGCCACCCGGCCGCCCCATGCCGCCTCGTCCAGCGGTGCTGCGGTGCCGGCCAGCCGCGGGCTCCACACCAGGCACTGCTCGACCGGCAGGACGGCGTACAGCAGGCGGACCAACTGATGCGCCTGAACGCCCGAGCCGAACACCCCGACCCGCAGCGGACCGGGACCCACGAGCGCCCGGAAGGCCGCCGCCACACCGCCGGCCGTGCGCAGCGCTGTCACGGCGGCCCCGTTGAGCAGGCCCACCACCTCTCCGGTGTCCGGGTCGTGCAGGGTGACCGTGGCGTGCACCGACGGCAGTCCCCGCCGGGCGTTGGCCGCACACTGCACACCCGATTTGAAGACGAACCCGGTGCGCCCCTGCACCAGTGCGCCGTGCGCGAAGGCCAGGTGGTCGCCGGTCGCACCGGTGTAGTGCAGCTGCCCGGACCGAGCCAGGTCCGGATGGCGGCTGAGCCGGAACGCCTCGTCCTGCGAGTCCAGCACCTGTCCCGGCGTCAGGAGGGCCAAGACGTCCTCACCCGACAGCAGCAGTGGTTGCGGCGAGGTCACTGCACCCGGGCCAGGAACGCGCGGGTGCGCTCTCGCTGTGGGTCGCCGAAGATCTCGGCCGGGCTGCCGGCCTCCTCGATGCGGCCGTCGTCCATGAAAACCACCCGGTCGGCGACGTCGCGGGCGAACTTCATCTCGTGGGTGACGACCACCATCGTCATGCCGTCGTCGGCCAGGCTGCGCATCACGTCGAGCACCTCGCCGACGAGTTCGGGGTCGAGAGCAGAAGTGGGCTCGTCGAACAGCATCAGCGTCGGTTTCATCGCCAGGGATCGGGCGATGGCCACCCGTTGCTGTTGGCCGCCGGAGAGTTGATCGGGGAAGGCGTGGGCCTTGTCGGTGAGCCCGACCCGTTCCAGCAGTTCCATCGCCTCCCGCTCGGCCACCTGGCGGCCGGTGCCGCGCACGACGATGGGGCCCTCGGTCACATTCTCCAGCACCCGGCGGTGCGGGAAGAGGTGAAAGCCCTGGAACACCATGCCCATCCGACCGCGGGCGGTGGCCAGCTCCCTGGCCTTCATCTCCCGGAGCCGGTCACCCGCCCAGCGGAAACCGATCGGCTGCCCCTCGAGGTAGATGTTGCCCGAGTCGGGCACCTCGAGCCAGTTGATGCAGCGCAGCAGCGTGCTCTTGCCGGACCCCGACGGTCCGATGACGCACTGCACCTGCCCGAGCGCCACGTCCAGCGACACGTCCTTGAGGACGTGGTGGGAGCCGAAGCTCTTGTTCACCCCTTCCACCCGGAGCAGGGGTACCGACGCGGGCACGGCCGGGGCGGGGGCGCCGGGAGCGGCCGACTGCAGCTTGACCACCGTCATCATGCCTTCTTGAAGGAGGGCAGGAAACGCAGTCCCTGCCGGTTGAGGAGCCTGCTGTCGACCCGGTGCGAGGACTTGATCCGCCGCTCGATCCGCTGCTGCACCACGGTGAACAGCGTGGCCAGCAGCAGGTACCAGGCGGTCGCCACCAGCAGCAGCGGAATGGTCTGGTAATTGCGCGAGTAGATCATCTGCGCGCTGTAGAGCAGATCAGGCGTGGCCAGCACGCTGACCAGCGAGGTGAACTTCAGCATGGAGATCAGGTCGTTGCCGATCGGCGGCACGATGATCCGCACCGCCTGCGGCAGCACCACCCGGCGGAGCGTCTGGGCCTGCGTCATGCCGATCACCAGGCTCGCCTCGGTCTGCCCGCGGGGCACCGCCTGGATACCCGCCCTGATCATCTCGGCGGCATAGGCGCTCTCGGTGAGTGCCAGACCGAGAATGGCTGCGGTGAAGGAGGAGATGACCGCGTTGGTGTCCCACGAGCCGAGGACCGGGCCGAACGGGAGGGCGAGGTTCATCCGCGGGATCAGCGTGGCGAGATTGAACCAGAACACCATCTGCACCAGTGGCGGAACACCGCGGAAGAACCAGATCCACAGCCAGCTCACACCACGGAACAGCGGATTGCGGGACAGCCGCATGATCGCCAGCACCACCCCGATGGCCAGGCCGAAGATCATGGCCAGCGCGGTCAGCTCCAGGGTGGTGAGCAGGCCGGAAAGAATCTCGCCGTCGAACAGGTAGTGCAGGACGACGCTCCAGCGCATGTTCTTGTTCGTCACCAGCAGCCGTACGAACAGCGCGATCAGCACCGCAAGGACGACGCCGCCGACCCACCACCACGGGTGACGGGTCGGGACCCGCTGGACCCCGGCAGCGCTTCTGAACTCGACCGCTTGCGCAGTTGCCCCGGTGGACGAGGTGACCGTCATGCTGGCTCCTTTCTGGTGGCAGTGGTGGTGGGCCGGCGGCGTTCCCGCGTCAGCCTTCGGGGTTGGACTCGGTGATCAGCACGGCCTTGGTGAGGTCGCCCTTGCTGGTGGCGCCCCAGTCGGCGCGGATCTTGGCGTAGGTGCCATTGTCGATGGCTGCCTGGAGTGCCGCCTCGAGGGCGGGGCCCAGCTTGCTGCCTTTCGGCAGGCCGATGCCGTTGTAGACAGCGTTGATCAGCAGATCGGACACCTCGAGCTGGCCGCCCTGCTTGGCGGTGTACTTGAGCTTCCCGGAACCGGCGGCGACCAGGTCCACCCGACCCGAGGTCACCGCGAGTTCGGCCGACGGCTGGTCCTTGAACTGCTGGATCTTCATCGGGTTCGACCCGCACAGCGACGAGTTCTGTTCCGTCAGGTACTGGTATTCGAATGCGCCGGTCAGCACGGCGACGGTCTTGCCGCAGGCGTCCTTGATGGTGTTGACCGTGATCGAATTGCCCTTCTTCCAGGCGAAACCGGTGCCCTCCTTCTGCAGCGGCACGAAGTCGACTGTCTGGAGTCGTTCCGGGGTGACGCCGAGCGAAGCCACCGCGGCGTTGTACCGGCCGTTGCCCAGGCCCGGGATGATGTTGTCGAAGCCGGTGGACTCGTACTTGACGGTCATCCCCAGGCTGGCGACCATCGCCTTGGTCAGGTCGACGCTCCACCCCTTGACCTGCCCGCCCTCGACGAACTCCTCCGGAGCCCAGTCGCTGAAGACGGCGAAGGTGGCCCCGGACTTCAGGTCTGCCGGGACCAGGCTGGCAAGCGAACCACCCGAGGGCTGCGCGGAGCCGGCGGCGGAGCCGGACGACCCTGCGCCAGAGCTCGACGGTCCGGCGGCAGAACTCGCGGGCGCCGAGGAACCCGGCGCTGCAGCAGGGCTGGACGGCGCGGCGGGGCTGGACGCCGGAGCCGACGCCCCGGCTGGAGTCGACGCCCCGGCGGAGGAACCGGCGGCGGCCGGGGTGCTGCTGCTGGAACAACTGGCCATCAGCAGGGTGCCGGCCGCAGCCAGGGCGGCGAGCACGCCGCTGCGGCGGGCGGAGGAGGTGGTGGTCATGGAAGGTCCTTTCACGGGGCGGGAAGGAGCGGGACGGGATGCTGCCCTGCGGACAGGGCGGTGGAATGGCCGAAGGCGCCGAGGTTCTCGCAGACCGACGCGGACAGCACCGCTGCCCGGGCCAGGAAGACGGCCGGCGAATGCCCGGCCAGGATGCCGTGTAGAACAGCGGCGGCGAAGGCATCGCCTGCCCCCAGCGTGTCCCGGACGAGGGCCGGGCCGGCTGGTTGCGCGATGAAGGTGCTGCCGTCGAAGAAGATCGCACCCTGCGCGCCGCGGGTGGCCAGCGCCGACGACGCCCCGGCAGCGCAGGCCCAGGCCAACAGCTCGCGGACCTCGCGGTCGTCCAGGTGCGCGGCGGAGAAGAAGGCGTGGGTCACCGAAGGAATGACTTGCTGCGCATAGTCGTCGCCGGTGTGCGCGTCGAAATCGAATGACAGTGGCGCACGTTCGGCCAGCGCGGGGAGATCCGCCTCCAACTGGGCCGCGTAGCTGGAATGGGCCAGGGCGTGCCGCGCGACGAAGTCGAAATCGGCCGGCAGCAGGCGCACCCGGGAGGCTCCCCTGTCGAAGGAACCGAAAGTGCGTTCGCCGTCCCGGTGCAGCACCGTGGCGTAACCGGTCGTACCCGGCTGGATCCGCAGGTGCGAGATGTCGACGTGTTCCGCGCGGAGTGCCTCGGCCAACTGCCGGCCGCGGTCGTCGTCCCCCACCGACCCGAGATAGGAGGTGGCGGCGCCGAGCCGGGCAGCGTGCACGGCGACGTTGACGCAATTGCCGCCGGGGAACATCAGGCCGATGTCGGGGTAGTAATCGGTGATGTTGTCCCCGACGGCGACGAGCTGCATCAGTACTGCACTTTCCACATGTAGTGCCGGTCGGTCAGCGGGCGCCCGGAGAAGAATTCGAAATGCTGGGCCAACCGGGCGATGATGGCGCTGGAGATCACGAAGGCACCGATCAGCGGACGCATCGACGCAGCCACTCCGGGCAGTGTCAGCGACGCGGCGTCCACCACGTAGTTGCGGTTGTTGTACTGGGTCAGGAAGCGGTTGACCCGCTCCCCCATCGGGCGGGTGGCGTCCTCGCCCACCAGCACGAGGACCGGCACGTTCCCGTCGATGACCTCGAACGCTCCGTGCAGGAATTCACCGGACCCGCTGGCCACGGCGTGCTTGTTCTGCATCTCCTGCAAATAGCACGCAGCGAACGTCTGGGCGGCGCCCTCCAGCGGCCCTGACCCGAGAACGTACACGCAGGATTCGTCGGTGCAGGCCCGCGCAATGGAACGCAGTTGCTCGTCCAATTCCTCCACGGAGTGCTCGAATGCGGCCGACGAGGCACGGAACCCGGCAATCACCTCGTCGTAGTCAGGTGCCACGCCCTGCGCTCGCAGGAGGGCAAAAGCGGTGAGGGCCAACAGGATCTGCTTGGATTCCACGCCGCGGTGCAGCACGACGTCGGACGCGGCGACGGCCACCACGCTCGTCGGGTCCTGCGTCACCACCAGCACCGGTGCTCCGGCGGCGCGGGCGAAGTCGACGGCGCGGGCCGTCTCCGGCGTTCCGCCGTTGCTGCTGCTGGCGATCACCACCGAATCGGGGCCGAGGTTCGCCGGCCGGCGCAGGATGAACTCGTCGGCGTTCAGCGCTGTACAGGGAACCGGCGATCGCTCGAGCAGGAACCGCATCGGCGCGAACGTGAACAGCGAACCGCCGCAACCGATCAGATAGATGGTCCTGGTCGTCGGCGTCAGCGCGCGGGCGACGAAATCGGTGACCTGTTGCTCCACCTCCGGGCTCGCCGCCCGGTCGATGTCCGCGCGGAACGTGGGCGACAACGTGCCCATCACGCGGTCCGACTGAAGCTGCTGGGTCATTCATTTCTCCCGTTTCTGATATCGTTCTCACACTGTCAGAGGTGATAGTCGTCGGCGGTCCGGGCGTTGTCAAGAGTTTCTCGGAGAATGACGGTGCACCGGGATCGCGGCCGGCCACCGGGTAGGGCGGAGCCAAGTGGTCCGCTACGCCGAACTCACCACGGATCGACCCACCTACTGCAGATCGGAGTGGTTCTCCCGCAATACGTCCCGGGCGGCGGCCGTCACGGCTCCGACGACCGGCCGATGCCGGTCGGCGGCATGCCGGATGAGCACGATGGACCGGCGGACGTCCTCCACCAGAGCCACCGTCCGGCCGGTGGAATTGGCGTGTCGCTGCATGAGCGGGGTGACGGGCGTGATTCCCAGCCCTGCCTCGGCGAGCGCGAGCGACGACGCGGTGTCGGTGACCTGGTGCACCACCGCGGGCTCGAAGCCGGCGGTCCTGCAGGCATTGCGGATGGCGGTACCGAACTGGGTTCCGGCCGGGGTCAGGATCCACGGAAGCGGTGCCGCATCCTCCAGGGCGATCGTGCCCGCGTCCGCGAACGCCGACGTGCAGGCAAGCGAAAAGCGTTCCGTACGCAAGCGGACGAATTCCACCTCCGCATCTCGCGGAATGGGGGCGGTGGAATAGTCGACGCCGAAGGCGACGTCCACCTGCCCGCGACGCACCGCCGCCGCCGAGTCGTCGACCGTCACCTCTTCGCTGCGGATGTCGATGTCCGGATGCCGTTCGCGCAGGTGGATCACCAGCGGCGCCAGCACCGCCCCGGCTGTGCTGCCGAACATCCCGATGGTCAGCCGGCCGGTGATCGAGGTGAGTGCGGCATGCATGGCCTGCAGTGCCGTGTCCTCGGCCGTCAGCACCGCTGCGCCATGATCGGCCAGTACCCGGCCGGCATCGGTGAGCCGGACGCCGCGGCCGACCCGGTGCAGCAGCGGCACGCCGACCGTCGATTCCAGCCGGGCGATCTGCTGCGAGATCGCGCCGGGCGTGTAGCCGAGCTCCGCGGCCACCGCAGTCATCGTGCCCAGCCGAGCCAGTTCCACCAGCGCTCGCAGCGGCACCCGACCCAGCTCGTTCATATAGAAACCGTAATCGGTCGAGGCGAGAATCCATCGCTTGTGCTGATGACACCACTGCCTGCATTGTCAGTCGCACAGGAAGGGGAACGCTCATGACGGCCGGCCAGGGCAGGACGCAGCGCAGTGACGTGGTGATCATCGGCGGCGGTGTGATGGGCGCGAGCACCGCCTACCACCTGGCCAGGGCCGGGGTCACCGACGTCGTGCTGCTGGAGGCCGGCGAGGTGGCATCCGGGTCGTCGGGAAAACCACTCGGCGGGGTACGCGCGCAGTTCTCCGACCCGACCAACATCGCGCTGGGGCTGCGCAGCCTGCAGGCATTCCGTCGCTTCGACGACGAACTCGGCGTCGACATCGGCCTGGAGCAGGTGGGCTATCTGTTCGCCATCAGCAACCGGGCCGACCTGGCCGCCTTCTCGGCCAGTCTGGCGCTGCAGAACCGGATGGGCGCGCCCGGGGAACTCGTCGATCCCGCGCGGGCCGTGGCGCTCTGCCCCTACCTGTCGCAGGAAGACCTGCTGGCCGCGGCATGGTCGCCCGAGGCCGGTTTCGCCCGGCCGGCCGCCGTGGTGCACGGGCTGGTGGACGCGGCCGCCGCCCGCGGGGTGCGGGTCCGCACCGGCACCGCCGTCACGGCGATCGAATCGCCGGGAGACGGCACCGCTGTCGTCCGAACCGCCGATGGTGACAGGTATGTCACGTCGACGGTCGTCTGCACCGCGGGCGCGTGGTCCGGTCGCCTCGCCGCCCAGGTGGACGTCGATCTGCCGATCGAGCCGGTCCGCCGGCAGATCGCCTTCACGCCGCCGCTGAAGCCGGCACCCCCGCGGATCCCGTTCACCATCGACTACACCACCACGGCCTACTTCCACGGGTCACCGGACGGCGGGCTGCTGGCCGGATGGGCCGATCCGGACCAACCCGTCGGTTTCGACCGGTCCGCGACGTCGGACTGGCACCCGCGACTGCGGGAAGCGCTGCGCCAGTTCGCTCCCGCACTGGCGAACCTGCCGTTCGTCCGCGGGTGGGCCGGCCTGTACGAGATGACACCCGACTGCAACGCCCTGATCGGCGAGGCCGACCCCGGCTTCCGGTTCCTCTACGCGGCCGGGTTCTCCGGTCACGGCTTCCTGCAGGGACCGGCGGTGGGCGAGGCCGTCGCCGATCTGTACCTGCGCCGCACCCCGGCGGTGGACGTCTCCTCGTTCGACGCCCGCCGGTTTCTCCGCCCCGCCGTCCGGACGGAGCTCGGCATCATCTGACGCACACCTTTCGTTGCTGCCACGCTGTACCCGACACACTGTCTCGCTCCCGTCGAAGGACCAACCACTCGCTCCCGTCGAAGGACCAACCACCATGACGCTCACCGCCCCCACTGCCACCACCTCGACCACGGCCGAGCTGGCCGCCCGGGCGGAGGGCGCACTGTCCCGCTGCGGCGCCGATCCGGCCGCGCTCGCCGGCGCCGGCGTGATGCCGGTGCGCAGCCCGATCACCGGGGAGGTCGTCGCCACCGTGCCGAGGGCCGATCCCGCCGATATGCGGGCTGCGATCGATGCCGCACACCAGGCGTTCCTGAGCTGGCGCACCGTCCCCGCGCCCGTCCGGGGCGCGCTGGTGAAGCGGTTCGGCCAGTTGCTGACCGAGCACAAGGCCGACCTGGCTGACCTGATCGGGGTCGAGGTGGGCAAGATCCGGTCCGAGGCGCTGGGCGAGATCCAGGAGATGATCGACATCTGCGACTTCGCCGTCGGGCTCTCCCGGCAGCTGGAGGGCCGGACGATGCCCTCCGAGCGGCCAGGTCACCGGCTGATGGAGACGTGGCACCCGGTCGGCGTGGTGGCCGTGATCAGCGCGTTCAACTTCCCGGCCGCGGTGTGGGCGTGGAACACCGCGCTGGCCCTGGTGTGTGGCGACACCGTCGTCTGGAAGCCCTCCGAGACAACCCCTCTGGTGGCCGTCGCGAGCTCGGCTCTGCTGGCCCGGGCGGCGCGGGAGTGCGGTGCGCCGGAGCACCTGAACACGGTGGTGGTCACGGACGCCGCGGGCGCCGGTCCGCTGCTGGACAGCCCGCTGGTGCCGGTGGTCAGCGCGACCGGCTCGGAGCGGATGGGTGCGCAGGTCGCGCCCCGGGTGGCGGCCCGGTTCGGCCGGAGCATCCTGGAACTCGGCGGCAACAACGCGGCGGTGGTGGCCCCGTCGGCCGATCTCGACCTCGCCGTCCGCGGCATCGTCTTCGCCGCCGTCGGCACGGCCGGCCAGCGCTGCACCAGCCTGCGCCGGGTCATCGTGCACGAGTCGATCGCCGACGTCCTGGTCGAGCGCCTCGCCGCCGTCTACGGCAACCTCCGCATCGGGGATCCCTTCGCGGAGCGGGTACTGGTCGGTCCGCTGATCGGCGCCCCGGCCTTCACCGCGATGACCGACGCCCTGCGCGAGGCGCAGGCTGTGGGCGGGACCGTCGTCACCGGAGGTGGCCGGGAGGAGGTGGGCCACGATGACGCCTACTACGTGCACCCGGCGCTGGTGCGGATGCCGTCGCAGGCCGACGTCGTCCGCCGCGAAACCTTCGCGCCCATCCTGTATGTGCTGACCTACTCGGACTGGGACGAGGCGATCGCGCTGCACAACGGTGTGCCGCAGGGGTTGTCGTCCAGCATCTTCACCCGGGACCAGCGGGAGGCGGAGAGGTTCCTGGCCGCCGACGGGTCCGACTGCGGCATCGTCAACGTCAACATCGGCACCTCGGGCGCGGAGATCGGCGGGGCGTTCGGCGGCGAGAAGACCACCGGTGGCGGGCGAGAATCCGGCTCGGACGCCTGGCGGGCGTACATGCGGCGCGCGACCAACACCGTCAACTTCTCCGACGAACTCCCGCTGGCACAGGGTGTCGACTTCTCCTGAGCCCGCCGCACCGCGCCGCCCCGGCACGTCCCACACGGACCGCACCGCACCGCACCGCAGGAAGGAACCACCCGATGACAGCGACCCGGGCCACGCCGCACCCGGCGATGGTGGACCAGACCCAGCTGCGCGCCCGCTTCGCCGAGACCCTGTCCGGCCTCTACGGACGCGAGGTGCCCGCTTACACCACGCTGCTGGACGTCGCGCACGCCGTCAACGCGGACGTCGCCTCGGCCATGGGCCCCGACGCCGAGCGACTCGGCAGCCTGGAGCGGGTCACCGCGGAGCGGCACGGCGCCATCCGGGTCGGCACGCCCGCCGAGCTCGCGCAGGTGGCGCGCATCTTCGCGGCACTGGGCATGTACCCCACCGGTTTCTACGACCTGCGCGACGCCTCGGCCAGTGCCGTCCCGGTGGTGTCCACCGCCTTCCGGCCGATCACCCCGGAGCAGTTGGCGCGCAACCCTTTCCGGGTGTTCACCTCGCTGCTGGCCACCGGTGACCGGCGGTTCTTCTCCGCAGACCTGTCCAGTCGGCTGCAGGACTTCCTGGCCGCACGGGAGCTGTTCCGGCCCCGCCTGCTCGAGCTGGCCGACCGCGCCGCGGCCGACGGCGGGCTGCCCGGCCCCGATGCGGACGAATTCCTCGGTCTCGCCGCGGGCTCGTTCGCGCTGTCGGCGGAGCCGATCGACCGCGCCTGGTACACCGAACTGGAGAAGGTGTCCGCGGTGGCGGCCGACATCGGCGGTGTGCGGTCCACCCACATCAACCACCTCACGCCGCGGGTGCTGGACATCGACGCGCTCTACGCCCGGATGTCCGGCCACGGCATCGCGATGATCGACGCCATCCAGGGACCGCCGCGGTGGCCCGGGCCACAGGTGCTGCTGCGGCAGACCTCCTTCCGGGCCCTGGCCGAGCCGCGGCTGTTCCGCGAGAGCGACGGCACGGTGGCCCGCGGTGCGCTGCGGGTGCGGTTCGGCGAGGTGGAGGCGCGCGGCATCGCACTCACCCCCGCCGGGCGTCTCCGATACGACCGGGCGATGACGGAAGTGGATGCGCTGCAGGGCGCCTCGGACGTCGACGACGCCGCAGCGCAGGCGTGGGCACGCGCCTTCCCGGGTTCCGAGGCGGAACTGTTCGAACAGGGCCTCGGCGAGTACACGGTCACGGCGGTGGACCGCGCCCCCGACGGCCGGGTGCCCGGCGGGTCGGTCGCCGACCTGGTCGCCGACGGGTGGCTGCGCGTCGAACCCATTGTCTACGAGGACTTCCTGCCCCGGTCAGCAGCGGGGATCTTCCAGTCCAACCTGTCCGACGCCGGTTCCAAGGACACCACCGTGCAGGGAACACTTCTCGACGAGGGCTGGATGGAAGGCGTGCTGGGCAGGACCCTGCACGATCCGTACCGGCTGTACCACGCCGAGCACGAGGCCAGCGTGCGGTCCGCCCTCACCGCGCTGGGGCTGCCGGGCGACACCCCGACGGGCGACACCCCGACGGCCGACACCTCGACGGCCGAGATCCCGACGGCCGACACCCCGACGGCCGACACCTCCGGAGCCACGGCAGCATGTCCCGCCTGAGTCCGACCGCCGAGCGTGTGCAACGCTCCGGCGTCCGGGAGATCGTCAACCTGGCAATGGCGCGGCCCGGCGTGATCCGGCTGGAGATCGGCGAGCCCGACTTCCCGACACCCGTCCACGTCGTGGACGCCGCCGCACGTTCGGCGGCAACCTGGAGCGGCTACGTGCAGAGCGCGGGGACGCCTGCGCTGCGGCAGGCGGCCGCCGACGGTCTCGCCCGCCGGCACGGCCTGGACGTGCCAGCCGACCGGATCGTCATCTGCCAGGGCGCCGCACAGGGGCTGGCCGCGGTGCTCGCCGCGACCGTCAGCGCCGGCGACGAGGTACTGGTACCCGACCCGGCGTGGCCGAACTACGAGATGCAGGCCGTGCTGCTGGGCGCCACCGTGACGCGCTACCCGCTGTCCGCAGCCCGCGGTTTCCAGCCCGACATCGACCAGATCGCCCAGCTGATGGGCTCGCGCACCAAGATTCTGGTGCTCAATTCGCCGTCGAACCCGACCGGCACCTGCCTGGCACCGGCCACCGTCGCCGCCATCGTCGCCCTGGCAGCGGAGCGGGGCGTGCTGGTGGTCTCCGACGAGGTGTACGACGAGATCCTGTTCGAGGGCAGCGCCGCCAACGCTGTCGGGCTGGACCCGGACAACGTCGTCGGCGTCTACAGCCTGTCCAAGACCTACGCCATGACGG
>CAXTBG010000072.1:0-20408 GCA_964242105.1 uncultured Nakamurella sp. | reverse complement strand
CGGCGACCATGGTGTGGTCGGCCGGCGGCCGGTCGAAGGTGGAGGCGATGACCTCACCCTTGACCGAGCGCTGCATGTCGGTGACCTCTTCGGGCCGTTCGTCGACCAGCACCACCATCAGGTGGACCTCGGGGTTGTTGGTGGTGATCGCGTTGGCCACCGCCTGCAGGATCGAGGTCTTGCCGGCCTTCGGGGGCGACACGATCAGTGCGCGCTGACCCTTGCCGACCGGCATCACCAGATCGATGATGCGGGTGGTCAGGATGTGCGACTCGGTCTCCAGGCGCAGCCGCTCGTTCGGGTAGAGCGGGGTCAGCTTGGTGAACTCGGGCCGGTCCTTGGCGAGCTCCGGGTCCTGACCGTTGACCGAGTCCAGGCGGACCAGCGCGTTGAACTTCTGCCTGGTGGCTGCCGTCTCGCCGTCGCGGGGGGCGCGGACGGCACCGGTCACGGCGTCGCCGCGGCGCAATCCGTTCTTGCGGATCTGGGACAGCGACACGTAGACGTCGTTCGGTCCGGCGAGGTAACCCGAGGTGCGGATGAAGGCGTACGAGTCGAGCACGTCGACGATGCCGGCGACCGGCACCAGCACGTCGTCGTCGCGCACCTCGGTGTCGGTGGGAGCGTCCGCGAAACGGTCCCGGGTGCGGCGGTTGCGATCCCGGAACCGGCGGCCGCGCCGACCCTCCTGGTCCTCGTCCTGCTGCCCGCGCCCGTCTGGACGACTGCTGTCCTGACGGTTGCCGTCCTGGCGGTTGCCGTCCCGCCCGTTGGCGCGCCCGGCTTGGCCCTGGCCGGCCTGGCCCTGGCCGTTCTGGCCCTGGCCGTCCCGGCCGCTGCCCTGCTGGCCGTTCTGGTGGCCGTTCTGATTGCCAACCTCGCGGCCCGCACCGTTCTGGCTCTGGCCGTCCCGGTTCTGGCCGGTCCCCTCACGCGTCTGCGTGCCGTTCTGGGTGGACTGCGTGGCGCTCTGCCCCTCGCGCGCCGGCGATCCGTCGGCGATGTCGGTCGTCTCGGTGCTGCGGTTGTCGCGGTCCCGACGGTTGCGCCGATTGCGGCGACTGCTCCGCGGGCCGTCCTCGCCGTCGGCGGACGACCGGTCCTGACGGTCCCCGCCGGTCTCGCCGGCCTGTCCGTTGGTGTGCCCGCGGGGTGCGCCGTCGGGCTGCTCGTCGGTTCCGCCCGCCGCACCGGACTCGGAGCCCGTCGCAGGTGCGGTTCCGGCGTGCCCGTTCGTACCGGACCCGTTCTGCGACACCCGGTCCGAGGCTGCCGGCTCGCCGGTCTGCGGGGAGCCGGCGTCCGCCGGGCGCGCGGACGCGTCGGTGGCTGTCGCCGCGGCGGGCGCTGACGTGGCAGGCGCTGCCGAAGCAGGCGCTGTCGAAGCAGGCGCAACCGACGCAGGTGCTGACGAGCCCGATGCCGACGGATCCGGTGCCGGACCCGCAGCGGTCGGCGCGCCTTCGGGGCGCCCGGCCGAGCGGCGGCGCGGCCGCTGCTGGTCGACGTCCAGCGGAAGTGTTGGCTCACCGGCAGACCCATTGCCGTTGACACCGTTCGCGCCGTGGGGCGCGGCGGCGTTCGGCGCGGATTCCGCGGCCGGCGCCTTGCCTGCCGGGCGCTCGGCGCCGGAGCGCGCGGTGCCCGATGACTGGTGGGACGCGATGGCGGACACGAGGTCGCCCTTGCGCAGTCCCGAGGTGCCCTTGATGCCGAGCTGGGCGGCCAGCGCCTTGAGATCGGCCAAAACCATGCCCGACAAACCCTCACCGCGGCGCGCACGCCCTGCGGTGGAGGTGGAGACGGGCTGCTCCGTGGTTTCGCTCACGAAGATCCTTCCTGTCCGACCGGTCGATACCTGTCGGGGAGCCAGAGCCGGCGCACGAGCGGCGGCGGCGATCCACGTCCGGCGGACGTGGGGAGTGATCACCTGCAAGGGATGGACCCGGCTGCGCGAACAGAGGTCCCCGCAGATCTGCACGCGAGGGTGGCGCGCTTCCGTGCTGACACAACATCGCCAGAGTCGGAACCTTCGGTCATCCCCTCGACGCCTCGGTGACACGAACCGAGCGGGGGATGTGGAGGAACGTTGAACGACTCCCCGAGATTCCGGCGGCACAGCTCACGACCGGTGATCCACCTCAGCGTAGCCGCCCGCAGAGCCGTGCGGCAACAAATCGGGCGTACTCGCTGTCCCGCGCCGCGCTGGCATAGTGGCTTCGACAGGCTAACAATTCGCGTGAACCCGACGGAGGTGGCCGATGCCCGAGATTCCACTGGCCCGCCGGCGACTGATCCTGGCCATCTGCTGCATGAGCCTGCTGATCGTGGGCATGGACGGCACCATCGTCAACGTCGCACTCCCGGCGATCCGGGGCAGCCTCGGCGCCAGCGTGTCCGGGCTGCAGTGGGTCGTCGACGCCTACACCCTCACCCTGGCCAGCCTGCTGATCCTGTCCGGATCCACCGCCGACCGGATCGGCCGCCGGCGCGTCTTCCAGGTGGGACTGGCGCTGTTCACCGTCGGTTCTGCGCTGTGCAGCCTGGCGCCCAACCTGTCGTTGCTGGTGGCGGCGCGCGTCGTGCAGGCGGTCGGCGGCTCGATGCTGAACCCCGTGGCGATGTCGATCATCACCAACACGTTCACCGAACGGCGCGAGCGCGCCCGGGCGATCGGCATCTGGGGCGGCGTGGTCGGTATCAGCCTGGGTCTCGGGCCGGTGATCGGCGGCGTACTCATCCAGACCGTGGGCTGGCGGTGGATCTTCTGGATCAACGTGCCGATCGGCATCGCCGCCATCGTGCTGGCGGCCGTCTTCGTCCCGGAATCCAGGGCGCCGCGCGCCCGCCGGGTGGATCCGGTCGGGCAGGTGCTGGTGATCCTGACCCTGTCCACCCTCACCTACGCCATCGTGGAATCCAGCCGACTGCACTGGCATTCGGTGCAGCTGTGGTCCGTCCTCGCGGTGTCCGCCGCCGGTCTGGCCGCCCTGCTGATCTTCGAACCGCGCCGGCGTGACCCGCTGATCGACCTGCGCTTCTTCTCCAGCGCCCCGTTCAGCGGCGCCACCCTGACGGCGGTGTGCGCGTTCGGCGGCTACGCGGGCTTCCTGTTCCTCAACACCCTGTACCTGCAGGAGGTCCGCGGGTTCTCCGCCCTGCAGGCCGGCCTCACCGTGCTCCCGATGGCCGTCATGACGATGATCTTCGCCCCGCTGTCCGGGCGGCTGGTCGGCGCGGGCCGGTCCCGCCTGGCACTGGTCGCCGCCGGCAGCGCCATGGCGGTGGCCGCCGCCGGCCTGACGGTGATGACCGGCAGCACGCCGATCGGCTACCTGCTGGCCTGCTACACCGTGTTCGCCGTCGGGTTCGGGCTGGTCAACGCCCCGATCACCAACACGGCCGTGTCCGGCATGCCGGTCAGCCAGGCGGGCGTCGCGGCGGCGATCGCCTCCACCAGCCGGCAGGTCGGCGCGACCCTGGGCGTCGCCGTCATCGGAGCGGTGCTGGCCGCCGGCGGCAGCGCCGGCGCCGCCGCCACTTCGGGCGGGACCGGCGCCGAGAGCACGCTGCTGCTGGCCAACGCCTCGACGGCCTGGTGGATCATCGCCGGCTGCGCCGTCGTGGTCCTGTTCCTCGGGATTCTCACCACCGGCCCGTGGGCGCGCTCCACCGTCGGAAAGGTGGCCGGCCTGATGCAGGCCGACCGTGCGGCGCCGGCGCCGGCGCGCTCCTAGCAGCGGTGCCCGCCGGTCGCGCTGCGCGCATCGACAGCGCCGCGGCACCCCGCGATGCAGGCCGGGTCAGCGACCGAGCAGCACGGCGCCGGTGGCGCAGATCTCCACGGGCTCCGCCCGGAAACCGTTGCGCTGCCAGGGTTTCAGGTCGATCGGGCCAGCACAGAGGGCCAGGACCGACGGCCCGGCGCCGGACACCACGGCCGCGATGCCGGCGCCGCGGAGGTCGGCGAGCAGGGCCGCCGACTCCGGCATGGCCTCGGCGCGGTACGGCTGGTGCAGGCGGTCGCCGGTGGCGTCCAGCAGGTAGCGCGGGTCCGCGGTGAGAGCGTGCACCAGCAGGGCGGCCGCAGCCACATTGGCCGCGGCGTCACCGTGCGGCACCATCGTCGGCAGCAGCGTCCTGGAATGACGCGTAGACGACGCGGCATCGGCGGTGAACATCACCGCGCGGACGTCGGGGTGGACGTCCCGGCGCACGGCCGACGCGCCGCCGGTTCCGGTCCAGGCCAGGGTGAAGCCGCCCAGCAGAGCCGGCGCGACGTTGTCCGGGTGACCCTCCATCTCGGTGGCGAGGCGCAGGATCTCGTCCTGGCCGAGGGCGGCCCCGCCGTCCGGCAGCAGCTCGCGGCCCAGCAGCAGCCCGGCGACGATCGCCGCTGCGGACGAACCCTGTCCGCCGCCGTGCGGGATGGTGTTGCGGCACCGGAGCGTCACGCCCGGCAGCGGTCGATCCACCGCCGCCCAGGCGCGGGCGATCGCCCGGAGCACCAGGTGCGTGCCGTCGGTCGGTACCTGGCCGGCGCCGACCCCCTCGACGTGCACCTCGACGCCGCCGTCAGGGCGCAGTTCCGCCGACACCGTGTCGTAGCGCTGCAGGGCCAGCCCGAAGCAGTCGAAACCCGGCCCGAGGTTGGCGGCCGTCGCCGGCACCCGGACGGTTGCCCGTCCCGGCGCTGTCAACGCAGGTCCAGCGCTTCCGTCACGGCCTCGGCCGCCACCGGGATGACGGTCGGCGCGGTCAGTCCGCTCAACGCGGTCTGCGGATCCTTCAGGCCGTTGCCGGTCACCGTGCACACCACCAGCGAACCGGCCGGCAACCGGCCGTCCGCGGCGGTCTGCAGCAGCCCGGCGATGGACGCCGCCGACGCGGGTTCCACGAAGACGCCCTCCTCGGTGGCCAGCAACCGGTACGCCTCCAGGATCTCCTCGTCGGTGACCTTGTCGATCAGGCCGGCGGAATCGTCCCGGGCGGTGATCGCCCCCGTCCAGGACGCCGGCGCGCCGATGCGGATCGCGGTGGCGATGGTCTCCGGGTCGCGGATGGGCCGGCCCAGCACGAGCGGAGCCGCGCCGGCGGCCTGGAAGCCGAACATCCGGGGCAGCGAATCGGTCACGCCGTCGGCGAAGTACTCCCGGTAGCCCTTCCAGTAGGCGGTGATGTTGCCGGCGTTGCCGACCGGCAGCAGGTGGATGTCCGGTGCGCCGCCGAGCACGTCGCAGATCTCGAACGCGGCCGTCTTCTGCCCCTCGATCCGCACCGGGTTGACCGAGTTGACCAGCGAGATGTCCTCGTGCGTCGCGGCGGTCTTGCGCGCCAGCTCCAGGCAGTCGTCGAAATTGCCCTGCACCTGCAGGATCTTCGCGCCGTAGGCGACCGCCTGCGCGAGCTTCCCGGCGGCGATCTTGCCGTCCGGGATCAGCACCGCGCAGGTCATCCCGGCCCGGGCCGCGTACGCGGCCGCCGAGGCGGAGGTGTTGCCGGTGGAGGCGCAGATGACGGCCTTGGCGCCGGCCGCCAGCGCGTGCGTGACGGCCACCGTCATACCGCGGTCCTTGAACGAGCCGGTCGGATTCGCGCCCTCGACCTTGAGCCAGACCTGGGCGCCGGTCCTTGCCGACAGCGCGGGGGCGGGCAGCAGCGGCGTACCGCCCTCCAGCAGGGTCACCGGGTGCGCCCCGGGAGGGATCGCCACCCGGTCCGGGTACGCGGCGATCAGGCCGGGCCACCCGGGCGCGACCACGCCGGACACCGCTGAGGAACCGATGGTCATGCCACGTCTCCCATCACCCGCATGACCGAGGTCACGCGGTGCACCGAATCCAGCTCGGACAACCTGGCCACCGTTGCCGACAGCGCGGCGTCGGGCGCGGAGTGGGTGACGACCACCAGCGTCGCCTCCGCTCCCCTGCCCTGCTGCCGCACCGTCGAGATCGACACCCCCGCGTCGGCGAAGGCGGTGGCCACCGCGGCCAGCACCCCCGCCCGGTCCTGCACGTCGAGGCTGATGTGGTAGCGGGCCGGCACCTGTCCCATCGGCTGCACCGGCAGCGCGGCGTAGGACGACTCGCGCGGGCCCCGGCCACCGCTGATCTTGTTGCGCGCCACCGCAACCAGGTCGCCGAGCACGGCCGAGGCGGTCGGCGCACCGCCGGCGCCGGGCCCGTAGAACATCAGCCGGCCGGCCGACTCCGCCTCGACGTAGACGGCGTTGTAGGCGCCGTCCACCCCGGCCAGCGGATGGTTCCTCGGCAGCATCACCGGGTGCACCCGGGCGGACACCCCCTCGCCGCCCTGACCGGGAATCCGCTCGCAGATCGCCAGCAGCTTGATCACGCAGCCCAGCTCGTCCGCGGCCGCGATGTCCGCGGCGGTCACGTCGGCGATGCCCTCGCGGTGCACGTCGGCGGCGCCGACCCTGGTGTGGAAGCCGATGGACGCGAGTATGGCCGCCTTGGCCGCGGCGTCGAAGCCGTCCACGTCGGCCGTCGGGTCCGCCTCGGCGTACCCGAGCCGGGTGGCCTCCTCCAGTGCCGCCTCGTAGCTCGATCCCTGCGCCGACATCTGCGAGAGGATGAAGTTGGTGGTGCCGTTGACGATGCCCATGATGCGGGAGATCCGGTCACCGGCCAGCGACTCCCGGATCGGCCGGATCAGCGGGATGGCGCCGGCGACGGCCGCCTCGAAGTAGAGGTCCGCGCCGGCGGCGTCGGCCGCCTCGTAGAGCGCCGGGCCCTCCTCGGCCAGCAGCGCCTTGTTGGCCGTCACCACCGCGGCGCCCCGGCGCAGCGCCGTCAGGAGCAGGTCCTTGGTGGGGTCCAGCCCGCCGATCACCTCGATGACGACGTCGACATCCGGCCGGCTGACGAGGGCGGCGGTGTCGGTGGTCAGCAGGTCGGCCGGGATGTCGGGGTGGTGGTGCGGCCGCCGGACGGCGACGGCGACCAGTTCCAGCGGCGCACCCACCCGGGCGGCGAGCTCACCGGCCTGCTCCCGCAGCAGCCGCACCACCTGCGAACCGACCACGCCGGCGCCGAGGACGGCGACCCGGACCGGCTTCACCGGCGGCCACGCTTGGCGTTGTCCCGGAACAGCAGCGCCGCGTAGACCAGCAGCGCGACCACGACCAGGACCGCCAGCAGCGCGATGCTGATCTTCAGCCACTGCGGCATCGCCGGCTTGATCAGCACGACCACGATCAGCACCGCGGCGAGCCCCAGCAGGATGGCCGCCGGAACCGCGGAGGGCCCGGACGGGCCGGACAGCCGGCTCGTCTCGTTCGCCCCGCTGCCGCCTTCGGCCCGGGAAGGCTCGTGTGCGTCGGTCACCAGGTCTCCAGCATCATCAGGTCGTCGTCGGTCTCGCGGCGCAGCAACTGGCGGGCGGCGCCGTCGGCGACCGCGACGAGCGGCGGCCGGGGCAGCCGGTTGTAGTTGCTGGCCATGGCGTAGCAGTAGGCACCGGTCGCCGCCACCGCGACCAGGTCGCCCACCGCGAGGTCGGCTGGAAGGTAGCAGTCCCGGACGACGATGTCGCCGCTCTCGCAGTGTTTGCCCACGACCCGGCACCTGGTCGGCTCCGCGGACGAGGACCGCGAGGCGAGCACGACCGTGTAGTCGGCGTCGTACAGCGCGGTCCGGATGTTGTCGCTCATCCCGCCGTCGACGGAGACGTACCGACGGGTCATCCCGCCGTCGAGGTGCACGTCCTTGATGGTGCCCACCTCGTACAGGGTGACCGTGCCCGGTCCGACGATCGCCCGCCCCGGTTCCACCGCTATCCGCGGCACCGCCAGGCCGGCCGCCTGGCACTCGGCCTCGACGATCGCGGTGAGCGACTTGGCCATGGAGTCCACCGGCGGCGGTCGGTCGGCCGAGGTGTAGGCGATGCCGAGCCCGCCGCCCAGGTCCAGCGTGGTGATGGTGTCGGCGAGACCGGGATGATCGGCGACGACCGTCTTGAGCAGTGACACCAGGCGGTGTGCCGACACCTCGAACCCGGACGGGTCGAAGATCTGCGACCCGATGTGCGAGTGCAGCCCGATCAGTTCCAGGCCGGGGCAGGCGACGATCCGGCGGACGCCTTCGGCCGCGTCCCCGCCGGCGAGCGAGAAGCCGAACTTCTGGTCCTCGTGGGCCGTCGCGATGAACTCGTGGGTGTGCGCCTCGACCCCGACGGTGACCCGCAGCATCAGCGGGATGCGTGCCGGCATGGCGCTGCCGTCGACCTCCGTCTCGTTCATCGCGCCGGCGGCGTGCAGGTGCTCGGCGATGCCCGCCAGCCGGCCGATCTCGTCGAACGAATCGACCACGATCGCACCGACCCCGGCGTCCACCGCCGCCTGCAACTCGGCGTCGGACTTGTTCGACCCGTGCAGGGCGATGCGCTGCGCCGGAAACCCGGCCCGAAGGGCCAGCCGCAACTCGCCGCCGGAGCACACGTCGAGCGAGAGCCCTTCGGCGTCAAGCCATGTCACGATGTGCGAGGTGAGAAAGGCCTTGGCCGCATAGTGCACGTCGGCGGCGGAGCCGAAGGCGTTGGCGAAATCCTGGCAGCGGCTGCGGAAGTCGCCCTCGTCCATCGCCAGCAATGGGGTTCCGTACCGGCCCGCCAGGTCGCGGACGTCGTTGCCGGCCAACGTCATCGCCCCGCCGCTGCGCGCCGCCCCGCGGGGCCAGACGGCAGGATCGAGGGCGTTGAGGTCCGCGGCGACGACCGACGGGTGCTCGGCCGGGATCTCGCCGTGACGCGGTCCGGCCGGGTGCGCCCTCACATCCGCTCCGGCGCCGAGACACCCAGCACGGCAAGGCCGTTGGCCAGCACCTGACGGGCAGCCGCACAGAGCCACAGCCGGGCGACGTTCGCAGCGCTGACGGGTTCGCTGCCCATCGGCAGCACCCGGACGGCGTCGTAGAACTTGTGGTAGGCCGACGCCAGCTCCTCCAGGTACCGCACGACGCGGTGCGGCTCGCGCAGTTCGGCGGACGCGGCGAGCACCTGTGGGTAGCCGGCGATCAAGGCGATGAGCTCGCTCTCCTGCGGCGTGTCCAGCAGCGCCGCGTCGTAGCGCTCCCCCAGGTCGATGCCGAGCTCCCCGGCGGACCGGGCGAGGGCGGACAGCCGGGCATGGGCGTACTGCACGTAGAACACCGGGTTGTCCGAGCTCTGCCGGGTCCACAGGTCCAGATCCAGGTCGAGGGTGGTGTCGACGGAGTAGCGGATCAGCGAGTAGCGCGCGGCGTCCACGCCCAGTGCCTCGATCAGGTCGTCGAGGGAGATGACGGTGCCGGCCCGCTTGCTCATCCGTACCGGTTCACCGCCCGCCACCAGGAACACCATCTGCCCGATCAACACCTCGACGACGGCCGGGTCGTCCCCGAACGCGGCCGCCGCGGCCTTGAGCCGGCTGGTGTAGCCGTGGTGGTCGGCGCCCAGCATGTAGATGCACAGGTCGAACCCGCGGGACCGCTTGTCCAGGAAGTAGGCCAGGTCGCCGGCGATGTAGGCCGGCTCGCCGTCGGACTTGATGACCACCCGGTCCTTGTCGTCCCCGTAGTCGGTCGACTTGAGCCACCACGCGCCGTCGGCCTGGAACAGGTGACCGGAGTCCTTCAGGCGGGTGACGGCGGTCTCCACCGCTCCGCTGCGGTGCAGCGAGTCCTCGTGGAAGTACACGTCGAAGTCGGTCCTGAACTGGTGCAGTGTGGCCTTGATCTCGTCGAACATCTGCGCGACGCCACGGGTGCGGAACAGCTCGGTGGCCTCGTCGTCGGGAAGCTCCGCCGCACCGGGATGGTCGGCGATGATCTTCGCGGCGATGTCCGCGATGTAGTCGCCGCCGTACCCGTCCGCCGGGGTGGGCAGATGGCGGGCGGCGGCCAGCAGCGACCGGGCGAACCGGTCGATCTGCGCGCCGGCGTCGTTGAAGTAGTACTCCCGAACCACGGTGGCGCCCTGGGTACTGAGCACCCGGCCGAGTGCGTCGCCGACGGCCGCCCACCGCGCGCCGCCGATGTGCACCGGACCGGTGGGGTTGGCGGATACGAACTCGAGGTTGATGTGCGTGCCCTGCAACGAATCCGACGCACCGAATGCCGCGCCGGCGGCGACCACCTGGCCGACCACCGCGGCCGCGGCGGCGGTGTCCAGGCGGATGTTGAGGAAACCGGGGCCGGCGATGTCGACGGCGGCGATCCCGTCCACCCCGGCCAGCTGCGCGGCGAGCACCTCGGCGATCCGCCGCGGCGGCAGACCCGCCGACTTCGCCAGCTTCAACGCCACCGGGGTGGCGTAGTCACCGTGCTCGCGCGAGCGCGGCCGGTCGATGGTGACCTCGTCCGGCACCGTCAGCGCGAGGTCTCCGGCGGAGACGGCGCGCGACAGCGCAGCGCGAACGGCATCGGCCAGCTGAGCGGGATTCACCTGCCCATTCTAGGAAGGTTCCGGACCCGCTCCACGCCACGAGATCGGCGGCCCGCTCGCCCGGCGTGCCCACCGGACGGCTGTGCGGGGGGCACGCTCCCATTCCCTGCCAAGGTCTCGCTCACGCCCAGGTCACCGAAGGGACCCGTAGACTCCAGCGGTTCCCTCCGGCCGTTCGTGGCCCGGTCCAGCAGTGACGATGACGAGGTTCGAGCACCGATGATGGCAAGCGGTAAGAGCACCAAGAGATCCCGTTCTGCGGCTCCCGTGGTGCGACAGAGGCAGGGCCTGCCCTGGCTCACCATCGGTGCGGTGGCCGTGGTGCTCCTGCTCATCGGCGGCATCTTCACGGTCGTCTACTCCAAGAACCGGCAGAACGACGCCGACGCCGCGGCTATCGCGCCGTTCGTACCGTCGGACACGGACAAGGACCCGGCGACCAAGATCCAGGGCATCTACGCCGGCGCGAGCACCGTCGCGGCCAACGGCTCGCTGTCGTTCACCGAGTACAAGTCCGCGCTGCACGTCCAGCCGACCCAGCGGGTCGCCTACGACCGGTACCCGCCAGTCGGCGGCCCGCACGACGCCGAGTGGGCCGACTGCAACGGTGACGTCTATCCGACCGCCGTGCGGAACGAGAACATGGTGCACCCGCTCGAGCACGGGGCCATCTGGATCACCTACAACCCGAAGACCATCGCCGCCGGCGACCTGGAGAAGCTGACCGCGCTGGTGACCGGCAAGACCTACATCTACATGAGCCCCTACCCGGACCTGGATTCGCCGATCTCGGTGCAGGCCTGGGCACATCAGCTCAAGGTGACGTCGGCGTCGGACGTCCGCATCCGTCAGTTCATCACCGCGTTGCAGCAGAACCAGTACATCGCTCCGGAGCCCGGCGGCTCGTGCGACCAACCCGGGTTCTTCGACGCGCCGCCGGCGTTCGACCCCAGCAAGCCCGGTGCCGATGCGGTGCAGATGAACGGGGCCGGGCTGACCGTCGACACCAGCGAAGCCGTGGCCAACCCGGGCAGCGCCGCACCTGGCAGCGCCGCACCGGGCAGCGCGGGCTCCAGCGTCACGGCGAAGACCTCGGCCGCACCGAGCGGCTCGGGCGCCGCGACCTCTGCTGCCCCGGCGAGCGGCACCACCGCCAAGACCTCGTCGGCCTCGGCGCCGTCGAGCAAGTAGCGCCGCGGTGACGGCGCAGGAACCACCACCTCCGACGGCCGTGGCCGACCCGCCGCGGGCGATGGTCGGCCCGCCGGGCCTTCGCGGTGGCGGGCGCCCGTCGCTCTACGTCCGGTGGGGCCGCCGCGGAACCGCGGCGATCGTCGGTCTCGGCGCGCTGGTGATGGTGCTGCTGGGCGCCACCATCGGGGTCGCGCTGGCCGGGCGCGGCACGCCGGCCGTCTCGATCAGTGCCGAGGGCCAGGATCCGGTCGACACCGGCTTCGCCCGGGACATGACCGTGCACCACAACCAGGGCGTGCTGATGGCCCACGTCGCCGAGCTGGACTCCACCGACAAGGAAGTCCGGTTGATGGCCTACGACATCGAGTTCCAGCAGACGTCGCAGATCGGGACGATGCAGGGCTGGCTCGACCTGTGGGGCGTGCCGCGGATCACCCAGGATGCGCACATGGCCTGGATGGGTGCGACCGGGATGGCCGACATGAACATGACGCCGACCGCCACCGCGGGGGCCACCGGCTTGTCCGACGGCGCCGTCATGCCGGGGATGGCGACCGACGCGGAGATCACCAGGCTCGAGGGCCTCAAGGGCGCCGCGTCGGACGTGTTCTTCCTGCAGCTGATGATCAGGCACCACCAGGGCGGCGCCGCGATGATGAGCTACGCCGCCGACCACGCCGCCTCGAAGGTGGTGCAGAACTTCGCCAGCAAGATGCTCGAGGCCCAGACGTCGGAGGTCTCGATCATGACCGACATGCTGAAAAGGCGCGGCGCGCAGCCGCTTCCCTACACGGCGCCGACGGGCTGACTCTCCCGCCGCATGCGGTAGAGTTCCTCCTCGCGCCCCCGTAGCTCAGGGGATAGAGCACCGCCCTCCGGAGGCGGGTGCGCAGGTTCGAATCCTGCCGGGGGCACAGGCGCATCACCCGTCCGCGAGGATCAACTTCGCCGGCGAGGATCCACTTCGCGAAGAGTGGCCGCTCGGCACCGCAAATCGACACTTTCGTCCTCGCAAGCGACGTTGATCCTCGCGGTGGAGGCACGTCACCCCTGCGGGCATGTCCGTCTCCGGACAACCCGCGTTCGACGCACCTCAGGCCGATTTGGCCTTGCGGGTGCGGGTCTTCTTCGGCGCGGCCTCCGCGGCATCGTCGTCGGACGACTCGGCGGCCGGTTCGACGACCTTGCCGCCGTTGCGCTGCACGCTGCGCTGCAGAGCGGCGAGCAGGTCGAGCACCTCGGCGTCCTCGCCCTCGGCCACCGGCACCTCCGGGAACGCCTCGCGGTCCTCGAGCTTCGCGTCGATCATCTGCTGCAGTTCTTCGCGGTAGGAGTCCTCGTGCTGCTCGGGGTGGAAGTCGTCGGCGTAGGAGTCGACCAGCAGCGCGGCCATCTGCTTCTCGGCGGGCGAGAGCGCCACCTGAGTCTCCAGCGACTTGAACGACGCTTCGCGCACCTCGTCCGGCCAGCGGAGCGTCTGGATCACCAGCACGTCACCCCGGACGCGCAGCGCGGCGAGCCGCGTCTTCTGCCGCAGGGCGAAGTGCACGATCGCGACGCGGTCGTTCTCCGCGAGCGTCTCCCGCAGCAGCACATAGGCTTTCGCCGACTTGGACGCCGGCTCCAGCAGATAGCTGGAGTCGTACAGCACCGGGTCGATCTGCTCCGACGGCACGAAGGACAGCAGGTCGATCTCGCGCTCCGAGCTGGTGGGAAGGCTCTTGAGGTCCTCGTCGGTGATGATCGCGGTGCGCCCGTCATCAGCCTCGTACGACTTGGCGATGTCGCCGAAGGCGACCACCTCGCCGCACACCTCGCAGGTGCGCTGGTACCGGATGCGGCCGCCATCCTTCTCGTGCACCTGGTGGAACCGGATGTCGTGGTCCTCGGTCGCCGAGTAGACGGCGACCGGCACGTTGACCAGTCCGAAGACCAATGAACCCTTCCATATGGAACGCATCGGACCATGATGGACTACCGCGGGCGGTCAGACCACTGCGGACCTGCGCAATCGTCTCCCGCGGGCGGCCGGCGGAGGGCGGGAGACAATGGGCCGGTGACCGAGTCGTCCCTGCTCCAGGCAGCCGTCGACGAGCTGTACGCCCAGCCGTTGGCGGAGTTCACCACCCGCCGTAAGGCACTGGCCGCGGCGGCGAAGAAGGCCGGCGACCGGGTGGCTGCGACCGCCATCGCGGAGCTGCGCAAGCCGACGCTGTCGGCCGACACGGTCAACCGGCTCGTGCGGGCCGCTCCCGACGAGGTGCAGGAGCTGCTCCAGTTGGGCATCGACCTGCGGACCGCGGAGAAGGCGCTGGACGCGGCCGGGATGCGCGCACTGGGCGATCGGCGGCGGCGGCTGGTCAATGATCTGGCCGAGCTGGCGTTCGAGGTGACCGGCCAGTCGAACCCGTCGCCTGCCGTGCGCGAGGAGGTGACGGGCACGCTCAACGCGGCACTCGCCGACGAGCAGGTCGCCGAACGGCTGGTGTCCGGAGCGCTGGTGACGCGGGCGAGCTGGGACGGGTTCGGCTCCGCGCAGTTGCCGGAGCTGGCGGCCGACCTCCCGCCACGGGCGGCGCGACCGGCCGCGCCGCGGGCCGAGCATTCCGCTCCCGATCAGCAGAACCCGGAGCCGGCGACCGCGCAGGACGACGCAGCAGAACGGGGCACTGTCGCCCGGCCCACGGCCCCCGGGCCGGAGGTCGACCCGACGAACGCCGACCGGACCAAGACCGGCCGGACGAAGAACGACCGGACCAAAGCCGACCGGGCCAAGACCGACAAGACCAATACCGACAAGACCAAGACCGACAAGAAGAAAGCGGACCGGACCGAACCCGACCGGACCACAGTCGACCGCACCACAGCTGACCTGACGACAGCGGACCAGGCGAAAGCCGACCGGGCCGACGCCGAGCGCGCACGGGCCGAGCAGGCGAAGGCCGACGCGGAGGCCAAGCGGGTCGAGTCCGAACGGGCCGAGCAGCGACAGCGGGTCGAGGCGGCCGACAAGGAGGCGAAGGAGGCGGCGCAGGCGGCCGCGCGCGCGCAGGAAGTCGTGCGGACCATCGACCGGCAGATCAGCGAGCTCAACCTGCAACTCGCCCATCAGCGGCAGCAGTTGGCCGAGGCCCAGCGCGCCCTGCGGGCCGCCGAGACCCGCCGCCGGACCGCTCAGCTGGCCGCCACCCGGGCCGGCGCAGCCGGTCGCTAGCACCACGGGCACCTGGCGGGACAGCACCGCCGCGGCCGGGAACGCCGTCGCGGGGACCAACCGGTAGCGCGTCCCTCCAGTCCCGCGCACCGCGACATCTCAGGCGCGGCACACGATCTCGCCGTTCAGCACGGCGAACCAGGCGTCGGGCTCAGCAGCCCACCGACGCCAGCCCGCCGACAGCTCGGTGAGCTCGGCCCGGTCGGCGAAACCGCGGGTCACCGCCTGTTCGGCGAGGTGCGAGTCGAGCACCCGGTCCGCCCACAGGCCGCCCCACCACGCCCGCTCCGCGTCGGTCGAGTAACACCAGACCGACGCCGACGACAGGACATCGGTGAAGCCGGCCCGGAACGCCCAGTGGCGCAGGAAGCGGCCGCCATCGGGCTCCGCCCCGTTGCTGCGGGCCACCCGCTGGTACAGCGCCTGCCAACGATCGAGCTCCGGAAGCCGGGGGAACCATGCCATGGCGGCGTAGTCGGCATCCCGCGCGGCGACGAGACCGCCCAGCCGGCAGACCCGCCGCATCTCGCGGAGGGCATCGACCGGATCCGACAGATGCTGCAACACCTGATGCGCATGCACCACATCGAACGAACGGTCCGGCACAGCCAGCCGGCTGGCATCGGCCACCGCGAACGCGACGTTGTGCGCGCCGACGTCCCGGGCGTGCGCCGCGGCGTCCGTCAGGACCGCAGAACTCGCGTCGACGCCCAGCACGCGTCCCGGCTCGACGAGGCGCGCCAGGTCGGCGGTGATGGTGCCCGGCCCGCAACCGAGGTCGAGCAACGACATCCCGGGACGAAGGTGTGGCAGCAGGTATGCGGCCGAGTTGTCGGCGGTGCGCCAGCGATGGGAGCGCAGCACCGATTCCGCATGACCGTGGGTGTATCGCTGCGCCGCGTCCTGCTGAGTCAACCTGCACCGCCGGCTGGGAAGGGAAACGTTTTTCGGACGCTACCATCCTCTCTCATGAGTTGGGACAGTCGTCCCATTTCATGGGACAATAAGGACGGCTGAACAGCGGCGTCCCCACCGGACCCGATGCCCGGGTGAGGGCTTCGCTAGGGTGTTGCGGCACAAGCAGTGCGACGAACCAGGGAGCGACGATGGTCTCAGCAGGGGCACTCCGGATCGGGATGGTGGGGTATGCCTTCATGGGGGCCGCTCACTCGCACGCCTGGCGCAGTGCGCATCGCTTCTTCGATCTCCCACTCGTCCCCGAGTTGACGGCTCTGGCCGGCCGGAACCCCGACGCTGCGACCGCGGCAGCGCAGCGGATGGGGTGGCTGTCCGTCGAGACCGACTGGCGCCGGCTGGTCGAGCGCGACGACATCGACCTGGTCGACATCTGCACACCCGGCGACACCCACGCCGAGATCGCAGTTGCCGCACTGGAAGCCGGCAAGCACGTGCTCTGCGAGAAGCCCCTGGCCAACTCGGTGGACGAGGCGCGGCGGATGGTCGCCGCTGCCGGTGCCGCCGCGGCCAGCGGGGTGGTCGCCATGTGCGGCTTCACCTATCGGCGGACGCCGGCGCTGGCGCTGTTCCGGCAGATGGTCGCCGACGGAAAGGTCGGCACCGTCCGGCAGGTGCGGGCCCAGTACCTGCAGGACTGGCTGTCGGACGAGAACGGGCCGCTGACCTGGCGTCTGGACAAGGCGAAGGCCGGCTCGGGTGCACTGGGCGACATCGGCGCACACATCATCGATGCCGCGCAGTTCGTCATCGGACAGCGGATCACCGGCGTGTCCGCGCTGCTGGAGACGTTCGTCAAGGAGCGACCGCTCGCCGGTGAGCTGGTGGGGCTCGGCGGCCGCGGCGACGTCGGGACGGAGGTACCCAAGGGGCCGGTGACGGTGGACGACGCCGCACTGTTCACGGCCCGGTTCGACGGCGGGCCGATCGGCATCTTCGAGGCCACCCGGTTCGCTCTCGGCCGCAAGAATGCGTTGCGCCTGGAGGTGAACGGGTCGCTCGGATCCCTGGCCTTCGACTTCGAGGACATGAACTCCCTGCAGTTCTACGACGGTACCGACGCGCCCGGCGAGCAGGGATTCCGCCGCATCCTGGTGACCGAACCCGAGCACCCGTACATCGCCAACTGGTGGCCGCCTGGTCACGGGCTGGGGTACGAGCACGGCTTCACCCACCAGGTGGTCGACCTGGTGACGGCCATCGGCAACGGCACCATGCCCACGCCGTCGTTCGCCGATGCGCTCGCGGTGCAGCAGGTGCTCGCCGCGGTCGAGGCCAGCGCGACCGCGGGCTCGACCTGGCAGGCCGTCGAGTCCTGAATGGCCCGGGTCGGCGCGCCCGAACCCGGCGGCTCGGCACACACAGTCCGGCCCGCCCGAGCCCACGCCGCGGCTTGGCACGCGCACGCCGGCGCGCCGAGCCCCGACGTTGCTCGACCGGTGGCGCGGCACCCCCAGCAACCAGGAGATCGGTGTGACGGTATGACCAGATCCGCGCTCGTCGTGCGTGGCGGATGGCCCGGTCACGTGCCGATCGAGGCCACCGAGTCGTTCCTGCCGTTCCTGCGTGCGGCTGGATTCGACCTGCGGGTCGAGGAGTCGACGCAGGTGTACGAGGACACGCGCTACCTCGCGTCCGTCGACCTGATCCTGCAGTGCGTGTCGATGGGCAGCATCACCACCGAGGGGCTGACCGGCCTGCGGAACGCGGTGGCCGGTGGTGCCGGCCTGGTCGGCTGGCACGGCGGCATCGTCGATTCCTACCGAGAGCACCCCGACTACCTGCAGCTGGTCGGCGGGCAGTTCGTCGCCCACCCGGGCAGGTCGGTGCAAGCTCCCGCTTCGCCCGACCCGGACGAGCACTTCGTCCCGCACCGCATCACCATCGCCGCCGACCGATCGAGCCATGAGATCGTCGCCGGCATCGAGGATTTCGAGCTCGTCACCGAGCAGTACTGGGTGCTCGCCGACTCCTACAACGACGTGCTGGCCACGACCATCCAGCGGGCCAGGCCCGGTGACCCCTGGAATCGCGAGGTCGTCTCGCCCGCCGTCTGGACCCGCCGGTGGGGCGCGGGCCGGGTGTTCGTCGCCACGCCGGGACACGACCTGGCCGTGCTGGCCACGCCGGCGGTGCGCACGATCATCGAGCGCGGCCTGCTCTGGGCGAGCCGCTGATCGCGCCTGCGTGGCCGGTCGAGCCGGCGGATCTCCGCGAGCCCGCGTCAACGCGAATCTCCGCGAGCCGGAGTCAGCCGACGAAAGGACGTCAACCGGCGGAGGGAGGTCAACACGCGGACTGACGTCAGCCGGCGAAGGGAAGCACCGGGATACCGCGCACCGAGGGCAGATGACGGAACAGCGCGCCGGCGTGCGGGCTGTCCTGGTCGTCGTTGCGGGAGGTCGTGATGAAGAGTTCGTCCAGGTCGTCCCCGCCGAAGGTGCAGGCCGTGACGTTGACGGCCGGGACCTCGACCACCTCGTCGAGGACGCCCTCGGCCGAGTAGTGGTGCACCGCACCGCCGTTCCAGATGGCCACCCACACCCCGCCGTCGGCGTCGACGGTCAGTCCGTCAGGGGTTCCGGTGTCCGGGTCGATCACCGCGAACGGCCGACGGTCGACCAGTGCGCCCGTCGGATCGGAGTCGAACACGTCCACGCGCCCGGTCGGGGTGTCGTTGTAGAACACGCGTGAGAAGTCGGCCGTCCAGCACAGGCCGTTGGAGATCGTCACCCCGGTGAAGACCACCGCCACGCCCCGGTCGGCTCCCAGCCGGTACATCGAGCCTGCTCCGGGAGTGGCTTCGTAGGCCATCGTCCCGCACAGGAAGTTGCCGGCCGGGTCGCACGCGCCCTCGTTGAACCGCAGCGCCGGATCGGCGAACACCTCGCCCAGGCCGGTGAGCTCGCCGCCGATCTCGTCGCAGACCTTGAACTCCCGCTCGGTGGCGATGACCGCGCCGCCGGAGACCCGCGGGCGGAACGCCGCCGCCACCTTTCCCACGGACCACCGCGACACCGCCGCCGACACGGGGTCCAGGCCGAGGATGTCACCGGCCATCATGTCCACCCACCGGAGCCCGCCCCAGGAGGGCGACCAGACCGGACCCTCGCCGTGCTGTGCGTCCTGACCGGTGATCTGTTCTGCGCGGGGCATGGTGCACTCCTCGAGTCGTCCGCACGGCGAGTGCCGGTGCGGGAAACGCTAGTCCTTGCAGCAACGGTGACGGATCAGACTGCCACCCGCGGGATGCCCGCCACCGCAGCCGAGGTTGCACCTCTGGTGGTGGCGTGATCCGCCGCCCTCCGGCGGCCGCCTGCCGCCCGACATCGTTGCTGAAGGAGATCGACATGAACGCGCTCTACACCGCATCCGCCACCGCCACCGGGGACGGCCGCAACGGCCACACCCGCAGCTCGGACGGCATCATCGACCAGGAGCTGGCGACGCCGGTGGAGATGGGCGGTCCCGGCGGCGCGACCAATCCCGAGCAGCTGTTCGCCGCGGGGTACGCCGCCTGCTTCCTGTCCGCGCTGAAGCTGATCGCCCGCCGGGAGAAGGCACCGATCGCCGATGCTGCCGTCACCGCGGACGTCGGCATCGGGCCGAACGACGCCGGTGGCTTCGGGTTGACCGTCGCCCTGCACGTCGAGATGTCAGGCGTCGACCAGCCGACCGCGCAGAAGCTCGCCGACGCCGCTCACCAGGTCTGCCCGTATTCCAACGCCACCCGCGGCAACATCGACGTCACCGTCGACACCATCATCGGCTGAATCGTCCCGACGGACGATCACGCACCCAACGGGCCAGGCCGCGCGTGCGATTCAACCCACGACGGCCCGGACGCGGCGACCGACCCCACCAGTTGGGTGGCGGAACCTTCACAGCGCCAGGTGAAGGCGAAGGGCGTCGTCCAACAACGCCATCGTCGCCGGCGGTACCAGTCCGAGCAGGACACCGACACGTTCGAAGGCCACCGACCTCAGCTGCTCGGCCTGTGCCTTCGAATCCACGCGAAGTCCGGTCGACTCCGCGGTGACCAACGTCTGGAACGGAAAGACGCGAGCGACGTTGCTGGTGACCGGGACGACGGTCACCACTCCTCGCCGCAGGCGGAGAGCCGTGGCGTTGGTCAGGTCGTTACTGACCAGCACTGCTGGGCGCCGCTTGTCGGATTCCTGACCCCGCGCGGAATCGAAGTCGATCATTCGGATTTCACCGCGACGCATCCGTCATCCCGTCCGACGCCGCTGCGTCCCACACGTTCTGCTGCCCGTCGGCTTCCCACTCCGCCCACGCTGCCGCGTAGTCCTGCTCGAGGTTGGGATGACGCAGCAGGCTGAGCGCGAACTGCACCACCGCTGACCGGGAGGTGAGGGCCAGAGCTGGCCGCATATGCGGCGATCAGGGCGACGTCCTTCTCCGGCAGACTGACACTCAGTTTCATGGCCGGCGATGCTACCGAAGTAGCATCGGCGGTTGGAATCTTTCGGCATGCGGGCCAACGGCGCGGTGGGCGCGGACGGGTTCGAACCGCCGACCGCTCGGGTGTAAACCGAGAGCTCTTCCGCTGAGCTACGCGCCC
>CAXTBG010000071.1:0-23960 GCA_964242105.1 uncultured Nakamurella sp. | reverse complement strand
GCTGATCGCTGCCGCCAGTCTTGGTCATCGGCGCGCCGATCACAACCCCGACGATGCCGGGCGACACACCAAGCGGCTCACCGGGTTGCCGATCGGACGAGGGTTGCCAGCAGGGCTGCGCCGGCCCGGTGCGGCCGGGCCTCTCCGCGGGGGTCGTCGCGGTCGGGGTCGGATCGCGGTGGAACAGTGAGGGCATGTCAGCGCAGTTCGAACGGGGCACCGACGGGCCACGGGTCATCGTGGTGGCGGTCGACGGGTCGACCACGTCGTTACGGGCGGCGGCCTATGCGGCAGGCCTGGCGCGGCGGCAGTCGGCCGAGCTGGTCGTCATCTTCGTGGTCACGGCATCGCCGATGTCCTCGTTCGTCCCGGCCGCCGGATCGGTGCTGCAGGAGGCATCGTCGGAGGTCGCCGCCGAATTGCGGACCCAGGTGCGCGACGGCCTGGCCAATGCCGGCATACGGGGCCGGTTCGTGGAGGCCAAGGGCGACGCCTTCACCGAGATCGCCCGCATCTGCGGACAGGTACTCGCCGACGCCGTCATCGTCGGTGCCTCCACCAGCGCCGGCCACCGCTTCGTCGGGTCGCTCGGTATCCGGCTGGTGAAATCCGGCCGGTGGCCGGTCACGGTGGTGCCGTGACCCGACGCCGCGGTGCTCGAACCCGTGTCGCCGCAGTGCTGTCGGCCCTCGTGGTCCTCACCGGATGCACCTCCGGCCCGCCCGCCGTCGGGTCCGGCACGGCGGGTCCGACATCCGGCGCTTCGCCGACGGCGTCGTCCACCACTGCGCGCACCGTCGTCCCCTCACCGGCCGCACCGTCGGGGAGCTCGGACAACGGGACGCCACCTCCGTCGAGCAGCTCCACCCGGTCCACCGGGCCATCCGCCCAGGCAGACGGGACGTGCGTGGCCGGCCGGTGCTATCGGGTCGGCGAGGTGTACCAGCTCCCGGCGGGCGTCGCGACGGAGTCGAGCGGCATCGCCACCGCCTCGGCGCCCGGAACGTTCTGGGTGGTGGACGACGGCACCGGTACCGACGAGGTGGTCGCCGTGCGGTCGGACGGCTCGGTGGTCGCCCGGGTCCGGGTCGCCGGCATGTCGGCGTCGAACGCCGAAGCAGTGGCGGCCGGGCCGTGTGGCGCCGTCGCGCGGCGCTGCCTGTACGTCGGCGACATCGGTGACAACGGCAGCAGCCGCGCCGACATCGCCGTCTACCGGTTCGCCGAACCGTCGCTGACGCCGCCCCCGAGCGCGCCGGTCGTTGCGCAGAAATGGACCTACCGGTACCCGGACGGACCGCACAACGCAGAAGCCCTGGTGGTCGCACCGGGCGGATCGCTGCTGGTGTTGACCAAGTCTGCGCCGGCCGGGGCGAGCCGCGCCGTGCCGCCGCACCGCATCTACCGTGCACCGCCCGGTGGCGGGGACCTCCGGTTCGTGTCGTCCTACCGGCCGCCGGAACCGGCTGTCGCGCTGCAGTCGCTGCTCACCGGCACGGTGGTGACCGACGCGCAGTACAGCCGCGGGCGGATGCTGCTGCTGACCTACGACGAGGTGGTGGAGTACCGGGCGCCCACGGTCGATGCCGACCCGGCCGACTTCCCGTCCTGGCCGCACGCCGAGTTGCCGGCCCCGCCGATGATCCAGTCGGAAGGCATCACCGCCGCGGCGAGCGGATGCGGCTACGAGGTCACCTCCGAAGCCGGTCCCGACGGCACCAGGGCGCAGCTCGCCGGCGTCAGCTGCCGGTGAGCGTCCTGCTGAGCAGCGCGGCGGCGACCACCTCGGCGATCTGCACCGCATTGAGCGCGGCACCCTTGCGGAGGTTGTCGTTGCTGATGAACAGGGCCAGCCCGCGGCCGCCGGGCACACCGGGGTCGGACCGCAGCCGGCCGACGAACGACGGGTCGGACCCCGCTGCCTGCAACGGATTCGGTACGTCGGACAGTTCCACGCCCGGTGCGCTGCCGAGCAGCTCGGTGGCTTTCTCGACCGAGAGCGGCCGGGCGAACTCGGCGTTCAGCGACAGCGAGTGGCCGGTGAACACCGGCACGCGGACGCAGGTGCCGGAGACGAGCAGGTCGGGGATCGACAGGATCTTGCGGGATTCGTTGCGCAGCTTCTGTTCCTCGTCGGTCTCGAAACTGCCGTCGTCGACCAGGTTCCCCGCGAGCGGGATGACGTTGAACGCGATGGGCCGGACGTACTTCTTGGGGGCCGGGAACTCCGCGGCCGAGCCGTCGTGTGTCAGCCCGGCGGCGTCCGCCATCACCGCCTTGGCCTGGCCGTCCAGCTCGGACACGCCGTCCAGGCCGCTGCCGGAGACGGCCTGGTAGGTGCTGGCGATCAGCCGGACCAGCCCGGCCTCGTCGTGCAGTGGCTTCAACACCGGCATGGCAGCCATGGTGGTGCAGTTGGGGTTCGCGATGATCGCCCCTTGCCGGGCGCCGTCGGAGGCCGGCCCGAGCACGGCCAGCGCTGCCTCGGGATTGACCTCGGCCACGACCAGCGGCACGGCCGGGTCCATCCGCCACGCGGAGGAGTTGTCGATGACCACAGCGCCGGCCGCCGCGAACCTCGGCGCCAGCGCCTTCGAGGTGGAGCCGCCGGCCGAGAACAGTGCGATGTCGATGCCCCGCAGGTCGGCTTCCGTTGCCTCGGCGGCGTTCTCGACCACGACCTCTTCGCCTTGCCACGGCAGTGTGGAGCCGGCCGATCTGGACGAGGCGAAGAACCGCATCGACCGCACGGGAAAGTTGCGCTCCTGCAGGATCTTTCGCATGACGGCGCCGACCTGGCCGGTTGCGCCGACCACCGCGACCGAATAGCCCGGGCCCTGTGCTGACGTCATCGCCCTGTTCCTCCGTAGACGGTCGCCGGGTCGTCCCCGCCGAGATCGAATGCGTCATGGATCGCCTTGACGGCGACGTCGAGCTCGACGTCGCGCACCAGGACGGAGATCCGGATCTCCGAGGTGGAGATGATGTCGATGTTGACGCCGGCCCCCGCCAGCGCCTCGCAGAAGGTGGCCGTCACGCCGGGGTGCGAGCGCATCCCTGCGCCGATCAACGACACCTTGCCGACGTGGTCGTTGTAGACGATCGCGTCGAAGCCGATTTCCTCGCGCCGGTTCTCCAACGCCGCAACGGCTCTCGGCCCGTCGGCCTTGGGCAGCGTGAAAGTGATGTCCGTCCGGCCCTCGGCGGCCCTGGAGATGTTCTGCACCACCATGTCGATGTCGATCTCGGCGTCGGCGATGGTGCGGAAGATCCGCGCGGCGACACCGGGGTGGTCGGGCACCGCGGCGACCGTCACCTTCGCCTCGCCCCGCTCGTGGGCGACCCCGGTGATCAATGCCTGTTCCATGGTCAGATCCTCCATGCTGCCGGTGACGACGGTGCCTGCGTTGTCCGAGTACGAGGACCGGACGTGCACCGGCACCCCGTAGCGGCGGGCGTATTCGACGCAGCGGAGCATCAGCACCTTCGCGCCGGCCGCCGCCATCTCGAGCATCTCCTCGTAGGTGATGGTGTCCAGCTTGGACGCGTTGGAGACGATGCGCGGATCGGCGCTGAAGACGCCGTCGACGTCGGTGTAGATCTCGCAGACGTCCGCCCGCAGCGCCGCGGCGAGCGCGACGGCGGTGGTGTCCGAGCCGCCGCGGCCCAGGGTGGTGATGTCCTTGGTGTCCTGCGAGACGCCCTGGAACCCGGCGACCAGGGCGATCGCCCCCTCGTCCAGCGCGGCCCGGATCCGTCCCGGGGTCACGTCGATGATCCGTGCCCTGCCGTGCGCGGAATCGGTGATCACGCCGGCCTGCGAACCGGTGAACGACCGCGCCTGGGCGCCCAGTGAATGGATCGCCATGGCCACGAGCGCGTTGGAGATCCGTTCGCCGGAGGTGAGCAGCATGTCCAGTTCGCGCGCCGGCGGAACCGGGGCGACCTGCAGGGCGAGGTCCATCAGCTCGTCGGTGGTGTCCCCCATCGCCGACACGACCACGACGACGTCGTGCCCGGCCTTCCGGGTGGCGACGATGCGCTCGGCCACGCGCTTGATGCGTTCCGCCGTGGCCACCGAGGAACCACCGTACTTCTGGACGACCAGGCTCACGTGCGAACTCTGCCCTTCTCTCCGCTCCCGGCCCGGGCGGGCGGAGCCGGACCTCCGGCCCCGCCGGCTGCGGGGGCCATCACCTTCCGGCCTGAAGACTACCCGGGGACACGCGGCCGATCGGCCCGTCGTCGTGGCTCCGCCCGGTCGATGCGCACCGGCTGGCGAGTCGTCGGCGGCGGGCCGCGCCGGGTCGCGTCAGGCCAGCGGGAGGGGCGCGGTGCCGAGCCCGATCACCGAGCCGACCAGCTTGCGGGTACCGGTCACCGCCACCGCGCACTGCACGTACGGTGCTCCCTCGGTGTCCGCGACGACCTTGACGGCCAGCGCCCCGCCATGGGTCGGGTCGGTCACCCCCATCACCGTGGCAGCGAGCTTCCGGCAACCCGCGGCGATGTCGGCGGGGGTCGCCCGCGCGACGATGGACGTCCCGTTGTCGGCGGTGGTGGAAACGAATCCATAGCCCAGCTGCTGGGTGCGGTGCGGCGACGTGCAGTTGGTCGGCACGCCGCGCTGCACCAGGTTCTCGGCCCAGCACAGCCCGAACGCGTCGGGCAGCGTTCCCTTCTGCCAGCTCGCCCGCAGCGGCGTCGCCGGGTAGATCTGGTCGACGGCGGACACCACGCAGGCCGTCCATCTGCTCCCGCCCGCCACGTCGTGCGCGGGTGGGCCGACGGTGACGGCATCCACGTCGATGTTCTTGTTCCACTGCACGCCCAGGATGTCCGTGGTCGCGGTGGTGCCGAGGTACTGCTCGACCTGGCTCCGGCAGCCGGGGTGCGCGTCGTCGTACTCGCCGAGCGTGCTGATGTGCGCAGGCGCCTGCTGCGTCGTCACCGACATGACTTCGCCGAGCACGTCGCCGGTGCACGGGACGATGGTGGCCACCGGCAGGCCTCCCACCCAGGAAGCGGCGGTGCCCGCGGCGGGCGTCGCCCGGTCGGTGGGATAGGAGATGTCGGCCACGCAGCTGCCGACCGCAGGGGGAGCGGGCATCACCTGCGCGACCGGTGCGCCGGCCACCGGCTTGCCGATCAGCTGGGGCATGGCGATCACCGCGACGAGGGCGACGAACAACAACAGCATTCCCGCAGTCCGGCGCTCCACTCCACCGAGGTTAACGCGGGTTGCTGTGGGCGGGAGCGGGCAGCGCGGCCGTCACCCCAGCAGACCCTGCCCCAGCGGCTCGGCGACGGCCGCCCAGCGGCTCTACCCGAAGATCGGCGTGGACCTGGGCCTCGCCCCCGATCGAGGCCCTCCCAGGCTGCTCGCTAGGCTGCGGGAGATCCGCCAGATGTCCGGGTCTCCCGCTCTTCCGCACTCCGCACCCCACGGTGGCACCGCCGTCATCCCACCGGCCAGGAGGCCCATCGATGATCGACACCGCAACACTGGCAACGGGTTTCGCCGTCAGCCTGCCGGACTGGGTGCTGCCGTTCGCGGCCACCTACCGGGAGCCGACGGCGACCGCGGAGCAGCGGATGGCCCTCGTACACGAACTGGCCAACCGCAACTTCGCCGCCGGCAACGGCGGGCCCTTCGCCGCCGTGGTCGCCGATCCGCGAAGCGGTGACATCGTGTCCATCGGCGTCAACGTGGTGCTCTCCAGCGGTCTGTCCAGTGCGCACGCCGAGGTCACCGCCCTCTCGCTCGCCCAGGCGGCGCTCGGGACGTGGGACCTCGCAGCGGTGCGGCCGGGCCTGGAGCTGGTGGTCAACTGGCGGCCGTGCGCGATGTGCTTCGGCGCCGTGCTGTGGTCCGGCGTTCAGCGGTTGGTGGTCGCCGGTGACGGGCCGGACCTCGAGCGGCTCACCGGCTTCGACGAGGGCCCGGTGGTGGCCGACTGGGTGGCGCAGCTGCAGTCCCGCGGCATCGACGTCGAGCAGGACGTGCTGCGGGACGGCGCGATCGCCACCTACGCCGCCTACGGCGCGAGCAAGGCCCTCGTCTACAACGCCCGCCGATGACGATCACCGAGCACACCGTCGACTCCGGTGGAGTGCGGATCAACGTCGCAACCGCCGGGGCCGGCCGCCCGGTGCTGCTCCTGCACGGGTTCCCCGACTCCTGGCACCTGTGGGAGCAGCAGATCGAGGTGCTGGCCGCCAACGGATGTCGCGTGGTGGCGCCGGACCTGCGCGGGCACGGCGCCTCGGACCGCCCCGAACCCGTTGGCGCGTACCGATTACCGGTGCTGGTCGGGGACGTGCTCGCGGTGCTGGCGCACGAGAACATCTCCAGCGCCGCCGTCGTCGGTCACGACTGGGGCGCGGTACTGGCCTGGTACCTGGCGTTTGGCCGGCCCGACGTGGTCGAGCGACTGACCGTGCTGTCGGTGGGACATCCGGGCGCCAGCATCGCCGCCGGCATCCGGCAGCGTCAGCTGTCGTGGTACATGCTCTGGTTCCTGCACGAGGGTGTCGCCGAAGCGGTGCTGCCGGCCGACGAGTGGGCCGCGTACCGGCAGTGGGCGTGGGACGGGCTTGGTCCCGGTGAGGACGAGTACCTGGACCGGCAGCTCGCCGACCTGTCCCGGCCGGGCGCACTGCGCGCCGCGCTGAACCTGTACCGGGCCAACATCCGCCCCGACACCTACTTCCTGACCGCGCCACCTCCGTCGCTGCCCCGGGTCGGATGCCCCGTCCTGGGCGTGTGGTCGGAGGGCGACCTCTTCCTGTCCGAGGAGCAGATGACCGGGTCGGCCGACTACGTCGACGGTTCCTGGCGGTACGCGCGCCTTCCGGGACCGCACTGGATCCCGACTCAGGCCGCCGCTCCGCTGTCCGACCTGTTGCTGGACTTCCTCGAGCTCGGCGATGCGCGGTGAGTGCTGATCGACCGGGCGAGGCTGCTACCGATGACTCCCGCCGGCGGCGGTGCGCGCCCGGCGGGAATTGCTCACCGCCAGCGAGATGACTGCGACGAGCACCAGCAACCCGCCGAGCACCACGGTCGGGTGCCACCAGGTCGAGGCCAGCCATCCCGGGAACGCCTTCAGTGCCGGCGTGGCGATGCCCGGCGACCCAGGTCCCGGTGCGAACAGCCAGTGCCGCACCCAGGGCAATGACGGCGCGACGACCAGCAGCAGGAGCAGGGCACCCAGCAGCACCTTCAGGCCGCGCCACGACAGACCCCACACCCCCAGCGCGACGATGGCCAGACCCGCGACGACCAGGCCCACGCCACCCAGGCCCAGCAGGTTCCCCCAGCCGGCGGCGAGGACGAAGCCGACGACGATCAACACCATGCCCGCCAGCAGCAGCGCCCGCGGCGTCGCCCTGGTCGCCTTGGTCGCCTGGTAGGTGGTCAGCGTGACGCCGCGCAGCGAGGTGAACAGTGGCTTGAGCGCGGCGACCTCCGCGGTGAACGCGGTGAGCGCGGCCGTGCTGGTGGCCAGCGCCTTGGTGACCGTGCGGGCCAACAGCGGCTGACCGACCTCGGTCTCGAAGGTCTGGGCGGGAACGGGCGAGCTGCGGAACAGTTCGGCCAGATCGGTCAGTTGCTGCTCCTGCGGCCGGCGTGTGGCGTCGTCCACGCCGTTCACCCAGGCCCGCTCGTCGCTGCGCCAGGTGGCCGAGCCGTCCTCCACGTCGGCGCGCATCTGCTGGGCGACCACCGGCAGGTCCTGCGCGACGATCCAGCGCTGCAGGTACCCCGCGACCCACATCGCGGTGAGCGGAACGGAGGTGGGCAGCGGTTCGGCGCCGTCCAGGAACGCCAGTTCAGCAGCGACACCGGACGGTACGTCGGCGGCGGAGGCACCGAGCAGCGCGCAGAACCGCCCCGTCATCCATTCGCTGCGGCTGCCGTTGGCCGCGTTGCCGGACCGGCTGGCAATCTCGAGCATGCGCCGCGGATCGAGCAGCAGATGCACCAACCAGCCGCATCCGTCGACCCGGCCCCACAACCAGTCGTTCGCGCGCCAGGACGCCTTGTAGAAGGCACCGAAATGTTGCAGCTGCATGCCGGTCAACTTCGCGGTCGCGGTGCGCCGGCCCGGGTCCAGCGCCGTCCGGGTATCGGCACTGACCTGCACCAGCTCCACCGGCTGCTCCACCTCCTCGGTCAGTGGGCTGATCGCCCGCTGCGCCACGTGCAGTTCGAACAGCCGCAGCATGACGGCGGTCGACGAAGGCGCTGTCCCGGCGGCGTTCCCGGCTCCCGTCGGCGCTGGTCCGGCGACCGGCGGGCTGCTGTATCCGTACAGGTAGCGCAGGTAGATCGCCAGCTGGCTGCGGGCTGCCGGCACGTTGACGATCGATCCGGTGGCGGGCGTCTTGCCAAAGAACAGCTTCCCGAGGAACTCGCTGCTGGTGTCGACGATCCTGCCGAGCTCTTGCCAGGCCGTCCCCAGATGCGGTACGCCGTTGGCCAGGTCGGCCACGAAAGTCCGCGCCGCGGCAGCGGTGAACTCCGGCAGGTCCGGCGGCCAGGCAGGTGCCGCGCCGGCGCCTCGCGGCGACGACTCGAACAGTGCGTCGACGATCTTGCGCGGATTCGGCCGGGGTCGAATGCCGGAGAACGCAGAATGCACCTGTTCGCGGATCTTCCGCAGGTCTTCGCGTTGGGATTCTTCGGCCAGCCGGTGGGCGGCCCGCAACATCGCCAGCACGGTGGCCTTCGCGCCGTCCCACGCGGGCCGCCCGAAGTCGGCGACCGCGTCGGGGGTGCCGGGCCAGGCCGTCCACTTCTCGGAGACCGCGGCCACGGCGGCTGCCAGGCAGTCCTGCTCGATGTCGCTCGGCCGGTTCATCCGGTCCAGCCATGCAGGCGGCAGCGCCCGACCCGGCACGCCTGCCGAGGGGAGCGTGCTGATCAACTGCATGACCGCCCGCACCACGGGCCGGGCAAGCACCAGCGCCTCCCGCCGCCGGTAGTCCGCCAGCAGCCCGGGCGTCCGCAGACCCCCGGCCAGCCGGGCACCGAGATCAGCCAGCTGCAAACGGGTGTCGCTCAATGCGTCCACCGTCGAGTTGTGCGCGGCGATAGCGGACAGATCGGTGGCGATGGACTGGGAGAGCACCGCGGCCAGATCCTTCACCAGCGCTTCGCGCATCGACGGCGGCTGGCCGGGGTCGTCGACGACCGGGGTCGATCGGGGGTCCGGTTCCGGCCCGGTCGAGGGCACGACATAGAGCAGCACCCGGCGGACCGGGACATTGGCCGGTCGGTCGAAGATCGTCTCCAGTACCGGCCGGAGCGGCCGGTTGGCCAGCAGGCCGCCGTCGGCGACCCAGTGCGGGCGGGTGATGTTGGCGTACTGCTTCATGTCCGGCCGGACCGGTACACCCGGACTCCCCTGCGCCGGGCCGTCGAAGGGCAGGAATGCGGGCTCGAAGGCACCTGGAAAGGAAGCGGTGCTGCGGGCCGCCAGGGCCAGTGGAAGAGCGGCCAGGGGTGTGTCCGCCGCCGCCGCCACCAGATCGTCATGGGTGAAGGTGAACAAGCCGTGATGATCGGTGTCCTGGATCAGGGTGCCGTAGGAATCGGTGAACCGGCCGACCTCGCCCGCCAGCAGGGTTGCCGTCATGAAGACCGTGGTCTGCGGAACGTTGGTGTCCTGCCGGCTCCGGTCGACCGGTAGTCGGTCGAAAGCCGGGAACACCGTCGCCAGTTGCGCATACATCCACTTGTCCCCGTACAGCAGCGCGGACGGGTCCTTGTCCTTCGGGTTGCGGAGCAGGTTCTGGAACGACCCGAGGGTGATCCACTGGTCCCGCCACTTGCCGATGTCGCAGTTGTTGGCCTCGGCGAAGCCGAGGACCGCCGAGTTCACCCCGCCGGCGCTCGTGCCCGACAGCACGTCGATGTCGACGCCGACGTCCAACTCGTTCATCAGCCCGGCATACAGCCGGAGCAGATTCGCCGTCTCGAATCCGCGGCCCTCCTTGGGCACCGGGAGATCCCGGCGCCAGGACGCCTGGGACAGCAGGTTCAGCTCTCGGGCAACGCCGCCCATCCAGATCGCCAGGCTGACCCCGCCGGTCATGGTGACCGCGATCCTGATCTCCTGCCGGTCCTCGTTGCTAGCCCGCGCTGCGCCCGCGCCCGAACCGGCACCCTGGGACGATCTGGCGGAGGACGTCGGCGGGGCGGCGGCTGGACTTTCGTTCTGTAGCGCGGTCGGTGTCTGCGGCCCGCGCGTCATCGTCGTGGACACGATGTTGCCTCCTGACATCGGCAGAAGAACGCGTGCCAGTCAGCGTCCCATATGTCGGTTGCCGGCAACAGCCCACTATGGGTCCGGCTGCGCTGGTGCCGGTCCACGGGTGATCCGGCCGGTGACGTCACCGGACCGGCACCGACCCGAACCTGAGCACGCACCCGCCGGACCGGCCGCCGTCGAGGTCGCGCTGTTCCCGCCCCCGTCGACGGGGTAGGGTCCTGGTCGTGGTGCGCACTGCAGCCTCGTCGAGCCTGCTCCTTAGCCGCCGCGACGGAGCCTGAATCCAGACCGGCTCCTCCGTCGCGGGACTTCGTGCTGCTGGTCGCGACCTCGAACCCGGGCCGCCGGACGACCCGGGTAGCACCGAAGGAATCCACCATGAGCACTCCCCCCGTCTCCCGCCTGTCCACGCCCGCCGGTGACGTCCCCGGCGGGCAACCGGCCTACAACAGGCAGCGCGGCAGTTCGATGCCGTTCGCCCGGTACACGCCCTTCCCCCCGATCGACCTGCCCGACCGCACCTGGCCGACGAAGGTCATCGACAAGGCTCCGCTCTGGTGCGCGGTCGACCTGCGTGACGGCAACCAGGCGCTGATCGACCCGATGACACCGGCCCGCAAGCGCCGGATGTTCGACCTGCTGGTGGCCATGGGCTACAAGGAGATCGAGGTCGGGTTCCCCGCCGCCTCGCAGACTGATTTCGACTTCGTCCGCGAGATCATCGAGCAGGAAGCGATTCCCGACGACGTCCGCATCCAGGTGCTGACCCAGGCCAGGCCGGAACTGATCGCCCGCACGTACGAGGCGGTGGAAGGCGCGCACTCGGCGATCGTGCACCTGTACAACTCCACCTCGACGCTGCAGCGACGCGTGGTGTTCGGCCAGGACCGGGCCGGCATCACCCGCATCGCCACCGACGGCGCGGAGGAGGTCGCCCGCTGGGCCGAGAAGTACCCGGACACCGACTGGCGCTTCGAGTACTCCCCCGAGTCCTACACCGGCACCGAACTGGAATACGCGGTCGAGGTGTGCAACTCGGTGTCCGCGGTCTGGCAGCCGACGCCCGACCGTCCGATGATCGTCAACCTGCCCGCCACGGTCGAGATGGCCACGCCCAACGTCTACGCCGATTCCATCGAGTGGATGCACCGCAACCTGGAACGCCGCGACGCGCTGGTGCTCAGCCTGCACCCCCACAACGACCGGGGCACCGCGGTGGCCGCGGCGGAACTGGGGTACATGGCAGGCGCGGACCGCATCGAGGGCTGCCTGTTCGGCAACGGTGAACGGACCGGCAACGTCTGCCTGGTGACGTTGGGCCTCAACATCTTCAGCCAGGGCGTCGACCCACAGATCGACTTCTCCGACATCGACGAGATCCGCCGCACCGTCGAGTACTGCAATCAACTGGTGGTGCCGGAACGGCACCCCTACGGAGGCGACCTGGTCTACACGGCCTTCTCCGGCTCGCACCAGGACGCGATCAAGAAGGGGTTCGACCACCTCAACCGCGATGCCCGCACGGCCGGCGTGCCGGTGGAGGAGTTCACCTGGCAGGTGCCCTACCTGCCGATCGACCCGAAGGACGTCGGCCGCTCCTACGAGGCCGTCATCCGGGTCAATTCCCAGTCCGGCAAGGGCGGCGTCGCCTACATCATGAAGACCGAGCACGGTCTGGACCTGCCGCGCCGGCTGCAGATCGAGTTCTCCCGCGTGGTGCAGGCGCACACCGACGCGCAGGGCGGCGAGGTCGACGCCAGGGCGATGTGGAACTACTTCTCCCAGGAGTACCTGGAGCGCACCTCGCCGCTGGACTTCATCCGCGCGCGGATCGAGTCGCCGGAGGACGCACCCGACGGCCTCGACACCCTCGCCGCCCGGCTCGTCGTGGACGGCCAGGAGTCGGTGTTCCGCGACCAGGGCAACGGCCCGGTGGCCGCATTCTGCAACATCGTCGCCCAGGCCGGGCACGACGTCCGGGTCCTGGACTACGTCGAGCACGCTCTCTCGGCAGGCGGTGACGCCCGCGCCGCGGCGTATCTGGAGTGCGCGATCGACGGAAAGGTGCTGTGGGGCGTGGGAATCGACTCGTCCATCACGCGGGCGTCGCTCAAGGCGATCGTCTCGGCGGTCAACCGGTCCGTCGCCCAGGCCGCCGACGACGACTGACCGGCAAGCCTCGACACTTCGGTGGTCGGCGGACTCAGCCGTCCGTCGGGACGTCGGGAGCCGGCTGCGCGGCGACGTCCTGGTAGAGCACCGCGCGGTCTTTTCCCGCGGCCTTGGCGGCGTACAGGGCGGTGTCGGCCCTGGCCATCAGTTCGGTGGCCTTCGGCACGGTCGAGCCGGGACTCCACGTCGCTGCGCCGATCGACACGCCCGCGTGCCAGTCGGCCGCCTGGCGCACCGTGACCGCACGAACGGCTTCGACGAGCCGCTGCGCGACCGTGACGACACTCTGTTCGTCGACGCCGGGCAGGACCACCGCGAATTCCTCGCCGCCGTACCGGGCCAGGAAGTCACCGGCGCGGTGCAGGGAGTTCGACAGCGCCCGTGCGACGGCGATCAGCGCACTGTCGCCGACCAGGTGCCCGAACGTGTCGTTGAAGAGCTTGAAGTTGTCGATGTCGATCATGAGGACCGACATCGGCTCGAGGGCTCGGGTGCAGCGCCGCCATTCCGTGCGGAGGGTCTGGTCGAAGCCGCGACGGTTCGCCACCCCGGTGAGCGCGTCGCTCATCACCATCCGGAGCATCTGTTCTTCCATCGCCTTCTCGGCGGTCACGTCCAGCACCAGTCCGACCGCCCGCAGTGGCCGGCCGCGCCGGTCGCGGGTCAGCACCTTGCCGCGCAGCGACAGGTACCGCAGCGCAGCGTCCTGACCGACGCGCGCGTCCACCTGGGCCGATCCGGACGTGGCCAGGTCCGCCATCGCCACGAGGACGGCCGGGGCGTCCTGTGGGTGCATCGCCTCCGCGAGATCGCGAGCGGTGGTCGGCAGCGCGTCGACTGCCACACCCAGTACCTCCGCGGCCTGCGTCTCCCAGGTGAAGATCCCCCTGCGGACGTCCAGGTCCCACAGTGCGGCGACGGTCTGCCCCAGGGCGAGGTCCAGGCTGGCGCGCAGATCGAGCCGCTCCGCCAACAGTAGGTGGAACTCGGTGGTGTTACGTCCGGCGGCCCACCAGGTGTCGGTACCCGGCACCGGCCGGGCCACCCACTGCAGGTGCACGGCTCGACCGTCGGCCTGCACGAATCGGTTCTCCATCAACACTTCCGGCTCGCCCCGCTCCAGGGCCGCGATGCCGGACACGATCTGCACGAGATCCTCTGGGTGCACGAATTCCAGCAGCGAACGACCGTCGACCTGTTCGGGCTGCAGGCCCAGCAACGTCGCAAAGGCCCCGTTGACCTCGCGCAGGTAGCCGTCATGACCGGCGAGGGAGAACAACTCCACCTCGGTCGCCCGGGCTGCCGAATCCTGCCGGGCGACGGCCGCCGAATCGGCGCTGGTGGTGCTCACCGCACCCGGTTCTTGGCGTAGAGCTTGAGCAGGGTGAGGGCGACGCCAGAGTTGGTGACCAGGTCCGGGTTGACCAGCGGGTAGTCGGTCGCCGGGGTGAAGCCGTCGAGGTCTTCGGCCAGGTCCTCGTCGTCGACGTGCTCGAAGCCCATGGTCCAGTCCGGGAACAGCGGCGCCGTCACTTCGGCATCGAGCAGCAGACGCAGGTTGGTGTGCCGGTCGTCGACGCCGATCCGGGCGTACGTCGTCGCGAGAGCGGCGGGATCACCCTCGAGCATCTGCAGGAAGCTCTGGCTGCTGTAGAGCAGCATTCCGCTCAGTCCCGCGGCCTCGTTGTTGCGGCGCGAGATCTCCAGGAGGGTGACGAGCTCCTCGGGGGAGAAATCATAGGTGGCTTGGCTGCAGTAGATGAGTCGCTTCATGTGCACCTCGGGTGGGGGTCGACGGCGGATGGATGACTGGGCTCGGCGGCCTGCCGTCGAGTGCGCGCGGGACGGGCGCCCCGGATGGTGGTCGACTTCACGGCGAGAGTGCGGTCGGAGAACGTTGGATCCGCGACATCAGGCTGCGCGCAGCGTGTTCGACGGTCTCCCGGTCGTAGGTGAGGGCGAATTCGAACGTGCGGTTCTGCTCTGTCGTGCCGTCCTTCAGGTCGCGGGCCAGCAGCGCCGCGGCGAAATGCGGCGCGAGCACGATGACGTCCCATTCCTGCAGCACGGGATCGCCGGGCGGGAGGTGCGCCCCGCGGACCCCCGGTGCGGGTTCCTCGGTCAGGCCTTCGCCGAGAGCTGCCACGAAGCCGACCGAGGTGGCCAACGCCCGGTACCGCCCGGCGGTGGACGCGGTGAAGTGGTTGCTCTGCTGGAAGGTGGAGAGCAGGATGCAGGTCGCGCCGAGCCGGGCGGCCTCCCGCTCCAGATGCTTGCTCACCTCGATGAGCAACGGCTTGGTCGATTCCCGCAGCGCCAGCGTGGCAGGCAGGCAGGCGAAAGGAGACCCATAGCTGACCGTGGACCGCGATTCCCCGACCGACAGCGGCTGCGGGTTGCTCTGGCCACCGATCGTGCTCGCGGGGCGGCCGAACAGCCACCCCTGGCCCACCTCTGCGCCGAGGCTCCTGGCGACAGCCAGGTGCTCGCGGGTCTCGATACCTTCGGCCAGCAGCAGACACCCCGACCGTTCGGCGTAGGCATTGACCGCGTTCATCAGCTGGGCGACTGCCGCGTCCGGGCGGGACTGGACCACCTGCATGTCCAGCTTGACGACATCCGGCCGCAGCAGAGGCATGAACGCCAGGGACAGGTCGTCCGCTCCGACGTCATCCAGCGCGATCCGCCAGCCGGCCTCGCGCAGCCGCTGCACCGACCTCATCAGCTCCGCGGGCTGAAAGGCCAGCGCTCGCTCGGTGATCTCCAGGACCAGCTGCAGCCCGTGCCCGGTCCCGTCCATCAGCTCCAGCAGGCTCGCCAACGAGACCAGTTGCAGCGCCTCGGGTTCGACGTTGACGAACAGCGTGAGCGGCGCAGCCATGCCGGCCGCGCCGGCTTCCGTGATGGCGGTCCAGCGGCACAGTTCGTCCAGCTCCTGCAACCGTCCCAGACGACGCGCGACCGCGAACAACCGGTCCGGTGAGGCGAGTTCGCCGTGCGGGCCCCTGGCCAACGCCTCGTAGGCCACCACCGATTCGTCACGCAGATCCACCAACGGCTGGAACACGCTGTGCACCAGGCGGCCGCGCAGTATCTCGCCGAGCAGATCATCTTCGTCCGTGCGCACCGCCGAACGGTCCAGTTGAGCGGTCATCCGATTTCAATTCCTCCGCTTGCGCATGCTGCTCCGGCCGAAATGACGCCTCATACTGCCGGTGGGGCACCATTTTCCACCTTACGGCGACGTTCGTACCGACAGTCCGCTGCTGCGCCCTTACGCCCGGAAGATCAGCGCCGTCATGCTGTAGAGATCGGCGCCGGTTGCACAGGGTGACACCAGGCCGGCTGGTCGTCGTTTCCACCGCTGACCGTGAGTGCAATATTGATCGGGCGGTTCGGGCCATTGACCGGTCGCTCACCCGGCAAACTCTCAATCCGGAATGACGAACAGCACTCCGCGGCGTGACGGCCGGGGCCACAACGGGACCACTGCGCATCGCGTGTGGACGTCCGGTCAGGCGGGCGCCGGCGCGTCGAGACGAAGGTCCTCGTGGACCGGGCCATGCCGGCCGGCGACGGCCTGCAGTGCAGGCCGCCCGCGCTCCTCCGGCTTGCCGAAGAACCAACCCTGGCCGAGGTCCACGTCCAGTTCACGCGCCGCATCGGCCTGCTCCGCGGTCTCGATGCACTCGGCGACCACCCGACCGCCGTAGCTGTGGGTGATGCTCACCACCGCCCCGACGATCGCTCTGCTCAGCTGTCCGGGCAGCGCCTGCACGATTTCCTTGTCCAGCTTGACGACGTCAGGCCGCAGACGCACCAGCATGTTCAGCGACGAGTAACCAGCACCGAGATCATCCAGGGCGACCATGGCGCCGCCCCGCCGGTAGTAGTCGAACACCTCGCTGAGGTGGTCGATCTCGGCGACGTGCTCGCCTTCGGTCACCTCGAACACCAGCTGGTCGAGCCGCAGACCGGCTTGCACCCCGGCCTCCATGGTCGTGCGCAGACACACGTCGGGCCGGTAGATCGTCGTCGGGACGAAGTTGACGAACAGCAGCTTGTCGTCGAGCCAACCGGCGGCGCCACGGATCGCCGACGTACGACCGATGCGGTCGAGCACGTGCAACCAGCCGGCTTCGGTGGCCGCCGCGAACAATTCGTCCGGCATCACCGGCCCGTTGGCGCCGGTCGCCCGCAACAGAGCTTCGTATCCGATGACGGCATCGGCGTCACCGGGGCGCAGCGAGACGATCGGCTGATAGACCGAGCGGAATGCGTTGAGCTCGTCGGCGAACAGGGGCACCAGATCGGCATGGACGGCCCGCGCCGACAATTGTGCGAGGGTGGGTGCGCCGAACGCGGCACGCAGCAGCGCGTCCCCGGCCACGTCCTGGTCGTCGAGCACGGCCGCGCGCACCTCGTCGGCCTCCACCGTGGTCAGTCGCTGCCGGATCGCACGCAACAGCGCGGCCGAATCTCCGGTGGCCACCTCCAGCAGTCCGGGACCCCGCTGCTTGTACCGGATCCCGAGATCGGCAAGCATCGACCCGAGCATCGCGGAGGTGTGAACGACACGGGTGGACAGGAAGAGCCGGGTACCGACCTCGGCACCCTCGATCCGCTTGCACGGGCACTGCATTCGATCGACCACCCGTGCGCTCCTCGCGACAGCCATCTCCACCGGAAAACCTGAGTATGCCCAGTCACTGCGCCCGGGCGCAGCAGAACAGCGTCCGGCGGCCATGTGCAAATCTCGATCGCAGGCAATCGATGGAACACAGCGGGTCAACCGAACAGCGCGTCCGGCAAATTGTCGAACCACTCCAGGACCGCGCTTTCGTAACGGATTCCGAAATCGAGGGTGACGAGGTCCTGCGGGCGGGCACCGGCAGCGGCCGCGTCGGCGCCCATCTGGCGATAGCTCGACAGCTTGGCCAGATGCAGTGCCCGGTGCTCGGCAACGAACTGCCGTAACCGCTCGGCCGGCAGATGCCGGGCGAACGCCAGCGTCAGCAGCAGCGGGTAACGGATCTGCTCCGGCCGAGGTGACCGGGTGATCCAATCCTGGAAGGCGGCACGCCCGTCGTCCGTCAGCCGGTAGGCGCGTCGCTCGCGGGGCCCGACCTCGTCGGACTCGATCAGCCCCTCGGCGGCCATGGTGGCCAGCTCACGGTAGATCTGGCTCGGGGTGAGGCTCCAGAACTCGCCGATCAGCCGCTGGGCGGTACTGACCAGGTCCCATCCGGACTGCGCGCCCTCGTGCAGGAACCCGAGCAGCGAACCGACGGTGGCATTCGTCGGGCGAGTGGACACCATTGCTCCCATCGTTGACATTCCACAGTGGAACGTACATGCTGACCTGACATTCCACTGTGGAAGGTCGGGACCATGCTGCACACCATTCTGCTCAGCGCCCACATCACGGCGGGTTCGCTCGGGTTGCTCGTCGGCCCGTTGGCCATGGCTGCGAAGAAGCGACCGGGAGCGCATCCCCGTCTCGGCCTCGCCTACCAGGCGTTGGTCGCTGTGCTGGCAGTCAGTGCGGTGGGCATGGTCGTCATGGCGCCGGCGCGGCTGTGGCCGTTTGCGGTGATCGCGCTGGCCACCGAGCTCGCTGCCCTGGGAGGCTGGGCCGCGCGGCGCCGACGTCGACCGGGCTGGCTCGTCTGGCATGTCAGCCTGATGTGCGGGTCGTACGTGTCATTCGTGACCGCCTTCTTGGTGGTGAACTGGTCGAGTCCGCTGGCCTGGCTCCTGCCGACGGTCATCGGCTCACCGCTGATCGCGGTCGCCGCACGGAGGGCCGGAGGCCCGGCCCTTCAGGCTCAACCGGTGGCCGCCACCGGCTGAGCCACGCTGATCGACCGCATCACCGGACGCCACGAGGATGGCCGACGCGGGTGCCTGCAGGGCACGACTGCGCGTCGACCGTCGACAATGACCCGGTGCACCGCATCGACACGGCCGAGCGTCGCCGCCGCCTGGTGACCCGCCACCTGCTGACGCCGACGAACCGGACCGCCGACCCGGTCGACGCGGCGAACGCGGTGGTGGCGCTGCACGCCACCGACCCGGCGACGGTGTACCTGTCGGCGTGGGCGCGGATGTCCGGCGGAACCCAGACCGACATTGCCGACGCGATGTACCTCGACAAGCGGCTGACCCGGCTGATGGCGATGCGCCGCACCATGTTCGTCGTCGACACCGAGCTGGCGCCGGTGTTGCAGGCGTCCTCCGCACTGGCCGTCGGCCAGACGCAGCGCAAAAAACTGGTGGGCGACCTGACGAAATCGGGTGCGGTACCCGGCGACGTCGCGAGCTGGCTGGATGACGTCTGCTCGACCACCCTGGCGGGGCTACGGCGGCGCGGCCGGGCCGCCGCGACGGACCTGGTGCAGGACGAACCGAGGCTGAACACGGTGCTCAATCCCGTGCCGGTGAAGAGCTACGAGACGCCGCAGAAGATCACCAGCCGGGTGCTGACCGTGCTGGCGCTGGAGGGGCACATCGTCCGGGGTCAGCCGTTCGGCGGCTGGACGGCCACCCGCAACGAGTGGTGGCCGGCGGAGCAGTGGATGCCGGGCGGGCTGGGCGGGCTCGATGTGCGGCAGGCCCGCACCGAGCTCGTGAGGCGGTGGCTGGCGGCCTTCGGCCCGGCGCCGGTGAGCGACCTGCTCTGGTGGACGGGATGGACCGGCGGCCAGCTGAAAACAGCTCTGGAAGAGGTAGCCGGCACGGAGGTGGAGCTGGACAGTGGACCGGGGCTGGTGCTGGCCGACGACCTCGCGCGTACACCGGAACCTGAACCGGCAGCCGTGCTGTTGCCCGCGCTGGACCCGACACCCATGGGCTGGCTCGACCGGGATTTCTTCCTCGGTCCGCACCGAGGTCCGCTGTTCGACCGCACCGGGAACATCGGGCCGACTCTTCTGTGGGGCGGCCGGGTGGTGGGCGGGTGGGCGCAGCGGGCCGACGGCGAGATCGCCACCCGGCTGCTGGAGGACGTCGGCGCCGACGGCGCCGCCGCCATCGCGGCCCGGGCTGCTGATCTCGAGGACTGGCTCGGCCCGCTGCGGGTGGTCCCGCGGTTCAGAACGCCGCTGGAGCGCGAGCTCTCGGGGTGAGTGGCGCTCGTCGGCCCGAGCGATCGGCCCAGGTGACGACAGCTCTCACCTGGGTAGCTCAGGCGATCGACCGGGACTTTGCTTCCTTGAGGATCGGTCCGTCGCGCAGCCGTTCGGGCAGCTTGATCGCGCCGGCCCGCAGGGCGCGCAGCGCACCGGTGGCGGCGTAGTCGGTGATGCCGAGGCCGGGCAGCCGGTACATCCGCCGCGCCCAGGTCGGCAGCAGGCTGATCGACAGGGCCGCTAGACCGCCCCAGGCCGGCCGCGCAGGCGTCAGCAACTGCACCCAGCCGGGCATCGGCGGCGCGACGGCGGCACGGAAGGCCCGGCGCGCGTCGTCGGTGAGGCGCAGCTCCGGCCGCACCTGGTGGAAGTAGTCCGCGAGCGCGGCCCGGCTGGCAGGGACCGTGGAGGGGTCGAGCCCGACCAGTTCGGCGGACCGGACCTGCTCGGAGACATAGGATTCGGCCTCGTCGTCGGTGATCGGCATGCCGCCGCGCACCGCCGTGGACAGCAGCGAATCCACCTCGCAGCAGTGCACCCACAGCAGCAGGTCCGGGCGGTCCACCCGGAAGATCTCGCCGGTGAAGGGGTCGGTGCCGCGCAGCTTGCGGTGGATGCCGCGCACCCGGGCGGCGACGCGCTGCGCCTCCTGGGTTGTGCCGTAGGTGATGGTGGCGACGTAGGCCGACGTCCGGCCGAGCCGACCCCAGTACTCCGCCTCGAAGCCACCGCTCTGGGCGACCGCCGCCATCGCCTGCGGGTGCAGCGCCTGCATTAGCAGTGCCCGCAGTCCCCCGACGGCGAACGTCGGGTCCGCATGCAACCGCCAGGTGACGCTCGCCGGGCCGAACAGTCCTTGATCACGTTCCATACTCGACGGTACGTGAGAACGAGGTCGGCGCGCCGCTGGGCCGTCGACCGGCCGAGGAGCAGGGAGCGCTCGTTGAACGACGAATACCGTGCGGCAGCGCTGGATCTGGCTGCCTTCGTCGCGGCGGGGGTGACGCCCTACCACGTGGTCGCCGAAGTCGCTCGGCGACTGGACGGCGCCGGCTTCGTCCAGCAGATGCTGGCCGACGAATGGCACGCCGGGCCGGGCGGGCACTACGCGGTGCTCGACGGCAGCATCGTCGCCTGGTGGCTGCCCGGAGGAGCCGGCGCGACGACCGGTCTGCGCATCCTGGCCGCCCACACCGACTCGCCGGTGCTGAAGGTGAAGCCCCGCCCGGACACCGGTGCGGCCGGCTGGCGGCAGGTCGGCGTCGAGGTCTACGGCGGCGCGCTGTGGAACTCGTGGCTGGACCGTGATCTGGGCCTGGCCGGCCGGCTGGCGCTGATAGACGGCAGCACGGTGCCGGTCCGCATCGACCGGCCGCTCCTGCGCATCCCGCAACTGCCGCCACACCTGGACCGCGGCGTCAACGCGAACGGCCTCAAGCTCAACCCGCAGCACCACCTGGTGCCGCTGTGGTCGCTGGGCCACCCGGTCGACGGCGCCCTGATCGACTTCCTGGCCGCCGGGGCAGGACTCGAAGCGGCTGACATCGTGGCGCACGACCTGACCCTGCACGACCTGACGCCACCGGCACTGCTCGGCCGGGACGAGGATCTCCTGTCGGCCCCCCGGCTGGACAACCTGTCCTCCACCTGGGCCGGGCTGACCGCACTGCTGTCCGTCGCCGCCGACGGGGATCCCGGCACCATCGCCGTCCTCGCCGCGTTCGACCACGAGGAGGTGGGGTCCGGCTCGGCCAGCGGCGCCGGCGGACCGGTGCTGGCGCGGATCATCCGGCGGATGATCAGTTCGCTCGGCGGCGGTGAGGAACAGCTGGGCCGGATGCTCGCCGCCTCCCGCTGCCTGTCCGCCGACGCCGCGCACGCGGTCAACCCGAACTACCTCGGGTACTACGAGCCGCAGCACCACCTGCTGGTCAACGCCGGCCCCGCCCTGAAGGTCAACGCCGACCAGCACTACGGCACCGACGGCATCGGCGCCGCGGCGTGGCGCCGGGCCTGCCGGGACGCCGACGTGCCGGTGCAGGTCTTCGTCGGGCGGAACGACGTCAGCTGCGGGTCGACGCTCGGCAAGTTCGTCGCCACCTCACTGGGCGTGAAGACCGTCGACGTCGGCATCCCGATCCTGTCCATGCACTCGACCCGGGAGCTCGGCGGGGTCACCGACATCGGGTCCTTCCCCGACGCCATCGCCGCGTTCCTGAGCGATCCGACCTGACCGGCGCTGGCTACGATCGGCGCCATGGATCCCGTCGCGGCGCTGCGGCGCATCGCTTTCCTGCTGGAACGCGGGCAGTCGCCCACCTACCGGGTCAAAGCCTTCCGGACCGCCGCGACCACGCTCGCGACGCTGCCGGACGGCGAACTGGAGCAGCGGGCGGCGAACGGCAGCCTGACCAGCCTCCCAGGCATCGGACCGAAGACCGCGGCGGTGGCGGAGCAGGCCTTCGCCGCCCGGGTGCCGGACTACCTGGCCGACCTGGAGCGGGATCTGCAGCCGCTGGCGGTCGGCGGCGAGGACCTCCGGCAGGCGCTCCGCGGGGACCTGCACACGCACAGCTCGTGGAGCGACGGCGGCAGCCCGATCGAGGAGATGGCCTTCACCGGCGCCGAGATCGGCCACCAGTACATGGTGCTCACCGACCACTCCCCCCGACTGACCGTCGCCAACGGCCTGACGGCGGAGCGGCTGGACAAGCAACTGCACGTCGTGGCGGCCGTCAACCGGGCCCTGCCGGACTTCACCCTGCTGTCGGGCATCGAGTGCGACATCAACGAGGACGGCACGCTGGACCAGACCGACGAGATGCTCGGCCGCGTCGACCTCGTCGTCGCGTCCGTGCATTCCAAGCTGCGGTCCGGTGCCGCGGAGATGACAGCGCGGATGCTGGCCGCCGTGCGCAATCCGCACACCGATGTGCTCGGCCACTGCACCGGCCGGATGGTCGCCGCCGGGCCGAGCAGGGGCCGTCCGGCCAGCCGGCCGGAGAGCGTCTTCGACGCGGAGAAGGTGTTCGCCGCCTGCGCGGAGCACGGCGTGGCCGTCGAGATCAACTCGCGGCCGGAGCGGCTGGACCCACCGCTACGGTTGATCCGGATGGCGCTGGACGCGGGGTGCCTGTTCTCCATCGACACCGACGCCCACGCGCCCGGTCAGCTGGACTGGCAGATGCTGGGGTGCGCCCGGGCGGCCGAGTGCGACGTCCCGGCCGACCGGATCGTCAACACCTGGCCGCTCGAGCGACTGCTCAGCTGGACCGCGACCCACGCCCGGACGGCACCATCTCCGTCTGAGCCGCCGTGGTGACCATGGCCGGCGCCAGGTCGCTCACGATGCTCTGCCCGGCAGCGGCGTCGGCAGCCTCCGCCGCCTCGATGCCGGTGACCGTCGCGATCGACCGGCGCAGCGAAGCCAGCACCAGCAGAGCCACTGCGAACGCGCCGATCGCGCAGCCCGAGGTCACCCAGTAGGCGTCGGACGCGCCGCGGCTGTCGATGACCAGCCCGGCCAGCGGGGTGGCGACGGCGATGCCGACGGCCATCCCCGAGCCGGTCCAGGACATCGTCTCGGTCAGCCGATGTCCGGGCACGATCCGCTCCACCAGGCTCATCCCGGAGATGAGGGCCGGCGAGCACGCCACGCCGGCCAGCATCAGGCCGCCGCCGACGAACGCCAGGTTGGGCAGGAACGGCAGCGGCAGCGTCACCACCGCCAGCACGGCGATCGAGACACCGAACTGCTTGAGCAGCGACGCCCTGATCTTCGCGACGCCGAACACCAGGCCCGCCAGCAGCGACCCGAACGCGTACAGCGCCAGCAGCAGCCCGGCGACGCCGGCGTGCCCGGCCTCCTTGGCGAACGCGACGGTGGTGACCTCGAAGGCACCGAAGATCCCGCCCATCAGCGCGAAGATCGCGGTGATGCCGGCAACGCCGGGCAGCAGGATGGCGGGTTTGCCGGCCCTGGCGCGGCTCCGCCCCGACGGCCGCGGTTCGGTTCCCCGCTGGGTGAGCAGCAGCAGCGTCCCGATGCCGAGCAGCGTGGTGGCCAGGATCAGGGCTGCGGCCGGGAAGAGTTGCAGCGCAACGACGGTCGCCAGCGGCGGGCCGACGATGAAGACGGCTTCGTCGATCAGCGACTCCCATGCGAAGGCGGTGCGCAGCTGCGGGTCGCCGGACAGCATCGCCGACCACCGGGTACGCACCAGCGGCCCGATGATGGGCTGCGACGCACCGGCCAGGAATGCCAGTCCGAAGATCGGCCAGGTGAGTTCGGTGAACACGGCAACACACACCAGCGCGACGATCGCCGGGATGTGCAGCAGCAGCTGCTTGGGCACGATGCGGCGCTGGCCGAGCCGGT
>CAXTBG010000070.1:0-24308 GCA_964242105.1 uncultured Nakamurella sp. | reverse complement strand
TAGGACGCCGCCCTCTCACGGCGGTAGCGAGGGTTCGAATCCCTTCGGGGCTACCACAGCAGCAGGCGAGACACCGCAGACAAGACCCACGCCAGAGACGGGCGTGGGTCTTGTGGTATCCGCCGCCCGCCCCCGCGACACGCGCACTGCCTGGTCGCGACACGCGCACTGCCCGGTCGCGACACGCGCACTGCCCGGCCGCATAGAGCTCACCCGCCCGTGTCCAGCCAGCGGGGCGGCGCAGCCCACGGCACCACCTCGGCGGGCAACAGCGCCAGTGCTTCGGCCGGCGCGAGATCCCCGATGGCCATGCGCAGCCGCGTCGCGATCACCGGCCAGTTCGCCCTGCCGCCCAGCCGGGTGCCGAGCAGTTCCAGGTAGCGCAGCAGCCGTGCCGTGTCGCCCACCCGAGCCAGGTAGCCGACGATCTCGTCGCTCTGCGCGGCGCCGTTGCGCTCGATCACCAGGTCCAGCAGATCCTCGGTGGTGACGAGCGAATCCATCAGCTCCAGCAGAGCGGACAACTCGGCCCGCAGGAAGGCGGTCATCACATCGGCATCGGTCTGCGGAGTGATGTCGATGCGGTCCACCGCGCTGCCCGAGATCACCCCGGCCCGCTCGCGGAACAGACCGTCGCTCTCCCGGGGACGTACTGGCACCTCGATCCCGAGCGTTGCATACACCGCGGTGGACAGCACAGCGCCGTTGAGGAAGAACGAGTGACGATCCGGCAGGCCGTTCCGGTCACTTCCCTGCACGTTCACCACGTCGACCAGATCACCACGGCGGCGGACGAAGGTGAGGGCGTTCTTGGCGAAACCCTCGGCTTTGAGCATCGGCGCCACCACCGTCGCCATCAACTCCCGGAACCGCTCCTTCGCGGTCATCGGCATGCGCTCCACCTCCTGTCCCGACCCGAGGTCAGCCGGGAAAGCATCCGCGGCCGCGTCACATCATCAGCCCTCGAGGCGTTGCCGCAGCTCTGCCGCGGAGGCGGCAGCGGCACCCGCCAACTCGGCGTCGCCGGCGGCGGCCAGTGCCTGTGCCAGGTGGTCCCACACCTCGGCCCCGTGGCCCGGGTCGTCCGGCCACCTGGCCAACGACCGGCGATAGCAGGAGATCGCCTCGTCATGACGGCCCTGACCGAACCTGGCGTAACCCAGCGTGTCCCAGGACTGCGCCTCACCGCTGGGGTCCACGCCGCCGCGCTGCAACACCAGAGCCTGGGTGCTGAGCTCCGCGGCCCGGTCGAAGTTCCCGGAACGTGCATGCTCCCAGCCCCACCCGTTGTACGCCCGGGCCAGTCCGATGTCGTCACCACCGCGCCGGAATGCCTCGGCGGCGAGCGCCAGATGCTCCAGCGCCTGATCGCTCGAACCGCCGGCCCGGGAGACGATCCCGAGGCAGTACTGCGTCCGCCCGACGCCGGAGTGGTCGCCGATCGCGCCGAACGTCTCCAGTGCGGCCGCGTAGTGCTCGAGGGCCTCCGGAGTCCGGCCGAGCAGGAACATGGCGTTGCCCAGCAGCCGGTGGGAGCGCGCCTCCGACCGGCGGTCCCCGCCGCGGCGGGCGGCCGCCAGGCCGACCGTCTGCACCGCCGACGACCGGTCGTGCTGGCCGGTCCAGTCCAGGTAGTACCCCAGCGGGCCGGCCAGCAGGACGACCACATCGGACCGGTCCGCCGCTTCGAGCAGGGTGTGCAGGGTCGCGGACTCGCGGTGCAGCCACTCCAGAGCGGCCGATACGTTCGGAAAGGTCTCGGGCGTCACCCGGCGACCGACCGGGGTTGGTTCGGGTAGGTCGGGGTAGGGCTCCAGCAGCAGTCCCGCCCGGTAGCCGCTCTGCACGTAGTGATCGTGCAGTCGCCCGGTTGCGGTGCGACGGACGGCGGCGCGATCAGCGGAACCCGCACGGTCGACGGCGTAGGAGCGCCACAGATCGTGCATCGCCCACCGGTCCGGAGCCTGCACCTCGACCACGTGCGCATCGGTCAGTTCACCCAGCAGCGATCGGGTCGCCGGGGCCGACAGGCCCGCCACGCTGGCTGCGGCGGCCAGCGTGAACTCCCCGCCCGGGTGCTGACCGAGTCGCCGGAACAGCTGCGCCGCAGCGGCTGTCAGGTGGGTGTAGGACCAGGACAGGACAGCGTTGAGGTCACCGTGCGGGTCGTGTCCGGTGCCGGCCGTCAGCGAGGCGAGGGATTCTCCCAGCGCCGCGCCCGGGGTGATCGAGGCGCGGGCCGCGACGATCGACAGGGCCAGCGGCAGCCCGGCGCAGGCCGTCAGGATCGACGCCGCGATGTCCGGTTCGGCGTCCAGCCGGTCGAGCCCGACCCGGGCGGCGAGCAGCTGCCTGGAGTCGGCGTCGGGCAGCACGCCGAGGGTCAGCGGGCGTGCGCCGTCGACGGCGATCAGGCCCACCTGCCGGAGCCGGCTGGTCACCACCACCGCGCAGCCGCCCGCGCCCGGCAGCAGCGGCCTGATCTGGTCCGCGTCGCGGGCGTTGTCCAGAATCATCAGCACCCGGCGGTCGGCGAGCACGCTCCGCAGCAGGCCGCTCTGCGTCTCCGGAGCCACCGGAATCTGCTGCTCGGGGACGCCGAGCGCCCGCAGGCAGGCCCGCAGGGCATCGCTGACCAGCATGGGCGATGCCTTCGGGTGAAATCCGCGCAGATCCAGGAACAGCTGGCCGTCCGGGTACTCGCCGGAGACCTGGTGTGCCCACTGCACGACGAGGCTGGTCTTCCCGATCCCGGCGGCGCCCAGCACCAGCGCCAGGGCGCCGGGTCCCGGCTCCCGGACCAGGACGTCGAGGGCGGCCAGTTCGTCGACGCGACCGCTGAACCCGGCCCGGGCGGGGGGCAGCTGCCGGGGTACGGCGCGTGCGTCGCGTCGGGCGGCGCTCTCCGCCCGCAGGAGGTCCTCGACGCGGTCCCGCGCCGTGGCCAGCGGACCGAGTTCGCTCCTGCGCGCGCCGAGCAGGCCGACGAGCTGGTCGAACCGGTCCATCGGGGGCACCACGTTGCCCACCAGGTATTCACCGATGATCCCGCGCGACCATCCGGTCTTCGCTGCGAGCTCGCGGTAGGTGAGCGGCGAGTCGCCCCGGTCCCGGGCATGCCGTCGCCGCAGCGCCCGTAGCAGCTCGGCCAGGTCGAGCGGGGTGCGGGCGGCCCTGGCGTGGTCGACCAGGAGCGGCTCGGCGGTCTCGGCCATCCGTCCACCCCTTCCCGGTCGTGCCCCGCGGTGCCCGCCGGACCTACGGCCATCCTCCGGTACGGATCAGCGCGGGTCGAGGCGTCCACCCGTGTCCAGCGCTGTCCAATCCGGGCAATCGGGCGGGACGCGATGCGGTTGTCTGCCACCGACGCACAGTCGACACGAGGACAGGTGAGAGCGATGGCAGCACAGGACCGGGAGCAGCCGCTGGCGCAGGCGGCACGGTCGACACCGCCGGGCCGCCGGCCCGACGGGTTGGGTGCGCTGGAGCGCACCGTCACCGCCCCCCGGCCGAAGGTTCGGTGGACCGGGCTGCTGCTGGGCTTCGCGGTGGGCGTTCCGCTGATCCTGCAGGACCCGGATCGACAGTTCGCGCTGGTCGTGCTCGCGGTGCTGGTCGTCGTGCTCGGCGGTGTGCTGGCGCTGATGCTCGCCCGGCGTCCGGGAGAGGACCGCTGCACGCTGTACGCCGGCGGCCTGACCTTCCGGGAGGGCTCCGGACCGACCGTGTCCGCCGGCTGGGACCAAATCCAGACGGTCGAACGTGGCATCGCCCTGCACGGGATGAACGGCGACGTGACCGGGCGGGCGCGGGGCCTGACCATCGGGCTGGCCACCGGGACCATCCAACTGTCCGACCGGTTCCCCGACAGCGAGCGGCTGTTCACCCGGATCGATCAGCAGTTCAGCGAACGGCTCGTGTCGCGGGCGGTCGCCGGACTGCCCGGCGGCGAGCACGTGAGCTTCGCCAGTGCCCGGGAGCGGGAACAGCGGAAGCAGGGCATCGCCAGCATCTCCGCCGCCGGTCTCCGCCTGCAGGAGGACGTATTCGACTGGGACGAGATCCGCGGTGTGGTCGTGGACGGTGGTCAGGTCAGGATCAACACCCGGCATGGACGGACCATCACGGTCCCGGCGGACGGCTTCCCGAACCTGACCGTGTTCGTCGCCCTGGTCAACCAGCTGGCGACCGGGAACAGCCGGCGCTGAGCGGCCGGGCAGGCGCTGAGCGGCGCGCCGTGCCCCCGAGCCGGCGCTGAGCGCCCGAGCCGGCGTTGAGCCGCCGAGCCGACGCCGAGCGGCGCGCTGAGCCCCTGAGCCGGCGCTGAGCGGGGGAGCGTCAGAGCCGGGCGGTCAGTGCCGCGGAGGCGTCGAGGAGGTCGCCGGCCCAGCGCTCGCCGGGCCGGCGACCGATGCGTTCCACCGGCCCGGAGACGGACACCGCGGCGATCACCTGCCCGGCCGGGTTCCGCACCGGGACGGAGACGGACGCGACGCCCGTCTCGCGCTCTGCGACCGACTGCGCCCACCCCTTGCGCCGCACCTCGGCGAGGATCCGCTCGGTGAACGTCGCGTCGGCCAGGATCGCGCGTGCGGTGGCCGGGTCCGCCCAGGCCGTCAAGACCTTGGCGCCGGAGCCCGCCGTCATCGGCAGCCGGGCGCCCAGCGGCACGGTGTCCCGCAGACCGGAGGTCGGCTCCGCGACCGCGACGCAGACCCGGGACAGGCCGTCCCGCCGGTAGACCTGCACGCTCTCGCCGGTGCGGTCGCGCAGCCGGGGGAGGACGTCGGCAGCTGCGGCCACCAGCTGGTCGGGCGCACCCGCCGCGAGCACCGCCAGCAGGGGACCGGGCCGCCACCGTCCGCCCTGGTCGCGCGCCAGCAGTCCGTGCACCTCCAGACCGACGGCCAGTCGATGCGCGGTGGCCCGGGGGAGTCCGGTCGCCGCGCACAGTTCTGCCAGACCGCTCGGCGCAGCCGTGGTGGCCCGCAACACCTGTACCGCTTTGTCCAACACGCCGATGCCGCTAGACTGTCCCATGCAGCGATACTATGTTCTCGCATGCTGAGATGTCACCTCAGCAGCACCAGGCCACCCCGGTGGCGTACAGGCAGTCGAAAGGCCAGCAATGGGGCGCACTCTCGCCGAGAAGGTATGGGCAGACCACATCGTGCACGCGGCGGAGGGTGAGCCCGACCTGCTGTACATCGACCTGCACCTGGTGCACGAGGTGACCAGCCCGCAGGCCTTCGAGGGTCTCCGGCTCGCCGGCCGTCCGGTGCGCCGTCCGGACCTGACGCTGGCCACCGAGGACCACAACGTCCCGACCACCGGCATCAACCTGCCGATCGCGGACGAGGTCTCGCGGATCCAGGTCGACACGCTGCGGGCCAACTGCGCCGAGTTCGGCGTCCGGCTGTTCCCGATGGGCAACGCCGAGCAGGGCATCGTGCACGTCGTCGGGCCGCAGCTGGGTATCACCCAACCGGGGATGACGATCGTCTGCGGCGACTCGCACACCTCCACGCACGGCGCCTTCGGCGCGCTGGCGTTCGGCATCGGCACCAGCGAGGTGGAACACGTGCTGGCCACCCAGACGTTGCCGCTCAAGCCGTTCCGCACCATGGCCATCACCGTCGACGGAGAGCTGGCACCCGGGGTGACCGCCAAGGACATCATCCTGGCGGTCATCGCGAAGATCGGCACCGGCGGCGGCCAGGGCTACGTGCTGGAGTACCGGGGATCTGCCATCCGCGCGCTGTCCATGGAAGCCCGGATGACGATCGCCAACATGTCGATCGAGGCCGGAGCGCGGGCCGGCATGATCGCCCCCGACGAGACCACGTACGCCTACCTCAAGGACCGACCGCATGCCCCGCAGGGGGCCGACTGGGAAGCCGCTGTGGCCTACTGGTCGTCGCTGCCGACGGACCCGGATGCGACCTTCGACGCCGAGGTGTTCCTCGACGCCGCCACCCTGACGCCGTTCGTCACCTGGGGCACCAATCCCGGGCAGGGGCTGCCGCTCTCGGCGTCGGTGCCCGACCCGGAGCTGATCGCCGACGACAACGAACGGGCCGCCGCGGAGCGGGCCCTGGAGTACATGGGTCTGGCCGCCGGCACGCCGCTGCGCGACATCCGGGTCGATACCGTCTTTCTCGGCTCATGCACCAACGGCCGCATCGAGGATCTGCGCGCCGCTGCCGACATCCTCCGGGGCAGGCACATCGACGCCGGGCTGCGCATGCTGGTGGTGCCGGGCTCGATGCGGGTCAAGGCGCAGGCCGAGGCAGAGGGCCTCGACCGGGTTTTCGCCGACGCCGGCGCCGAGTGGCGCAGCGCCGGATGCTCGATGTGCCTGGGGATGAACCCGGACCAGCTGGCCCCCGGCGAGCGCAGTGCCTCCACCTCCAACCGCAACTTCGAGGGCAGGCAGGGCAGGGGTGGCCGGACGCATCTGGTCTCGCCACAGGTCGCCGCGGCCACCGCACTTCGCGGAACGCTGTCCAGCCCTGCGGATCTCGAGCCGGTCGCGCTGGTCGGCGCGGGCGCCTGAGCCCCGTCCGGCAGAACCCGATCCGACGACGCCGGGCGGCGTCCCAGCACAGAGAGAAGCCTTTCCGATGGACGCGTTCACCACCCACACCGGTGTCGGAATCCCGCTGCGCCGCAGCAATGTCGACACCGACCAGATCATTCCCGCGGTCTACCTCAAGCGCATCACCCGCACCGGATTCGAGGACGGCCTGTTCTCGGCCTGGCGCAACGACCCGTCATTCGTTCTGAACCACCCGGCTTTCGCCGGCGGCTCGGTGCTGGTGGCCGGATCGGATTTCGGCACCGGCTCGTCCCGCGAGCACGCCGTCTGGGCGCTGATGGATTACGGCGTCAGGGTTGTCATCTCCCCCCGGTTCGCCGACATCTTCCGCGGCAATTCCTCCAAGGGCGGCCTGCTCGCCGCCCAGGTGTCGGAGTCCGACGTCGAACTGCTCTGGAAGCTGCTGGAGAACGAGCCCGGCACCCAGGTCTCGGTCGACCTGGAACGCCAGCTGATCTCCGCCGGGCCGCTGGTGGTCGAGTTCGAGATCGACCCGTACACCCGCTGGCGCCTGCTGGAGGGCTGGGACGACATCTCGCTGACCCTGCGACATGCCGACGAGATCAGCAATTTCGAGAAATCTCGACCGGCCTTCAAGCCGCTGACCAGCGCCATCTGAGCGAACAGGGCCCTGACCTGGGCAGACCTTGAAAGCCGTTGTGCAGCAGTTGTTCTCGTTGCTCCAACGGCCGGTACGGGGGGTCGCAGAATCTTCGTGGGACAGGCTAAGGATGCTTCCCGGGGAGCCGAAATCCGTTGGAACCGAACGTCATCGGCCGGCGTAGGTGTTGGCAAACCACCCAATTCGGGCCTAACGTGTGCCACCAGGCGGCCCATTCCATCCCGCGGGCCGGGGAGTCCTGGGAGGACCCTTGAACAAGACGGATCTGATCAATCAGCTCGCACAGCGGCTGGACGGCGACAAGAAGGCCGCCCAGACCGCGGTCGAGGGCATCATCGACCTGGTTCAGCGGGAGGTGCAGCGCGGCGAGAACGTGTCGATCTCCGGATTCGGAGTGTTCGAGAAGCGCGCCCGCGCCGCCCGGACCGCCCGCAACCCGCGTACCGGCCAGGCGGTGAAGGTCAAGAAGACCACGGTGCCTGCCTTCCGTCCCGGCAAGTACTTCAAGGATGTCATCGCCGGAACGGTGAAGCTGCCCAAGGTCACCGGCAAGCCGACCACCGCCCGGGCCGCCGCCGCGGCCGCGAAGGCGCCGGGCACGACGGCCACCAAGGCTCCGGCCGCCACGAAGGCTCCGGCGGCCCCGAAGGCGACCGCAGCACCGCGGACCCGCGCCGCAGCGGCCAAGACGACCGACGACACCGCGCCGGCGAAGACCACCAGGACGAGGGCGGCGGCCAAGCCGGCCGCGACGGCCGCACCGGCGACGCCAGCGGCGAAGACACCGCGCACGACGGCGGCCAAGGCGACGGCGACGAAGACCGCGACGGCCACGAAAGCGCCCGCCGCCCGCCGCGCGCCGGCCAAGAAGAAGTAGCACCGCGCGGGCCGGTCCTGCGTCGCCCCGGCGGATCTCGAGCCGGGGCGGTGCCGCCCGGCCCGCCGGACGTCAGATGGTCGGGGTGGGGTAGGGGTCGGCCTGCACGAGGCGTCGGCCGTCGAAACTGAGGTACCAGAACGATCCCTTGGGTGTGCTGGTCCGCGGGACGGTGATGTCCGAGCGGCCGGCCAGCGACTTGACCACACCCGGAATGACGCCACCCTGGCTGCTGGCCACCACGGCGAACGAGGTGGGCTCGGTGGGCGTCGTGTCGGGCACCGCCCGCACGGCGCCGCGGCCGCTGGCCGGGCCGGCGATCGACACCGCCTGCCGCACAGCGAGTTCCACCAGGCGTTGGCGGGCGCTCGCCGGGTCGTCGCGGTAGGCGTCCTCGGCCAGCAACGGCTCCAACTCCACCTCGACGCCCAGCAGTGCGGCGAGCGGGGCGACGGTTGCCACGCACCGCTCCACCGGGGCGCTGTGCACCGCGCCCGGGCCGAACGGCACCAGGTCCGCCACCAGCGCCTGTGCCTGCTTGCGCCCCTTGGCATCCAGCGGCCGGGAAAGATCATTGCCCGCGAAGGACTCACGATGGCCGGCCCGGGCGTGCCGGACGAGCAGCACCCCGGCCAGGTCAGGGCGTTCCAGGGCGAACGTGTCCAGTACCGCACGGTCGAAGTCGTACGTCATCCGCGCCCGTGCACCGGCCACCGGCAACCAGTCGAGCCGGTCCACCTCCTTGTTGGGGGAGAACCCGCCGGCCAGCCGCCGCGCCGCGAAGTAGTCGACCGTCTTGGCCCTGCCGTTGGTCGAGTACGACACGGTGGTCAGCGCGCGCCCGAGAACGCAGTCGAAACCCGTCTCCTCGGCGACCTCCCGCCGCGCGGTGACCGGCATGCTCTCTCCCGCAACGGCCTTGCCCTTGGGTAGCGACCAGTCGCCGTACCGCGGGCGGTGCACCAGGGCGATGCGGATGCCGTGCTTGCGCGAGGGTCGCCAGAGCACCGCGCCGGCCGCCCGCACGACCGCCGCGTCATTCCGCACCTGCGGCCCCTCGGCGCAGGAGGTCGGCCTGCAGGTCGCGTCCCGCCTCGTCGACCGGGGACTTGGACCATCCGTCGGGACCCAGCAGCCAGCACCGCGTGTCCGGGGCGGCGATGGCCGCCAGCAGCGCGGCCATCTTGTCGGTCGCCGACTTGTGGGTGATCCGGACGAGGGCCTCCACCCGCCGATCAAGGTTGCGGTGCATCATGTCCGCGCTGCCGATCCAGTACTCCTCCTCGCCGCCGCCGCCGAAGTAGAAGATGCGGGAGTGCTCCAGGAACCGCCCCACGATCGACCGGACGGTGATGTTCTCGCTCAGGCCGGGCACGCCGGCGCGCAGCGCGCAGATGCCGCGCACCGTGAGATCCACGGTGACGCCTGCCTTCGACGCCCGGTACAGCGCGTCGATGACTCCTTCGTCCACGATGGAGTTCATCTTCAGCCGTACCACGCCGCCCCGACCGGCACGGAAGTGGTCGATCTCGCGTTCGATTCGCTCGACGATGCCGGTGCGGATGGAGTGCGGTGCCACCAGCAGGTTCCGGTACTCGGTCTGCCGGGAGTACCCGGTGAGCACGTTGAACAGGTCGGTCAGGTCCGCGCCGATGTCGGGATCGGCGGTGAGCAGGCCGAGGTCCTCGTAGATCCGCGCGGTCTTGGGGTTGTAGTTGCCGGTGCCGATGTGGCAGTACCGGCGAAGCGTGCTGCCCTCCTGACGGATGACCAGCGCTGTCTTGCAATGGGTCTTCAGGCCCACCAGGCCGTACACGACGTGCACGCCGGCCCGCTCCAGCGCCTTGGCCCAGGTGATGTTGGCCTGCTCGTCGAACCGGGCCTTGATCTCCACCAGTGCGACGACCTGCTTGCCCGCTGCGGCCGCCGAGATCAGCGCGTCGACGATCGGCGAGTCACCCGAGGTGCGGTACAGCGTCTGCTTGATCGCCAGCACGTGCGGATCGGCGGCGGCCTGCTCGATGAAGCGCTGCACGGTGGTGGCGAACGACTCGTAGGGGTGGTGCAGCAACACATCCGACTCGCGGAGCCGGGCGAACACGCTCTTGGGCTTCTCGCCCTCCACGAACGCCGGATTGGTCGCCGGCACGAACGGCGCGTCCTTGAGACTGGGCCGATCCAGGCCGTACAGCTGCCACAGACTCGACAGGTCCAGCAGCCCGGGCACTTCCACCGCGTCGGAGGGATCGACGTCGAGTTCGGTGATCAGCAGGTCCAGCACCCGCTCGCTGGTGGTGTCGGTGATCTCCAGGCGCACCGGCGGGCCGAACCGGCGGCGGGCGAGCTCGCGTTCCAGCGCCTGCAGCAGGTCCTCGTCGCGGTCCTCCTCGACGTCGAGGTCGGCGTTGCGGGTGACCCGGAAGATCTGGTGCTCCATCACCTCCATGCCCGGGAACAGCTCCGCCAGGTGCGCGGCCAGCAGGTCCTCGATGGGCAGGAAGTCGTACGCACCGCGGCGCACCCGGATGAACCGGTCGACGTTGTTGGGCACCTTGACCCTGGCGAAGCGCTCGGCCCCGGTCTCCGGGTCACGGACGATGACCGCCATGTTCAGGCTGAGCCCGGAGATGTACGGGAACGGGTGCGCCGGGTCGACGGCGAGCGGGGTGAGGACGGGGAACACCTGGGCGGTGAAGTACTCGGCGAGCCGGGTCCGGTCCTCCTCCTCGATGGAGCTCCACCGGACGATTCGGATGCCGGCCTCCTCCAGCGCCGGCATCACCTCGTCGGTGAACACCCGGCCCTGCCGCTCGACCAGCTCCTGCGTCCTGGCCGAGATCAACGCCAGCTGCTCGGACTGGGTCAGCCCGTCCGCGCTGGCCACCGCGAGACCCATGTCCCGCCGGCGCATCAGCCCGGCCACCCGGACCATGTAGAACTCGTCGAGGTTGGACGCGAAGATGGCCAGGAACTTGGCCCGCTCGAGCAGCCGCTGCTCCGGGTCCTCGGCGAGCGCGAGCACCCGTTCGTTGAAGTCCAGCCAGCTCAGCTCCCGGTTGTAGAACCGGTCCTCCGGCAGCGGCTCGCCGTCCGATGGCGCCGGCGCCGCATCGTGCCCGGCGCTGTGGAACGGCTCGACGGCCGTCGCCTCGGCGAGTTGGGCGTCCGGGTCCGGTCTCGGGGCGGCAGGCGCGCCGTCCACCTCCGGTAGGTCCATCGTCGCCGACTGTTCCGGCCGGCCGTCGGCGGCGCCGTTACCGCCGCCGTCGACGTCCGGGCCGTCCGTCCTGGTAGCTGCCGACGTCGCCGCGCCGTCGGCCGGGGCAGCCGGTGGCAGGTCCTTGGCCAGCGTGGCGACCGAGGGGCGCCGTCGGGCGGGGGTCGGCTTTCGAGTGGTGGTCACGTCGGTCATTGTGGCGTGCCGCGGGGCCTGGAACCAGCGACCGGAGGAAACGCCGGGGGTGTATCGGGCGTCCGGCCGGTGAACTGCAGGCGGCCGGGCACGCGCGGCGGCCGCGGCGGCCGGTCCGGCGGCTGCGCACTAGGGTGGGCGCGGATGCACTGCTGCGTTCGTGCTCGATTGGACGGCAGCGCGGAAGTTGCGAGCGCGGACGGGACGGCAGGGTCCGGCACCCGGCGGCAGCGCCGCCTGAGCACCGCAGCGGCCCCTGGAGGCCACCGAGGAGAGGGAGTGGGACGTGCGTCGTCGCGGTCCGGTGTTCGAGCAGGGCAACGGCTGGATCCGGCTGTGCGAGGTCGTGATGTTCCCGCTCACCCGGTTGCTCGGCCGTCCCCGGTTCGCCGGCCTGGAGCACCTGGCCGTACCCGGACCGGTGCTCGTGGTGGGCAACCACATCTCCCAGCTGGACCCGATCTACACGGCGGTATACCTGCGAAAGTCCGGCCGCATCCCGCACATCATGGCCAAGTCGTCGCTGTTCCGGATCCCCGTGGTCGGCAAGATCCTGACCGGCACGGGCATGATTCCGGTGGAGCGCGGCGGTGGGAAGGGGCAGGTCGGACTGGACGCGGCGATCACCGCCCTGGAAGAGGGGCGGATGGTGCTCATCTACCCGGACGGCACGGTGACCCGTGATCCGGAGCGGTGGCCGATGAAGCCGCGACCGGGAGTGGCCGCTCTTGCCCTGTCGGGCGACTTCCCGGTGGTCCCGCTGGTGCACTGGGGCACCCAGCAGGTCTACGTGCCGTACCGGAAGAAGGGGTTCCACCCGCTGCCCCGCAAGGACATCCACGTCGTCGCCGGGCCGGCGATCGACCTGTCCGAGTTCCGCGGCCGCCCGGTGGACTCCCGGCTGATCCGGGACGTCTCGCTGGTGATCCAGGGCGCCGTCCGGGACCTGCTCGCCGACGTCCGCGGCGAGACCCCGCCGGCCGAGTTCTACGACCAGAAGAAGGCGGCCCGGTTGCAGGCCAGGGCGGACACCCCCGGGGCCGGCAAGGCCGCCGCGGCCGGTACGACCCCAGAGGCCGTCGAGACGGGAGAGGCCGGCAAGACCGCTGGGGCCGCCGAGACCGCCGGGGCTGCACGCGCCGCAGCCGCCGCTCAGGACGCCCCGAAGCCGGATCGGTGACCGGGCCGACCTCCAAACCCGTTGCGCTGCAACGGATCGCGGTGGTGGGCGCCGGGTCGTGGGGTACCACCTTCGCCAAGGTACTGGCCGACGCCGGACGGGAGGTCACCCTCTGGGCGCGCCGGGAATCCGTCGCGGCGGCCATCCGGTCCACCGGCCGCAACCCGGCCTACCTGCCCGAGGTGCAGCTGCCGCCGAACCTGACCGCCACCTCCGACGTGGACCGGGCCCTGTCCGGCGCGCAGGCCGTCGTGCTCGCCGTCCCCAGCCAGTCGATGCGGGAGAACCTGACGGTCTTCCGCGATGCGCTGCCGTCAGGCGTTCCGGTGGTCTCGCTGGCCAAGGGGGTGGAGATCGGCACCGGCCTGCGGATGAGCCAGGTGATCTCCGGAGTCGGGCACGTGCCGCCGGAGCGCGTGGTGGTGCTGACCGGGCCGAACCTCGCCGTCGAGATCGCGCACGGCCAGCCGACGGCCTCGGTGCTGGCCTGCACCGACCACGGGCTCGCCCAGCAGGTGCAACGGGCCTGCGGCACGCCGTACTTCCGCCCGTACACCATCACCGACGTGATCGGGGCGGAGATCGCCGGCACCGGGAAGAACATCATCGCGCTGGCCTGCGGGATCGCCGGCGGCCTGCAGCTGGGGCTGAACACGACCGCCTCACTGATGGCCAGGGGCCTCAACGAGGTGACTCGGCTCGGCGAGGCGCTGGGCGCCCGGCCGGCCACGTTCGCCGGTCTGGCCGGACTCGGCGACCTGGTCGCCACCTGTTCGTCGCCGCTGTCCCGGAACCGGACGCTGGGCGGCCGGCTGGCCGGCGGCATGACCGTGGAGGCGGCCACCGAGGCGGCCGGCGGTCAGGTCGCGGAGGGCGTGGTGAGCTGCCGTTCGGTGCGAGACCTGGCCCACCGACACGGCATCGACATGCCGATCACCGAGGCGGTGCATCAGGTGTGCTACCGCCACATGCCACCGCGGGAGATGATCCGGGCGCTGATGGACCGGCCGCACAGCCCCGAGTGAGCCGCGCGGGGAGTGTCCGCCCCCGACCGTAGGGTTGCGCCCATGAGTGAGGATCCGGCATGAACGAGCAACCCGCATGAGTGGGCAGCGGACCCGGGTCGCGGTCGTCTTCGGCGGTCGGAGCGGCGAGCACGCCGTGTCCTGCCTCTCGGCCGGCAGCGTGCTGCGCTTCCTGCCGGCCGACCGGTTCGACGTCACCGCCATCGGCATCACGCCGGAGGGGCGCTGGGTGACGGTCGACCCGGCCAGGATGCTGACCCGGTCGGGTCGCGAGTTGCCGTCGGTCACCGACGGCGAGGCCGTCGTGCTGCCGGCCGATCCGACCTCGGCGTCGGTGATCCCGCTGGGCCCCGGCGCGCCGCTGGACGTCGACGTGGTCTTCCCGGTGCTGCACGGCCCGTTCGGCGAGGACGGCACCATCCAGGGGCTGCTGGAGCTGGCCGGGCTGCCGTATGTCGGGCCCGGCGTGCTGGCGTCCGCGGCCGGCATGGACAAGGAGTTCACCAAGAAGCTGCTGGCCGCCGAGGGCCTGCCGCTGGGTGACTACGTGGTGCTCCGCCGCGGGGTGCCCACGCTGACCACCGGGCAGCGGGACCGGCTCGGGCTGCCGGTGTTCGTCAAGCCGGCCCGGGCCGGGTCCTCCCTCGGCGTGAGCCGGGTGGACCGCTGGGCGGACCTCGAGGCAGCGATCGAACTGGCGAGGCAGGCCGACCCCAAGGTGCTGGTGGAGGCGGCGATGATCGGCCGGGAGATCGAGTGCGGCGTGCTGGAGTTCCCCGATGGTCGGGTGGAGGCCTCGCCGACCGCGGAGATCCAGGTGGCCGCCGGCTACGAGTTCTACGACTTCGCCGCCAAGTACCTGGACGACGTCGCGACCTTCGACATCCCGGCCCTGCTGGACGACGCCGTCACAGCGCACGTCCGGGACCTCGCGGTGCGGGCGTTCCGGTCGCTCGACGCGCAGGGCCTGGCCCGGGTGGACTTCTTCGTCACCGACGCCGGTCGCGTGGTGGTCAACGAGGTGAACACCATGCCCGGATTCACGCCGATCTCGATGTACCCGCGGATGTGGCAGGCCGCCGGGATGTCCTATCCGGAGCTGCTGACCGTGCTGATCGACACGGCGATCGCGCGGGGCACCGGACTGCGCTGACGTGCCCGCCGGCGCGCGTTGGCCACCGATGCACGTGGGACGCTTCCACGCACGCAGGACCGACGCATGCCGGAAGGCCAGGTCGAGTGGGTCAGCGGATGTCGGTGGGCAGCAGCACGCCGGCGCGGCACGGCGCGCGGACCGGCAGGGTGGCGGCGACGACGTCCGACACCTCCTTGACCGCGGAGAGCTGCGCCGACTGGCGGGCGGTCGCCGATCCGGTGCCGAAGTCGTCCGGAATGGTGACCGCGATCCGGACGGACCGATCGGCTGCCAGGTAGGTGACGCTGCCCAGGCCGGCGGAGCGCAGTTCCAGCCAGGACACGCCCTGCACCTGGGTCAGGTTGGCGCTGCAGGTGAGCTCGCCCGGTGTCTCCAGGCCGCAGCGCAGGATGACGGCGGGGTCGCCCCACGCGGCGATGCCCGCTCCGCCGCCCTCCAGGGTGCGGGCCGCCGAGCCGGCCAGGCTGGACGGCAGGGCCGCCATCAGCGCCTTGCACGCAGCGGACCCGGCACCCGGCTGGTCGACCGTCGCCACCGGCAGCGGCCCGGTGCTGACCGGCTGGTTCTTCTTGGCCTGACCGAGCACGACGACGACCACGATGGCGACCAGGATCAGCGCCAGCGCGGACACCACCTGCCACGGCGGCCGGCCTGTTCGGACCCCCGCATCCTGGCCGGCCGCGCTGTCCGAGTCGCCCGGCCGGGCGGCTCCTGGAGGCCCCTCACGCTCGCGCTTCCGGCCGACCCCCTCGCCGCCGGCCCGGGCGTCACCGGGGCCGCCGGCCTGAGCGCCGCTCCCGGTCATCGTCACGTCGAGATCAGAGCCGGATGACCGGGCACGTCAGCGTGCGGGTGATGCCCGGCACGCCCTGTACCCGGGCGACCACCAGCTTGCCCAGCTCGTCGACGGTCTCCGCCTCGGCCCGGACGATGACGTCGTACGGCCCGGTGACGTCCTCGGCACTGGTGACGCCCGGCAGCGCGGCGATGGCGCCGGCGACCGCAGCAGCCTGCCCGACCTCGGTCTGGATCAAGATGAACGCCTGCACCACGGCCTGCTCCTGTCGTTAGAGACCAATGCCCGGACCCGGCGAGCCGGGCCGGGCGAGCCGGCGCCGTCCCTCGGGCCGTCCCGGGCCGGCGGTTCGTGCACCGGAAAGGGAGCTTAGCTCCGCTGCGGTGGCGCCCGTGCCCGTCCGGAGGCTCTCCGGTGCAGGGTGAGCGCGCCGGTGCCGGCAACCCGGGCGGCGTGCGGCACGATGTGCCGAGCGAGGCTGCCGCACCGGCAGCCGCCCGTGGCGCTCCGGTTGGCGCCGCGCAGGTCCTCCGGCAGATCGGACAGGTGCTCCATCAGTACTCCGCAGGCGCGCAGCGATCCCCGGCCGCGCGGCACGACCGTCCCGTCGGGTCGACGGCCGGACGGCGCGCCGGGCGCTGCGTCCGAGCCCGGCACGGTCGGCGCCCTCGGCGAGTTCGCGCTGATCGCGGCGGTCACCCGCGGCGTGGTGCAGCTGCCGTCGACGACGGTCGGACCGGGCGACGACGCAGCCGTGGTCGCGGCGCCGGACGGCCAGGTGGTGGTCAGCGTCGACATGCTGGTCGACGGGGTGCACTTCCGCACCGACTGGGCCTCCGGCGAGCAGATCGGCCGCCGGGCGGCGCTGGCCTCGATGGCCGACATCGCCGCGATGGGAGCCTGGCCGACCTCGCTGGTGGTGGCCGTCTCGGCTCCGCCCGGCACGCCCGCGGACCTGCTGCTCGGGATCGGCCGGGGGCTGTCCGCCGCGGCCGCGGAGGCCGGCGCGGCCGTGGTCGGCGGCGACACCACCCGGTCCGAGACGCTGACCATCGCCGTCACCGTGCTGGGGGACCTGCGCGGGGCGAAGCCGGTGCTGCGGTCGGGTGCCCGGCCGGGGGACGAGGTGGCGATCGCCGGACGGCTGGGCTGGGCGGCGGCGGGTCTGGCGGTGCTGTCCCGCGGGTTCCGCTCACCCGTGGCCGTCGTCGGTGCCTACCGGGTGCCCGAGCCTCCACTGACCGCGGGGCCGGTGGCGAACGACACCGGGGCCACCGCGATGATCGACGTGTCGGACGGCCTGCTCGCCGACCTGGGCCACATCGCCATGGCCTCGAACGTCGCGATCAACGTCCGCACGGCTGCGCTGGAGATCAACCCCCGGCTGGTGGAGGTGGCGTCCGCGCTCGGCCGGGACCCGCTGAACTGGGTGCTGACCGGCGGCGACGACCATCCACTGGTCGCGACGTTCCCGGCCGGGGCGGTGCTGCCGCCGGGGTGGCGCCGCATCGGCACCGTCGGGGCGGTCGGGGACGTCGGGGCGACGGTGACCGTCGACGGCGCCGTGCCGGACGGCCCTGGTGGATGGGACCACTTCCGCTGACCTGTGGCGTTCCACGCACTGCCGACGACGCACCGCACCGCAGAACCGCACCGCACCGCAGGACGGCACCATGGCGGTCGCCGCGCCGCCCGTGAAGACACCGAACCGCCCGTGAAGACACCGAACGAAAGGACCGCCAGGTGATGGCACTGCCACCGCCCGACCTCGATCCCGGGTGGGCGGACGCGCTGGCGCCCGTCACGGACCGGATCACCGCGATGGGCGCGTTCCTGCGGGCCGAGATCGCCGCCGGCCGGACCTACCTGCCCGCCGGCCCGAACGTGCTGCGCGCCTTCCGCGCCCCGTTCGCCGACGTGCGGGTGCTGATCGTCGGTCAGGATCCCTACCCGACGCCCGGCCACCCGATCGGCCTGTCGTTCGCCGTGGACCGGGCCGTGCGGCCGATCCCGCGGTCGCTGGCCAACATCTACCGCGAGCTGCGGAGCGACCTGGGCGTCGAACCGCCGCCGCACGGCGACCTCACCAGCTGGACCGAGTCCGGTGTGCTGCTGCTCAACCGGGTGCTGACGGTGGCGCCGGGCGCACCGGCCTCGCACCGCGGCAAGGGCTGGGAGGCCGTCACCCAGCGGGCCATCGAGGCGCTGGTGCAGCGCGGCGGACCGTTGGTGGCGGTGCTGTGGGGCAAGGACGCCCAGACGCTGATCCCGACGCTGGGGACGGTGCCGTACGTGGCGTCTGTCCACCCGTCGCCGATGTCGGCCGACCGCGGCTTCTTCGGTTCGAAGCCTTTCTCCCGCGTCAACGAATTGCTGGTCGGCCAGGGTGCCGACCCGGTGGACTGGACGGTGCGCTGATGGCGGACACCTGGACGGTGCCGACCGCCACGCACTGGGGTGCCTACCTCGCCCGCACCGACGGGCACCGGTTGCTGGCTCTGGATCCGCGTCCCGACGACCCGTGCCCGAGCAGCATCGGCGACTCGGTCGCCGACGCGCTGACCGGTCCGGGGCGACTCACCCGGCCGATGGTGCGCCGCGGCTGGCTCGAGCACGGCCCCGGCCCGGCCGGCCGGGGCACGGCCCGGCGTGGCGACGACACCTACCAGCCGGTGGACTGGGACACCGCGGCCGCGCTGGTGGCGGGGGAGATCGACCGGGTACGCACCGAGCACGGCAACAGCGCCATCTTCGGCGGGTCGTACGGCTGGGGGTCGGCCGGTCGGTTCCACCACCCACAGTCGCAGATCCACCGCTTCCTCAACCTGGCCGGCGGCTACACCCGCTCGGTCGACAGCTACTCCTCCTCCGCCATCACGGTGCTGACCCGCCGGGTGGCGGGCGGCTGGCAGACGGCGATGGAGTCGTCTCCGACCTTCGACGACATCGCCGACCACGCGTCCCTCGTCGTGGCGTTCGGCGGCCTCGCCCTGCGGAACGCGCAGGTCAACGACGGCGGGCTGGGTGCGCACACCTCGCCCGGAGCCCAGCAGCGGGCTCGGCTGGCCGGCGTCGACTTCGTCAGCGTCTCGCCGCTGCGCACCGACGCGGCCGACTTCCTCGAAGCCACCTGGCTGCCGGCGCGGCCCGGTACCGACGTGGCGGTGATGCTCGGCATGGCGCACTCCATCGTGGATGCCGGCCTCGAGGACACCGACTTCCTCGACCGGTGCACCACCGGCTGGCCGGTGTTCCGGGACTACCTGCTCGGGCTGCCGGACGGCGTGGTCAAGGACGCGCAGTGGGCGGCCGGCATCTCCGCGCTGCCCGCAGGGACGATCCGCGAGCTGGGCCGGCGGGTGGCCACCGAGCGCAGCGTGATCACCACGTCGTTGTCGGTGCAGCGTGCCGACCACGGCGAGCAGGCGCCGTGGATGGGCCTCACCCTGGCAGCGATGTCCGGATCGATGGGGCGGCCCGGCGGGGGCTTCGGCAACGCGCTCGGTGCGTTGCACCGCAACGGGATGCGGCTCGCGCGGGTGCCGGTCGCGGCGTTCCCGCAGGGCATCAACAACGTCGCCGACTTCATCCCGGTGGCCCGGATCACCGACCTGCTGACCAGCCCGGGCGCGGGATTCGACTACGACGGCGGCCGGTACACCTATCCCGACATCCGGCTCGTCTACTGGGCGGGTGGCAACCCGTTCCACCACCACCAGGACCTGAACCGGCTCGCGGACGCCTGGCAGCGGCCGGACACCGTCGTCGTCCACGAACACTTCGCCAACGCACTCGCCCGGCACGCCGACATCGTGCTGCCGGCGGCGACCTTCGCCGAGCGCACCGACTTCGCCGCCGGCCGGGAGGACCCGTTCCTGATGGCGATGGCCGCGGCAGCCGAGCCGCCCGGTGAGGCGAGAACCGACTACGACATCTTCTCCGCCATCGCCGATCGCCTCGGCCTGGGGCAGCAGTTCACCCAGGGCCGGACCGCCGACGAGTGGGTGCAGGAGCTGTACGGACGCACGCGGACCCGCGCCGCCGCGGTTGGGGCGTCCCTGCCGGAGTGGCCGGACCTGCTGGCGCAGGGCCGGGTCGCCCTGCCGGACGTCGAGCGCCCGGTGGCGCCGTACACGGGGCTGCGCCAGGACCCGGCGACGCACCCGCTGGACACCCCGTCCGGCCGGCTGGAGATCTACTCCGCGACGATCGCCGGGTTCGGGTACGCCGACTGCCCACCGCACCCGGCATGGCTGGAACCGGCCGAGTGGCTCGGCTCGGCGCAGGCGCGGCGGTTTCCGCTGGCCCTGGTCTCCGGCCAGCCGGAGCGGCGGCTGCACTCGCAGTTCGACAACGGCGCGCACTCCCGTGCGGGCAAGGTCCGCGGCCGGGAGCCGGTGCTCGTGAACCCGGCGGACGCCGCCGAGCGGGGGATCGTGGACGGGTCCGTCGTCCGGCTGTTCAACGACCGCGGCGCGTGCCTGGCCGGCGCGGTGCTGTCGGCGGGGATCCGACCCGGGGTGGTGCGGCTCTCCACCGGCGCCTGGTACGACCCGGTGACCCCCGGTGGGCTGGACGTGCACGGCAATCCCAACGTGCTGACCAGGGACCACGGCACCTCGGCGCTGGCGCAGGGCTCCAGCGCCCACACCTGCCTGGTGGAGCTGGAGCGCTGGACCGGGCCTGTTCCCGAGGTCACCGTTTTCGGGCCCCTGCCGGAGACCGCGGCGCCTACCGTGGAGCTCGGCGGCTGACCATCGGGGGCGCCGTAGCGGGAGGGCGTCGATGACAGTGCATGCGGTCGCTCCTGAGCTGGCCGGCCGCTCGCTGTCCGCGCAGCGCTGGGCCGACCTGACCTTCTTGCACTGGCCGGTGGAGCCCGCCGCGGTGCAGGAATTCTTGCCGCCGGGTGTGTATCCCGACGTGATCGACGGAGTGAGCTACGTCGGGCTCGTACCGTTCCGGATGCGCGGCGCAGGCCCGGGCGGCCGCCTGCCGGTGCCCTACTTCGGCGGCTTCTGCGAGACGAACGTGCGCCTGTACTCGGTGGACGACGAGGGCCGCAGCGGCATCGTGTTCCGGACGCTGGAGGCGGACCGGCTGGCCACCGTGCTGCTGGCCCGCTGGAGCCTGGGACTGCCCTACACCTGGTCGCGCATGCGCGCCGTGCACAGCGGCGACCTCTGGCGGTACATCACCGTGCGGCGCTGGCCGTCGTCCGGGGCGGTCCCCCTGCGCAGCCGGGTCACCGTGCGGATCGGCGACCCGGTGCTGCCGACGCCGCTGGAGGTGTGGCTGACCGCTCGGTGGGGACTGCACACCGAGGTCGCCGGCCGCACGCTGTGGGTGCCCAACCAGCACGAGGCGTGGCCGCTGCGCGCCGCGGAGATCGTGGATCTGGACGACCACCTCGTCGCCGGTGTGGGCATCCCGACGGCGGGGGACATGCTCCGACCGCTGTTCTCGCCCGGCGTGCGCACCGTGTTCGGCCTGCCGTCGGTGGTCCGCCGCAACCGCTGACCGGCCATCAGCAGAGTTCAGAACAGCTCGGGATCCCACACCTCGATGGCGTCGGCCGTCCGGGCGGTGCCTGCGGCCCCGGCGCCCGAGACCGGGTCCGGATCGCCGCTCTCCGTCGGGCGGGGCACCGACCCGGCAACGGCCCGGACCGTCGGGACCATCAGCAGCGCGCCGGCGCCGTCGCCCAGGCGCAGCGACCAGGCGGTCAGCGGGTCCCGCCCGAGCAGGTCCAGGAGCCGGCGGTGACTGCGCTCGGCGGCCAGCGAGGTGACCACGACGTACGCCTGCGCGCCGGGGGCCAGCCGGTTCGCCAGCAGGGCCGCGGCGGTGCTGGGCACGTCATCCACCATCACCGGCACGCCGCGGACGGCGGCCTGGGCAAGGAAGCCGGTCAGCGCGGCGAGGTCGGCGCCGCCGGCGATGCGCAGCAGCGTCGCCGCGTCGGTACCGGACAGCCTCGCCCGGTACAGGGCGTCGCGGACGGCGGCGACCTTGCGGATCCAGGCCGCGTCGTTGATCCCGGACCCGCGCGAGGTGGCGTCGACCGGCTCCATGGCCGTCAGGCCGGCCACCACCGCCGCGGTCGCCGTGCTCGCCCCCACCCCGCAGAGGGAGCCGATCAGCAGGTCGGCTCCGGCGTCCACCTCGGCGTCGGCGATGGCGCTGCCGGCGGCCAGTGCGGCGTTCAGCTCGTCCTCGGTGAGCGCGTCCTGGATGTCGATCCGTCCGGACGACCGGCGCACCTTGACCGAGGTGTCGACCGCCGTGCCGCTCAGGTCGGCGTCCACCGCGACGTCGACGACCCGGACGCCGACCCTGGCATCGGCGGCGATGGCGGCGATCGGGCCGGCGCCCGCCGCCAGTTCGACGGCCCGCTCCGCGGTGCGTGCGGCCGGGTAGGCGGACACGCCCAGTGCCGCCACCCCGTGGTCGCCGGCGAACACCACGAGTCGTGGCCGGGTGAGGATCTCCCGACCCTGCGGGGCGCAGGCCTCCAGCAGCCGCACCAGCGGGCCCAGGGTGCCCAGCAGGGGATGCGGCTCGGCGGGCTGTCCGCTGTGCGGTGGTTCGACCGGTCGGAACGAGACGGTCACGAAAGCTTCCCTTCACCAGGTCGCGGGTCCGCGGCGTGGCTCACGCTACCGTCGAGCAGATCGATCGCGACCCACCCGCGCACGCCCGCTCGCCCGACCACCGCAGGAGTGTCCATGACCGTTTCACCCCCTCCGCCAGGGCCGCCCGACGAACCGACCTGGCGATGGCTCCTCGCCGACGAGGCGGGCATCGCGCGACGGGAACCCGACGTCGCGTTCGCCTCGCAGGACGCGGCCGAGGACTGGCTCCGCGACGAGTACCAGGAGCTGTCCGACGACGGCGTCGCGGCGGTCACCCTGATGGACGGCGAGCACGCCGTCTACGGCCCGATGTCCCTCGCCCCGGACGGCGAGGGGCCCGCCGCCGAGGCGCAGTTCTGACCCGTCCCGGCTCACCCCGGGCCACTGCGGCGGCGGTTGCTTGCCGAACCGTGGCCGCCGCTGTCGACCTCTGGCATTCTCGAGAGCGGACACCGCAGCGGCGACGACGCCGGAGCGGCAGCGAAAGGTGCAATGCCGTGGCGGATTTCTCCGACCCCCTCGAGTACGCCGAACTCCGGTCGGCCGTCCGGCAGATCACCGCCGCGCACGGGGCCGCCGAGTTCGCCGAGCACGCGGCCACCGCCACGCCGCAGTCCGGCCTGTGGTCCGACCTGGGCAAAGCCGGTTTCATCGGCATCAACGTGCCGGCCGAGTACGGCGGCGGCGGCGCCGGGATGAGCGAGCTGGCGATCGTCGCCGAGGAGGCCGCCGCCGGCGGTTGCCCGCTGCTGCTGATCCTGGTCTCCAGCGCGATCGGGGTGGAGGTGCTGGCGCGTCACGGGTCGCCCGCGCAGCAGCAGGAGTGGCTGCCCCCGCTGTCCGACGGCAGCATCAAGCTGGCGTTCGCCATCACCGAGCCCGACGCCGGCTCCAACTCCCACCAGATCACCACCACCGCGGTCCGCGACGGCGACGACTACCTGATCAGCGGCAGCAAGTACTACATCTCCGGCATCGACGAGTCCGCCGCGGTGCTGACGGTCGTGCGCACCGGCGTGGACGAGGCGACCGGCCGGGGCCGCATCTCGATGTTCCTGGTGCCCACCGACGCCCCCGGCCTGAGCTGGAACGTGCTGCCGGTGGCGGCGCAGATCCCGGACAAGCAGTTCACCGTGTTCTTCGACTCGGTCCGGGTGCCGGCCACCGCGATGATCGGCGCGGAGGGCGAGGGTTTCCGGCCACTGTTCGACGGGCTCAACCCCGAACGCATCGCCTCGGCCGCCCTGGCCGTCGGGGTCGGCCGGTACGCGATCGACGTGGCGTCGAAGTACGCCACCACCCGCAACGTCTGGGGCGTCCCGATCGCCACCCACCAGGCCGTGTCACATCCGCTGGCGAAGGCCAAGATCGCCGTCGAGCTGGCGGCGCTGATGACGGCCAAGGCCGCGTGGCAACACGACCAGGGGCTCCCGGCGGGCGAGGCGTCCAACATGGCCAAGTACGCGGCTTCCGAGGCCGCGCTGGCCGCGGTGGACGCGGCCATGCAGACCCACGGCGGGAACGGCCTGTCCGTCGAGTACGGACTGGTGCCGCTGTGGGGGATGGCCCGGCTGCTGCGGATCGCGCCGGTGAACAGCGAGATGGTGCTGAACTACGTCGCGCAGCACACCCTGGGCATGCCCCGCTCGTACTGACCCGCCGATACGAGCCGGCCCGATGCTCGGTCGGGGAACGGGGTGGCGCTGCCGACCTAAACTGGCAGGGTGACGCAGCTCGGAGAACGCACCCCGCTCGACCTTCCCGCCCAGTACGACCCGGCGGCGGTCGAGGTACCGCTCTACCAGCGGTGGCTCGCGGCCGGGTACTTCACCGCCGACGAGCAGCGGGTGCTGTCCGGCGACCGGAAGCCGTTCTCCATCGTGCTGCCCCCACCGAACGTCACCGGTGACCTGCACATCGGCCACGCCTTGGACCACACGCTGATGGACGTACTGGCCCGCTGGCACCGGATGTCCGGCGACGAGGTGCTCTGGCTGCCGGGCATGG
>CAXTBG010000069.1:0-24356 GCA_964242105.1 uncultured Nakamurella sp. | reverse complement strand
AGATGGGCCGCGACGTCGTGGTGCTGCTGGACTCGATCACCCGGCTCGGCCGCGCGTACAACCTGGCCGCCCCCGCATCGGGTCGCATCCTCTCCGGCGGCGTCGACTCCACCGCACTGTTCCCGCCGAAGCGGTTCCTGGGGGCCGCCCGCAACATCGAGAACGGCGGTTCGTTGACCATCTTCGCCTCGGCGCTGGTGGAGACCGGTTCGGCCGGCGACACGGTGATCTTCGAGGAGTTCAAGGGCACCGGCAATGCCGAGCTCAAGCTGGACCGGCGGATCGCCGACAAGCGGATCTTCCCGGCCATCGACGTCGACCAGTCCTCCACCCGCAAGGAGGACCTGCTGCTGTCGCCCGACGAGCTGGCCATCACCGTCAAGCTCCGCCGGGTGCTGTCGGCGCTCGACTCGCAGCAGGCCCTCGAGCTGTTGCTCGACCGTCTCCGCAAGACCAAGAGCAATGTCGAGTTCCTGATGCAGGTCGCCAAGAACACCGGTGTCGGCAACGACTGATGGCGGACGCGCTCGATGTGCTGGCCAGGACGCCGTATGTCCTGCTGACCACGTTCCGGCGGGACGGCACGCCGGTGCCCACGCCGGTCTGGGTGATGCGCAAGGGCGACGAACTGCTGGTCTGGACCAACCCGGAGGCCGGCAAGGTCAAGCGCATCCGGGCGAACGGGCGCGCCGAGATCGCGCCCTGCACCCGGGGCGGGAAGCCGCTGGGCGCCGCGGTTCCGGCGACCGGCAGGGTGCTGCGTGGCGACGAGCTGGGTGCGGTGCTTCCGGCGCTGGTCGCCAAGTACCGGCTGACGGGTTGGCTCACCACGCTGCCGAACCGGGTCACCGCACTGCTCGGACGTCCGCGGCCGACCGGCGGCCTGGCGCTGCGCCTTGCCGACACCGGGGCGGCCGGTGTCGCAGACGCTCCGTGAAAGGGAGCGCTGCGCAGGTGCCGGCAGCAGGTGGCGGCCGGAAATAACGGCGACGGTTCGCACGTTGTCACCGGTGTCGCTGCCGCTCTGGCAGAATGGCATGTCGAGTCCGGCTCCGGTTCACGTTCTGCACAGGCAGTGCAGGCGACCCGGCGGCTGATCGGTGACTCGCCCCGAGAGGAAACACCATGAAGACCGGAATTCACCCCGACTACGTCACCACCGAGGTGACGTGCAGCTGCGGCAACACCTTCGAGACGCACAGCACCAAGACCAGCGGCAAGATCGCGGTCGAGGTCTGCTCGAACTGCCACCCCTTCTACACCGGCAAGCAGAAGATCCTGGACACCGGTGGGCGCGTCGCCCGCTTCGAGGCCCGCTACGGCAAGCGCAGCCGCTAGTTCTCCGCACGGCGCCCGTCGGCCATTCGGCCGGCGGGCGCCGTTTGCTGTCTGCACCTCCACACCACGCCGAAGGGACAGAAGATGGCCGCCTCGAAACCGGACCGGACCGTCGCCCCGGCAGCGGTCCTGATCGCCGAATACGCGCAGCTCCAGACCCAGCTCAGCGATCCCGCCGTGCACACCGACCAGGCCGCGGCCCGTCGGTTGGGCCGGCGGTACGCGGAGCTGACGCCGATCGTGACGACGGCGAACGCGCTGGAGGAGGCCAGGGGCAACCTGGCGACCGCCACCGAGTTCGTCGCGGAGGACCCGTCGTTCGCCGACGAGGTCACCGAGCTGACCGAGCAGGTCGGGGAACTCGAGTCGAAGCTGGCCGAGCTGCTCACCCCCCGCGACCCGGATGACGCCAAGGACGCGATCGTCGAGATCAAGGCGGGCGAGGGCGGCGAGGAATCGGCGCTCTTCGCGGGCGACCTGGTCCGGATGTACCTGCGGTACGCCGAGCGGCACGGCTGGAAGACCGAGGTGCTGTCGGCGTCGGAGTCCGACCTCGGCGGGTACAAGGACGTCACCGTGGCGATCAAGGCGCCCGGTTCGCCCGCCCCGCAGGACGGCGTCTGGGCGCGGCTCAAGTTCGAGGGCGGCGTGCACCGCGTGCAGCGGGTGCCCGTCACCGAATCGCAGGGCCGGATCCACACGTCGGCCGCGGGCGTGTTCGTCGCCCCGGAGGCCGAGGACACCGTCGACGTGACCATCGACCCCGGCGACCTGCGGATCGACGTGTTCCGGTCGTCCGGCCCGGGTGGGCAGAGCGTCAACACCACCGACTCCGCGGTTCGCATCACCCACCTGCCCACCGGCATCGTCGTGTCCTGCCAGAACGAGAAGTCGCAGCTGCAGAACAAGGAGCAGGCGATGCGCATCCTGCGCGCCCGCATGCTCGCGGCGGCCCGGGACGCCGCCGCCTCGGTGGCGGCCGACGCGCGCCGGTCGCAGGTCCGGACCGTCGACCGGTCGGAGCGGGTCCGCACCTACAACTTCGCCGAGAACCGGATCGCCGACCACCGGGTCGGGTTCAAGGCCTACAACCTGGACGCGGTCCTGGACGGCGACCTGGATGCGGTCCTGGACAGCCTCGACTCCGCCGATCGCGCCGAGCGACTGGCCGGCGGTGGCCCCGGTGGCTCGTGAGTCGCTGCGCGTCCAGATCCTCCAAGCCGCCAGGGAACTCGCCGACGCCGGAGTGCCGAGCGCGCGGTACGACGCAGAGGAGCTGGCCGCCCACCTGCTGGGCACCTCGCGCACCCGGCTCGGGCTGCAGCCGCTGGTCGAGCCCGACTGGGTGGCGTCCTACCGCGACCTGGTTTCTCGGCGAGCGCGCCGCATCCCGCTCCAGCACCTCACCGGTACCGCGGTTCTCGGCCGCACGACCGTGCAGGTCGGCCCGGGGGTGTTCATCCCGCGGCCGGAGACGGAGATGCTGGTCGAGTGGGCGCTCGCCGCGATCCGGGACGTGCGTTCGCCGGTCGTGGTGGATCTGTGCACGGGTAGCGGGGCCATCGCACTGGCGATCGCGCAGGCGCGGCCGGACGCCGCCGTGCATGCCGTCGAGCGCGCCCCCGGCGCGCTTGCGTGGGCCCGTCGCAACCTCGTGCTGCACCGCGATGCCGGCGGAACGCCGATCGACCTGCGAGGCGGGGACTTCGCCGACCAGCGACTCCTGGCCGACCTGGACGGAAGCGCCGACCTGGTCACGGCGAACCCGCCCTACGTGCCCACCGGCGCCGTGCTCGACCCCGAGGTGCGCGACCACGACCCGTCCGACGCGCTGTTCGGCGGACCCGACGGGCTGGCGGTGTTCAGCCCGCTGGTGACCGCGGCGGCCGGGTTGCTGCGGCCTGGTGGTGTGCTGGCGATCGAGCACGACGACACCCACGGCGAGTCGGTCCCCGCGCTGCTCGCGGCGCGCCGCGTGCTGGCCGACGTGGTCGACCACCCCGACCTGAACGGCCGGCCGCGGTTCGTCACCGCGCGCCGGGTGACGCTCCGGCGCGCGGCCCGGCGACCTGAGAGCATGACGGGCGGCCGTGGACGCCGCCCGGCCGTGGGTGATTCGAGCAAGGAGAACGCGTGACGACCTTTGCGTGCGGCGACCCGGTCGCCCGGCGGGCCGGGCTGAAGGCAGCGGCGAACGCCGCGACCGCGGGCGAGCTGGTGGTGATGCCCACCGACACGGTCTACGGAATCGGGGCGGACGCGTTCAACGCCGCGGCCGTGCGCGCCTTGCTGGCGGCGAAGGGTCGCGGTCCGGACATGCCCGTTCCGGTCCTGGTCGGGTCCTGGAAGACCATCGACGGGCTGGTGCTGGCGGTTCCGCCGGTGGCCACCAAGCTGGTCGAGGCATTCTGGCCGGGTGGATTGTCGCTGGTGGTGGAGCACGCCCCGTCGCTCACCTGGGACCTGGGGGACGCCAAGGGCACCGTCATGCTGCGCATGCCGCTGCACCCGGTCGCCCTGGACCTGCTGCGCGCGGTCGGCCCGATGGCGGTGTCCAGCGCGAACCGCAGCGGACGCCCACCGGCGCTCACCGCCGCCGACGCGCAGGAGCAGCTCGGTGACCTGGTCACCGTCTACCTCGACGGTGGGCCGGCGCCGATCGGCGTCGCGTCCACCGTGGTCGACGTCACCGGGCCGGTCCCGGTGGTGCTGCGTCAGGGGGCCGTGCCGCTGGATGCGCTGCGCGAGGTGGCCGGCGAGGTGGTCGGCGCGGCCTGACGCCAGGCGTCGCGGGCGGCCGCACGGCCGCACCGCCAGCGCGGCGATGGCCCGGCCCGGGCCGGCACGCCACTACCCTGACCCGGTGGCCCAGATAGCGATCCCGGCGCGCGAGTACGCGATCGTGTTCGCGACGGCGACCCTGGTCACCTTCTTGACCACCGGCGGGGTCCGGCTGTTCGCCGCCCGCATCAACGCGGTGACGCCGATCCGCGATCGCGACGTCCACCGGCTGCCGACGCCCCGGATGGGCGGGGTCGCCCTCTATCTCGGGGTGGCGGCCGCAGTACTGATGGCGCGGAACATGGCGGGACTGAGCCGGGCCTTCGACTCGTCGTCCTCCATCGAGGGGGTGCTGGTCGCCGGTGCGGTGATCGCCCTGGTGGGTGTGCTCGACGACCGGTTCGACCTGGACGCCGTCACCAAGCTGTTCGGCCAGATCCTGGCCGCCGGCGTCCTGGTGCTCTACGGCGTCACCTGGCTGCAGGTCTGGCTGCCCTCCGCCGACGGCGGCACCACCTGGGCGTTCTCGCAGACCCAGGGCGCGCTGATCACCGTGCTGATCACCGTCGTGCTGGCGAATGCGATGAACTTCATCGACGGGCTGGACGGCCTGCTCGCCGGCGTCGCGACCATCTCCGCGCTGGCGGTGTTCCTCTTCTCGGTCCACCAGCTGATCGTCACCAAGGACGACACGCTGGGCTCGCAGGCACCGCTGATCGCGGCGGCCCTGGTCGGTGCCTGCGTCGGCTTCCTGCCGCACAACTTCTACCCGGCCCGCATCTTCATGGGCGACTCCGGCTCGATGTTCATCGGTCTGGCGACCGCGGCGTGCGTGATCACCGCCGGGGGGCAGCTGCCGCCGACGGCACCCAACTTCGGTGCGCGGAGCACCATCGCCCTGCTCGCGCCGGTGATCGTGGTGCTGGCCGTGGTGTTCATCCCGCTGCTGGACTTCCTGCTGGCGGTGATCCGGCGGACGAAGGAGGGTCGTCACCCGTTCAGCGCCGACAAGCGTCACCTGCACCATCGCATGCTGGCGATCGGGCACACCCACCGGCAGGCGGTGCTGATCTTCTACCTGTGGGCCTTCGTGCTGTCGGCGGCGTCGGTGTCGCTGGTCTTCGCCCGCTGGCAGCAGGTGCTCCCGGGCATCGTCGTCGCCCTGCTCGGGGTGCTGCTGATCTCGATGTGGCCGTGGCTGCGCGGCCGGCGGGCCCATCGCCGGCGGGCTCCGGTGGCGGTCGGCGCGGCCGCCGATGGGGCAGGATCATCACCATGAGCAGAACCCGGCCGGGCACCGCGGAACTGGCGGCCAACATCGCCGCAGCGGATCGCGCGGCGAACCGGAGCCGCACCGGCGGCGTCTGGTCGCTCGGGCACCTGCGGGTCTGCTGGGCGGCACTGGCGGTGGCGGGGATCGCGCTGGTCGCCGCGGGGGCGATCGCCTCTGGCGGGCGCGCCGCCGTCGGCGCGGCCGTGGGCACGTTGATCGTCGGGCTGTTCTTCAGCTTCTCGGCGGTGGTGATCGCCAAGGCCGGCGAGATCAGCCCGAGGCTGGTGATGATCGCCGCGCTGCTGGCGTACGTGTTCAAGATCGTGGCGCTGGGCGTGGTGCTGACGCTGATGCCGCGCGACGGTGTGGTCGACACCCACTGGATGGCCGCGGGCGTCGGTCTCGGCCTGTTCGTCTGGCTGGGTGCGCACATGCGGTACGTCTGGACGACGCAGATCTACTACGTCGACCCGCACTGACCCTTGTCCCGTACGTCTCCCGTCGACATCGCCGGCGGGGGTGTCCCGGTCCGGAGGCCGTACCGGTCGGCGGCGCCAGGGCAGCCCGCCGCCGTCGTTTGACGACTCGTAGAACCACGCTCGCCCGGTTGCGGCCTTACCGGCGCCTTACTGATAGTGTCCGATAGCCATGAAGAAGCGGGCCAACGCCGACTCCACCTCTACCGGGGCTGATGAGGGTTGGGCCGTGTTGACCACCCTGATCGGCGGGTTCGTCCTGTGGGGTGGCATCGGTTGGGCGCTCGACCGGTGGTGGGGTACGCACGTCCTCACGCCGCTCGGTCTGATCATCGGCATGGCGCTCGGGATCTATGCCGTGGTGGCGCGACACGGAGGGTTCTCCTCCGATCCGCCGCCCAGCGCGGTCCGACCGTCCGGACGGGTCGATCCCTACAACCTGCAGCTGTATCGACGTAGCCGCTCCACCTCCGACCCCCAGCCAGGGCCGCCTCCGGCCAACACCCGAAGGGAGACCGAGTGTCCCTGACCCTTTCGAGCGTCAGCCTGTACCTGGCCGCCGAAGACGGCGGTTTCTCACCGCCCAGCGTCGAGCACTCGTTCTTCTTCGACAAGATCGGCAACGGCTCGGTCATCGCGTCGGTCAAGGCGATGGGCCTGCTGATCCTCGGCGTCATCGTCATCATCGCCTTCTTCGCCGCCGCCTCCCGTCGCGCGGCGGTGCTACCCGGCAAGCTGCAGTTCGCCGGCGAGGGGCTGTACGGATTCGTCCGCAACGGCGTCGCGATCGAGATCCTGGGCAAGAACGGCCGGAAGTGGGCGGGATTCCTCGCCACGCTGTTCATCTTCGTCCTGGTGATGAACCTGTGGGAGTTGCTCCCGGTGGCGCAGCTACCGGTCACCTCGCACTTCGCGGTGCCGGTGTTCCTCGCAGTGATGATCTGGGTCATCTACAACGCCGTCGGCATCCGCAAGCACGGGTTCTTCGGTTACCTGAAGTTGATGTGCTACATCCCCGGCATCCCGGCCGCCATGCACATCCTGTTGATCCCGATCGAGTTCCTGTCGAACATCATCCTCCGGCCGTTCACCCTGGCCGTCCGACTCTTCGCCAACATGTTCGCCGGCCACATGCTCGTCGGCGTCGCGTCGGCCGGCACCATCTTCCTGCTCGAGTCCGGCGGCCTCAACATCGCGTTCTCGATCCTGCCGTTCATCGCCAGCATCTTCCTGGTGTTCTTCGAGCTGCTCATCTGCGCCCTGCAGGCCTACGTGTTCGTGCTGCTGGCCGCCATCTACCTGGAGAGCTCGCTCGCCGACTCGCACTGATACCCACCCGCAGTAACTGACCCCGCGCCGGTGGGATCAGCACCCGCCCAGTACCACACCAGAGGGAGAACCACTCCAATGTCAGTTGTCGCCAACCTCGCCGAGACCCAGATCATCGGCAACCTCGGCACCATCGGCTACGGCCTGGCCGCCATCGGCCCGGGTATCGGTGTCGGCATCGTGTGGGCGTCCTACATCACCTCGACCGCGCGCCAGCCGGAGTCGGCCGGCCTGACCCGGACCTACGCCTTCCTCGGGTTCGCGGTGTCCGAGGCGCTGGCGCTGCTCGGGTTCGTCGTGCCGTTCATCCTGCCCACCAGCTGATCGACGCCCGCCACCCGCCGGACACCAGTCGAGGGACAACCACCATGCACGCACTCGTCAGCACCCTCGCGGCCGAGGACGACACGACCAATCCGATCGGCCTGCCGTGGGGCGAAGTGCTCATCGCCGCCATCGGGTTCGCGGTCCTGCTCTTCGTGCTCCAGAAGTTCGTCTGGCCGATGTTCGAGAAGGCCTACGCCGCTCGCACCAAGGCGATCGAGGGCGGCATCGCGCAGGCGGCCGAGGCGCAGAACGAGGCGGCCGCGGCGCTCGCCCAGTACCGGCAGCAGCTGGCCGGCGCCCGTGAGGAGGCGGCCAAGATCCGCGAGGACGCCCGCGCACAGGCCCAGGCGATCCGCGACGACATGCTGGCCGCGGCGCAGGCCGAGAGCGAACGCATTGCCGCCGCCGGCCGGGCGCAGCTCGACGCTCAGCGCTCGCAGATCGTCGCCGAGCTGCGCGGTGACCTCGGTCGGGTGTCGGTCCAGCTGGCCAGCAAGGTCGTCGGGGAGTCGCTGGAGGACGAGGCCCGGCAGCGCCGGACGGTCGAGCGGTTCCTGGCCGAGCTGGAGAGCTGATGCAGCACATCGCCAGCACCCAGGCGCTCGCCGCGGCCACCTCGCACCTGCTCCAGCAGGCCGCGACGCTGGACGACGCGGGCCTGGCGTCACTGGGCTCCGACCTGTCGAACGTCGGCAACCTGTTGCTCGGTCAGCCCACCCTGCGTCGGGCGATGTCCGAGGCCACCACCGATGTCGAGCAGCGAGTCGGGGTGATGTCCGGACTGCTGACCGGCAAGGTCGGCGCGCCCGCCGCCGCGCTGGTCGACTTCACCGTGCGGCAGTCCTGGGCGTCCGGGCGCGACCTGGCCGACGGGCTGGTGCGGTTGGGCCGCACCGCGTTGTTCCTGCGGGCCGAGCGCACCGGCGAGCTGGACGACGTGGAGGACCAGTTGTTCCGGTTCGGGCGGATCGTCGATGGCTCGCCCGAGCTGTCGGTGCTGATGGACGACCCGACCACGCCGGGCGAGGCCCGGGCAGCCCTGGTGCAGCGCCTGCTCGCCGCCCGCGCGCACCCGCTGACGCTGCAGCTTCTCGAGCAGCTCGCCCGCAATCCCGGTGGCCGGTCGTTCACCCACGGCGTGGGGGAGATCGTCGAGCAGGCCGCGGACCGCACGGACCGGGTCGTGGCCACCGTCCAGTCGGCCGTACCGCTCACGCCCGAGCAGACCTCCCGGCTGACGGCCGCGCTGAGCAGGATCTATGCCCGGCCGGTGTCCGCCCACGTGCTCGTCGAGCCCGCGCTGCGCGGCGGGATGCGGGTGCAGATCGGTGACGAGGTGATCGACGGCAGTGTGGCCGGCCGACTCGACGAGCTGCGCCGCCGGCTGGCCGGCTGAGCGCGTCCCGCAGCAGATGCGGGACAATCGAGGGAACAGGGCAGCGAAGTATCCAGAAGTACGACACAGAACGGGAACGCGATGACTGAGTTGTTGATCTCCGCGGACGAGATCCGCTCCGCGATCGAAGGATATGTCTCCGAGTACTCACCAGAGGTGACGCGCGAGGAGGTCGGCATCATCGCGAGCACCGGGGACGGGATCGCGACCATCGAGGGCCTGCCCTCGGCGATGGCGAACGAGCTGCTGTCCTTCCCCGGAGGCGTGCTCGGCGTGGCGCTGAACCTGGACGTACGGACCATCGGCGCGGTGGTGCTCGGCGATGCGAACACCCTGCAGGAGGGCCAGCAGGTCACCCGGACCGGCGAGGTGCTGTCGGTCCCCGTCGGGGACGCGTTCCTCGGCCGGGTGATCAATCCGCTCGGCCAGCCGATCGACGGCCTGGGCACGATCGAGTCCACCGAGAACCGGCCGCTCGAGCTGCAGGCCGCCTCGGTGGTCCAGCGGCAGGGCGTCAGCGAGCCGATGCAGACCGGCATCAAGGCCATCGACGCGATGACGCCGATCGGCCGCGGCCAGCGTCAGCTGATCATCGGTGACCGCAAGACGGGCAAGACCGCGGTCTGCGTCGACACCATCATCAACCAGAAGGCCAACTGGGAGAGCGGCGACCCGAAGCAGCAGGTCCGGTGCATCTACGTCGCCATCGGCCAGAAGGGCACCACGATCGCAGGCATCCGGCAGTCGCTGGAGGACACCGGAGCGCTGGCGTACACCACCATCGTCGCCGCCCCCGCGTCGGACTCGGCCGGCTTCAAGTGGCTCGCGCCGTACACCGGGTCGGCCATCGGCCAGCACTGGATGTACCAGGGCAAGCACGTCCTGATCATCTTCGACGACCTGTCCAAGCAGGCCGAGGCCTACCGTGCGATCTCGCTGCTGCTGCGGCGCCCGCCGGGACGCGAGGCCTACCCGGGTGACGTCTTCTACCTGCACTCCCGGCTGCTGGAGCGCTGCGCGAAGCTCTCCGACGACCTGGGTGGCGGCTCGATGACCGGCCTGCCGCTGATCGAGACCAAGGCCGGCGACGTGTCGGCGTACATCCCGACCAACGTCATCTCGATCACCGACGGCCAGTGCTTCCTCGAGGGCGACCTGTTCAACTCCGGTGTCCGGCCGGCCGTCAACGTCGGCATCTCGGTGTCCCGCGTCGGCGGCGCGGCCCAGGTCAAGGCGATGCGCAAGGTGTCCGGCACGCTGCGCCTCGACCTGTCCGCCTACCGCGAGCTGGAGGCGTTCGCCGCCTTCGGTTCTGACCTGGACGCGGTGTCCAAGCGGGCGCTGTCCCGTGGGTCGCGCCTGGTCGAACTGCTCAAGCAGCCGCAGTTCTCGCCGTTCGCGGTCGAGGAGCAGGTCGTCTCGCTCTGGGCGGGTACCCGCGGGCACCTGGACCGGGTGCCCGTCGAGGACATCCGCCGCTTCGAGGGGGAGTTCCTGCAGTACCTGCGGCACGCGCCGGGCGGGCCGCTGGAGGCCATCCGCACCGAGCGTGACCTGAGCAAGGACACCGAGGACGCGCTGCTCCGGGCGTTCGGCGAGTTCGCCGACTCGTTCACCACGTCCGAGGGCGAAGTGCTCGGCCGCGAGGAGAAGTTCAAGGCCATGGACGCGGCCGAGGTCGGTCAGGAGAAGGTGCAGGTCCGAAAGCCTGCTCCGCAGAAGTAATGGCAGCCCAGGTAAGGGTGCTGCGTCAGCGGGTGAAATCGGTCCAGTCGACGCAGAAGACGACCAAGGCCATGGAGATGATCGCGACCTCGCGCATCGCCAAGGCCCAGGCCAAGGTGCTGGCGGCGGCGCCGTACTCGGCGCAGATCACCGACGTGCTGACCGCGTTGGCGACGGCCTCGACGCTGGATCATCCGCTGCTGAACGAGCGTCCGGACGCCAAGCGTGCCGGCATCCTGGTGGTGACCTCCGACCGCGGACTGGCCGGTGGTTACAACGCCAACGCGCTCAAGGCCACCGAGGAGCTGAGCGCCCTGCTGCGCTCGCAGGGCAAGGAACCCGTCTACTACGTCATCGGCCGCAAGGGCGTCGGGTACTTCAACTTCCGGCAGCGGGCGATCGCCGACTCGTGGACCGGTTTCTCGGAAAAGCCCACCTATGACGACGCCGTCGCGGCGGCGGAGTCGCTTCTGCCGGCGTTCCTGGTGGGTTCGGGCGGGCAGCTGGAGGACGGCGGCGCGGGCATCGACGAAATCCACCTGGTGTCGACGCATTTCCAGTCGATGATCACCCAGACGCCGACCGTCCGTCGGGTGGCGCCGATGGAGATCGAGTACGTCGAGAGCACAGCCGAGGCGCCGCTGCTGCCGGCCTACGAGTTCGAGCCGGCGCCCGGCGCCCTGCTCGACGCGCTGCTGCCGAAGTACATCACCACGCGCATATTCGCTGCCCTGCTCGACTCGGCGGCCAGCGAGTCCGCGGCCCGGCGCGCCGCCTGCAAGGCGGCCACCGACAACGCCAACGACATCATCAAGATCCTGTCCCGCGAGGCCAACCAGGCCCGGCAGGCGCAGATCACCCAGGAACTCAGCGAGATCGTCGGCGGCGCTGCCGCGCTGGCCGCCGCAGGAAGCGAAGAGGACTAAATGAGTACAGCTGTTGCGCCCAAGGCACCGGCGGTCGCCGGTCGGGTCGTCCGGGTGATCGGCCCGGTCGTCGACATCGAGTTCCCGCGGGGCGAGGTGCCGGAGCTGTTCAACGCGCTGACCACCGACGTCACCGGCCTGGGCGAGTCCCGCCAGCTGACGCTGGAGGTGGCACTGCACCTCGGCGACGACATCGTCCGCGCCATCTCCATGCAGCCCACCGACGGGCTCACCCGGGGCGCCACCGTCGCCAACACCGGGCAGCCGATCTCGGTGCCGGTCGGCGACGTGGTCAAGGGCCATGTGTTCAACGCCCTCGGCAAGTGCCTGGACGCCCCGGGCACCGCCGAGGACGGCGAGCACTGGCCGATCTACCGCAATCCGCCGCCGTTCGACCAGCTCGAGGGCAAGACCGAGCAGCTGGTCACCGGGATCAAGGTCATCGACCTGCTCACCCCCTACGTGCAGGGCGGCAAGATCGGCCTGTTCGGTGGGGCCGGCGTCGGCAAGACGGTGCTCATCCAGGAGATGATCACCCGTGTCGCCAAGAACTTCGGCGGCACCTCGGTGTTCGCCGGGGTCGGCGAGCGGACCCGTGAGGGCAACGACCTGATCACGGAGATGACCGAGTCCGGCGTCATCCGGGACACCGCGCTGGTGTTCGGGCAGATGGACGAGCCGCCGGGGACCCGCATGCGGGTCGCGCTCTCGGCTCTGACCATGGCCGAGTACTTCCGTGACGTTCAGGGACAGGACGTGCTGCTGTTCATCGACAACATCTTCCGGTTCACCCAGGCCGGCTCGGAGGTCTCGACGCTGCTCGGCCGGATGCCGTCCGCCGTCGGGTACCAGCCGACGCTGGCGGACGAGATGGGCGAGCTGCAGGAGCGCATCACCTCCACCCGCGGCCGCTCCATCACCTCGCTGCAGGCGATCTACGTCCCGGCCGACGACTACACCGATCCTGCCCCGGCCGCGGCGTTCGCCCACCTGGACGCCACCACCGAGCTCGCCCGGTCGATCACCGAGAAGGGCATCTACCCGGCGGTCGACCCGCTGGCGTCGACGTCCCGGATCCTTGACCCGCAGTACGTCGGTGAGGAGCACTACCGGGTCGCCCAGGAGGTCGTCCGGATCCTGCAGAAGTACAAGGAACTCCAGAACATCATCGCCATCCTTGGCATGGACGAGCTCGCCGAGGAGGACAAGCTGCTGGTCGGCCGGGCCCGCCGGATGGAACGCTTCCTGGGCCAGAACTTCTTCGTGGCGAAGCAGTTCACCGGGATGGACGGCTCGTACGTGGAGATGGCCGACACCATCGCCGCCTTCGATGCCATCGCAAAGGGCGAGTACGACAACATCCCCGAACAGGCGTTCCTGAACGTCGGTGGCCTGGACGACGTGATGGCCAAGGCAAAGTCCTTGGAGTCCTGAAGCGAGGAGCGCCAGCGACGAGCGGAAGGACGAAAAGGCCCATCTGCTCGCCCTTGGAGTCCTGAAGCAAGGAGCGCCAGCGACGAGCGGAAGGACGAAAAGGCCCATCTGCTCGCCCTTGGAGTCCTGGAGCAAGGAGCGCCAGCGACGAGCGGAAGGACGAAAAGGCCCATCTGCTCGTGCTTGGAGTCCTGAAGCGGGCCATGAACTGAAACTATGCGTTTGATGCATTCGCATTCTGGTGCGACATGCGTTGCCAGGCCTCACCTCTCGCTCGCGGGGGGTGAGGCCTTCGGCTTGCCGGAGGTCCCGCGCGGATGTCCGGTCGGCTAGAGTGACCACACATCCACCCACGCAGGAAGAGGCGGACGCACAATGGCTGAGATGCAGGTTCATCTGGTTGCCGTGGAGCAGCAGATCTGGTCGGGTCCTGCGCAGATGGTGGTCGCCCGCACGGTCGAGGGTGACATCGGCGTCATGCCGGGACACGCGCCGCTGCTCGCCCAGCTGCGCGAGGGTTTCGCCGCGCGGATCATCGAGCCCAGCGGCACCGTGCAGTCGGTCGCGGTCCACGGCGGATTCCTGTCGGTGACCAAGGAGGGTGTGACGATCCTTGCCGAGGACGCCGAGCTGAGCGAGAACATCGACGTGACGGCCGCCCGCGCGGCGTACGAGCGGGCGCGGACCACCGGCGGGGAATCGGCCGAGGCGGAGGCCGAGCTGCGCCGGGCGCGGGCCGAACTGCTCGCCGTCGGCGAGAGCGTCTGACCCACCGCGAGTCGACCGAGCAGGGGAGGGCGTCGTGATCGCCGAAGTCATCGGCCTCGTGCTCCTTCTTGCCCTGCTGCTGTCCATCGTGGCGATCGCCGTCCGGCGCTCGCTGCTCACCCGGTCCGGCGGCGTCGACATCTGTTGGCGCAAGTCGTTGGAGCCGGACGGCCGCGGGTGGACCTTCGGTCAGGGCCGGTACCGCGAAGGCCAGTTCATCCTGTACCGCTCGTTCTCCCCGCTGCCGGTGTCGTCCAAGGTGTTGCGCCGTGACCGGCTCACGCTCGGTGAACGCCGCCCGATCATCGACGGGGAGAAGGATCTGCTCCCGGTCGGCTCGGTCGTCATCGGGTGTCGTGAGGGCCGCTCCCGGCTGGAACTGGCGCTCGCCGAGGAGGCCGTGACCGGGCTGAGGTCATGGGTGGAGTCGGTCCCGCCGGCCACCGGCAGCATCGTCGGCCCGCGACAGGGCGGCGTCCGCGAGGTCTGAGGCTGCACGACTCGCTGCGCCGGCGGCCTCGGTAGCTCGCGTCGCGGGTCGCGTCTGTCCGCCGGCATGCGCTGGGCACTGCGGTCGACGGTGGCTTCGGCTCACGGCGGCCCGCCGGCGGGCACTGGTCACCGGTCGACGGTGGGTGCGGTCGACGGCGGACCGCCGGCTACGCAGGTCACTGCGGTCGACGGTGGCTGCGGCTCACGGCGGTCAACGAGGGCCGCCAGGGCGTTGGCCGTTCGGTGGTCGAAGAGTCGATCAGTGCCCGCGGTCCCCGCCGGGGACCCAGGGCACGTCGCCGTCGGGATTGGCCACCCGGCCGAGGATGAACAGCAGATCCGACAGCCGGTTCAGGTACGTCGGTGCCAGCGCGCTGGTCCGCTCGGCGTCCACCGCCATCAATGCCCAGCAGCTGCGCTCGGCGCGCCGGGCCATGGTCCGGGCGACGTGCAGCAGCGCCCCTGCGGGCGTACCGCCGGGCAGGATGAAGGACGTGAGGTCGGCCAGGCCCTCGTTGAACCGGTCGCAATCGCTCTCCAGGCGGTCGACGTACTCCTGGGTGATGCGCAGCGGCGGGTACTCCGGGTCGGGCGAGATCGGGGTGGCGAGGTCTGCGCCGAGGTCGAACAGCTCGTTCTGCAGCCGGACGATGACGGCGGCGACCTCGGGCGGCGGAGCGCCCAGGGACATCACCACACCCAGTGCCGCGTTGGTCTCGTCGCAGTCCGCGTAGGCGACCAGTCGAGGATCGGTCTTGGCCACGCGGGAGAAGTCGGACAGCCCGGTGGTGCCGTCGTCGCCGGTCCGGGTGTAGATGCGGGTGAGGTGAACGGCCATAACGCAGAGCCTACGCAAGCCCCCGTGCGCCGCTCGACCATCGTCGGGTCGCCCGGGTCGCGGGCATTAGAGTGCCAGCCGTGGACGATCGATTCCTGGTGACCGGTGGCGCCCGCCTGCAGGGTGAGGTGTCGGTCGCGGGCGCGAAGAACAGCGTGCTGAAGTTGATGGCCGCCGCGCTGCTCGCCGAAGGTACGACGGTCATCTCCAACTGCCCGGCCATCCTCGACGTCCCGCTGATGGCCGACGTGCTGCGGGGCCTGGGTTGTCAGGTCGAACTGTCCGACGACCTGGTCACCATCACCACCCCCGCGCAGCTGTCGCACCTCGCCGATTTTCCCGCCGTCGGTCGCCTGCGGGCGTCTGTCTGCGTGCTGGGTCCGCTGATGGGGCGGTGCCACCGGGCCACCGTCGCGCTGCCCGGTGGGGACGCCATCGGATCACGCCCACTGGACATGCACCAGAGCGGGCTGCGGGCGATGGGCGCGACCATCGGCATCTCGCACGGCATGGTCGTCGGCGAGGCGGAGCGGTTGCGCGGGGCGCAGGTCGTCCTCGACTTCCCCAGCGTCGGGGCGACGGAGAACATCCTGATGGCTGCGGTGCTCGCCCAGGGGACGACGGTGATCGACAACGCCGCCCGCGAGCCGGAGATCATCGACCTGGCGGTGATGCTCGGCCAGATGGGGGCGCGGATCGATGGGGCGGGCAGTGCCACCATCACCATCGAGGGCGTCGACGTGCTCCGCCCGGCGGAGCACCGAACGGTGGGGGACCGGGTGGTCGGTGGCACGTGGGCCTACGCGGCTGCCGTGACCCGCGGCTCGGTGGTGGTCCGTGGGGTGGACGCGCGACATCTGGCGGCTCCGCTGGAACGGCTGACGCGCGCGGGCGCTCTGGTGGAGGCGCTCGACGACGGGTTCTCGGTCGACATGCCGGGCCGGCCACGGGCCGTCGACTTCATCACCATGCCCTACCCGGGATTCCCGACCGATCTGCAGCCGATGGCCCTTGCCCTGGCCGCGGTGGCGGACGGACATTCGCTGATCACCGAAAACGTCTTCGAAGCGCGGTTCAGGTTCGTCGACGAACTGATCCGGATGGGCGCCGACGCCCGCACCGACGGTCATCATGCCTCGTTGCGCGGACGGGAGAAGCTCTCCAGCGCTCCGGTCTGGTCCACCGACATCCGTGCCGGGGCCGGCCTGGTGCTGGCGGGCCTCGCGGCGGAAGGCGTGACCGAGGTGCACGAGGTCGGGCACATCGACCGCGGCTATCCGCACTTCGTCGAGGACCTGCGCTCGCTCGGCGCGAAGGTCGAACGGGTCGAGATCTGAGCGTCCCGGGCGCTGCGGGACCGTTGGCGACGGGTGCCCGCGACGCCCGGTGACCGCTAGGGTGGGCGGGTGCGTCTCGTGGTGGCCCGGTGTTCCGTCGACTACGTGGGCCGGTTGACCGCCCACCTTCCGCCGGCCGTCCGGCTCCTGCTGGTCAAGGCGGACGGGTCGGTATCCATCCACGCCGACGACCGCGCGTACAAGCCGTTGAACTGGATGAGCCCGCCGTGCTGGCTCGTCCAGGAGCCGGGGGTCTGGCGGGTGGAGAACAAGGCCGGCGAGCAACTGGTGATCACCATCGACGAGGTGCTGCACGATTCGCAGCACGAGCTCGGTGTCGACCCCGGACTGGTGAAGGACGGCGTCGAGGCACATCTGCAGGCGCTGCTGGCGGAGCAGGTGGAGACCCTTGGCCCCGGCTTCACGCTCATCCGGCGCGAGTATCCGACACCGGTCGGCCCGGTCGACCTGCTGTGCCGGGACGGCAACGGTGCCGTCGTCGCGGTCGAGATCAAACGGCGCGGGGACATCGACGGTGTGGAGCAACTGACCCGGTATGTGGAACTGCTGCGCCGCGACCCGCTGCTCGGCCGGGTCGACGGGGTGTTCGCCGCCCAGCAGATCAAACCGCAGGCCAGGACCCTCGCGCAGGACCGCGGGTTGCGCTGCGTGGTGCTGGACTACGACCGGCTGCGCGGCATGGACGACACCGTCGGGCGTCTGTTCTGACCCGGTGCCACTTGCCCGTTTCGCCCTCGGCGCAGGCCGAACGGTCCTGCGCTCAGCAGGGCTGCACTAGCCTCGAGTGGAAGTGCGGACACCGAACGTGCGACTACGGAAGAGGAACCTGGCGTGGATATCAAGATCGGCGTGACGGACAGCGGGCGGGAGCTGGTGGTCACTTCGTCCTCGCAGCCGGATGAGATCGAGGCTCTGGTCAACGAGTCGCTGAAGAATCCCAACGGCACACTCGTCCTGGTCGACGACAAGGGCCGCCGGGTGATCGTCCCCTCGGCCAGGATCTCCTACATCGAGATCGCGCCGGCGGACGTTCGCCGGGTCGGGTTCTCGGCGATGGGCTGATCGACCCGCCGGTCGGCTCAGGCGTGGCGCGGGAAGCGCGAGATGCCCCGCCACGCCAGGATCGACAGCATTTCGATCGCCTCGGCGCGGGGCACTCCGGGGCTCTGGGTCAGCCAGTAGCGCGCGCTGACCTGGGACAGTCCGACCAGCGCGGCGGCGAGGAGTCGAGCGCGCTGCGGGTCGACGCCGGTGTCGGTGGTGATGGTGTCGGTGATGGCGGCGATGCACGAGTCGGTGGCCCGATCGACGATCTGCTCCACCTGCGGCTGTCCCCGCAGATCCGACTCGAAGATCAACCGGTACGCCTGACCGTTGTCGGCGACGAAGGTGAAGTAGGCGTCCACCGCGCGGTGTACTCGTTCGTCATTGTGGTTGCTGCCGTGCAGGGCCTGTTCGACCAGACGGACCATCTCGTCCGCGGACTCCGCCAGCAGCGCGAGATACAGTTCGAGCTTGGACGGGAAGTGTTGGTAGAGAACCGGTTTGCTGACCCCGGCCCGGTCCGCGATGTCGTCCATCGCCGCTGAGTGGTAGCCCTGCTCCACGAACGCCGTCTTGGCGGCTGCCAGCAACTGCGTCCGCCGATCGGACCGGCTGAGCCGCGGTGTGGCCCTGGTCGTGGATTCCGCCACCGTGCACTCCTGTTCGCCCGCTCGAATCGACACCGCGACCGCGCCGGGCGGGGTTCCCGGCAGGAGTTCTCACCCTACGCGGGGGTGCCCGGAGCTCCGGTTCACGTTCTCCACCTATGACGTCCATCGTGTCCGCCGTCCTGCAAGCCCCTTCGTTTCTCGCCCGCCTGCGGCCTCCGTTCGTTTCTCGCCCGGCTGGGGGTTCCTTCGTCCTCGCCTGTCCGCGGCCTCCGTCGTTTCTCGACCGGCCGCGGCCTCCTTCGCTTCTCGCCCGGCTGCGGCCTTGCTCGCTCGGGTGCGCCGTCCTGCTCCCATCGCCGCCCTGCCGGCTGCCTTCGGGGCTGCGTCGGGACGGTCAATCTGTCCTCGCCTCGATCCGGGTGGCCGTGGCCAACCGTGCGGCCAGGTCGCCGTGCGCGGCGACCCGCCCCGCCATGCCCTCGGGTTCGATGTCCAGGGGCATTCCGGCGGTGACCGCCGCGACGTCGTCCGGCGCCAGCGGTGCCACCACTCCGAGTCCCTCCCCACGCCGGACCAGCGAATACGGCGCCGGAATGCCGAGGCCGCCGGCGGCCGGCACCAGCACGAGCGCGCGGCCCTGCGCGTCAGCCGGGTCGGAGGTCGCGATCTCCGGTGCGGCGACCGCCAGCGCATGGGCGTAGCCCGCGGCCCGGCCGTGCCCGTCCGCCGCTCCGCGCGCAGTGCCGGACCCGGTGCGCCCCAGCGGTGCGACGCCCAGCACGAACATGCCCTCGCCACCGTCGGTCAGTGCCCAGGCTGCCACCCGGTCGCGGGCCATCGACTCGAGGAGACTGAGCGCCGCGGTCGCCACGGTGTCGATGCCGCTGCCGGCGCCGGGGGTGACGTGGAAGGGCAGCATTCCCGGCCCGACCAGCCCGGGCAGTGCGAAGCCGTTGACACCGCTGCGGACGGCTTCGGTGAGATCCGCACGATCGCCGATGTGCAGGCGGGCGGCGCGTTCGGGAATGGGAAGGACCTCCGCGCCGGCCGTCGGCGGGTCACCGAGCCCGAACACCACCCGATCCCGGAGGTGGTCCAGCAGCACCGCGCCGACGGCGTGGTAGTAGGCGATGACGGCCGGTCGATGGGCGGGTGGCTGCGAGAAGGCGGGCACCGCACCAGTGTCCAGGGCAGGTGCGTCATCGGCCGCGTCTGACTTTCACGTCCTTGCCCCGACCCACGACGATGGCGCCTTCCGCGGCCAGCGCCGCGCCCTGCATGTAGTTCTTCATCGAGTGGTGACGCGGGTCGCCGAGAACCGTCCGCAATGAGGTCAGCAGGCCGGTGCCGGTCAACAGGGGCACGTTGGTGGCGGCATCGATGTGCTGGCCGCCGAAGGCACCGGAGGCCGGGTCCGGCCCGTAGGGATCGGGGAGGTGCAGCGTGTCGGCGGCGAGACGGTCGGTGATCGGCAAGGTGACCGGGTCCTGGTCGTAGCTCAGGACGAACACCGCGGACTCCGGAACGTCGCGGTAGTCGGACGCGGTCGCCGCGTCCCAGCCCGCGCCGGGCGAGCCCAGCAGGACCATGGCGTCCACCGGTAGGTCGTACCGCCCTGCTTCGGACACCGTGGTGGCGCCCATCGAGAAGCCGAGCAAGGTCATCCTCGACGAGTCCCCGGCCATGGTCCTGATCGCCTGCAGATCGCCGGCCAGCAGTGGAGCGCCGGACGATGCGTTGACGGCGGACCCGGCTGCGACCGTGTCACGCACGTCGCCGGCCAGCGTCCCGCCGGGATCCTTCGTCCACGAGACGGGGATGTCGTAGCCGTACCACGCGACGGCCGCCGTCGACTCCTGCGGCGCCTGCCGGAGGGCCTCTTCTCGCAGGTCGGCGGCGAGGTCGACACCGCCGGACATGGACGATGGCGAGTTGGTGATGCCCGGTACGACGACCGCGACGTTCGTGGCAGTGGTGAGGTCGCCCACGGCGATGGCCGCCCGCCCCTGGCCACCGAAGGCCGTGGAGTCGTAGACGACCAGTTGTGCCGGACCCCGGTCGCCGGCGTGCTGCAGGCTCTGCAGGATCGAGAACGCGAAGCTCATCCGCACCGGGTCCTGCGAATGCAGGTCCGCCTCCATCGCTGCCCGATTGCGCCGGTCGGTGCGACCGGCCGGATTGGCCACCGGGTCGGCGGGCAGCAGCGCCGCCGGTCCGGCCCGCAGGGCGTCGGGGAGCGCGGTGGGGTCGGCGGCGAGCACCGTCGGCAGCGAGTCCACCGCCGACTGGACCTCCGCGAGCCGGCCGGTCAGCGAATGCTGCAGGTGGTCGAGAACCGAGGCGATCTGGACCTGGTGGGCCAGGGCCGGCACGCCAACGACCGCTCCTGCGGCGTCCGCCCAGCCGTGGTGCTGCAGTGACCGGACCTGCGCCGCCGCCAGGGTGATGTCCCAGTGGGCATTGGTCTGCGCGCGTTCCATGGTCGCGGCGACGCCCTCGATGGCCCTGCTCTGTGCGAACAGCAGGTCGGCGGTCTCTTCGGCAGCGTCCAGCAGCCGGCCGATGGCCAGCACCGGTGGCCGGGCCGACCATCCTCGGGTGACCTCGCCGACCGCCTGCCGGCCGCCGGAAGACGCGGCGGTCAGCGATCGGGCGAGCGTGGCCGTGTACTGCGCCGCCGCCCGCAGGAGCGCCGGTTGCAGGGCCGCCAGGCGTGCGGTGGCGTCCTGGCCGGGAGATCCGGTGAGCCCGGTGTCCACGCTGGAGGTCGCAGCCGTCATCGGGGGCCTCGCGGACCGGCTTCCAGCCGATCGAAGCCGTCCGCCGCTGCAGTGAGCCGGTCGGCCAGCCCGCCCGCGATCCGGCCCAGCTGTGTTGCCGCATCGCCCGCCTGCCCGGCGCGCAGGGTGAGCAGCGTCGACACCGCCGCTGAGCCACCGACCGCGTCGGCCGGGACGATGGGGGGAGCGGAGCCGCCCGGCGCGGACAGAAAGGCGGACGAGCTGTGCGCCAGGGTCGCCGACCCGCGTCGGATCCACCCGGTGTCCACCTCGAGATCATCAGGCGCCGGCATGTCCCGTCCTCTCCCACCTGGCGGCCTGGTGCCGCGGAGAGGACGATCGTTGCCCGTGCGGGGCCCGCCGGGCAGCCCTGCCCACCGATTGTGGATGGCGGAGCGGTGTGTGGATGAACTGCACAGGACGTAGCGGGGTCCGTCGGCGATGGAGCCCGGGGCGGTCGGTCGGGTGCGACGATGGACGGCATGAACTCCCCGTGGCCGGTCGACGGGCCGACCGCGCGGGATCGACTCGAGTCGCTGACCACGGCCCTGCTGGCGGAGATGGAAGGGCCAGTTCCCGGAGTCGCCGACGATCCGCCCGACGGGTGGACCGAGTCGGTCGACGGACGCGGGGTGTACCTGCGTCGCACCGCTGACCGCCCGGCCGCGACCCGGTCCGTGCCCGCGGCAACCGATGCCCGGCCGGACGCCTGGTACATCCACGGCCTGGCCGGCTCGTCCACCAACTGGACGGCCCTGGCCGGCCTGCTGTCGGACAGGGCGACCGGCTACCTGGTCGATCTTCCCGGGCACGGCCGGTCCGATCCCCCGCCGCGCGGCCACTACCGCCTGCCGGGCGATGCCGAGCTGGTGGCGACCCTGATCCGTCGCAGGTCGCGAGGGCCGGTGCACCTGCTGGCCAATTCGATGGGCGCGATCGTCGCGACGGCCATCGCCGCCCGGCATCCCGAGCTGGTCGCCACTCTCACCCTGATCTCGCCGGCCGTGCCCGACCTGCGGCTGACCGGTGACCGGGGCGCCAGCCCGATGTTGGCGCTGGTGCTGCTGCCGGGGACGACCGGTCCCGCACTGCGCCGCCTCGACGCGATCAGCCCGGCCAGACGGGCGCGGGGGATGGGCGAGCTCTGCTACGGCGACCCGTCGCTGTTGACCGACGACGACTACGCTGTGGCGGCCGCCGAACTCAGCTGGCGGCAGGGTCTTCCCTGGGCGCATTCGGCCACCATCGGCTCCCTCCGGGGCCTGCTCCGCTCGTACCTTTTCCGTCGCTCCTCGTTCTGGCGGCAGGCCGCGCAGGTGCGCGCTCCGGTCCTGGTGATCTGGGGTACGCGCGACAAGCTGGTCGACGTCGCTCTCGCACCGCGCACCGCGGCGGCCTTCGCCCGGTCGTCGTTGCTCGTCGTTCGGGGTGTCGGCCACACCGCGCAGATGGAGGCTCCGCTGGTCACGGCCAGGGCCGTGGCGCGACTCTGGGAGAACCCGGGCGCGCCGCACAGGAGTGTCACCGGACCTGTGGCAACCTCGTTCCCGTGACGCGTCCGGGCAGAGATCCACACCAGCAGGGCGGCGCCAGATCAACGGCATCGCGACCCCGCTCGTCGACTCCCTCCACGACGCGGGACCGCGTCTCGCGGCCGGTCGGTCGGTCCTCGCTCTGGTCGGACGAGTCGGCGGGCGGTCCTGGTCCGCAGCCGCTCGAGGCCAGCTGGGAACCACTGGACCGACCGGAGCCGTCCGGCACCCGTCCCGACGGTCGCCGCCGCGGCGCGGTGAGCTGGTTCGTGCACAAGTACGGATGGCGCGCGTACGCGATTCCCGTGCTCGTCGCGCTGACCGTCCTGGTCATCGTGGACGTCGGACGTCCCCCGCGGCCCGTCCAGGTAACCCCGGCGACGGTCGTGTCCTCGGCGGTCACCACCGTGGTCAGCGGGGTGACCAGCACGATGACGGTGACGGCCACACCGTCCGCGGCAGCCGCGCCGGCGCCCGTCGTCCCCACGACGGTGACCCGGAACAGCACCGCGGAGGCGGCCGTCGGCCAGTCCGGTCCGGTACCTACCGGCACCTTCAAGGGTCTGTCCTCGGCCGCGCTGCCGCCCGGCGACAAGTTCGCCGCCAGGGGCAAGGGCACCTGGCACATCGTCAAGGGCATGTCCGCGCCGATGGGGTCCGGGCCGACGAAGTACACGTTCACCGTCGAGGTCGAGGACGGCATCGAGACCGCCCAGTCCGACCAGGACTTCGCCAGCCTGGTCGACGACGCGTTGGCCGACCCACGGTCGTGGATCGGGTCGGGCAGCTACACCCTGCAGCGGGTGGACAGTGGCCAGCCGTCGTTCCGCATCTCGCTGACCAGCCAGCTCACCGTGCGCAGCGACGCCCTGTGCGGTTGGGAGATCCAGTACGAGGCCTCGTGCTACGCCCGCAGCGCCCGGCGGGTGGCGATCAACGACGCCCGCTGGTCCAGGGGAGCCGTGTCGTTCAACGGCGATCGCGGTTCTTACCGGGTCTACGCCATCAACCACGAGGTCGGGCACGCCCTGGGGTACGTGCACCAGGCGTGCCAGACCAACGGCGGCCTGGCTCCGGTGATGATGCAGCAGTCCTGGTCGACCGCCAACAACGACCTCGCTCCGCTGAACCCGCAGCTCATCCCGATGGACGGAAAGGTGTGCAAGTTCAATCCGTACCCCTATCCGCTCGGATCGCCGTCGGGCGCCCTGCCCAAGACCTCGGTCACCGCAGCAACCAAGTCCGGCGGCTGAGCCGACGACGTACGGACGGGCGGGCGTGGTCCGCCTTCGTGTTCTGGCCACACGGTTCGGGCGGGAAGAATAACGCCGGTCGGTCAGTTGGGATGGGCATGCGCCGATGCCGGTGATCACGCACGTCGCCGCGTGGCCCGCCGCCTCCCGTAGTCGAACAAGGAGCACATGTGACATCCCTACCCCCACTCGTCGAGCCGGCGGAATCGCTGAGCAAGGCCGAGGTCGAGCGGTACTCCAGGCATCTGATCATCCCGGACGTCGGAATGACCGGGCAGAAGCGGTTGAAGAACGCCAAGGTGCTCGTGGTCGGCGCTGGTGGCCTGGGCTCGCCGGCCCTGCTGTACCTGGCCGCGGCCGGCGTCGGAACGCTGGGGATCCTGGACTTCGACGTGGTGGACGAGTCGAACCTGCAGCGCCAGGTCATCCATGGTCAGTCCGACGTGGGCAAGCCCAAGGCGGTGTCCGCGGCCGAGTCGGTGGCCGAGATCAACCCGTTCGTCAAGGTCAATCTCCACCAGGAGCGGCTGGAGTCGGGCAACGCTCTGGACCTGTTCGCCCAGTACGACCTGATTCTGGACGGCACTGACAACTTCGCCACGCGCTACCTGGTGAACGATGCCTGCGTGCTGCTGGGCAAGCCCTACGTCTGGGGCTCGATCTTCCGGTTCGAGG
>CAXTBG010000068.1:0-25433 GCA_964242105.1 uncultured Nakamurella sp. | reverse complement strand
ATTCCCGCTCCACGACCCGCCGGGAACCATCACACGATGGCGCATCCGGGCTTAAGCAACGCTTAAATTCCGCCGGGGCGGAGCAGGTGACTTGTGCAGCGGTTGCAGGGTCTGCCGTCCGCTGATCGGGGGACAACGCGTTCGACCGGCATCGGGGTCGACGGGTGGGCAGGTGTCGGGGTCATCGCCCAGCAGGCTGGTGACAGATCACAACGGCAATTGGGCATCACGTCACGGGCTCAGGTCGTCGGTCTGCTGCTCGGTCCCGCGTCCGGACCGCACCCCGGCTTCGACCAACGGTGATGGACGCGCGGCGGCGTTGACCGGCTGCGGCGGGCGACGTCACGTGCCCGCCATGGCACTTCACCGGGCACGGCGCAGCCGCTTCCGGTCCCGGAGCGGCATACACCCGAGCAGGTCAATCAACCAGCACGGATACCTGTGCCGGCGTGGACTGGTCGACCGGGTGCCCCCCCGGACGCCACCGCAGGTGCGTGACCGACTCTGCCGGGCTGGTGGCCCGGATCAGCGACAGTCGGGGACGGATTGCGTCCGTGCGGGCGCTGGGCGGCTTCCGCCGGCCGGCACGAAACGGCACCGGCCAGGGCGCGCCCGGGCCGTCGTAGTCCTGCTCGACGGCGGCATGGAGCGTCCACTGCGGGTCGTAGAGGTGGGCCCGGCCGAGGGCGCACAGGTCGGCACGGCCGGCGAGCAGGATCGAATTGACATCGTCGTAGGACGAAATGGCGCCGACCGCGATCACCGCCACACCGGCGGGCGCGGCGACCTCGTTACGGATCCGGTCGGCGAACGGGGTCTGGTAGCTCCGACCGAATGCCGGCCTCTCGTGCTGGGCGATCTGCCCGGTGGACACATCGATCCCGGCCACGCCGTGCTCGATGAGAGCGGCGGCGATCTGCACGGCGTCGTGCGCGCTCGTGCCACCGTCGATCCAGTCGACAGCCGACATCCGGACGGTGATCGGCCGGTCGGCCGGCCAGGCGGCGCGGACCGCGTCGAGAACCTCCAACGGATAGCGCAGTCGGTTCTCCGGGGTTCCGCCGTAGTCGTCGGTCCGTTGGTTCGAGATTGGGGACAGGAACGAGGACAGCAGGTAGCCGTGGGCGCAGTGCAACTCCAGCACATCGAACCCGGCGGCCGCCGCGCGTTCGGTCGCCGCCACGAACTCTTCCTTGATCACGTCGAGTTGGTCCCGGGTCAACTCCGCGGGAACCTGGCTTCCTGGCCCGTACGGCAGCGCCGAAGGTCCGACCACGGACCAGTTGTTCTCCAGCAGCGGCTCGTCGATGCCTTCCCACATCAGTTTCGTCGAGCCCTTGCGACCGGAATGACCAAGTTGCACGCCGATCTTCGCGGTCGAATGGGCGTGCACGAAGTTCACCACCTCGGCCCAACTGTCACGCTGCTCGTCGGTCCACAGGCCGGTACAGCCGAGGGTGATCCGGCCCTGCGGCGACACGCACACCATCTCCGTCATCACCAGGCCGGCGCCGCCCATGGCCTTGCTGCCCAGGTGCACGAGATGGAAAGCGCCGGGCACGCCGTCGGTGGCCGAGTACATGTCCATCGGGGAGACGATGACCCGGTTGACCAGGTCGAGTGCCCCCAACCGGAACGGTTGGAGCATGGCCGGCCGTGCCTCGTCGAGTCCGTTCGCGTCGGCGAAGGCGCGATCGACCCGGGAAGCGAACTCGGGGTCGCGCACCCTCAGGTTCTCGTAGGTGATACGCCTGGACCGGGTCAGCAGGTTGAAGCAGAACTGGATCATGTTCTGATCGATGTACTGGCCGAGGTTCTCGAACCACTCGAGGGAGGCCTGGGCGGCCCGCTGCGTCGACTCGACCACCGGACGGCGTTCGATCTCGTATGCCTCTACTGCTGCGGCCAGGGTGTCGTGCTCGTGCAGGCAGGCCGCGAGCGCCAGGGCATCCTCCATGGCAAGCTTTGTCCCCGAGCCGATCGAGAAATGCGCGGTGTGCGCGGCGTCGCCGATCAGGACCACGTTTCCGCGCCGCCAACACCGATTGCGCACGGTGGTGAAGTTCAGCCACTTCGAGTTGTTGGCCAGCACCTGGTGGCCGCCCAGATCCTCGGCGAAAAGCTCACGGATCCGGTTGACGGCGAAGTCGTCACTCTCGCCCGGCCGGAACTTCTGATCCTCGGTGCGGTCGAAGCCGGCCGCCCGCCAGACTTTTTCGGTCATCTCGACGATGAACGTGCTGCCGGTAGCGGAGTACGGGTACCCGTGGATCTGCATCACGCCGTACTCGGTCTGCTTGACGAAGAACTCGAATGCCTCGAAAACGAGGTCCGTTCCCAGCCATATGTACTTGCAGTCACGCCGCTCGGTGCTCGGGCCGAAGTCGGTGGCGTACCGCTGCCGGATCGCGGAGTTGACACCGTCCCCGGCCAGCACGAGGTCATAGGTCGCCGACAGCTCGCTGACGTCGGGCGCTGAGGTGTTGAATCTGAGATCGACCCCGAGCGCGGCACAGCGCCGCTGCAGAAGGGCCAGCAGATCCTTGCGGGCCATGGCCGCGAAGCCTTGGCCGCCGACCGTCTCCGCCTCGCGCGTCCCGTCCTTGCGGCTGCGGTGGATGTCGATGTCCGTCCACCGGGCGAATTTCTCCGACATCTCGGCCGCGATGGTGGTGTCGGCGTTCTCGATGCCACCGAGCGTTTCGTCCGAGAAGACGACGCCGAAGCCGAAGGTGTCATCAGGCGCATTGCGCTCCCACACCGTGATCCGGTGTGCGGGATCGAGCCGCATCATCAGCGCGGAGAAGTAAAGGCCGGCTGGTCCCCCGCCCACGACGGCGATTCTCACGTGCGCGTCCGGTCCGGCACCGTAGCGGTCCGCGCCGCGGAATCACCTGACTCGTCGGCCAGCTGCTCACGCAGCCGGAAATGCTGCAGCTTACCGCTCGGATTGCGCGGCAGCGCGGTGACGAAGCGGACGTCCCGTGGGTACTTGAACGGTGCGATCTGCTGTTTCACGAAATCCTGGATGTCCTTTCGCATGGTGTCACTGGGATCGGTTCCGGGGGTGAGCACCACGAACGCACAGACCACCGATCCACGCTCCGGATCGGACCGGGCGACCACGGCGCTTTCCAGCACCGACGGATGCTTCTCGATCGCCGCCTCCACCTCTGGCGCACCGATGTTGTAGCCGGACGAGATGATCATGCTGTCGGAGCGGGCGTGGTACGTCAGGTACCCGTCGGCGTCCATCTCGAAGACGTCACCGGTGATGTTCCATCCATGCTGGACATAGTTGTGCTGTCGGTCTCCGGACAGATAGCGGCATCCCGTCGGGCCGATCACCGCGAGCCGCCCGGGAACCCCGGCAGCCACGGCCAACCCTTGTTCGTCGAGCACGGCTACTCGGTATCCGGGGACCGCGCGGCCGGTGCAACCCGGCCTGATGTCGTCCCCCGCGGCCGAGACGAAGACGTGCAGCATCTCGGTCGAGCCGATCCCGTCCACCAGCCTCAGCCCGGTGGCGTCGAAAACCTGCCGCCACACGTCGGCGCTGAGGTGCTCTCCGGCCGAGACACCGATCCGAAGGCCCGCCAGCAGCTCGGCTCTACCTTGTTTGACGATCGCCCGGTACGCCGTGGGGGCGGTGAACAGGACAGTCGCGCCGGCGTCCCGGCTCAGCTGCGCCAACTCGACCGGAGTGGTCTTCTCGGTGAGCAGTGCCGAGGCTCCGAAACGGAGCGGGAAGACCACCAGCCCCCCGAGACCGAAGGTGAAGGCCAACGGCGGCGACCCCGCGAAGATGTCGTCCGGCACCGGCTGGAGCAGATAGCGGGCGAAGGTGTCCGCGTTGGCCAGCACGTCGCGGTGGAAGTGCATGGTGATCTTCGGGATGCCGGTCGATCCGGATGTCGGTCCGAGCAGGGCGACGTCGTCGGCAGCGGTGGCCACGTCGGCGAATTCGCCCGACTTGAGACGGCACCGTTCGACCAGGTCCGTCGGCCCAGTTCCGCCGAAGAAGACGACGGCCGGCGGGACTGCCTCTCCCGATCCCGCCCCGCTGACCGGCAGGTCGTCGGCGAAGCGGTGGTCGCACAACAGCACGCTCGGGCGGGTCAGTTCCAACAACTGCTGGATCTCCCCTCCCCGCAGAGCCGGCACCGTGGTCACCACGACGGCGCCGGCCTTCAGTACGCCCAGCCAGCAGGCCACCAGCCACTGGTTGTTCGGAGCGCGCAGCATGACGCGGTTTCCCGGAACCACACCGAAGTCGTCGACCAACACCTGGGCTACCTGATTGGCACGCTGCAACAGCTCGCCGTAGGTCCAACGGGCCCGGCCCGGGGCGTGCAACGCCGGCCGATCGGCACCGAACCGTTCGGTCGTCCTGGTGATGAGTTCGGTCGCGGCATTCAACTGCTCGGGATAGTGCACCTCCGGAACGGTGAACTCGAACGTCGGCCAGGAGTCCCGAGCCGGTAGGTGATCTCGCGTGAAGGTGTCCCGGTGCGCGCTGGGGCCGAGCGGATCGTGCTGCATCATGATGATTGCTCTCGATCGTCGCGTGAGTTCATGACGTGGCTGACAGCCTGGGGTCCCGGATCAAGCCCTCCTGGCCGACGGTGGCCAGCAGCTCCCTGGAGCGGGTGTACAGCTGCCCGATGGCCAATCCGCGGGCCTGCTGGGTGGACACGGCCTGCTGGCTGTAGAGCACCCAGTCGTCCAGGCGCGCCGGCCGGTGGAACCACATGGCGTGATCCAGGCTCGCCGTCACCAGGCCCGCGTCGGCCCACGCCAGTCCGTGCACCCTCAACAGCGATTCCAGGATCGTGTAGTCGCAGACGTAGGCCAGAGCGGCGGTGTGCACGTCCTGGTCGTCGGGCAGCGTGCTGAACGGGCGCAGCCACACGGCCTGGGCGCCGACCGGTGCGCCGGTCACCTCGGTGTAGAGCGGGCCCGGTACGTGGCGCTGGTCGAAGCTGCGTCCGGACGACCAGTACCGGGCAGCGGAACCCGGCACCCCGGCGAGGATGTCGGCCGAGCTGGGCAACGATTCCGGGTCCGGCAACCCGGCGGGCATCGGCACGCTGTAGTCCGACCCGGGTTCGGGCGCGTGGAAGGACGCCAGGGCGACGTAGACCACCTTGCCGTTCTGGTAGGCCCGGACCTGGCGGGTGGAGAAGCTTCGGCCATCCCGCAGAAGTTCCACTTCGTAACGAATCTCCTGCGCGATCTCGACGGGCCGCAGGAAGTAGCTGTGCATCGAGTGCAGGCCACGGTCGCCGGCAGCCGACCGCAGCGCGGCGATGGTGGCCTGCGCGACCATGTCTCCGCCGTAGGCCTTCGGCCACGGGCAGGGCTGGGTGGTCGCCAGGAATGCCTGGTCGAAATGCAAAGGCTCGGTAGGGGTCAGCTCGATCGCGGCCAGAAAGGTGGCAGCCGTCGGGGCGGAGCCCGCGTCCAGGCCCTGCGCCGGGGGGTCGGTGGCGGTCGTCATACCCGACGGAAGCCCTCGAGCATCCCATCGTCGATTTCGTCCAGATTGATGACGATGTTCTCCGGAGTTCGGGTGGTCAACCAGATCAGGTCGTCGGTGATGCTCATGTTGGCCTCGACGTGCGGCATGTAGGGCGGCACGAAAACCCAGTCCCCCTGGGTCATGTCGAACCATTGCGAGTAGTTGGCCCCGAAGTAGATGCGGCCGCGCCCCGACAGGACGTACCCGCCGGTCTCCGCCTCGCCGTGGTGGTGCGGCAGCGATCGGTAGCCCGGCTTGTTGCTGACCTGGCCGAACCAGATGCGGGTCGCCGGCGTGTGCGCGACGCTGACCCCGGACACCCGTACGCAGTCGCCCGACTGCGTGGTGTCGGTACTCTCCTGACCGGCCCGGGTCACCACCGGTACCACCTGCCCGTCCGGCCCGGCGTACTGCGAATTAGGGCCCGCCTGCTGCAGGCCCGGTAACTCCTGGGTGGTCATCAGCGTGCTCCTCCGGTCGACGTTCTGCGGTGGATGGTCCCCGGCGGTGCGTCCCGGTGAGCACCAGCGTCCCGGCCCGCAGCGCCGTGCAGGGGATGTTCGGCGACCGGTGGCAGACGGGCGCCGGGGTGGCCGTGGTCCGCCTGGGGCCCCCTATCGTCGATTACTAACGACCGTCAATTGGACTCAATGTAGCATTCTCGGGCAGCAGTGTCCGGCTAGTCAAGAGGAGGATTTCCATGCCTCACGAAAACGTCAACCCGCCGAGCCTGGCCCGGGCGGTCGGCTTCGCCCACGCCACCGTGACCCCGGCCGGTGGTCGCACCGTGCATCTCGGTGGGCAGACGGCCATGGATTCCAACGGGGTCATCGTGCCCGGGGGGATAGTCGAGCAGTTCCGTCAGGCGTTCGAGAACGTGCTCACCGCGCTGGCCGCGACCGGCGGTACGCCGGACGACCTGGTTTCGGTGACCATCTATCTCACCGACGTGGAGGATTACCAGGCCCATGGGCGCGAGATCGGCCGGATCTGGCGGGATCTGGCCGGCACCCACTACCCGGCCATGGCCGGTATCGGGGTGAGCCGGCTCTGGCAACCCGAGGCCATGATCGAGATCTCCGCGGTCGCCGCGATCGGTTGAGCGGCGCGACGTCGGGAGAAAGCGGGCCCGGTCGGCCCGACCGGTCAGTGCGTCTCCAGCAAGTGCCGGGCGTACTCCCGGCTCGGCCCGGCCCATCGCTGATGCAGTTGCATGAAAAGACTCTCGGCCCGGCCGCCCGGCCAGGTCGAGGGCAGCAATTCGTTCGGCAAGCCTGGGTCCAGGTACGGCAATTGCCGCCATTCGGTGACGAGCGGGACGTAGTGCGCGAAGGCGGCAGCCGGCGGCAGCTGGGGACCGGCGACGTGGGAGGCATGCCGTTCGACGAACGACGAGTACTGCTGCGCCAGGCTGTCCAGATCCCACCATCGGGCGACCTTTGCCTTCAGGCCCTCCGTATCGCTGTAGCGGGCCGTGAAGAATTCCACGTAGCAATCCAGCTGTTCGCGGGCCAGCCTCGCTGCGACGGCTGCTGCGACACCGGCCGGAGCGATCCAGAGCCCTGGCGCCACGGTTCCGAAGCCCCAGCGGCGCAACACCATTCGCATGCGATGCCGGAGGTTGCGTTCGGACTCCGGAACGGTGAAGGTGGCGAGCAGCCATTCCTCGGACGCCGCACCGTGCCGCATGAAGATGCGCCGGTCGCCTTCGTCGAATACCTCTCGCAGGTGCGGGGCGAGGGCGTAGGCCGCCGCCCCGTCCAGCGCTGCGCTGACCAGGATCTCGCGCTTCTTGAGCCGGGACACCGACGACCGCACGCTGGCCGATTCCACTCCGAGGTCGCCCAACATCCGGATGAGAACCGCAATCGGGATTGCACCCCGCAGATCCCGGTACAACCCGAACACCGTGACGATCAGGTACTGATGCCGTGGAGCGGTCAGCGGGCGCTCGGGCACACCGTGAGAGTAGAGGATCACAGCCGGACCACTTCGGGTCAGCTTCCGGCCAATGTCGAGATGGCCGGGCGGGCTAGGAGGAAGCGGGGTCCAGGGTGGCCGTCATGGTGATCTCGGCCGAGGCGAACAGCCGGGAAACCGGACACGTCGCCTTGGCCTTCTCGGCCAGGGCGACGAACTCGTCGGCCGTCACGCCGTCGACCTGACCCCGGGCACGCAGCGCGACCCGCGTGATCGAGAAGCTGCCTTCCGCCTCTTCCATGGTGACGGTGGCGTCCGTGCTCACCGCGTGCACCCGGTAGCCGGCGTCCTCCAGCAGACTGCTCAGAGACATGGAAAAGCAGCCGGCGTGGGCAGCCCCTAGCAATTCCTCGGGATTGGTCCCGGTGCCGTCCTCGACCCGGGACTTCAGCGAGAAAGGCATCTCGGCGCCGGCGCGGCCCAGACGCATCAGGCCGGAGCCTTGAACCACCGGTCCGGACCACGAGGCGAAAGCGTGACGCAGAATCTTCATCGGTATACTCCCGCTGCAACGGCCGTCATCAGAACGTCTCAACTGTACAAGACCCGTCGGTCAAACCGGGCGGCCAGCGAGAGGACCACAACATGCCGGCAGGGACTGTCCGCACCGAGTCCGATCCAGTGACTCTGCACGCCGCCGGGGACGTCACCGACCGGTTCGAGGCGATCGGGGTGTCGGCTCGCTGCCTGGTCGGCACCGACGGACGGGCCGAAGCAATGACCCAGCACATGCTGACGGTTCCGGCCGGCGACTACGTCATCCCCGCCGACGTACACCACGACCACCTCCTGTACGTCATCTCCGGTGTCGGCCAGGTGCAGGCCCGCGACCGATCCGGTTCGCTCACGCCGGGCACGGCCGCTCTCATTCCAGCGGGCGAGAAGTGGTCCGTGAGTGCGGCTGCCGAGGGACTGCACCTGTCCTGCGTGCGTGTTCCGGTCCCGGGCCTGCCGGCGGCGGCCGGCCTGTGGCAGGAGCCTGGCGCCTGGACGTTGACCAATCACGTCGGGGAGCAGGCTCGGCAGGCGGCCACCTCCGACCGTGAGTTCGAGGTGCTGTTCGACCGCGCCAACGGCTGCGGCGGCGCGACCCAGTTCATCGGGTTCATCCCGCAGACCGGAGCGCCGGAGCACTACCACCTCTACGACGAGATCTGCACCGTGGTGCGTGGGACCGGCCGCCTGCTGGTCGGCGATGCCGTGCACGAACTGACCGAGGGCTCCACCTTCCACGTGCCGCCGCGCTTTCTGCATGCGGTGCGCAATTCCGGCACCGAGGACCTGCACATGCTGGGCGTGTTCCGACCCTCCGGCTCGGCTGCGGCGGCCTACTACCCCGACGGACGCGCGGCCTTCAGCGCGTGATCCGTGGCCGGCCGCGGGGCCGAACGAATGTTACGTGTTTGTGACGGTCGGAAAATTGTTTACACAGCCTGGTCGTGGTGACACGATCGCTGACAGCCCAGCAGCCCTCGAGTGCAAGGTCGTGACCTCCATGCGTGCCACCCAATTGGTCAAAGGAATGACCGCCATCGTCTGCCTGTCCCTGACTGTCACCGGTTGCGCCGGAGGAAGTTCCGGCGGTGGCGCAACCAGCAGCCCACCGACGGCCGGGACCACGGCCGGCTCGGCCCCGTCGCCGGCATCGTCTTCGGTCACCGGGTCGGCCTCGGCCGGCTCCGGCCCGACCTCGAGCGCGCTACCGGGTTCGGGCACACCTGCCAGCTCGTCGGCTGCGTCCGGGAAAGCATGCTCCGGGTCCATCGGATTCATGGGACCGATCACCGGCGGTGCAGCGGCCATCGGCGGGGAGCAATTGCATTTCGCCCAGTTGGCGGTGGACACGTTCAACGCGCAGAACAAGTCGAGCTACAGCATCGTCCAGGGTGACACCCAGCTCGACCCCGGCCAGGCCAGCACCGTTGCCCAGCAGTTCGTCTCGAACAATGCGATCCTGGGAGTGGTCGGGCCAGCCGGCAGCCAAGAGGTGGACGCGATCGGCCCGGTGTTCGACGCCGCACATCTGGCCTTCGTCAGCGCGTCGGCGACGGCCACCGAATTGACGGCCGGAAAGTATCCGACCTTCTTCCGCACCATCCCGAACGACGCTGTGCAGGGGCCCACCGACGCCGCCTTCATCCGCGAGAAGCTCAATGCCAAGAACGTGGTGATCGTGCAGGAGAAGACCTCCTACGGACAGGGTCTGGCCGCCTCTGTGGGGTCGGCCCTCAAGTCGCAGGGGGTCGCGGTGACCGTCGTGCCGGTCAGCAAGCAGCAGCCCGATTACTCGGCGGTGGTGACAAAGGTGGCCGACGACACCGACGTCGTGTTCGCCACCTTCCAGATCGCGGCCAACACCCAGGTTCTGGCCACCCAACTCAAGCAGCAGGGCAAGAAGGCCGTGGTGTTCGGATCGGACGGATCGTTCTCCGCGGACTTCAACACCGCGGGCGCCTACGTCTCCTCCTTCGCACCCGATGTCAAGTCGGTTCCCGCGGCCGCCGCCGTGGTCAAGGCCTATACCGCCAAGTACGGCGATTTCGCCACCACTTACGGTCCGCCGACCTACGTGGCCGCGGAGGCCATCCTGCAGGCCGCGCAGCGAGCCTGCCAGGCCAACGGTTCTACTCGGGCCGCCGTCCTCGCGCAGGTGAAGAACACGAACATCACCGGCTCGATCCTGGGCGGCACACTGAAGTTCACCGCCAGCGGTGACGTGGCGGGCGCCAAGTTCTACGTGTTCAAGATCGGCACCGACGGCAAGCCGCAGCTCGCCCAGTAGATCTCCCGCGCGGGTTGCGTGAACGAAGGGTGCGCAAGTGGATTTCTTCGGGCAACAACTGGTCAATGGATTGACGCTGGGTAGCGTCTACGCCCTGATCGCCCTCGGCTACACGCTCATCTACGGTGTGCTGCAACTGCTCAACTTCGCGCACGGCGACGTGTACATGGTGGGCGCCTTCATCGGCTTCTTCGTGATGATCGGTCTCGGTGGTCCCGCCGCGCCGATCGTCCCGGTGTGGTTGATGATCGTGGCGATGTTCCTGGCGGCCATGCTGGGCAGCGGGATCCTCGGCGTGCTGATCGAACAGTTCGCCTACCGCCCGTTGCGCAACTCGCCCCGCATTGCGCCGCTGATCAGTGCGCTGGGCGTCTCGTTGTTCCTGGAGAACGCGGTGCTCCTGCTGTTCGGCCCCCGTATTCGCAGCTACGACACCACGCAATACATCCCGATCGGCAGCGGCATCTCGATCGGGGCGATCCGCATCGACCCGATGCGGATACTCGTGGTCGTGCTGTCGGTCATCCTGATGTTCGTCCTGGTGCGGGTGGTCGATCGCAGCCGGTTCGGGCGCGGTATGCGGGCCGTGGCCTATGACCGCGAGGCTGCGGTGATGATGGGTATCGACGTGAACAGGGTCGTCGTGCTGACCTTCTTCTTCGCCTCCGCGCTGGCCGGCGCGGCGGGGGTCATGGTCGGGTTGGTCTTCTTCAACGTCTCCAACTACATGGGATTCCTGGCCGGCCTCAAGGGGTTCACGGCGGCGGTGGTGGGCGGGATCGGATCGGTGGGCGGTGCCATGCTGGGTGGACTGCTGATCGGCATGCTGGAATCCTTTGCTGCCGGGTACATCTCGGCGAACCTTGCGAACGTCATCTCCTTCGTGGCCCTGATCGCCGTCATGCTGGTCAAACCTCGCGGCCTGCTCGGCCGGTCGGCGATCGTGAAGGTCTGAGATGGACGGCGACGGCGACGCGATGAGCAGCGACCCCCGCCCCGCGGCAGAGACGCTCGGGGTGGGCACGTTGGGAATCGGCACCGACGAGTGGGTGGCCCAGCACGAGGCCCGCACGAAGTCCGGGAACAGCCTCGCCGACCGAGTCGGTGCGTTCTGGTCGAAGGTGCCGACCTCCGTGCGCTGGCTGCTTCCGCTGCTGGTCGCCGTGCTGTTCCCGATCGTCGTGTCCAGCGGTTACCTGCTACGGGTCGGCGTGAATCTGGGCCTGTTCGCGCTGCTGGCACTGGGTCTCAACGTGGTGGTCGGGTACGCCGGTCTGCTCGACCTGGGCTTCGTGGCCTTCTATGGTTGTGGGGCCTACGCCTACGCTCTGATGTCGTCCGAGCAACTGGGCGTGCGCCTGCCGACCTGGGTATCGGTGCCTGTCGCGGTGCTGTTCACCGCCCTGATCGGTCTCCTGGTCAGCCTGCCCTCGCGCCGGTTGATCGGCGACTACCTTGCCATCGTCACCCTGTTCTTCGGCCAGATCTTCACCGAGCTGGTGCTGGCCGGCGACTCGGTGAGCCTGCCGTGGGCCGGCGATCCGGTCGACATCACCGGTGGGGCCGACGGGATCGTCGGGGTCAGCGGATGGTCGCTGTTCGGATTTGCCTTCACCGGCAACCGTTCCTACTACTTCCTGGTCCTGTTCTTCGTGGTCGTCCTGGTCCTGGGACTGCATCGCATCGGCCGCTCCAGGATCGGGCGGGCGTGGCGCGCAATCGGCGAAGACCCACTCGCGGCCGCGGCCATGACGATTCCGGTCAACCGGCTCAAGCTGCTCGCCTTCGTCGTCGGGGCCGCCATCGCCGGGCTGACCGGAACGATCTTCTCGGCTGTCCAACTCGGCGTCTACTCGAGCAGCTTCGACGTCCCGTTGCTGATCCTGCTCTATGCCGCAGTGATTCTCGGTGGCAGCGGGAGCCTGCCCGGCACTCTCATCGGCGCGGCGATCATGAGCCTGCTGCCCGAGGCACTGCGGCAGCCGAACTACAGCGAGCTGCTGTTCTTCGTCGTCCTCGTCGTGGGTCTGTTCTGGACCCTCAAACCGAAGATCGCCGCCCTGGTCATCGCCGCCACGGTGGCCGTGGGCTTCGTTGTCAACATCGTGCTGCTGGCCGCAGGGGTTCGATACCTGTCGGTCGACCAGTGGGCCCAGGGGTTCATCGGCCGTCTGTTGGGCCGCTGGCTGTTCGTTCCGGCGGACCGGATGCTCTGGGGCAACATCGCCTTCGTCCTCCTGGTGATTGCGGTCGCCGTCTTCTCGCGGATGAGCGGTCGCCGCAAACTGCTGTTGCTGCCCCTCCTGGTGTGGTTGGCCGTGTTCGTGTGGATGGTGCGCCTGTCGACCGAGGCGAGCCTGACCCGTCAGCTCGTGATCGGATCGTCGCTGGTGGTGCTGATGATCGCCCGGCCGCAGGGTCTGTTCGGCCGCCAACGTGTGGAGGTGCTGTGACCGACCCCGCCGCGCCGACCCGGCTTCTCGAGCTGTCGCAGCTGAACAAGAACTTCGGCGGCCTGCAAAGCCTGCAATCGCTGGATCTGTGGGTCAATACCGGCGAGGTGGTCAGCGTGATCGGTCCGAACGGGGCGGGTAAGACCACCCTGTTCAACGTGATCACCGGGATCTACCCCCCCAGTTCCGGTGACGTGAGGTTCGACGGTCGATCGCTGGTGGGCGCCACCCCGGCCGAGGTCGCCAGCGGCGGGATCGCCCGGACGTTCCAGACCGTCCGCCTGTTCCTGAACATGTCGGTCCGTGACAACGTCATGGCGGCGACCTTCGGTCACACCCGGGCCGGGCTCTGGCGCTCGGCCCTGGGCACGCCGGGATCGCGGCGTGAGGAGCGAGAGGTCCGCGCCCGCGCGGAGGAATTGCTGTCGTTCTTCGGCACCCGGCTGATGGGGTACCGGTGGGATCAACCGGCCTATTCCCTGTCCTATGCCAATCGGCGTCGGTTGGAAATCGCCCGCGCCATGGCCACCGGCGCCAAGATGCTGCTGTTGGACGAGCCGGCTGCGGGCATGAATCCCTCCGAGACCCACGAGATCACCGAGCTTGTCGGGCGCCTGCGCGACGAACGCGGCTACACCATCATGATCATCGAGCACGACATGCACGTGGTCGAGGGCGTCAGTGATCGGGTGATCGCGCTGGACCACGGCGTCAAGATCGCCGATGGGCTCTATCACGAGGTCGCCTCGCACCCCGAGGTCGTCGCGGCCTACCTCGGTCGCGGAACGGCAGGTACCAAGTGATGGCCGCATCTGCACCCAGCGGGGCGACGCCGTTGTTGAGCCTGGTCGACGTGAACACCTATTACGGCCAGGTCCACATCCTGCAGGGCGTGACGATCGAGGTGGCCGAAGGAGAATTGGTGTGTCTGCTGGGAGGCAACGCCTGTGGCAAGTCCACGACGTTGAAGACGATCCTCGGCCTGGTGCAACCCAGGTCCGGTCGGGTCCTGTTCGACGGCCAGGACGTCACCCGGTGGTCGCCGTCCCGCCGGATCGTCGCCGGCGTGGCCGTCGTTCCGGAGAACCGGCGACTGTTCGCTCCGATGACGGTATTGGAGAACCTCCGGATCGGGGCATACGTGCACGGCGACGCCCGGGCCGAGGATCTCGAGCGAGTGTTCACCCTTTTCCCCTTGCTGGCCGAGCGCCGAAACCAGCTGGCGGGCACGTTGTCCGGTGGAGAGCAGCAGATGGTGGCCATGGGCCGGGCCCTGATGTCGCGGCCGCGGGTTCTGCTGATGGACGAACCGTCCATGGGACTCTCCCCGCGCCTGGTGGAGCAGAGTTTCGAGTTGATCTCCGAACTCCACGCCGCCGGGGTCTCCATGTTGGTGATCGAGCAGAACGCGAACATGGCGTTGTCGGTGGCTGATCGGGGTTACGTCCTGCAGACCGGCCGCATCGTGCTGACCGGCCCGGCCGACGAATTGGCCGTCCACGAGGAATTGAGGAGGGCCTACCTTGGCCGCTGAGGGACAAGCGTCGACGACAACGGTGACGGCCGGTCTGCCGGACTCCATCCGGCACCGGTTCCCGGTGTTCGACCACCTGACCTACATCAACAGTTGCTCGCAGGGAGCCCTGTCGGATGCGGTGCGGGCGGCCTACCAGGACTACCTCTCGGGGCTGGAGCGAGAAGGTTCGCTGTGGGAGCACTGGGTGGGCAAGCAGGAAAGCGTCCGCCAGCTGATCGCCACCCTGCTGGGTGCCACGCCGGCGGAGATCGCGGTCACCACATCAGGTTCCGCCGCGGTCAGCTCGCTGGCCAGCGCGGTCGACTTCAGCGGCGGCCGGACCAAGGTGGTCACCACGGACCTCGAGTTCCCCATGATCGGTCAGATCTGGCACGCCCAGGAACGCCGGGGGGCCGAGGTCGTCCACGTCCGGGCGGATGCCGACAACACCATCCCGCTGGATCGGTTCGCGGACGAGATCGACGACCGGACGGCCATCGTCTCGGTCACCCAGGTCTGCTATCGGAACGGGGCGGCACTGGACCTCGCGCCGATCATCGAGCTGGCGCACTCGCGCGGCGCGCTGGTCCTGGTCGACTGCTACCAGGGGGCAGGTGCGATCCCCCTGGACGTCACCGGGAGCGGCGCCGATTTCATCAGCGGGGGAGTGTTGAAATACCTGCTGTCCTCACCGGGAGTCGGCTTCCTGTATGCCAATCGGGCCACGACGGCTGCTCTGCAGCCGACCGTGACCGGCTGGTTCGCCGCACGGGACATCTTCGCCATGGACATCCATTCCTATGATCCGGCCCCGGACGCCCGGCGCTTCGAGTCGGGCACCCCGGCAGTGCCGAGTCTGTACGCGGCGGAGGCAGGGATTTCGCTGATGCTCGAGATCGGGGTGGCCAACTCCTGGGTGCACGTGCAGAACCTGCTGGCCCACCTGCGCGCCGACGTCGAGGATCTCGGTGGAGTCGTGGTGACCCCTGCCGGACTGTCCGGACCGATGCTGGCCGTGGCCACGACCGACGAGCACGCCGCCGTACGGGCACTGGAGCAGGACGGCGTGATCGTCAGTTCCCGGGACGGCAACGTCCGGATCTCACCGCACTGCTACAACAACGACGCAGACATCGAGGCCGTCATCGCCGCCCTGCGTCGACATCGGCACCTGCTGCGTTGACGCAGCTGAAACACAGACCGACCGACAAACGCGGCCGTCGATCGGCCGGCTCGCCACCAACAAGGAGATGCAAATGCCCGTTCTCACCGACCTGATCGGGGCCGTGCGTTCCGGCGCCGTCCAGATCATCGACCTGACCGCCCCGTTGACCAGCAGCACGCCCATCCTGCAGCTCCCGCCGCCGTTCGCGAACACCATCGGGTTCCGCCTCGAGGAGATCAGCCGGTACGACGATCGGGGTCCCGCCTGGTACTGGAACGACATCCACACCGGTGAGCACACCGGCACGCACCTGGACGCGCCGGTGCACTGGATCACCGGGAAGGACAGCCTGGATGTGTCGCAGGTGCCGCTGACCCAGATGATCGCTCCGGCCGCGGTGCTGGACTTCTCGGCCCAGGCCTCCAGCGACCCCGACTTCCTGCTCGAGGTCGACCACATCCGCTCCTGGGAGGCCGAGCACGGGGCGCTACCGGAGGGAGGCTGGCTGATCTACCGCACCGGCTGGGACACCCGCTCGGACGATCAGGACAGATTTCTCAACGCGAACGAGACCGGCCCACATACGCCCGGAATCTCGGTGGACTGCGCCAGGTGGTTGGCCGAGGAAGCGCCGATCATCGGGGTGGGGGTGGAGACCGTCGGCACCGACGCGGGCGCGGCCCATGCGTTCGACCCGCCTTTCCCTTGCCACCAGTCCCTGCTCGGTGCCGGGAAGTTCGGCCTGACCCAGTTGCAGAACCTCGCTCTGCTCCCGCCGACCGGCGCCCTCGTCGTGACCGCCCCGCTGCCGATCGTCGGTGGATCGGGCAGCCCGGCCCGAGCACTGGCCCTGGTCGAACGCTCGTCGTGAACGTCGCCGAGGCAGTCGGTAACACGCTCACCCGCCTGGGCGTGGACCATGCCTTCGGGGTGGTCGGCAGCGGGAACTTCCATGTGACCAACGCGCTGATAGCCGGTGGAGCGCGGTTCGTCGCCGCCCGGCACGAGGGCGGCGCGGCCACCATGGCCGACGCGTACGCGCGCGTCAGCGGAACCGTGGCGGTCGTGACAGTGCACCAGGGTTGCGGGCTGACCAATGCACTGACCGGTATCACCGAGGCCGCCAAGAGTCGCACGCCCCTGGTCGTGGTGGCCGCCGAAACCACCGCGCCCCGGTCCAACTTCTTCGTCGACCAGGCGGCACTGGCCACGGCGGTCGGCGCCGTGGCCCACCGCGTCACCTCGCCCGGATCAGCGGTCACGGAGAGCGCCGCGGCCTTTCACACCGCCCGCAACGAACGTCGCACCGTTCTGCTGAACCTGCCGCTGGAACTGCAGGCACAGGACATCCCCGATCCTGCGGTCGACATCCCCCCAGCAGCCGAGTTATCTAGCCCCGCAACGGATCCGACCGGGATAGCGCAGCTATCGACTGCACTCGAGGCTGCGCGTCGCCCGGTCTTCATCGCCGGCCGCGGCGCCCGCTCGCACGCCGCGAGGGACGCCATCGCTGCGCTGGCCGATTGCACGGGGGCACTGCTGGCCACCTCGGCCGTTGCCCGAGGACTGTTCCACGGCAACAGATTCACCCTGGACGTGTCCGGTGGCTTCGCCTCCCCGGTGGCCGCGGAGTTGATCGCCGGTGCCGATCTGATCGTCGGCTGGGGCTGTTCGATGAACATGTGGACCATGCGACACGGGCGGTTGATCGCGGCGGACGCGACCGTCGCCCAGATCGACATCGAGGCGAGTGAACTCGGGGCCAACAGGCCCGTCGACATCGGGATCGCCGGCGACGCGGCCGCCGTCGCACGGTCGATCTCGGAAGATCTGCACAGCCGTGGACACCACGCCACCGGGTACCGGAGCGATGAACTCGCTCATCGCCTCGGATCGGAGTTGCGCTGGCGAGACGTGCCGTATGACGACGACAGCACCCAGGAGCTGATCGACCCTCGCACGCTCAGTATCGGTCTGGACGACCTGTTGCCCGCCGAGAGGATCCTGGCCATCGACTCCGGCAATTTCATGGGCTATCCGAGCATGTTCCTGTCGGTGCCGGACGAACAGGGGATGTGTTTCACCCAGGCCTACCAGTCGATCGGGCTCGGCCTGGCCACCGCGATCGGCGCCGCACTGGCCAGGCCGGATCGGTTGCCGATTGCCGCGCTGGGTGACGGTGGTGCTCTGATGGGGATCGCCGAACTCGACACGGTCGTCCGGTTGGGTATCGGCATGATGATCGTCGTCTACAACGACGACGGCTATGGCGCCGAGGTTCACCACTTCGCAGGGGGCGGCCACCCGATGGACACGGTCACCTTCCCCGACACCGACATCGCGGCCGTGGGAAGAGGTTTCGGCTGTGACTCGGTCACCGTCCGCGGCCCGGCCGATCTCGCCGCCGTGCGGGCCTGGATCGACGGGCCGCGGGAGCGGCCGCTGGTGGTCGACGCCAAGGTCACCCGCGGACAACCGTCCTGGTGGCTGGAGGAGGCCTTCCGGGGGCACTGACCGGTGCGCTCCTCCGGCGCGTCAGGCCCCGCGGGCGATCTCGGTGAGTTCGCGCAGCAGGCCGTCGACCTCGTCGGCGGTGTTGTAGTGCGCCATACCGATCCGTACGGCGGTGGATTCGTATCCCAGTGACCGGTACAGACTCAGGGAGTACCAGCTGTCGTGGGCCCAGACGCCGTACCCTCGCTGCGCCAGCCGTTGCGCCACAACGGCGGAATCGACGCCGTCCACCGTGAGCAGGAAGGTCGGCAGCCGACCCTCGGTGCCGGGCAGCCCGTACAACCTGACCCCATCAGGCAATCCGGAGACGAACCGGTCGGCCAACTGCCGTTCATAGGGCTCGATGGCTGCGAATCCACCGATGTCGTCGAGGTAGCGGTAGGTGGCTGTCAACCCGGCCAGCATCTCGTAGGGCAGCGTCCCGGTGGAGAACCGGCGACCCATCGGCGTCGTCGCCGCAGGCCGCGCCTTGTAGGGCCGCCAGGACTGACCGACCGACTCGCGCACGTAGCCGATGCCCAGGTGCGGACCACACCACTTGTAGGACGAACACAGCAGCACGTCGGCATCGATGCTGCGCACGTCGACCGGTCGATGGGCGGCGTAGTGCACAGCATCGACCCAGGCCAGCGCACCGGCGCGGTGGGCCAGTTCACTGATCCGCCGGGCGTCGGTGACGGTGCCGACCGCGTTGGACGCCCAGGTGAATGCGACCACCCTGGTCCGGTCGGAGAGCTTGCTCTGCAGGTCGTCCAGATCAAGCCTGGAATCCGCGCGGACGTCGATGTACTTGACCACCAGGCCGCGGTCGGCGGCCACTTCCAGCCAGGGCGCGACATTGCCGTCGTGATCCAGAGACGAACTGAGGATCTCGTCGCCGGGCTGCCAATCGCGGGACGCTGTCCGGGTGAGTCCGAAATTGATCGATGTCATGTTCAGGCCGAAGACGATTTCCGCTGGTGAACACCCCAGGAAAACGGCCGACCGTGCTTCCGCATCCTCCAGAATGGCCTGCACCCGGCGACTGGTGTCGTACGGCGCCCCCAGGTTCGCGCTCGCCTCCCGCAGCGCCAACGCCATCGACTCCCCGACCTCATCGGGCACCTGGGTGCCCCCGGGTGCGTCGAAGAACGCGAAATCGCCTGTCAGCGCAGAGAAACGGGAACGAACGGCGGCGATGTCCAGCGTGGTGTGTGCCATGGTGCGGATGTTACAGGTTGCCGGACGGCTCCCCGCTGCGTCGGTCAGAGGTGCCCGAGGCCGGGCGCCGGCGAGTTCGCGAGCACTTCCTCGTACCGGGCGTTTCGAATCCCGTTGACCAGTTCGTTGGCCTCCTCCTTGTCGCGCACGACCTTGGAGACGACGACGACGGCGAACATCGCGGACACCAGACCCATGCCGACCGTCCACCGTTGTTGGACCGAGATATCCAGCAGCAGGAGATTTCCGACGTTCCATGCGGACGTGATGGCCAGGAACACGACGGCGGCACCGAAGAAAGCAGAGGTGTTCTTCGGGACGATCTTGGGAGTGGACATGGTGAATGAACCCTTTCGGTGATGTTTCGTGGTTGACCGGCAGGAGGCCGGGTATGGGAATGCGGCAGCCGCATCGCGCGGCGGAATGCAGCTCCGATGGCCTGCGGCGGAACTATTCGGCCGGACCGGCGCGTCGGGTGACACGCGCCGGCCTGGCGGCTCGGCGGTGGCGCGGTGGAACGACTGCCTTGGACATGGAGTGACGTCGACCGTCGAACTGGTGGACCTTGAGCACCTGTTCGAGTTTCGAATGGCGGATGCGGCTGGCCTGCTTGCTGATCCCTTGTGCATCGCCGATGTCGCCGTAGCTCGCCTGCGGTAGTGACGTACGCAGGTTGTGCACCACCTGCGCTTCGATGATGTCGAGCACCACCCGGGCCTGCGAGATCAACGCGATCTCGGCAAGCTCCTCACCGTTCGGATCGTCATCAGCAGCGGTCTGGGTGGCCGCCCTGGCCAGGAGAGTGGCGATGTAGTCGTACATCTCCGGGAGATCCATGGGGAGAGCATGCACGACGACAACTGAAATTGTCAACGACAAGTTTGGTTGTCAGTCGAACGAGTCGACTGATCGTCGCTCTCGGGGCAGTCACCGGTCGGGAGAACCACCGGCGAAGACCTGGAGCTGCGCGGGGGAGGTGGCTGCCCGCAGTCCCCGTCCGCATCTCAGGGCTGCTTGCGCAGCTTGTACGGTCGTCCGATGACCACCCTCACCGTCAACGACATCGCCGTGGCGTGGAGTCCTTCGGTGACGACGACGCACCACTGATCCTGCGGGCGGCCGGGACGACGATGCTGTCCTGGCCGGATACGCTCTGCCGCCGGCTCGCCGCTGTAGGCCGTCGTGTGGTCCGTGACGACCTCCGCGACAGCAGCGCATCGACGACCGTGGACCCGGGCGCGCCCCGATTCACCGCCTCGGCGAGGTCGCCGGGGCGATGCTGACCGGCGCTCCGTCCTCAGGGCCGACCGAATGATCTCGGTGACGGCGGCAGACAGCTTGTTCAGCGTCTGATGACCGGGCGGCCCGGCACGCGTGCGGAACTTTCACATACCACCATTGACGTCCAGCGTGGAGCCTGTCACGTAGGCCGCATCGGACGACAACAGAAATGCTGCGGCAGCGGCGATTTCGTCTGGATCGGCCAATCGGCCGAGTGCGATTCTCGACTTGATCAACCCGTCCGGGGAAACGCCGGCCAGTGCGGGGTGGGTGTACTGCTGTGCGTTCTCCCGCGCCATGTCGGTATTGGTGCCGCCCGGCGCGATGGCGTTGATGGCGATCCCGCGCTCGGCCAGCTCCGGGGCGAGGTTGAGCACCATGGCTGAAACGGCCGCCTTGCTCGCCGCGTACAGCGTGTGGTGGTACGAGGCAAAGCGCGCGCTGACCGAGGAGGTGAGGAGAATGCGGCCGCCGGAGGTCATGGCGTCCGCCGCCGCCTGGGCGACGAAGAGCTGACCGGCGACATTGATGTGGAACACCCGATCGAACTCCTCGGGAGTGATCGCTTCCAGCGCCCCGAAGTGCTCCACGCCGGCATTGCTCGCGACGATGTCCAGCCCGCCCAGCGCCGCAGCGACGTCTCCGACGAGAGCCCGGATCTCCGCTCGATCGCTCACATCGGCCTGGAACGCCTGACTGGGGTGTCCGCTCGCGGCGAGCTCGTCGACCAGGGCATTCGCGGACGCGGCGTCCGATCGGTAGTTGATGGCAACGGTCGCTCCCTCGGCCGCCAACCTCCGGGCGATCGCCGCACCGATGCCGCGGCTTCCGCCGGTCACCAGTGCGCGCCGGCCCGCGAGTCTCGTTCCTGACGTCATGGCGTTTCCTTCAATCCGTGGGTCGTTGCGGGGGCTGGAGATGGTCGGCTCTGCGGATCAGGCCGTCGAGAGCACGGTGAGGCAGGTCCGGACCTCGTCGGCGAAGGTCCGCCGCGCGGGGCTCCTGGACCAGCGTTGGCAGGCGACGCGGAGGGCGCCCGTCACGGCCGCGGCGATCACTGCGGGTCGCTGGTCGTCGGGCGACAGGGTCAGGCGGGTGGCGATCAGCTCGCGGATCTGTGTCTCGCGCTCGACCAGTGCGCCGTGCTGCAACGTGGCAAGCGCGGGAACGCCCATCACGATCTGGATCGACGACTCGAATTCGGCTGGGGCGGAACCGATTCCGTCGAACATGCCGACGACGAGCGTCGCGAGGTCGGCGAACAGGTTCCGCGGTCCACGGCGGGAGAGAAACGTGCGCATCGCCGGTTCAGGAAGGGGCGGCGGAACCGCGATCATCGCGGATTCCTTGTTGTCGAAGTAGTTGAAGAAGGTGCGGGAGGACACCCCGGCGCGTTCGCTGATCTGATCAACGGTGACCGCGTCATACCCGCTCTCCAGCACGAGCTGTAGAGCGCTGCGTCGGATGAAATCGCGGGTCTCCTGCCGACGGCGTTCCCGAAGCGTCGGACGGGGCGGTGCATCGGCAGCCATGCGGTCAAACGTACACCGACTGCAGACAATGCAGAAACTGTAAAATTAGTCTGGCGAAAGACGATGCGGACTGCCGACGAGCGTCCCTCGCATCTTCACCTGGGCGGCGGGTTCACCGTGGGCCGTCGGCCAGCATCGTCACGTTGACCAGCCGGACACTGTCTCCCTCGCCGGAGATGATGAGTCCCAGGTCTTTGAGCGATGTGGAGTCCTCGTTCCAGTAGCTGCTGTGGTCGCTGAACGTGTACCAGAAGTCGCCGGGATGGCTGTCGGATGCGAAAACCCTTGCGCCCCAGGAGGTCTGAGTAGGGTCGTCGGCCCAGATGAACCCGGGGAGGTCGGCGACCGGGTCCGCGCTGGACGCGGAGGCGTAGACGTGATGGCCGATCTGCGCGGGCGGAACGTCGGCCAGGTGCAGGTCGGACACCGAGTCCACGTCGCTGCCGGGGCTGCCCAGCAGGACCACGTTGTCGGCATCCAGCGGCGCGGCGGCGGCTGCCTTGGCCACGGTGGTGGCGCCGTAGGAGTGTCCGACGACGGTGACCGTCGCCCTGGCCCCGCGGTGGGTCGACCGCAGGGCAGCCAGGAAGCCGCTGAGCGGAGCTGCGGCGCTCTCGGCCGGGCCGCCGCGGGTGGCGGCGGCCAGCGAGCCCGGCGCCTGGTAGCCCATCCAGGTGATCACAGCCGTCGACGTCGGATCGACGGTCGCCCGGAACATCCGGTCGGAGCGGTCCATCAGACCGCCCATGCTTGCCAGGGAGGTCCCGGTGCCCGGAACGGACACCGCGACGTCAGTGGCGGTGTCGGGATTCCCCACCGACACGATGGCGTTTCCGATGCCGTCGTCCGGGCGGTAGCCGATCAGGAAGACGTTGGCGGTGCCGCTCGTGCCCGTCGTGCCGCTGCGGCTCGTTGTGCTCGTGGTGCCGGTCGCCAGGCGGGCCTGGATGGCTCGACTGCCGCCGAGCCGCCCGGTCAGGTCGTCCAGGCCGGCCTGCCACGCGGCCAGCCGCGACGGGTAGGTGTGGAACTCGCCGCTGCCCGCCTCAGGCCGTGGTGGGTACGCCGCCAGGCGTGCGGTGTCTGCCGCGACCCGGTTGTCCAGGACCAGCCGGTTGGCCCGGTCCCGCGCCTGGACGGGTACGCCGTCGGCATTGCCGACAACGGTGCTGTACCTGGTGATGTATCTGGTCTGCAGGTCGGGATCGATCGCAGCCCACGCGGCGGCCGTGCTGCGGGCGTCACCGCCCAGGATGGGCGGCGCGGCGGCGGCCTCTGCGTCGAGCAGCCTCGTCCAGCGCAGCGAATCGGACAGACTCCGCTCCGGCGGGGTCGACGCGGTGCGGTGTGCGTCCCCGTGCCACGTCCGCAGCACAGCGGCGGCGGCGTCGATCGCCGCGACGGCGCGGCGGGCGGCCGTGTCGCAGTCGGCCGTGATCCCCACCGCGTTCTGCCTCGCGGTCGTCAACTGGGTCTGCGCCGCGTCCATTGCCTGGTGCACCTGCTGGACCGGGCCGTAGGACTGGACGCCGATCGGCGTTTCCGCCAGCAGCCCGGGTGTTTGATAGGCGGCCCGGGCGATGGTGTCCAGCGTGTGCTGGGCCGGCGCGGCGCCGACCAGCAGGGTCAACGCCTGCTGCTGCGCCGCCACCAGCGCAGCCGCGTACGCCTGGAGGGCGGCGGCGGCGTCGGTCTGGGCCTGCGCGATGGCCCCGGTGAGCGGAACCGCCCCGTCCAGCAGCGCGCCGTAGGTGTCGGCGTCGTCCGCGTCGCTCCACACGTCGGGTCGCCGCGCAGACATCCCCCGCAGGCGCCCGCCGGACGCCTGCGCCTGGGTGGCGCCGGCCGACCAGCCCTGGGCCATCGTCGACACCGCGGTGGGGTCTCCCGACGCCGGGTTGCCGCCCAGCGGCGTCCAGTCCGGGGCGGTCACCGGGGCACCGCGCGCAGCGCCGCGCCGAGGTGCTGGTCCGTGTCCGCCCACTTCTGGGCGGCCAGCTGCGCGCTGGCGGACAGCCAGTCGACCTGCTGCGCGGAATCGGTGCACGCTTGCAGCAGCACCTGGGCGAACGCGGCGATCGAGGTCTGCAAGGCAGCCGACGGCACAGCGGTCGCCGCCACCGGCGCGGGCGGAGCCGCCGGTGCCATCTCTTCGCGCAACGCCGCCAGCTCGGCGGCCTGCCCGCGCAGCCCTTCCACATCGATCCACACCACCGTGCACCCCCTGATCCGGCCGGAGTCTGGCACAACGCACCCCGGTCGTGACCGGGTTGTCCACACCCCGGTGCCGGCACCTGGATCGGCCATCGTCCAGCCGTCACCAGCGGGGCCGGGTCACCTCTTGGTCGAGCGGTACAAGCTGCTGATCGCGCGAACATCGGCGACGGTGGCCGCCAGCATGGCCAGGATCCCGACCACGGCTCCGGGTGCCCGCTCGCGCTGCACCAGATGCAGGCAGTAGGAACCGATCCCCACGTTGAGCCCGGCCCGGGCGGCCAGCCACGGCCAGCGGCCGCCGTCCAGGATCAGTCCGGGAACCAGAGCGAGGTCGAGAGTTCCGATGGTCCGCAGCGCTACCGGATGAGCGCCGACCCGGAGGAACCGGCCGAGCGGGGCGGGAGCTGCTACCAGGGCGAGCCCGAGGGGCAGCGTGAGCAGCCCGACTTGATTCGCTGCACGTTTCGCAGCCGCAGGATCCATGGCCGGGAGCCTTCCATGTCGTCGCACGGAAGCGCCCGGGGATGCCTCGAAACGCCAGGCGGGGGCGCCCGGTAACGTCCCGGCCATGAAGCTACTGCGAGTGGGTCCGGTCGGTGCAGAGATTCCGGTCGTGATGGACGGCGACGGTGCCACCTTCGACGTCTCGGCGATCACGGCGGACTTCGACGGGGCGTTCTTCGCCCGGGGCGGCGTCGATCTGATCGAGAGGGCGGCGGGGCGCCTGCAGCCGGTCGACATCACCGGGCGGCGCATCGGGGCACCGATCGCCCGTCCGGGCGCCGTGCTGTGCATCGGCATGAACTACGCCGCGCACGCCGCGGAGAGCGGCGCGGAGCCGCCGAAGGTCCCGGTGCTGTTCTACAAGTCGCCGAACACGGTGATCGGGCCCGCTGACGAGGTGCTGATCCCGCGCCGATCGGTCAAGACCGACTGGGAGGTCGAGCTCGCGGTCGTCATCGGCCGCACTGCCAGGTATCTGCCGTCCCGGCAGGCCGCGCTGGACTGCGTCGCCGGCTACGCGCTGAGCAACGACGTGTCGGAACGGGCCTTCCAGCTGGAGATCAGCGGCGGCCAGTGGTCGAAGGGCAAGAGCTGCGAGACGTTCAACCCGCTGGGGCCCTACCTGGTGACGCCGGAGGAGATCGGCGACCCGCAGGACCTCCGGCTGCAGAGCTGGGTCAACGGGGAGCCGCGGCAGGACTCGACCACCCGCGACATGATCTTCGACGTCGCCGAGATCATCTACCAGCTCAGCCAGGTGCTGGTGCT
>CAXTBG010000067.1:0-28294 GCA_964242105.1 uncultured Nakamurella sp. | reverse complement strand
TCCTGATGGCGTCGCCGATCCTGCGCGGCGGCAACCTGATCGTCACCGAGGCCGGAATCCGGGAGGGCGTGCGGCAGGCCGTGCTCCCGCTGTGGAACGCCTGGTACTTCCTGACCCTCTACGCCGGCGCGGCCGGCAAGGTGGGTACTGCCCGGACCGATTCTGCTGACGTACTTGACCGCTACATCCTGGCCAAGACCTCGACCCTGGTCGCCGAGCTGACCGGTCAGATGGACGTCTACGACATCGCCGGCGCCTGCTCGTCGGTCCGGAACTTCCTCGAGGTGCTGACCAACTGGTACGTGCGGCGGTCGCGCCAGCGGTTCTGGGACGGCGACGACGACGCCATCGACACCCTGCACATGGTGCTGGAGGTGGTCTGCCGGATCGCCGCGCCGCTGCTGCCGCTGACCACCGAACAGATCTGGCGCGGGCTGACCGGTGAGCGGTCGGTGCATCTCGCGGATTGGCCTGCACTCGACCTGCTGCCCGCCGATGACGAGCTGGTCGCCGCGATGGACGAGGCCCGCGAGGTCGCTTCGGTCGCGCTGTCGCTGCGCAAGGGCGCGAAGCTGCGGGTCCGGCAGCCGCTGGCCGCGCTGACCGTCGCCTCGGCTGCACACGACCGCCTCCAGCAGTTCGCCGGCCTGTTGGCCGACGAGGTCAACGTCCGGACGGTGCAGGTGGGGCCGGTGGACGAGGGCGGCGAGGACGCCAGGGTGCAGCGCAAGCTGACCGTCAATGCGCGGGCCGCCGGACCCCGGCTGGGGAAGTCGGTGCAGCAGGTGATCGGCGCCGCGAAGAAGGGCGACTGGTCGGTCGACCCCCGTACGGGCGCCGTGACCGTCGGCGGGGTGGCGCTGCAGGAGGCCGAGTACACGCTCGATCTCGTCGCGTCCGGTGCGGGCACCGACGTGATCGGCATGCTGCGGTCCGGCGGGTTCGTCTCGCTGGACACCGTGCTGGATGACGACCTGCTGGCTCAGGGCGCCGTCAACGACCTGCTCCGGCTGGTGCAGCAGGCACGCAAGGACGCCGGATTCCAGGTGTCGGACCGCATCTCGCTGGCGCTGCAGGTTTCCGACGACCTCTGGTCCGCCGTTGACGCGCGTCGCGAGCAGGTTGCAGCCGAAACCCTCGCGACGAGCATCGGGCGGGTGCCGCACATCGCCGCGACCGGCTCGCATGTGCTCGCCGAGAAGGTGGGCGACGGCGTACCCGTCGTGTTGTCGGTGGCGTTAGCTGCTGGCTGATGTTGACACGCGAACAACCGGCACTGCACCACTGCTACGCAACGGCTACGACCGTCGCATGACTCGTCGTTCTTCGGCGAGCGGCCGCCGGGGAATTGATCGAGATCACCGTGAACGGCGAGGCGATCGCCAGGATCGCGCCGCTGTCCATGGACAGATCTCCTTGGACGTCGCGGGCCGAATTCGTCGCCAAGCTGGCTCGTATCCAGGCAGATCCTGGACTCAAGGATGACCTGGCGAAGTTGGACGCCGAGGCGGACCATTCGGGTCCGATCCAGTGAGCCGGGGGCTACTTGACACTTCCGTTTTCATCGCGCAGGAGAATCGGAACCTGTCAGCGGCGAGCTTGCCCGACCAAGTGGATGTGTCCGTTGTCATCACGCCGAGCTGACCGCCGGCGTACTCGCGGCAGTGACCCTCGACGTGCGTGCGCGCCGCCTGGCAACGCTGACAGCTGTTGCCGAGATGAATCCGATTTCCATCGATCTCGCCGTCGCGGAAGCATGGGCTCGATTGCGCATTCACCTGGCCACTGCCCGGAGACGGGCGAAGGTCAACGACATGTGGATTGCGGCGACGGCGGTTGCGCTGGACATTCCCGTTGTCACGCAGGATCTGGACTTCGACGTCATGGCCGGCTTGTCCGGTCTGCAGGTACTTCACGTGTCATCGCTTCCGCGAGAGCCTGCGGGAAACCGTGCCCGGGCTGCCGCGGGTATCGCGGTCTGGTGGCCAGCCAGTGCGGCCGAACGCCGGACTGGCAGCTCGACAGCCTCGACGATCTGGACGCGGCCTGCCGACAACTACTCGCTGACGGCCCGCTCACCGGTGAACGCTTCGACCTGTGGTGCAAGGTCATCGGGGCGTACCTCGGCGAGGTGGTCATCGGGCCTGCGGCGGCGAGTGGATCGATCACGACCGGGCCGGGGCGCATACGCGGTGAAGGTCAACGGCGCCATCGGCTTTTCGCTACGACCGAGCGCGTGCTCGAGGGCGAACCGTTCAAGAGCCTTTCATCCTTCGGGCGGACGTTCCCGGACCTGCGCGACCGACCGGACAGCTGACCTCCTCCACGGACAGAGGTTGGCCGTCAGCGGTTGACGTTGCCACCGATGCCCAGGGCGAGGGCGCGCTGGGCCAGTGCCTCCTGGGACAGCGGTTCGCCGTATGGTCCGGTCTCCGGGATGTGCCCGTCGTCGGGCCAATGCATCTCGGACTGCAGGGCCGCCTCGGGCCCCACGCAGAGCTGCACGAGCTGCTCGATGCTGAAGTGCCGTTTCGGTGGGCGGTGCTCCTGGCTCCAGCTGGTCGCGGCGGCCGCTCGTTTGCGGCCGGACTGCTTCGACAGCCCCAGCGCTGCACCGATTTCGGTATAGGTGGGCCCGTTGTCGCTGACTTCGAGCTGGTGGAGGAGCGCCGACTGCGCGGACTCCGCGGCCTGCCGAATATCTTCCAGAACGCGCAGCGCAGCCAAGGGAACGTCGTTGGCCGACCGGCGGAACTCCGCTCGCTGACCCTGGTGGAATTCTCGCTCGTGCACCTCGGCTTGGCGGTGAACGACGGCCGTCGCCGTGCGCGTGGCGAGATCTGTGATTCCTGTGGTGAGCTGCTCGATGGTGTACATCCTCCTAGCGTCGCAGGAGACACCCAGAGTTGTCAACTGCGACACCACATCGCACCAGAAGGCTCAGCCGCGGATCCGAGGTGAGCGGCCGAATGCCGCCACCCTGCTCTAGGGCCTCACCGGTGTCGTTGTCGGGCAACGCACACACGCGCCAGCGGTAGCGGGCGCCGCAGCAGCGGCTGTAACCCCCATAGTGTTCGCGGCAGTTCGAAGCATGGCCAGCGGGAGCCAGGTGTTGCGTCGTCCCCGTTAGCTGTCAGCCGTGGGCGGGCACCTGCGGGCCGTTCACACCTGGCCGTCACCGGTTCGGGATAGGTGCCACCCCGGACCGACCATCAATTCGCGGCGGACTGCTCCGGACCGTCCAGCACGCTGACCGGCATTCCGTACGGCAGGAACCGCACGTTACGGCTGCTGTCGGTGTTGTTCCGGTGCGCCCGCAGGGCGTCCAGCTCGGAGGCGAAGACCTGTTCGACGCGGGCATCGCCATCGCCGTCCACGGCATAGATCACCCACACGCCATCGCCTCGGTCGCCGGTCGTCTCGGGCTCAGGTGCGGGTCGCGACCGGCGGCCACCGTCATCGAAGATCGTCGACCAGCCCGCCCTGTCGCCGGACCCGTCGACGAACTTGCCGATCTGCCCGAACACCCCGCGCAGCTGCTCGCCGGCGCCTCGGACGACGCGCTCGAAATCCTCTGGATCGAATCCGAACGGCTCGTTGCTGGGCATGGCGGTCCTCCGACTTGCGCGGTCCGCAGCACCTGCGGCTTCCTTCCAGTGTGCGCCCTGCCGACGAGGCGTGCCACGATGCGCCTGTCGGTCAATTGCCGGCGTCAGCCCATCGATGACCGATAGCGCGGTCGGTGCGCTTCGCACGACCGTGCTGGTGAACCGACGACGGTGGGAGCGTTCAGGCGCAGGAGCGTCGGCAGCCCCAGCCATCCAACGCGTCGTCGCCCGTCCCGCACGGCAGATCGGGTGGGTCTGTGTCCCTACCGCCCGTGGCGCTGGGCTGCCGGCTTGGTCTCCCGCCCGGCGCCGCGTTCGTCGACCCCCCGCACACAGACACCACCGACCTGACGAGTGCGGGCAGGGCTGCTGATGACCGAATCCATTGCAGCGAACTACCGGGCGGGTACGTTGACGATGTCCGGAGCTCCGGACTCTGCGGTGGGGGATGACTGATGCATTCACGCTTTTTCAATCATGGCCGGCGGTGGGTGGCCGGCGTCATTCTTGTGGTGCTGACCAGCAGCGGGTGTTCGAGCATCGGGTCGTCCGCGGTGTCCACTTCGTCGGCGACATCATCGCAGGCAATGCCGTCGTCGGCAATCCAGTCGCCCGACGAGGCGTCCCGTTCGGTGGTGACGCCAACGGTATCGAGCACTATCGAGACGTCCGGGCCTCCCCCGGCATCAAGCGGTGACCAGACATCCAGCGGCCCGCCGACTTCGTCGGCGTCCCCCGATTCGACCAGCGCGACGCCGACACCGACCCCGGCCTCAACGTCGACGTCTTCCACCGCGACCGGAAATACGCCGACCACCGGGTCGGTGCCAGCTCCCGGCCGGGCCGCGAAGGTGGGGCTGAAACCAGTGACCGTTCCAGTGAAGTTGTTGCGCAACAAGAGCAGTGTGCAGGTGTGGGTGCTGGTCACCATTCATTCCAAGCCATTCTATTTCCTGGTCGACACCGGCGCGACCGTCACGTTCCTGGACAGTTCCGTGGCGAAATCCCTCCAGCTGGCCCAGGTCGGTACCCCCGGCAAGGGGACCAGCATCGGTTGCACGACACCCGTGCAGCCCGTGGCCATCGACAGGTGGTCCATCGGCGGGCAGGCCCTTCCCGGGAGCGTCATTCCTTCGGAGAAGAGCGACTTCGACGGCAAGACGATCCTGGGCGTGCCGATCGCCGGTCTGCTCGGTTCGGATCTCTACTACCTGTACGGCACGACGACGGTGGACTACAAGAAAGCAACGCTCAGCCTCGGCAAGCCGGCGCCGACCGGCAAGCGGTCGTTCCCGTTCGTCAGCCAGGTGAACGGCGGTGGGGTCACCGTCGTCGCGCAGGTCAGCCTGCGCGGCACACGCAGCGGATTCGTGGTGGACACAGGTGCATCAGTGACCCAACTGGACACCGGGCTGGCCACCAAGGTCGCGCTGGCCCGTGCCGGCGCACCGACCAGGATCGGTGCGGTCACCTGCTCGACCAGCGTGCAACCGGTCCGATTCGACAACGCCAGCATCGGATCGGTGAAGCTGCCGACCGTCACCGCGGTGAGTTCGAAGAGCGCTCTGACGACGAAGAGCAACGGCAAGGTGCAGGGTCTCATCGGGTCGGACATCCTGTCGACGTTCGGCGTCGTGACCTTCGACTTCATGCACCAGAAGCTGATCCTGGGCTGAGAAGGACGCGCCTCTCACTGCCGTGCGACCGTCAGCGCATCCTTGCCAGCCGGCCCAGCGGAATCACCAACGGCGCACCGCTCACCGGATCGGTCATCACGTGCGCCGCCATGCCGAACACGTCCTGTACCAACTCCCGCGTCATCACCTCCGCCGGAGGCCCCTGCGTCACCACGTTCCCGTCCCTGACGGCGACCAGATGATCCGCGTAGCGCGAAGCCTGGTTGAGCTCGTGCAGCACCATGACGATGGTGACCCCACCGGCGTTGAGATCGCGGAGCAGCTCCAGCACGTCGACCTGGTGGGCCATGTCCAAGAAGGTGGTGGGCTCGTCGAGCAGCAGCAGATCGGTCTCCTGGGCGAGGGACAACGCGATCCACACGCGTTGCCGCTGCCCGCCGGACAGCTGATCCACCGGGCGGTCGGCCAGCTCGGCGGTCGCCGTCAGCTCCAGCGCGCGCTCTACGGCCCGCTCGTCGGCCGGTGACCAGCGCCGGATCCATCCCTGACGTGGGTAACGGCCCCGGCTGACCAGGTCGTGCACGGTCAGCCCGTCCGGCGCGGTGGGGGACTGCGGGAGCAGGGCGACCAATTTGGCCACCTCGACCGTGGGCATCCGGGCGATGTCGGATCCGTCGAGCAGCACCTTGCCGCCGCGCAGCTTGCGTAGGCGGGCAAGGGCATGCAGCAGCGTCGACTTGCCGCTGGCGTTGGCGCCGACGATCACCGTGACCTCACCGGGCGGAATTTCCAGGTGCAGATCGCGGAGGACCACGCGTTCGCCGTAACCGACGGTCAGCGCGCGGCCCTCGAGCGTGTGGTGTGCGGTCATGGTCGCCCTCCTCGTCGGCCCGAACGGACCAATAGGTACATCAGGTACGGCGCTCCGACCCCGGCTGCGACGACGCCGACCGGAACGGCCAGTTCACCGAGCAGATGTGCGCCCACCAGGTCGGCGACGAGCACGATCAGCGCTCCGGCCAGTGCTGCTCCTCCGGCCGAGAAGCCGGCCCGACCGGTCACGCCGCGGGCCACCGGGGCGGCGACCAGCCCGAGGAAGCCGATCGGCCCGGCCACCGCAACGGCCAACGCGGCGAGTGCCGCCGCGAGGGTCACGACCGTCAACCTCGCGGTCTGCACCCGCACGCCGAGCGCCCGCGCCGTTCCGTCGTCAAGTTCCAGGACGGGCATCCAGCGGCGCAGCAGCGGAAAGCACAGTGCCAGCAACACGATCGCCGTCAGAGCCAGTCGTGCATCGGACCACCTCGAGCCGGAGACGCTGCCGGTCAACCAGAACAGCACCTGCTGGGTTTCCAGAGCAGGCCGGGTGGTCAGCAGGTAGGACGTGACAGCCGAGGTCAGGGCGGCCACGCCGATACCGACCAGCACGAGCATCTGCCCCGAAATGCCGCTGCGCCATGCGAACCCGTACAGGAAAGCCGTCGCTAGCAGCGCGCCCACCATGGCGATCGGAGCGAGAGTCACGCCGGTCCAACCACATCCGAGTACGGCGAGCGCTACGGCGCAGCCGGCTCCCGACGTCACGCCGAGCAGATCCGGTGTGGCCAAGGGGTTGCGGGTCAGTGCCTGGAAGATCGCGCCGCCGACGCCCAGCGCCGCGCCCACGCCCACCGCGCAGACGAAGCGGGGGATACGCAGTTCTCGCACGACGAAGACGGTGGTCGGGTTTCCCCGTCCTCTCACCGCCTCCCACATCTCGGCCATGCCGGGATGCAGGTCACCCAACGTCAGGCTCCAGCAGCCGATGACGAGAACGGCCAGCGCCAGCAGGATCAGGCCGCGCCGCTCGCGCCCCCGGCGCGCGCGCCGGCCCGCGGCGGCGGAACCGGCCACGGCGGCACGAGCGCGCCCGTCGATGCGGTCAGCCTCAGGGACGCGTTCGGCTTCGCCACACCCGCTGCGCCGGACTCCGGTGTGGGTCATCGCGGTGTCCCGGCACGCCGGCGGGCCAGCGCCAGCAGGATCGGCGCGCCGATGACGGCGGTCAGAATGCCGACCGGCACCTCCGACGGCCGATTCACCACCCGCCCGACGATGTCGGCCGTCAGTAGCAGAGCGGGTCCCAGCAGCAGCGACACCCCCAGGATGCGCCGATGCCCCGGTCCGCACAGCAACCGGGCCAGATGCGGAACCGCCAGGCCGACGAACGCGATCGGTCCCGCTGCCGCGGTGGCGCCACCGCAGAGCAGTGCCACGGCAACCGCGCTGACCGCCCGGGTGAACCCGACACGCCCGCCCAGCGAGCGGGCCGTGTTCTCGCCGAGCGAGAGGACATCCACCCCGCGGGCGGTGACGGCCGCGAGCACCGCACCGGCCAGCAGGAAAGGTGCGACCGACCAGAGCACGTCGAAGCCGCGGCCGTCGATCGCCCCGACCTGCCAGAACCGCAATTGGTCGAACGTGGTCGAGTCCCGCAGCAGCAGCAGGGTGATCGCCGACTGGGCCAGTGCTGCGAAAGCCATTCCGGCCAGCGCCAGCGTCACCCCGGTGTTGGACGACCGCCCGGCCGAGGCGAGCAGATTGACCACGAGCGCCGCCATTCCGGCCCCGACCAGAGCGAACCAGACGTAGCCGGACGGCGATGTCACGCCCCAGGCAGCAATCGCGACCACGACCGCGAGGGCTGCGCCGGCGTTCAGGCCGAGCAGCCCCGGGTCGCCCAGCGGGTTGCGGGTCACCGCCTGCATCACTGCTCCGGCCAGGCCCAGGGCCGCGCCGACGGCGACGCCCAGGGCGGTGCGAGGGATGCGCACCTGCCACACGACGACCCCCTCGATCGAGTCCCGCGTTCCGCCGGACAGTGTGCGCCACAACGCATCGGGTGACATCGACATCGAACCGACGGTGATGCTCAGCAGCACCAGCACCGGGACGAGGACCGCCAGGGCCAAGATCGGCCACCCGCGGCGTGAGGCGGAGGCGGTATCGGTATGGACTGCCTCCCGGCCGGGCGGCGCGTGCTCGATGGTTGCAGACATCCACGGTCTCCTGGTTAGGTAAGCCGAGCCTAAGTGAGCCCACCCTAACCCAGAGGAGAACGATGGACGCGCACCGACCCCTGTCCCGCCGGAGCATGCTGCAGGTGGGAGCGCTCGCACTGGCCGGAATCGGTATCGCGGCGTGCTCGGCCGAGACCACGGCCGCCGGGACGTCGACGCCCGGCACTGCATCGTCCAGCCTGCCGTCGGCGTCGGCCGCCACGGGCGGACCGTCGTCGAGCCCGGCCACCCCCGGTCCGACGGCTGGTTCGGTCCCGTCGGTTGCCGCCGCGTTCCCAATCTCGGTGTCCCACAAGTACGGCACCACCACGGTGCCGAAGGCGCCGACCCGGGTGCTGTCGCTCGGCTACACCGACCACGAGGTGCTGCTGGCGCTGGGTATCGTCCCGATCGGCGTGATCCAGTGGATCCCGGAATGGAAGAAGGGCGTCGGCCCGTGGTCGGAACCGGCACTGAAGGGCAGCACGCCCGCCCTGTTCCAGTACGAACTCGACTTCGAAAAGGCCGCAGCGCTGCGGCCCGACCTCATCCTCAACATCGGGTTCGATCCGGACCGCAAGACCTATGACACGCTCTCGGCCATTGCGCCCACCATCGCACCGCCGGCCGGCGTCAAACCCTATGGCGTGGCGTGGGAACAGATGACCACCCTGGTATCCACCGCGGCGGGCCGAGCGGCCGACGGGCAGAAGCTGATCGCCGACACGAAGGCACTCCTTGCCGACACGGCCGCCGCCAATGCGCAATTCAAGAACAAGACATTCGTCATCGCCACGCCCTATCAGGGAAAGCTCGGCTTCTACGAGAAGACCGACATCCGGGCCCAGCTGTTGCACGAGATCGGTCTGCAGGACAACAAGTTCGTCGCCTCCCGGGATGCCGCCGACTTCTTCGGCACGCTGTCCGGCGAACAGGCCGCGTCGCTCGATGCCGACGTGCTGATCATGTTCGGCGAGGCCGGGACGACGCCGGCCTCGGTGCTCAAGACCTTCCCGGCCCTCGCAGCCGTGCCAGCAGTCAAGGATGGTCGCATGGTTTTCCTGACCGACTCGACGACGTCCATGGCGTTCTCCGCCGCTTCCGTGCTGAGCATTCCGGTCGCCCTGGATGCGTTGGTACCGAAGGTGAAGGCCGTCCTGTGACCATGCTCGCCGCACGGGTGCCTGTCCTACCCTACGAGGTCTTCGACGTGAGAGTAACTGCCGTACAACGGCTGTCCCCGAGTTTCGTGCGCATCACGTTCGGCGGTGACGATCTGGCCGCATTCGCCGACAACGGCCACGACCAGCGCATCAAACTGGTGCTGCCCCTTGCTCGAGGGCACGAGCACGACCCCTTCCGTCATTTCCCGACATCTGACGACTGGTACGGCCGGTGGCGTGCACTGCCGGAAGATCGGCGGAATCCGATCCGCACCTACACTGTGCGCCGGTTGCACCGGGCCGGAACGCGCGCCGCGCGGCTGGACGTCGACATGGTGCTGCACGGCGACTCCGGACCAGCCACCAGGTGGGCGGCCCGGGCCCGGATCGGGGACCGGTTGCTCGTCATCGGCCCGAATCGGCTCTTCCACGGCGACACCGGGGGAGTGGAATTCCGTCCCGGCCCGTCCGTCCGGCAGGTCCTGATCGGGGCGGACGCGTCCGCCGTGCCTGCCGCCGCCGCGATCGTCGAACATCTGCCACCCGCCACCAGCGGCCTGGTGTTGCTGGAAGTGCCCGACCCGGGTGATCGTTACGAGTTCCCGCGGCCGCCCGGTGTCACCGTCCGGTGGTTGGTCGCGACCGGTCACGAGGAACACGGCGCTGCGCTCGTTGCGGCCACGGTCCGCGCGGCGGCCGGCCTGTCCGGGCGTCCCGTCGATGCGACGGTCCGCGGCCCGGAGCCGGAGCCGGTCGGTCCGGACCTGCTGTGGGAGGTGCCGGACCCCGGCCAGATGGCCGGGTCGCCGCTGTACATCTGGCTCGCCGGTGAGGCCGGCACCGTGACCACGATCCGGCGCCGGCTGGTGCGTGAACTCGACATCGACCGCAGAACAGTCGCGTTCCTCGGCTACTGGCGCAAGGGCCGGGCCGAGGGCTGACGTCGGTTGCCGGTGGTGATCGAGTCGCCTTTCCGGTCCCGCCGGACCGCCTGATCGCCGAACGCCACGCCCGAGCGGTACGGCAGACCCGCAAGGTTCACCCAACACACCTTCGATGTTGGCATTCGTGCACCTGGACACGTGGACAATCGGGCACTGGGCACCAAGCAGTGGAACCAGATCCCGCAGTGAACATCAGGCTGTGCCGGATGGATGACGCAGATGCCCGCGTCACGCCAGCGGTCACGACGAACGAGGTTGTGCAACATGGTCCACCGATCCCCCAGTGACGCAGCGCCCCAGCCCGAGGAACGGCCGGCGGAGCTGCCGCTGGCGGTGCAGTACGACCGGCCCGGACACTTTCTGCTGCATGTCAGCGACACGCACTTCGTCGGTGCCGGCCGGCTGTTCGGTGCGGTGGACGTCGAGGGGCACCTGGTGGCCTTGCTGCAGCAGTTCGAGACCAACCACGCCCGGCCGGACGCGATCATCTTCACCGGCGACCTGGCCGACCGGGGCGATCCGGCGGCCTATCGACGCCTGCGTGCCGTCGTGGAGCCGATCGCGCTGCGCATCGGCGCGGAGCTGATCTGGGTGATGGGCAATCACGACGACCGGGCGGCCTTCCGCAGGTCACTCCTGGACGAGCAGCCTTCGACGGCACCGGTCGACTCGGTGCACTGGCTGGGCGGCCTCCGCGTCATCGCGGTCGACACGTCCGTGCCCGGCAGGCACCACGGTGACCTGACCGACGCGCAGCTCGCCTGGCTCGCCGACCAGCTGGCCACCCCCGCGCCCGAGGGCACCATCCTGGCCATGCACCACCCGCCGGTGCCCAGCGTGCTGGACCTGGCGGTGCTGGTCGAGCTGCAGGGGCAGTCGCGGCTGGCGGCAGTGCTCGCCGGCACCGACGTCCGGTCGATCCTCGCCGGTCACCTGCACTACTCGACCACCGCGACGTTCGCCGGCATTCCGGTGTCCGTGGCATCGGCGAGCTGCTACACGCAGGACCTTGCGGTGCCCGCTGGTGCCCTGCAGAGCCGTGATGGTGCTCAGGCCGTGAACCTGGTGCACGTCTACCCGCACACGGTGATGCACTCGGTGGTCCCGATCGGCAGTTACCCGGTGCTGTCCGCGGTGTCCGCCGAGCAGGCCGCCGCCACGCTGGAGAGCGCTGGAATCACCTTGCCGCCGGTATCGGTGCCGGCGTTCTCCCACCGGGCGTTGTCCCGTGCCGACTCCGACCCCTTCTCCCACGGCGCCGGAATGGCGAAGTAGCGGTCCAGGAACAGTCGCACCGCGGCCGCGCGTTCGTCGGCGGGGACCTCGGGAAAGCTGCCGTCGTTGAGGCAGAAGCAGTCGAAGGACCGCTTGCGCAGCAGTTTGTCCAGGCTGCGCAGGCCGGCTCCGGTGGTGGTGTCGACGTACTTCGCCGTCGCGGTCTCGTTCCGCAGTGCGCGGCCGGTCAGCAGGGCGTAGTAGTGATACAGCGAGTTGGTCACCGAGATGTTGGTGCTCGCCCGGAACGTGCTCGCCATGGTCGCGGCGAATTCGTCGGCGAATTCGAGTTCCAACTCCCGCATGACAGATTTCCGCAGCGGCACCGCGGTGTGTTCCAGGTGCCGGGTGGTGAGACGGCCGAAGCGTTCGTGCAGGAGTCTGCGATTCACCCGGGCCGCGTTTTCGAAACCGCTGCGTTGGGCGTTGGTCTCGCCCAGGCCGATGCGGTTCGATCCCTCGATGAACTTGGTCAGGCCGCCGGAGGTGAAGAACAGGTCCGGCCGCACCGGGCGGCCGAAGAACATGTCGTCATTGGAGTACAGGAAGTGTTCGCTGAGGCCCGGGATGTGGTGCAGCTGGCTCTCCACGGCCATGGAGTTGTGCGTGGGCAGGACCGAGGGATCGGAGAAGAAATCCTTGCTGCGGACGACGGTGACCTTCGGGTGTGCGTCCAGCCACTGCGGGATCGACGAATCCGTGGCGATGAAGATCCTGCGGATCCATGGCGCGAACAGGTGCACCGACCGAAGCGCGTATTTCAACTCGTCCAGCTGCCGGAAGCGCGCATCGTGGTCGTCGCCCTCGCCGACCACATAGCTCGACATCCGCTTCGCCCTGGCTTTCTGCCATTTCTGCGAACCGGCGTCCACCCAGGAGAAGACGATGTCGATGTCGAAGGTGATGTCGTCGCTGAAATCGTCGAACATGTGCACCAGCGTGGGCCAGGTCTGCCCGTACCGCATCACCGTGGTGCGCAGCAGCGGCTCGGTGATCCATTCCCGGCGCGTCAGACGATTCTCGGTCGGCGGCTTCGCGCGGCCGAGCTTGAAGGACCAGAGCTCCAGCTGCACGCCGGACGACGTCCCGAACCGCAGTCCGCCGCGCAGTTCGACCCGCGGGCGGAAGAGCCGGAACACCCGGGCCTTGGGGTCGTCGGACAACGATCCGGCAGCGACGAGCAGCGCAGCTGACCCGTCGTGGTCGAGGGTCTTGCAGTACAGCGGCTCGCGGGTGCCGGCGAGCTGGAGGGCGTCGGTCAGCCGGTGCCGGTCGCGGAGGTCCACCGCCAGCACCGGGCGATCGAACTCGCCGCGCACGAGCAGATAGCCCACGTCCGCATCGTCCAGCGCCGCGCGGACGAACAGCAGGTCGGCCACCATGGCCTCGTCGGGCGTCAGGTGCTCGTTGATCAGCGAGAATCGGCCGTCGAGCAGCACCAGGTCCTCGCGCGCGAGCAGTTGGGGCCAGGTGTGCCCGGGAGCGTGTGGAACGCCGGTATCGACGATGGTGGTCCCCCTGCTGCTCGAAGTGTTTCCCTCATCATGACGGTTGGGTGGCGCGGCTGGAACCACGGCGGGATTCGTGCGCCGTACTTCTGGGTCAGCAACCCAGTTGAGCGGTGATCGCCATCAGCGTCGGGCTGCAGCCGGCGTCGATGTTCCAATCGGCCAGGTCGTCGCCGCGAGTGGCGCCGCGATTGAGGATGACGATCGGAATGCCGCGGCGCCGGGCGTGCCGGACGAAGCGGAGGCCGGACATCACCGTCAGCGACGAACCTGCCACCAGCAGGGAGCGGGCGTCGTCCACCGCCGCGAAGCATTGCTGCACCAGGGGTTTGGCCACGCTGTCACCGAAGAAGACGACGTTCGGCTTCAGCACGCCGGAGCACCGACGGCAGGCAGCGACCCGGAAGCCGGTGGTGTCGTCGAACTCGACGTCACCGTCCGGCGCGCTGGCCAGATGAAGGTCCTGGCCGAATCCGGGGTTCAGCGCGTCGAGGCGATGGTGCAGTTCCACCCTGGACGTGATCTGCCCACAGTTCAGGCAGATCACCTCGTCGATGCGCCCGTGCAGATCGACGACGGAACGGGACCCGGCCTGCTGGTGCAGGCCGTCGACGTTCTGGGTGACCAGCGTGTCCACGTACCCGGCATGCTCCAGGGCGGCGAGCGCGCGGTGCCCGTCGTTGGGCACCGCCGTCCCCATCCGCTGCCAGCCGAGGTGACTACGCGCCCAGTACCGTTGCTGCGCAACAGGTCCGGAGCGGAACTCGGTGATGGTCATGGGTGCTCGGACCGGTGCTCCGGGGCCGCGGTAGTCCGGGATTCCCGAATCGGTCGACATCCCGGCGCCGGTCAGCACCAACACCGAGCCGGTGGCCACCAGGTCCACCGCCGCCGCGAACGCGCCCTCGTACGACGCGGACGGACGCACCCCGACAGCAGCCGGATGCGCGGCGGACTGATGGTAGGAACGGACCATTGGCACGTCTCCACGGTACCCGCGCCGTTACGCGCAGGACTGGGACGGCCACTTGCGAGACCTTGACCGGTGGCGCACCGTCCGCACGGCTGTCGCCTTGCACGTGTGCAGCACACCAACCTGACCGCTCGAGGTCACCCGGTGCAGGTCAGGTTCCTCCACGACGCTGATAGCGCCGCCGAAGGCCACAGACGGGTTCGACCAGCGAGAACCGGTCGAGCGGACGTCAGAGCGGACGTTGACCGGCTACAACATCTCCAACGGCGCGGCCGTCCGCGGCGGCGGGAAGGCGGTGTCGAGGTCCCGCACATCGTCCTCGCCCAGTCGCAGGTCCAGCGCACCGGCGTTCTCCCTGACTCGCGGCGCCGAGCCTGTCTTCGGGATCACGATCGTCCCCGGCCGCCGGAGCACCCACGCCAGCGCCACCTGCGCCGGGGTCGCGTCGTGTCGCTGCGCCACCTGTCGGAGCGCCGGGCTCTGCAGCAGGCGGCCCTGCTCGATCGGTGAATAGGCCATCACCGGCAGCCCACGGGCGGCCGCGGAGGGCAGCAGGTCGAACTCGGGTCCGCGCCGGGAAAGGTTGTACAGCACCTGATTGGTCTGCACGTCCAGGCCGCCCGTGACCGCGTCCAACCGGCCCATCCAAGCGGTGTCGAAATTGCTGACCCCCCAGTACCGGATCCGGCCACGCTGCTGCAGCTCGCTGAAAGCGGCCACCGTCTCGGCCAGCGGCACCTGCCCGGGCCAGTGCAGCAGGTACAGATCGATCCGGTCGGTCCGGAGTCGCTCGAGCGCGGCCCGGCAGGCCGCCAGCACACCCGGCCGGTCGGCGTGGTTCGGCATCACCTTGTCGACCAGGAAGACCTCGTCACGCCGGCCGGTGATCGCTTCCCCGACAAGTTCCTGCGCGGCACCGTCGCCGTACATCTCCGCTGTGTCGATGAGGGTGAGCCCCAGATCGAGACCGGCCCGTAGCGAAACGATCTCGTCCGCCCGCGAGCTGGGCCTGCCGGCCATCCCCCAGGTTCCCTGACCGAACGCCGGAACGTCCTCGCCGGCCGGCAACCTGACCGTCGGCACCCCGCCCGAATGTTCCAGCGAACCCGAATGCCCCACTGACATCGTGCTGCCCTCCCTGCTTCTGTGCGGCGCGCGACCGGAACGAAGCGGCGCTAGTGGTCCAGTACCCCGGGGGCGGCACTTCATCAGTCCGGATCAGGCGGCGCCGCGGGCCGTCCGCCCTCAACATGGAGGACGCCAGATGCGTTGAGGAGACATGAGCAGGATCAGGGACCGGGAGTTCGCCGGCTGGGTGGCCGCGCACGGCCGTGCCCTGGAGCGGTACGCCTTCGTACTGACCGGTGACCGGCAGCGTGCGGAGGACCTGGTGCAGAGCGCGCTGCTGCGCGTCTACCGCCACTGGAACCGGCTGTCGACGCTGGAGCATCCCGATGCCTACGTCCGGCAGATCCTGACCAATCTCTACCTCGACTGGCGGCGGCGGCAGCAGAACGCCGAGATCCCGACGCCTGATCGCGGCGACCCGCAGGCGCCCGATCCGGCCATCGGCGTCGTCGAGCGCGACCGGTTGGCGCGGGCACTGCAGGGGCTCAGCCCGCACCAGCGCACCGTGCTGGTGCTCCGTCATGTGGAAGGACTCGACGACGAGGCGATTGCGGCGGTGCTCGGATGCTCGGTCGCCACTGTGCGCAGCCATGCGGCCAGAGGCAGGCAACGGTTGCGGGTGTTGTTGGCCGGCACGACCGAGGATCACGGACCGACCAGTGGGAGGACGCGCCATGACCGGATTCGATGAGCAACTCCAGCGGGCCTTCGACGACCTGGCCGATTGCGCTCCGCACCAGGAGGCGCTGGCCGAGTCCGTCCGGCGCAGATCCAGGTACCGCCGCGCGGTCACGGTGGCGCCCGCGATCGTCGCCGTGGCGGTGCTGGCGGTGCTGAGCGGGCTGTTCCTGTTCCGCCCGGCCACGGATGGCGCACCGGCCGGTCCGCCGGTCAGCGCCTGCTCGCCGGTCCGCAGCATCGTGCTGCCGCCCTGGGCGCGGAGCGGGTTCAGCGACCCGGAACCGCAGATGCCGGCGGTGTACAGCCGCAGCGGCCACATGCTGGCCATCGTGTTCGCCTCGCCGCTGTCCTCGCCCGAGGCACCCGGCGCTTCGAACAAGATCCTGTGGACGACCGACACCCCCGCGGCGGCCGGCGATCCGCTGCTGATCAGCGGAAAGCTGGAGGACGGATCGGCGGTCTCGGAGACGTCGGTCGACGGCGGCCCCGGGCCGTCCTACGTCGACGTACCGACGCCGGGCTGCTGGGTGTTCACGCTCAGCTGGGGCACGCATCGCGACGTCATCGCCCTGCCGTACGCGGCCGGCTGAGGGGAGACTCCACTAGCATCACCAGCGCCGTCCGCCGAGAGGAACACGATGTCAGAGACGACTGCAGACCTTTCCGACGAATTCGGTGAGCGCCTGCAGTATTGCGACCTCTTCTTCCAGCAGTACGGTCGGCGGCGGAGGTTCAGCGGCCCGGTCACCACGGTGCGGTGTTTCCAGGACGTGGGCCTGCTGCGGTCGGTGATCGCTGGTGCGGGAGCGGGCGGTGTGCTGGTGGTCGACGGCGGCGGCTCCACCCGAACCGCTCTGTTCGGGGACACGATGGCCCGGCTCGCCATCGACAGCGGCTGGGAAGGCCTGGTGATCAACGGTGTCGTCAGGGACACCGAAGCACTGGCAGAGATGAACATCGGCGTCAAGGCGTTGGGCTCGAGCCCGCGGCGTGGCGGTCGAACCGGTGACGGTGAGCGGGATGTGGCGGTGACCTTCGGTGGTGCGCTGTTCCGGCCCGGAACGCGACTCGTCAGCGACGAGGACGGCGTGATCGTCCTGCCCGATTCCTGACCGGTCAGTTGCTCGCGTCGCCGTAGTTGAACGTCGTGACGCAGCCACCGTCCACCGTCACGATCGATCCCGTCATGAACGACGCGGCATCCGACACCAGGAACAGCGCCACCGCCCCTACCTCGGCCGGTTGCCCCTGTCGGCCGAGTGGCTGGCGGGCCGCCGCCTTCTCGCGGATGGCCGTGGCGTCGCGGAACTCCTCCGCGGTGAGCCGCGGACCCCGGCGGCCGAGGCCGGTGTCGATGTAACCGGGACAGATGGCATTGACCCGGATGCCGTCCGGTCCGTAGTCGACGGCCAGCTGGCGGGTGAGGTTGATGATGCCGGCCTTGGAGGCGCAGTACGCCGCGGCCTTCGGCGCCGCGATCAGCCCGTAGGTCGACGCCGTGTTCAGGATGCGACCATCACCGCGGGCCAGGAAATGTGGAATGGCGTACTTGCTGCACAGGAACGTGCCCCGGAGATTGACGGCCAGCACACGGTCGAAATCCTCGGGGTCGATCTCGTGCAGACGCAGCTGTCCACCGCCGGTCCCGGCGTTGTTGGCCAGGATGTCGATACCGCCGAAGCGCTCGACGGCCGCCGCGATCAGGCTCTGTGCCTGCCCGGCGTCCGAGACGTCGGCGGCAACGAAGTGGGCGGTGCCGCCGGCCTCGGTGATCTCCCGAACCGTCCGCGCCCCGTCGTCCTCCAGTACGTCGGAGACGATCACCTTGGCGCCGGCCGCCGCGAAGGCGCCCGCCATGGCGCGACCGATCCCGTTGGCAGAGCCGGTGACGACCGCCGTTTTCCCGTCGAGCCGTGTCATGGTGTGCCCTCCCGGTACGCCGCCCGCGCAGGGCGGCCCTTGGCCTCAGCCGCTGATCAACGTCCCCGGTACCCCTTCCGCGGGGATGGGGGTACTGCGACGACCGCAGATGGTACACAATACGCAATACACCACGACGGATGCTGACGGCTGGAGAGGCACCCATGATGGACAGTGCGGCCGGGGCTCCGTCCCTTCCCGGGCTCAGTCACGAGTCGATCGCCATCAGCGCGGCGGCCTGGATCACCGACCGCATCCTCGAGGGCCGCATCGGCCCCGGGGAGAAGGTGACCGAGGCCAGCCTCGCCGAACAGATGGGCGTCAGCCGATCGCCGATTCGCGAGGCGTTGCGCGCGCTGTCGCGTGGCGGCCTGATCGTCGTGGAACCGCGGCGCGGAGCTTTCGTCGCCGAATTGGACCGCAACAATGCCGCCGAGCTGTACGTCTGCCGCCTGCTGCTGGAGCCCACCTGCGCCGGGATCGCGGTGCAGCACATGGACGACCGGCGGCAGGAGAAGTTGACGGAGATATTCCAGCGCATGCAGGGTGCCGCCAAGCAGGGCGACGCCTCGGCGTACATCCTGGCGCTCAAGGATTACAACTGGAATCTGCTCGACGCCTGCCCCAACCGGCTGCTGTTCCAGTTCGCCGAGTCGTCGTGGCAGGCGTCCCTGCGGTACTGGGATCTCATGGCCCGCAGTTCACCGAACTACCCGACGAAGTCGCTGCGGCGCAATCGGGGCATGCAGGCTGCCATCGAGGCGCGGGACGCCGTCGCGGCGGAGGGGGCGGCGACCGAGGTGCTCGAGTTCGGTCGGGACGAACTGATGAAGTTGCTGTCGAGATTGCCTTCCTCGGCATCCGACTGAGTGGTCGCCCGCCACCCGTTACCGGCACAGCTGATTCCCGCACATCTCCGTGAAAGGTGCCACACCGTGCGCTTGTTCGACGTCAACTGGCAACAGATCGACGCCTACCTCGATACCGACGATCGGGTGGTGCTGCCCATCGGTTCCACCGAACAACACGGTTTCCTCTCGTTGGGCACCGACGCCATCCTCGCCGAACGGGTAGCGGTGGAAGCAGCGGAACCGCTGGGCATTCCGGTGCTGCCGGTGCTGCCGTTCGGGATGGCGCCCTACTTCAGCGCCTTTCCCGGCAGCCTCACGCTGCGTCTGTCGACCTACGTCGCCGTCGTGCGCGATCTCCTCGACACGCTGTCCGGCCAGGGCTTCCGCCGCATCGCCGTCGTCAACGGTCATGGCGGCAACGCACCGGTGACCGGTGCCATCCGGGAATGGCTTGCACAGGAACGGGATTCGCGGATGCAGGTGGTGTTCACCAGTTGGTACGCCGCGCCGAAGGTGGCCGCGCTGGCCGCTTCGTTCGAGAGCAACCCCACATACGGTGGCTGGTTCGAGAACTTCCCCTGGACCCGGCTGCCGGGGGTCGAGCTGCCGACCCAGGCGAAAGCGCACGTCCCGCCCGAGGTGGTCGCCCAGGCGACTCCCGCCGACCTGCGCGAACTCACCCGCGACGGGAGCTTCGGCGGTTCCTACGCCCTGTCGGACGAGGTCATGGGGCAGATCTGGCAGACGGGTGTGCTCGAGGTCCGCGAGCTACTGCAGAAGGGATGGGCGTTCTGATGATCGGTGCCGGACTGACCGGGCGGATCGCGGTGGTGACCGGTACCGCCCACGGCATCGGCGCCGCGATCGCCGCGGCGCTGTCGGACGAGGGTGCGCAGGTGCACGGCATCGACCGCGACGACGTCGACCTCGCCGATCCAGCTGCGGTGCAGGCGTTCTTCGCGTCCCTGCCGTCGGTGGACATCCTGGTCAACAACGCCGGCGGCGTGGTCGGGCAGACCTACACCCCGATCGAGGACGTCACCGACGACGCCTGGCGCGCCGTCCTGGAAGCCAACCTGACCTCGACCTTCAACTGCGCCCGCGCCGTCGCCCCACTGATGAAGGCCGCCGGCTGGGGCCGCATCGTCAACATCAGCTCCGGCGCGGGTCGGAGCGTCAGCCTCACCGGCATCCAGGCCTACGCCACGGCGAAGGCGGCCCAGATCGGCTTCACCCGGCAGCTGGCCCACGAACTCGGGCAGTTCGGCATCACCGTCAACTGCATCGCGCCGGGTTTCATCCTGTCCAACCCGACCACGCAGAAGCAGTGGGAGAGTTACGGTTCCGACGGGCAGGCCGCCCTCATCAACGGCATCGCACTGCGCCGGCTGGGCACACCCGAGGACATCGCGGGCGGCGTGCGCTGGTTCACCTCCGACCTGGCGTCCTGGGTGACCGGGCAGACGATCTCGATCGACGGTGGACATGCTTTCCTATGAGCCGGTCGACGACCGGTACATCGCCGAGCTGGCCGACTACGTCGCCATTCCCAGCGTCAGCCGCGACGCCGACCGCGAGACCATGCTCCGGGCGGCGAACTGGCTGCTGGCCAGGCTCGATTTCGCCGACGCGGAGATCGTCGAGACCGGCGGGCACCCCGCGGTGGTCGGCAGCTGGCTGGGCGCGCCGGGAGCTCCGACCGTACTGATCTACGGCCACTACGACGTCCAGCCGACCGGCGATCTCGCCGAGTGGATCACGCCGCCGTTCGAGCTGGCCCGGTACGGTGACCGCCTGCGCGGCCGGGGCGTCACCGACGACAAGGGCCCCGTCTACATCGCCCTGGAGGTGCTCCGGCAGTTCCTTGCGCAGGAGGGCACGCTGCCGCTCAACGTGCGGTTCCTGTTCGAGGGCGAGGAGGAGGTCGGCAGCCCGCACCTGCCGGACTACGTCCGCGCGCACGCCGAGGATTTCGCCGCCGACCTGGTGATCTCCGCGGACGGCGCCATGTGGCGGCCTACCGAGCCGTCGCTGTCGGTCGCGTCGAAAGGGTTGCTGGCGCTGGACATCGAGGTGACCGGCGCCAACCGTGATCTGCACTCCGGCCGTTACGGCGGCACCGTCGCGAACCCGGTGCACGCACTGGCCCGGATCCTGGCGAGCCTGCACGGGGAGGACGGCAGCATCGCCGTTGCCGGATTCGAGGACGGCATCCCGCCGCTGGACCCCGACGAGCGGGCCGAGATCGCCGCGGTGCCCTTCGACGACGACGAGTACATCGCCGACCTCGGCGTCAGCGAGCTGTTCGGGCAACCGGAACTGACGACGCTGCAACGACTCTGGACCCGGCCGACGCTGGAGATCAACGGCATCACCGGCGGCGGTTCGTACACGGTGATCCCGCACCGCGCCGCCGCGCACCTGACCTGCCGGCTGGTGCCCGGGCAGGACCCGCAGCGGGTGGCGGCGGCACTGGACCGGCACATCGCAGCCGTTCCTCTGCCGGGTGTCCGGGTGGCCGTGCGGTTCGAGGACGGCGCGGTGCCGGCCTACACCATCCCCGCCGATCACCCCGCGATCGCCGCCGGCCGCCAGGCACTGGCCGAGGTGTATCCCGGGCAGCAGGTGCTGCTGGCCCGTATCGGCGGAACCCTGCCGGCCACGACGCTGTTCGAAGAGGCGCTCGGCGCAAAGACGCTGTTCTTCTCGTTCTCCACTGCCGACGAGCTCCTGCACGCGCCGAACGAATTCCTGCGGATCGGGCGCATCCGGGAGGGCATGCGGGCGTGGGAACAGCTGCTGCGCCTGCTCGCCGACGGCGAGCATCGCCTGGTGCCGGTGCAGCGATGACCGGGTACACCTCCTACTCCTACCTTCCGCCCGGCGAGCGGCCGGAATTCGATCTCGACCCCGAGTTCGACCGGGTGCCGCCGCACGAGCAGGGCCTTGATGCCGAGCAGCAGCAACGGGTTCGGCGTCTGCTGGCCGACAACGTCGTGATCAGCCTGCACGACCACCCGGTCCGGTTCCCGCGGGACATGAGCCAGACACCGGCCTACAACCGGACGGCACGCCAGCACACCGCCTTCACCGGGCTGCGGCGGTCCGGGATGACCTGCGTCTTCGACAACATGATGGACGGAACCGCCTGCGTCACCGGGCACGCGCCGTGGCGCTGGGACGACGTCGTCGCCGACCTCGGCATGCGGCAGGCCGATCTGGCGCACCAGAACGAGGTCGTGGTGGCCCGGACGGTGGCGGACATCCTGGACGCGAAGGCGTCCGGGCGGGTGGCCCTGGTGTTCGGGCTGGAGGCCGCGACGCCGATCGAGAACGAGCTCGACCGGTTGGACGTCCTGTTCGGCCTGGGCCTGCGCCAGATCGGTGTCGCGTACAGCGATTCCAATGCGCTGGGCAGCGGGCTGGCCGAAGCGGTCGACGGCGGGCTGACCGCCTTCGGGCGGCGCGCCGTGGCCCGGATGAACGCGGTCGGGTTGGCGATCGACGTCTCGCACTCCTCCGACCGGACGGGGCTCGACGTCTGCGGGGTGGCCGCGGCCCCGGTGCTGATGACGCATGCCGGGGCGCGCCGGCTGTGGGACATCCCGCGCCTCAAGGGCGATCCGGTGCTCCGCGCGGTCGCCGGGACCGGTGGCGTCATCGGGATGTCGGCAGCTCCGCACACCACCATCTCCTACGACCACCGCCGGCACACCATCGACTCGGTGATGGACCATTTCGAGTACATCGCCGGGCTGGTCGGCATCGAGCACGTGGCCTTCGGCCCCGACACACTGTTCGGCGATCACGTTGCGCTGCACCGTACCTTCGCCCAGCTGCTGTCCGGAGCCACGGTGTCGGCGCCCGAGCATCCGCGCGTGGACTACGTCGAAGGACTGGAGAGCCCGGTGGAGAACTTCTGGAACATCACGGGCGCTCTGGTGCGCCGCGGCTACAGCGACGCGGACATCTCGCTCGTGCTCGGCGGGAACATCCTGCGTGCGCTGCGCGAGATCTGGCCGTAGTCAGCCGACTCGCGCACCTGGATGATCACCGCTTCAGGCCCTTCCTGGGCGCGCTGCGACACGGAAGGGCCTGGGACGCTGATCATCCCGACCCCCGGCGCCTCAGTCGGCCAGCACCTGCTCGATCCAGGCCGCCGCCCGCAGCAGGGCGGCGTCGTCGTCCCGGCCGGCGGCGATCTGCAGTGCCACCGGGAGCCCGTCAACGGTGACGCCGATCGGCAGCACGATCGCCGGCTGGCCGGTGGCGTTGTAGCCACCGGTGAAGATGCCCTCGATCTCACCCTCCGGGGTGTCCAGCGGCGGGGTGTCCACCGGTGCGGGATAGGGAGCGGCCGGCCCGACCAGGACATCCACGCCGTCGAGCAGCGCGGCCGCGGCGGGCAGCAGTGCCTCCCGGCGGGCCCGTGACTGCGCTCGTCGGTCCGGGCTGACTTCGGCGGCCGCGCGCAGCAGCCGCAGTGTCGCGGAGCCGTAGTGGTCGGGGTCGGCAGCCACCCGGTCGCCGTGCACCTCCCACGCCTGCGCCAGCAACTCGTCGCCGAAGCACTCCTCGAGCGCCGCCAGCGGCCGGCCGTCCACCTGGAACAACTCTGCCCCCGCGGCCGCCAGTCGGTCGATCGCGGCGCTGGTCAGGTCGCGGAGCTCGGGATCGAGCCGGGCGTCCGCCAGTTGATCGCTCAGCACCCCCAGGCGAAGCGTGACAACGGGTTCCAGGCGGTAGTCGGTACCGGCCAGCACGCCCAGCACAGTTGCGGCGGTGGCGACGCTATCGGCCAGCACGCCGACGTGGTCGAAAGCGGGGGACAGCGGGGTGACCCCCTGCTCGGGGAGCAGACCGTGCGTCGGCTTGATCCCGACCACACCGCAGTAGGCGGCCGGGATCCGGATGGAGCCGCCGGTGTCGGTGCCCAGCGCGGCCCGGCAGACGCCCGCGCCCACCAACGCGGCAGAACCGCCGCTGGAGCCACCGGCGGTGCGATCCGGACGGACCGGGTTGCGGGCCTCGGGCACGTCGTCGTGCGGGGCCCCGGCGGCGTATTCCAGCAGGCTTGACAGGGCGAAGACGTCGGCCCCGGCCGCCCGCAGGGCGGCCACCACCGGCGCGTCGGACACCGCGGGCGGGCCGGCCAGGTCACCGGGGTTACCGTTGCCGCGCGGTTGCCCGGCGACGTCGATCATGTCCTTGACGGCGACGGCCATGCCGTGCAGGGGGCCGGTGGGTGCCCGCCTGGGCGCGGTGATCACCTGGCTCACCGCCTGCAGCGGTCGACCCAGCCTCTCCAACCGTTCGTACGCCGCCAGCAGGTCGAGGTTCGCCACCTCGCAGGTGCGCTCGCCGCGTTCGATGGCCCGGATCAGCCCGCCCACGTAGTGGGTGAGCGGCCCGGCGAGCACCTCGATCTGCTCCCCCACCTCGGTAGGGCGGTGGCGCACCATCAGGTCGCGGTAGATGCCGCTGTGCGACTTCGCGCTGCCGCGGTTGAACTCCACCAGCCGGCCGAGCGAGCCCTCCAGGTCTGCGGGATCGAAGCCGTCGAACGGCAGCGGCGGCACCGGCGCCTGGGCGAGCACCTCCCGTGCCAACGCCAGCATCAACGGCCGGTACTGCGGCAGTTCCAGGTGGTCGGCGATGGACAGGTCGGACACCGCTCCGGCGAACAGCATCGACCCGTAGGCCTCCTTCGACCACAGGTAGCCCTGGATGCTGTCGGTGGCCTGCGCGTAGGGCAGCGCGTCGGCGATCGTGAGCACCCGATCGGTCAGCGCACCGTCCAGTTCACCGATCCGGAAGGTGCCCACGTTGCCCTGCAGGATGACGCCGGGGCCCAGCACGTCGGCACCGAAGTTGACGAAGCAGACCAGCAGCCGGTCGAACCCGACCGCGTCAGCGAGCACGTCCGCGGTCAGGCCGTTCTGCATGGACACCACGACGGCGTCCGGGGACAGCCGTCCGCGCAGCAGCTCTGCCGCGGAGCTGGTGTGATGCGTCTTGACCGACACCAGGACCACACCGTCGAGCTGGGCCGGCAGCGCATCGGGCGTGACCGCCGGGACCTGCACCGTGAAATCCTCGACCGGTCCGGTGATGTGCAACCCGTGCCCGTTGATCGCGTCGACGTGGGCGGCGTCCGCATCGCAGAGCAGGACCTGATGGCCCGCTCTGGCCAGATGGGCGCCGACCGTTCCGCCGATCGCGCCGGCGCCGATGATGGTCAGATTCATCCTGCACCCTGTTCTGGGACGACCACCGACCGGTGGTCGAATCGCCCGGTCGACGATCTGACGACCGGTGACGGACGGAGTCGTCGCCCCTGACATCTGAATGTAACGTCCCGGTGACCCCGCGGAAGTTCTTGTGTCCCTAGTATCACCACTACTAGTCTGGCGATTGCATACAGTACACCGCCGGCACCGTCGGCAGCTGAGAACCTCTTCCAGGAGCGCATTGTGATCAATTTCGACGACACCGACCCGGTGACCGCGCGCGCCGCCGCAAGGGCCGCGCACGAGGTCACCCGCCGGAAGGTGCTGCTGGGTCTGGGCGGCGCCGGCATCAGCGCCCTGCTGGCCGCCTGCGGCACCAGCAACACCACGTCGGCGGCCACCAGCTCCAGCAGCAGCGCGGCCGCCGGCCCGAGTTCCAGCTCCTCGGCCGCCAGCAGCGCCCCGATGGGCACCGGAGCGGCGACCGGCAGTGCGAGCAGCTCGGCGGCGACGCCGGCCGGCAAGAGCGGCGGCAGCGTCATCATCGCCCGCTCCCAGGACGCCGTCGACTTCGACAAGACGATGGTCTTCAGCAACGCCTCCATCTGGGCCTACGTGCAGATCTTCGAGACCCTGACCATCGGCAGCGAGGACGGCACCTCCGTCGAGCCGTGGCTGGCCACCAGCTGGACCCAGTCGGCGGACAAGCTGACCTGGACCCTGAAACTGCGCACCGACGTCACCTTCAGCGACGGCACTCCGATGACGTCCGCCGACGTCAAGTTCTCCCTGGACGAAGCCAGCAGCACCAAGGGCGGCTGGGAATTCATCAACTCGGCCATCGAAAAGATCACCACGCCGGACGCCCACACCGTTGTGATCAAGACCAAGTACCCCTGGGCACCGCTGCTCGCCGACCTGGCCTGCCCGAGCAACGGCATCGTTCCCAACAAGTACGCCGGCCGGGCCAAGAAGACCTTCTACACCTCACCGGTCGGCACCGGGCCGTTCGTGTGGGACACCTGGCAGAAGGGCACCAAGCTCACCTTCAAGAAGAACACCAAGTACTGGCGCAAGGGATTGCCCTACCTGGATTCGGTGTCCTGGCAGGTGGTTCCGGACGACAACACCCGCAACGTGATGATCCAGGGCAACACCGCGCAGATCAACGAGAACCCGCCGTTCTCGACGATCGACCAGCTCAAGGGCGTGCAGGGTGTCGCCGTCACACTGTTCCCCTCGACCCGCACCGACTACATCCTGATGAACGAGAAGCGGGCGCCCTACGACGACGTGCACGTGCGACGGGCCATCTCCTACGCGATCGACCGCGAGGCGCTGGTCAAGACCGTGCTGTTCGGCAACGGCACAGCGGCCAACTCTCTGTTCATGCCGACGGTGCCGTTCTACGACAAGACAACTCCGGGACAGACCTACGACTTGGCGAAGGCCAAGGCCGAACTGGCGCTGTCCAAGGTGCCGAAGGGTTTCACCACCACGTACCTGGCGTCCTCGGGTGATGCCACCGACTCGCAGATCGCGCAGATCCTGCAGGCCTCGCTCAAGCAGCTCGGCATCACCATGAACATCCAGAACACCGACCCGAGTGCCAAGCACGATCTGCAGAACGCGCTGAACTACGACATCAGCCACTCCTACTGGACGATGGACATCGCCGACCCGGACGAGCTGGTGCAGTTCGCGGTGTTGCCCGCCGGCGGTGGTCACTCGTTCAACACCAACTACACGTCCAGCAAGGCGCAGTCGCTGGCCACCCAGGCGGAGAAGACCTTCGACTCGGCCGCGCGACAGAAGCTGTACACACAGCTGCAGACGCTCCTCGCCGAGGACGCCTTCCTGCCGGCGCTGTTCTACCAGCCGTTCCCGTACGCCCTGCGGTCGACCGTGAAGAACTTCCTCGTCAAGCCGACCGGGCTGTACGACATGGGTGTGGTCTCCCTCGGCTGACCTGATCGGCCGAACACCAGCGAAATGAGCGAACCTGCCCGATGAAATACCTCTCCTACATCCTCCGGCGGCTGGTCACCCTCATTCCGGTGCTGCTGGGTATCAGCGTGCTGGTGTTCCTGCTGCTCCAGATCGTGCCGGGTGACCCAGCTGTCACGCTGCTGGGCTCGCACGTCACCGACGCGGGGGTGGCGGCCCTGCACCAGCAGCTGGGGCTTGACCTGCCGCTGTGGCGGCAGTACCTGACCTTCCTCGGCCACCTGCTGCAGGGCAATCTCGGCGAGTCCTACCAGTACCAGTCCAGTGTCTCGCAGCTGATCCTGCAGAACCTGGTACCGACGATCTGGCTGATCGTCACCGGCGTGCTGTTCGCCGTGGTGATCACCGTTCCGCTGGCTGTCTGGTCGGCGAGCCGGCGGAACGGTGTGGCGGACAACGTCATCCGCACCATCCCGCTGATCGGGCTGGGCCTGCCGGCCTTCTGGCTCGGCATCATGCTGGTGTTGGTGCTGTCCCTCAAGGCCGGCGCCTTCCCGGCGTCGGGATTCGGCGACACCTTCGCCAACCACGTCAAGTCCATCATCCTGCCGGGCCTGACGGTGGCGCTGGCGTTGGTACCGATCCTGATCCGCAGCCTGCGGGCCAGCATGATCGACGTGCTGGGCAGCGACTACATCACCACCGCGCGTGCGAAGGGGCTGGGCGGTCGGCGGGTCGTCTTCGCCCATGCCCTGCGGAATGCGGCGATCTCGTCCGTCACCGTGCTCGGCGTCAACATCGCCTATCTGATCGGATCGACGCTGGTGGTGGAGAAGGTGTTCGCGCTCAACGGCATCGGCTACCTGATGATCACCGCCATCTTCAACCGGGACTTCCCGATCGTGCAGGGGGTGACGCTGGTGTTCGCGGTGATGGTGGTCCTGGTGAACCTGGCGACCGACCTGACCCACGCGGCGCTGGATCCCCGGGTGCGGCTCGGATGACCGCGATCACCGCACCTGCGCTGGCGATCGAGCCGGGGAGGAGACGCCGTCGGAGTCGCAACGCCCCGCTGATCGCCGGACTGGTGCTGCTGGGGCTGATCGTGTTGGCCGCCATCTTCGCTCCGCTGCTGACATCGTGGGATCCCATCGCGCAGGACCTGGTCAATGCCCGGTCCGCGCCGGGGACACCGGGACATCTGCTCGGTACCGACGCGCTCGGCCGGGACGTGCTGTCCCGCTTGCTCTACGGTGCCCGGGTCGACCTGCGGGTCGGCTTCCTGGCCGTCATCAGCCCGTTCGTCATCGGCACCGTGCTGGGCCTGGTGTCCGGCTGGTTCGGCGGCTGGATCGACACGCTGATCATGCGGATCGTCGACGTGGTCATCG
>CAXTBG010000066.1:0-29103 GCA_964242105.1 uncultured Nakamurella sp. | reverse complement strand
CCCCGATTGCGGCGATTTTCGCCAGAGAACTACTCCGCACTGACGTTTCTCCTTCTGTTTCGACCTTCGAGCGAAGATCAGTTGGACTAGCGGACGCGACGGACGACCTGTCCGCCGTGGATGTTCCACGTGCTGGTCCCCCGCAATTGCAGGACCGTAACGCCTCCCTGGCTCCGGGCCGCTCAATCAGCCGCGTACGCGCCCGATCGTGACCAAATCGCGTCCATCGACCTCCGGCCGGTCACCGTGCGCTCCTACAGCTGCGCCATCGGTGTGTTCTGCGCCAACAGGCTCACGCCTTGGTGCCCAGACCGTCCAGGACGGCCTGCGCGACGGCCTGCATGGAGGTGCGGCGGTCCATCGCGGTGCGCTGGATCCAGCGGAACGCCTCCGGCTCGGTCATCTTCTGGTTGGTCATCAGCAGGCCCTTGGCACGGTCGATCAGCTTGCGGGTCTCCAGCCGCGCGGTGATGTCCGAGACCTCCTCGCGCAGGGCGACCATCTCGGCGTATCTGGCCACCGCCAGCTCGATGGCCGGCAGCAGGTCGGCCGGTGAGAACGGCTTCACCAGGTACGCCATCGCACCGGCATCCCGGGCGCGCTCGATCAGGTCACGCTGCGAGAACGCCGTGAGCATCACCACCGGGGCGATCTGTCCGGAGACGATCTCGGCGGCGGCGTCGATGCCGTCCATCTTCGGCATCTTGATGTCGAGGATGACCAGATCGGGCTTGAGCTTGATGGCCAGGGCAACCGCTTCCTCACCGTCACCTGCTTCCCCGACGACCTCGAACCCTTCCTCCGCCAGCATCTCGGCGAGATCCAGCCTGATCAGAGCCTCGTCCTCGGCGATGAGAACGCGACGCGGACTGGTCACTAGCCACCTCCCGGTTGTGGTGCGTAGCCGCGAGTCGGCCGCGCCCGGAGCCTACCGACGACATGTAACTGCCGTGTGACGCTGCTCCGGCCAAGCCGCGGAAACCGGTGTACGGGGCCGGGTAGGCTGTGGCCGACCCGTTCGGCGGGTCACCTGCCCCCGTATCCCAATTGGCAGAGGAAGCGGATTCAAATCCCGTTTAGTGTCAGTTCGAGTCTGACCGGGGGCACGTCACGTCGACTCATTGCTCGCCCCGGCCGTCTTCCGGGCCGCGGCCCCGGCGGCCGCGCCGGTCACCAGGATGCTGAGCAGCGCGGCCGCGAGGATGGCGCCGCCCTCACCCGGCAGCAGCAGCCCGTTCTTCGTGCCGATGGTGACAGCGGCCACCGGTACGCCCAGCTGGGCGCCGGCGAGCAGCGCCAGCGGCAGCGGTTGACCGGCCAGCCGTGCCGCGGCGTGCACCGCAGCGGTGGCGACGGCCAGCAGCCCGGCCAGCAGCAGCATGGCGGGATCGGTGCCGACCGGCCGCAGGTCGACCCCGGCTCCGAGCCAGACGAAGAACACCGGCGCCAGGAATCCGTCGCTGACGGAGAACAGTTGGCGCGCAAGACGACGCGGCTCGCCCCTCGCGGCAAGTGCGATGCCGGCGACGAACCCGGCCAGCATCACCGAGATGCCCATCGACTGCGCCAGCCCGGCGAGCCCGAAGACCAGCGCGAGGTTCCACCGCAGCTCCAGGCCGAAGTGCCGGCGCTTGGAGAGCTTCTGCAGCTGCCGCCAGCGGGGCGACCGGGCCAGTCGCCGGGTGACCAGGAGCACGACGGCGCCGACCGCCAGCACTGCTGCGGCGCCGAGGGCGGCCGCGCCGGCCCGGCCCGGCTCCTCGACCAGTGGCAGCGCGACGACGCACACGGTGTCGGCCAGCCCGACGTGGACGATCGTGGCGATCACCCGCGAGCCGTCCAGGCCGGCGCCGTCGATCACCGGCAGGACGAGCGCAGCCGAGCTCGATGCCAGCAGGACGGTGTAGAGCAGCCCGTGCCCGGTGTCCACGATCGCGGCGATCCCCAGCCCGGCGGGGACGGCCAGCACGCCGGTGCCGGCGGCCAGCGCCGCCCCCCGCAGCAGCTGGGGGCGCAGCCGGGCGTCGCGGATCGGAAGGTGGCTCCCGGCCATCAGCATCACCAGTGCGAAACCGGCGGTGCCGAGGAACGACAGCACCGGGTCGTCCGGCGAGATCCACCTCAGGCCGGTCCGGCCGATCAGCACGCCGGCGAGGATCTCGCCGACCACGACGGGCAGCCGGAGGCGGTGCGGCGTGGCCAGCAGCGGGCCGGCCAGGCCGACCACGAGGACCAGCGCAAGTCCCGCCAGCGTCAACCGACGCGCACCAGCCCTTCCTGGACCACGGTCGCCAGCATGTCGCCCGCCGGGGAGAAGAAGTGCCCGCTGGCGAGGCCCCGCGATCCGGACGCGCTCGGCGAGTGCGTGTCGTACAGCACCCATTCGTCGACCCGGATCGGGCGGTGGAACCACATCGCGTGGTCGAGCGAAGCCAGCTTCAGGGTGTGCCAGGAGCCACCGAGACCGTGCGTGGCCAGGATGGAGTCCAGCAGCGTCAGGTCCGACAGGTACGCCAGCATGCAGACGTGCAGCAGCTGGTCGTCCGGCAGCGCGGTGTAGCTGCGGAACCAGACCTGATTGCGCGCCTCGGGTCTGGGTTGCACACCGGGGTACCACGGCGGGTCGGTGGCGTAACGCACGTCGAACGGCCGCGGGATCCGGCTGAACACCGTCAGCGGCGCGGACGCGGCCGCCGCCCGGTCGGCGAAGGTGGGCAGCGTCTCCGGGGCGGGCACGTCGGGCATCGGGTCGCCGTGGTCGATCCCGCCCTGGTCCTCCTGGAAGGAGCTGGACAGCGTGAAGATCGGCTTGCCGTGCTGGATGGCGACCACCCGCCGGGTGGTGAAAGACCGCCCGTCCCTGGTGCGGTCCACGTCGAAGACGATCGGCACGGCCGGGTCGCCGGGGCGCAGGAAGTACGCGTGCAGCGAGTGCACGCGGCGGTCCGCGGGCACGGTCCGGCCGGCGGCGGTGAGCGCCTGGGCGGCGACCTGCCCGCCGAACACCCGCATGGTGGAATTCTCCGGGGACACGCCGCGGAACAGGTTGTCCTCCAGCCGCTCCAGGTCCAGCAGCGCGACCAGACCGGCTACCGCATCCGGGCCGGCGGCCATCGGTACGGGCGCCGTCGGTACTGGCGGCTCGGTGCGCGGTTCGGTCACCGCCTCACCGTAGTGGCTGGCCGTGCGCCCGCCCGCGCGCAGGAAGTCGGCCACTCACGTCCCACGGGTCACAATCCGGCCGACTTCGTTCGCGCCAGGCCAGTTGATGAGCGCGGGGTCAGTCCTTGTAGCCCAGCCGGTGCACGCGGATCAGGTTGGTGGAGCCGGAGGTGTTCGGCGGCGACCCGGCGACGATGACGACGGTGTCCCCCTCGTGATAACCGGGCACCTCGAGCATGGCTGCGTCCACCAGTTCCACCATCTCGTCGGTGGAGTCCACCGAATCGACCTGGAACGTCTTGGTGCCCCAGGTCAGCGCCAGCTGACGGGTCGTCGACTCCAGCGGTGTGAAGGCGAGCAGCGGCAGTGGGGTGTGCAGCCGGGCCAGCCGCCGGACGGTGTCGCCGGACTGGGTGAAGGCGACCAGCGCCTTGGCCTCGAGCCGTTCGCCGATGTCGCGGGCGGCGTAGGACAGCACACCGCGCTTGGTGCGCGGCACGTGCGTCAGCGGCGGGACGACGGTGCTCTCCGATTCCACCGCCTCGATGATCCGGGCCATCGTCGCGACGGTGACGAACGGGTACTTGCCGACCGACGTCTCACCGGACAACATCACCGCGTCGGCGCCGTCGAGCACCGCGTTCGCGACGTCGGACGCCTCGGCCCGGGTGGGCCGGGAGTGCTCGATCATCGATTCCAGCATCTGGGTGGCGACGATGACCGGCTTGGCGTTCTCCCGCGCAATCTGCACGGCGCGCTTCTGCACCAGCGGAACCTGTTCCAGCGGCAGCTCGACGCCGAGGTCGCCGCGGGCGACCATGATGCCGTCGAACGCCAGCACGATCGCTTCGAGATTGGCGACACCCTCGGGCTTCTCGAGCTTGGCGATCACCGGTACGCGGGTGGCGCCGACCTCGTCGATGACGGCGTGCACCAGGTCGACGTCGGCCGGCGAGCGGACGAAGGACAGCGCGACGAAGTCGACTCCCAGGGACAGCGCGAACTTCAGGTCGGAGATGTCCTTTTCGGACATGGCAGGCACCGACACGTTCATCCCCGGCAGCGAGATGCCCTTGTTGTTGGAGACCGGGCCGCCTTCGGTGACGGCGCACTGCACGTCGTTGCCCTCGACGGCGGTGACCACCAGGCCGACCTTGCCGTCGTCGATCAGCAGGCGGTCGCCCGGGCGGGCGTCGTTCGCCAGGCCCTTGTACGTGGTGGACACCCGGTCGGCCGTGCCGAGGATGTCGTCGACAGTGATGGTGACGAGGCTGCCGGTCTCCCACACGTGCGGGCCGTCAGCGAACCGGCCGAGCCGGATCTTGGGTCCCTGCAGATCGGCCAGGATGCCGACCGTCCGGCCCAGCTTCTCCGCGGCGGAGCGGACGTAGCCGTGCACCACCTGGTGATCGGCGTAGTCGCCGTGGCTGAAGTTCATCCGGGCGACGTTCATGCCGGCCTCGATCAGCGAGGTGATGGCTTCTTCCGAAGAGGTGGCGGGCCCGAGTGTGCAGACGATTTTTGCGCGGCGATCCATGGGGCCAGACTAGCGGTTTCTGAACCGATTCCGTCATCGGGGTCACACCGTGGTCGGCCGTCCCGACGGCGAACGAAGGCCTGCTGCGCAGTCCCCGGCCGCTTGCGGGCAGCTGTCTCACCGCTTGCGTTCCAACCCTTGCTCGCCGCTCGCGTTGCATCCCTTCGCTCGCGTTCCCTGCTAACCGCTCGCGGTGCACGGCGAGCGGTTGGGCAACTGAGCGAGCGGCTGGTGAGAGCGCGAGCGGACGGACCCGCGCCACCACTGAACGGCCGCTCGCGTTCCAACTTTCGCTCGCCGCTCGCGTTCCAACCCTTGCTCGCCGCTCGCGTTGCATCCCTTCGCTCGCGATCCCTGCCAACCGCTCGCGGTGCACGGCGAGCGGTTTGGCAACTGCGCGAGCGGATGGTGAGAGAGCGAGCGGACGGTCCCCGCGCCACCACTGAACGGCCGCTCGCTTCCAACCTTCGCTCGCCGCTCGCGTTCCAACCTTCGCTCGCCGCTCGCGTTCCAACCCTCGCTCGCCGCTCGCGTTGCATCCCTTCGCTCGCGGTCCCTGCTAGCCGCTCGCGGTGCACGGCGAGCGGTTGGGCAACTGAGCGAGCGGCTGGTGAGAGCGCGAGCGGACGGTCCCCGCGCCACCACTGAACGGCCGCTCGCTTCCAACCTTCGCTCGCCGCTCGCGTTCCAACCTTCGCTCGCCGCTCGCGTTCCAACCCTTGCTCGCCGCTCGCGGTGCATCCCTTCGCTCCCGTTGCATGCCAACCGCTCGCGGTGCACGGCGAGCGGTTGGGCAACTGCGCGAGCGGCTGGTAAGAGCGCGAGCGGACGGACCCAGCTGCGGCACCCAGGCGAGCGGCTCAGCGCAGGGCGATCGCGGTCGGCTCCAGCGGGTCGGGCAGGCTGGACCCGCCGGACAGGAAGGCGTCCACCCCGGCGGCGGCGGACCGGCCCTCGGCAATGGCCCAGACGATCAGCGACTGTCCCCGGCCGGCGTCCCCGGCGACGAAGACGCCCGGCATGTTGGTCATGTAGTCGTCGTCGCGGCTGATGGTGCCGCGACCGGAGATGTCCACGCCCAGCTCGTCCAGCAGGCCCGCCCGCTCCGGCCCGACGAAGCCGAGCGCGAGCAGCACCAGATCCGCGTCCAGGTGTTTCTCGGTCCCGGCCGACGGGATGAAGCCGCCGCCGACACGCTTGCCCTCGACCAGGTGGATGCCGGTGACGTGGCCGGTAGCCGACCCGTCCGTAGCGGTCTCGGAGCCCTCGAACGAGGTGGAGTTGACGCCGAAGACCCGCTGGCCGCCCTCCTCGTGCGCCGCCGAGGTACGCAGCAGCAGCGGGTAGACGGGCCAGGGCGTCGACGGGTGCCGGGTCAGCGGCGGCTGCACGTGGATGTCGAGCTGGGTGACCGAGGCGGCGCCCTGCCGCAGGGCCGTGCCGTAACAGTCGGCCCCGGTGTCGCCGCCGCCGATGATCACCACCCGCTTGCCCGCGGCGTCCAGATCGGCCACCGGTGACGCGGTGCCCTCCAGCACCCGGTTGGCCTGCACCAGGTAGTCCATCGCCAGCTCGACGCCGGCCAACCGGCGGCCCTGCACGGAGAGTTCTCGTGGCACGGTCGCCCCGGTCGCGATGACGATGGCGTCGAAGCTGCGGCGCAGGTCGGCGACGGACAGGTCGACGCCGACGGCGCAGTGGGTGAGGAAGCGCACGCCCTCGGCCGACATCTGCTCGAGCCGTCGGTCGAGCACCTCGCGGTCCATCTTGAACTCGGGGATGCCGTACCGCATCAGCCCGCCGATGCGCCCGTCGCGCTCGAACACGGTGACCTCGTGACCGGCCCGCGCCAGCTGCTGCGCGGCGGCCAGCCCGGCGGGGCCGGAACCGACGACGGCCACTTTCCTGCCGGTGCCGACCGCCGCCGGCCGCGGGGCCAGCGCTGTGCCGTCGGCGATCGCCCGATCAGCGATCTGCTGTTCCACCACCTTGATGGACACCGGGTCGTCGCTGATGCCCAGCACGCACGCACCCTCGCAGGGTGCGGGGCACAGCCGCCCGGTGAACTCGGGGAAGTTGTTCGTCGCGTGCAACCGCTCGGACGCGTCGTCCCACCGGCCGGTGCGGACCAGTTCGTTCCACTCGGGGATCAGGTTGCCCAGCGGGCAGCCCTGGTGGCAGAACGGGATGCCGCAGTCCATGCACCGCGCGGCCTGGACCTTGGTCTCGCCCTCGCTGAACGGCTCGTACACCTCGTTCCAGTCGCGCAGCCGCAGCGGCACCGGACGCCGGCTCGGCGTCTTCCGCTCGTACTTGAGAAAGCCGCTGGGGTCAGCCACGCGTCGCCTCCATGATCAGTTCGTCGGCGTCCACCCCGGTGTCGGCGGCCTGCGCCTGCAGCTGCAGCACCCGCGCGTAGTCGCGCGGCATCACCCGGGAGAACCTCGCCGACTCGGTCTCCCAGGCGGCGAGCAGCGACGAGGCCAGCGGGGATCCGGTGTACCTGGCATGGTCGGCGACCACCTCGCCGAGCCAGATCACCTCATCGGGTTCCAGCGGCTGCACGTCGACCATCTCGGTGTTGATCCGGGTGGGGTCGGCGTCCAGCAGGTAGCCGATCCCGCCGCTCATACCGGCGGCGGCGTTCCGGCCGGTGCGGCCGAGGATCACCACCCGGCCACCGGTCATGTACTCCAGCGCGTGGTCGCCGGTGCCCTCGGTGACCATCAGGGCGCCCGAGTTGCGCACGGCGAACCGCTCGCCCACCCGGCCCCGCAGGTACAGCTCGCCGGAGGTCGCGCCGTAGCCGATGGTGTTGCCGGCGATGACCTGGGTCTTCGCGCCGGGCGCCTGGGCCGGGGAGTCCTCGGCCGGACGGACGATCAGCCGCCCGCCGGACACCCCCTTGGCGACGTAGTCGTTCGCGTCGCCGGTGAGGGTGATGGATACGCCCCGGGGCAGGAAAGCGCCCAGCGACTGGCCGGCGGTTCCGGTCAGCTCGATCGAAACCGTCCCGGGCGGCAGCCCGTCCGGCCCGAACCGGCGGGTGATCTCCGACCCGAGCATGGTGCCGACGGTGCGGTCGACGTTGCGGACGGCGTACGCCAGCTGGACGGGGCTGCCGTCGTCCAGGGCCTGCGCCGCATCCTTCAGGAAGGCGGCGTCCAGGGTGTCGGACAGGTCGTGCTGCGCCGGGTCCGTGCAGGAGTGCCCGGCGTCGATGTCGGCGACAGCCAGCAGCGGCGCCAGGTCCAGCCCGCGGGCGCGGTGGTGTCCGACCGCCGGGGCGATGTCCAGCAGTTCGGCGTGGCCGACCGCTTCCGGGATCGACCGGAAGCCCAGCGCGGCGAGGTACTCCCGCACCTGCTCGGCCAGGAACAGGAAGAACGTCTCGACGAACTCGGGGCTGCCGGTGAACCGCTTGCGCAGCACCGGGTTCTGCGTGGCGATCCCGACCGGGCAGGTGTCCAGGTGGCAGACCCGCATCATCACGCAGCCGGCCACCACCAGCGGGGCCGTGGCGAAACCGAACTCCTCCGCCCCCAGCAGCGCGGCGATGATGACGTCCCGGCCGGTCTTCAGGCCACCGTCGGCCTGCAGCCTCACCTGTTCGCGCAACCCGTTGAGCCGCAACGTCTGCTGCGCCTCGGCCAGGCCGAGCTCCCACGGCTGACCGGTGTGCTTGAGCGAGGTCAGCGGCGCGGCGCCGGTGCCCCCGTCGTACCCGGCGATGATCACCAGGTCGGCGTGCGCCTTGACCACGCCGGCCGCCACGGTGCCCACGCCGGGCTCGGCGACCAGCTTGACCGACACCGCGGCCCGCGGGTTGGCGTTGCGCAGGTCGTGGATCAGCTGCTTGAGGTCCTCGATGGAGTAGATGTCGTGGTGCGGCGGCGGCGAGATCAGGCCGACACCGGTGGTGGCGTGCCGGGTCTTGCCGATCCACGGGTACACCTTGTTGCCCGGCAGCTGGCCGCCTTCGCCCGGCTTGGCGCCCTGGGCCATCTTGATCTGGATCTCGTCGGAGTTGACGAGGTACGCGCTGGTCACGCCGAACCGGCCCGAAGCCACCTGCTTGATCGCCGAGCGGCGGCGGGGGTCCAGCAGCCGGTCGATGTCCTCGCCGCCCTCCCCGGTGTTGGACCGGCCACCGAGCCGGTTCATCGCCACCGCCAGCGTCTCGTGGGCCTCCGCCGAGATGGAGCCGTAGGACATCGCGCCGGTGACGAACCGGCGGACGATCGCCTCCGCCGGCTCGACCTCGGACAGCGGGATCGGCGTCCGGACGTCTGTCCGCAGGCCGAACAGCCCGCGCAGCGTGCCGCCCTTGCGGGACAGCTCGTCGACGGTGTCGGTGTAGCGGCGGAACACCGACACCTGCTTGGTCTTGGTGGCGTGCTGCAGCAGGTAGACCGTCTCGGGGTTGAACAGGTGGATCTCGCCCTCGCGGCGCCACTGGTACTGGCCACCGACCTCGAGCCCGCGGTGCTCGCGCACGGCCGAGTTGGACACGAAGGCCAGCGAGTGGCGCTGCAGGATGTCCTCGGCGATCACCCCCAGGTCGCTGCCGCCGGTCCGCGAGGTGGTGCCGGTGAAGTACTCGTCGAGCACGTGCTCGTCGATGCCGAACGCGGCGAACACCTGGGCGGCACGGTAGGACCCGACCGTGGAGATGCCCATCTTGCTCATCACCTTCAGGACGCCCTTGCCCAGCGCGTAGACCATGTTCTGCACGGCCTTGGCGGGGGTGACGTCGCCGATCATCCCGGTGACCGCCAGGTCCTCGGCCGACTCCAGCACCAGATAGGGGTTCACCGCTCCCGCGCCGTAACCCAGCAACAGCGCGACATGGTGCACCTCGCGGGCGTCGCCGGCCTCGGTGATCAGCGCCACCTTGGTGCGGGACTTCTGCCGGACCAGGTGCTGGTGCACCGCCGAGGTGAGCAGCAGGGACGGGATCGGCGCGCGTCGCGCGTCGCAGTCCCGGTCGGACAGCACCAGGATGCGCGCGCCATCGGCGATCGCCTGGTCGGCCTCCTCGCGACACCGCTGCAGCGCGGCAGCGAGCGCCTCTCCGCCGCCGTCGACCTCGTACAGACCGGAGATGACGGCCGCCGCGAAGCCCGCCATGTTGCCGTCGGAGTTGATGCCGATCAATTTCGCCAGGTCGTCGTTGTCGATCACCGGGAACGGGAGGGCGATCTGCCGGCAGGAGGTCGGCGAGGGCCGCAGCAGGTTCTGCTCGGGCCCGATGACGCTGGCCATGCTGGTGACGACCTGTTCCCGGATGGCGTCCAGCGGCGGGTTGGTGACCTGGGCGAACAGCTGGGAGAAGTAGTCGAACAGCAGCCGCGGACGGGCCGACAGCACCGCCTCGGGGGTGTCGGTACCCATCGAGCCGATCGCCTCCGCACCGTTGGCGGCCATCGGGCCGACCAGCAGTCGCAGGTCCTCCTCGGTGTAGCCGAACACCTGCTGGCGGCGCAGCACGGCGTCGTGCGCGGTGACGATGTGCTCGCGGGCCGGCAGGTCGCCCAGCGGCACCAGGCCGGCATGCACCCAGTCGGCGTAGGGGTGCTCGGCGGCGAGCGAGGCCTTCACCTCGCGGTCGTCCAGGATCCGCCCGGCCACGGTGTCGACGAGGAACATCCGACCCGGTTGCAGGCGGCCGCGCTCGATCACCTTCTCCGCCGGGATGTCCAGCACGCCGGCCTCGCTGGCCAGCACAACGGTGTCGTCGCTGGTCAGCCACCACCGGCCGGGGCGCAGGCCGTTGCGGTCGAGCACCGCGCCCAGCAGCCGACCGTCGGTGAAGGTGACGCACGCGGGGCCGTCCCACGGCTCCATCAGCGAGGCGTGGAACTCGGCGAACCCGCGAACGTCCGGGTCCATGGTGTCGCGGCTGTTCTCCCACGCCTCCGGGATCATCATCAGCACGGCATGCGGCAGGCTGCGTCCGCCCAGGTGCAGCAGCTCCAGCACCTCGTCGAACGACGCCGAGTCCGACGACCCCGGCTGGCAGATCGGGAAGACCCGGGACAGATCGCCGGGGATCAGGTCGCTCTCCAGCAGCGACTCACGCGCCCGCATGCGGTTGCGGTTGCCGCGCACGGTGTTGATCTCCCCGTTGTGCGCGATGAAGCGGAACGGGTGGGCCAGCGGCCAGGCCGGGAAGGTGTTGGTGGAGAAACGGGAATGCACGACGACGATCGCGCTCTCCACCCGCTCGTCACGGATGTCGTCGAAGAACGCCGGCAGCTGCCGCGTGGTCAACATGCCCTTGTAGACCAGGGTGCGGCTGGACAGCGACGGGAAGTAGATGCCCAGGCCGTCATCGTCGGCGGTCTCGTGCTCGGACCGCTTGCGCACGGCGTAGACCAGCCGGTCCAGGGCCAGGCCCTGCGGCCGGCGGCCGGTGGCGTCGGCCCGGCCGGCGATGAACAGCTGCTCGAAGGACGGCATCACGTCCAGCGCCATCTGCCCGACCCCGGCGCTGACCGGGTTGGTGGGCACCGTGCGCCAGCCCAGCAGTTCCAGACCCTCCTGCGCGACGATGTCCTCGACGACCGCCTTGGCCTTGACCCGGTCCTCGTCACCGGCGGGCAGGAAAGCAGTGCCGACGGCGAAGGCGCAGCCGTCCGGTTCGCTCCCATCGGCGTCCGGGATGGCGAACGGCAGGTCGAAGTCGACGACGGCGCGCAGGAACGTCTCCGGCACCTGGAACAGGATGCCCGCTCCGTCTCCGACGGCCGGATCGGCGCCGGCCGCGCCGCGGTGCTCCAGGTTGATCAACGCGGTGATGCCGTCGGCGACGATCTTGTTGCTGCGGCGGCCCTTGATGTCCGCCACGGCCGCGACACCGCAGGAGTCGCGCTCGAAAGCTGGGTCGTACAGGCCCTGGGGCCCCGGAATGGCCGAGTACTTCACGGCGCAGCCTCCCGTCGTCGGCGGTACGACCGGCCCGTCGTCGACATCGCGGCGGATCGGGCGAGCGGAGAAATGGACATCGTCGAAAGAGCTGGTGGGAGATCTCCGGGGATCGGACAGGGTGGGACGTACCCGCCGGAGACATCACGACGGGTGAGGCCGGGACCGCGGGATGGCCGCTGATGCCGGAACACAACCCTCGTTCGGATCGCAGGGACGGCGGTGGCCCACTGACCAGCAGATTACACGGGCCCGCCACCAAGTTCACCAGGAAGTCGTGCGGCGCGACGATTTCCGACGCCGGCAGGCAACCTCAGGGCTTCATGCGTTGATCTGCGGAGATGTCGGACTCGTCGTCGTGGCCGAGCTCGGTCGCCGTCGCGTCGGCGCCGGCCGTGGCCGTCGTGCTATCGACGGTGTCCGTGGCGTCGGCCGTCGCTGCCGTGGCCCCGGGCGTCGACGCTCTGCCCTGGAGGCTGGCAGGATCCTCCCGCTGCACCCCCCGGCGGACCACCAGCAGCACGACCGCGAGCACGAACAGCACGATCGAGGTGAAGACGTTGATGCGCAGCCCGAGGAAGTGGTTCGCGGTGTCGATGCGCAACATCTCGATCCACCCGCGGCCGAGGGTGTAGCCGGCCACGTAGAGCCAGAAGACCTGGCCCCGCCCTAGCCGGAACCGGCGGTCCGCCCACACGAGCAGCGCGGCGACGGCGAGGTTCCAGAGCAGTTCGTACAGGAACGTGGGATGGAACGTCCCGCACAGCACGGTCGGATCGGCCTTGATGAAGCTCGTCGGGAACTCCGGTGCGGTGCCGTCCGGCCCGCACATGGCCTGGGTGCCCGCACTCCCGTCGGGGGTGCGGAGGAACACCTCCAGCGCCCACGGCAGGGTGGTCGGGCGGCCGAACAGTTCCTGGTTGAAGTAGTTGCCGAGCCGGCCGATGGCCTGCGCCACCACCAGGCCGGGGGCGACGGCATCGGCGAACGCCGACAGCGGCACCCGGTAGTACCGGCAGCCGATCCACGCGCCGAGGCCGCCGAGCGCGACCGCCCCCCAGATGCCCAGGCCGCCATCCCAGATCGCGAAGGCCTTCCACGGGTTCCGCCCCGGCCGGAAGTAGAGCTCGTTGTCGGTGATCACGTGATACAGCCGGCCGCCGACCAGGCCGAACGGGACGGCGAAGACCGCGATGTCGGTGACGCGCCCCGGTCGGCCGCCGCGGGACACGAACCGGCGGTTGCCCCAGATGGTGGCCACGATGATGCCGACGATGATGCACAACGCGTACGCCCGCAGCGGGAGTGGTCCGAGATGGACCACCCCGAGCGAGGGCGACGGGATGTCCGCCAGCAGGGTCATCGGACCGCGGCGGCCGCGCGTCCGGCCGAGCGCACCCCGTCCGCCAGATCTGCCGCCAGGGCCGCCACGTCGTCGGGGCCGCCGGCCGCGGCGGTGGTGAAAGCCGACCCCACGATGACGGCGTCGGCGAACGCCGCGATCTCGGCGGCCTGTTCGCCGGTCCGCACACCCAGGCCCACCCCGATGGGCAGGTCGGTGAGCTCACGGCAGCGCGCCACCAGGGACGGCGCGGCCGACGACACCCGGTCCCGTGCGCCGGTGACGCCCATGGTGGAGGCCGCGTACAGGAATCCGGAGGTGGCGGCGGCCGTGAGGCTGATGCGCTCGGCCGAGGAGGACGGGGCGACCAGGAAGATCGGGTCGATGCCGTGGTGTGCGGCGGCGGCCAGCCAGTCGTCGGCTTCGTCGACGATCAGGTCGGGGGTGATGACGCCGAGGCCGCCCGCACCCGCCAGGTCGCGGGCGAAAGCGTCGACGCCGTAGGCCAGGATCGGGTTGAAGTAGCTCATCACCACGGCGCGGCCGCCAGCCGCCGTCACCCGCTCGACCACCGTGAACGTGTCGGCGAGCCGGAATCCGTTGTGCCGTGCCGTCTCCGCCGCTGCCTGGATGACCGGGCCGTCGAGCACCGGGTCAGAGAACGGAACCCCGACCTCGACCAGGTCGCACCCGCCGTCCACCATCGCCGTCAGCGTGGCGGCCGACTGCTCGACGGTCGGGAACCCGGCGGGCAGGTAGCCGACGAGCGCGGCGCGGCCGTCCTCGCGGGTCTTCGCGAACAGGTCCGACAGGCCCGACATCAGCCGGCCCGTCCGGCCGGCGCGGCGTCGATCAACTCGACGTCGGCGATGCTGTGCGTCGTCGCCCCGGAGGGCTCGGCGCCCAACCCGAACCAGGCCATCGCGGTCTCCATGTCCTTGTCGCCGCGGCCGGAGACGTTGATCAGCACGATCCCGCCCGGTCCGACCTCCTTGGCCACGTCCAGCGCCGCGGCGACCGCGTGTGCGGACTCGATCGCCGGGATGATCCCCTCGGTGCGGGTGAGCAGCGCGAACGCGTCCATCGCCTGCGCATCGGTGACCGACCGGAACTCGGCTCGGCCGATCTCCGCGAGGTGCGCGTGCTCCGGTCCGACGCCGGGGTAGTCCAGTCCGGCGGAGATGGAGTGCGACTCCTCGATCTGCCCGTCGGTGTCCTGCAGCACGTACGAGCGGGCGCCGTGCAGCACACCGACCGTGCCGCCGCTGATGGTGGACGCGTGCCGGCCCGTGTCGATGCCGTCGCCGCCCGCCTCGGCGCCGACCAGCCGCACGCCCGGGTCGTCCAGGAACGCGTGGAAGGCGCCGATGGCGTTGGATCCCCCGCCGACGCAGGCGACCACCGCGTCCGGCAGCCGGCCCGTCGAGTTCAGCACCTGCTGCCTGGCCTCCAGGCCGATGATGCGTTGGAAGTCGCGCACGATCAGTGGGAACGGGTGCGGCCCGGCGACCGTACCGAACAGGTAGTAGGTGTTCTCCACGTTGGTCACCCAGTCGCGGAAGGCCTCGTTGATGGCGTCCTTCAGGGTCGCCGAACCGGAATCCACGGCGATGACCTCAGCGCCGAGCAGCCGCATCCTGGCGACGTTGAGCGCCTGACGTTCGGTGTCGACGCGACCCATGTAGACGGTGCACTGCAGGCCGAGCAGGGCCGCCGCGGTGGCGGTCGCGACGCCGTGCTGGCCCGCCCCGGTCTCCGCGATGACCCTGGTCTTGCCCATCCGCTTGGTCAACAGGGCCTGCCCGAGGACGTTGTTGATCTTGTGGCTGCCGGTGTGGTTGAGGTCTTCGCGCTTGAGCAGGATGCGCGCCCCGCCGACGTGCGCGGTCAACCGCACCGCATCGGTCACCGGGCTGGGGCGTCCCGCGTAGTCCTGCGCCAGCCGGTCGAGCTCGGCCAGGAAGTCCGGGTCCAGCCGCGCCTTGCTGTAGGAGTCCCAGACCTCGTCGAGCGCGCCGACCAGCGCCTCCGGTAGCCACCGGCCGCCCATGCTGCCGTAGTACCCGCGCTGGTCGGGGTCGTGCGGGGTGCCGGTGATGCCGTCCGACGGGCGGGGAAGGCCGTCGGCCCGAAGGCGTGGCCGGACGGTCGGGCCGGTCGGCACGCCGGCCCGTTCGGTCAGCACGTTCTGCAGGTCAGCGGCGCTGCTCATCGGTGGATCGCTCCCAACTGGTACGGCACGGACTGGTGTGGTGCGGCGTCCTGCGCCGGGACATCCCGGGGCCGCCGGGGAGTCAGCGCGACGGACGGGGACACGACGGGTGCGAGCCGGCCGTCACCAGGTCGGCCACCGCGGCCCGCGGATCACCGCTGGTGACCAGACCCTCGCCCACCAGGACGGCGTGCGCGCCCGCGCCGGCGTAGGCCAGCAGATCGGGTGTGCCGCGCACCCCCGACTCGGCGATGGTGACGATGTCGGACGGCAGTCCCGGTGCGATACGGGCGAAGACGTCCCTATCGATGGTGAGGGTGGTGAGGTCGCGGGCGTTGACGCCGATGACCTTCGCGCCCGCGTCCAGGGCGCGGTCCGCCTCGTGCTCGGTGTGCACCTCGACCAGGGCCGTCATGCCCAGCGACTCGACGCGCTCCAGCAGGCCGTGCAGCACCGGCTGGGCCAGCGCGGCGACGATCAGCAGCACCATGTCCGCCCCGTGTGCCCGGGCCTCGTGCACCTGGTAGGGGCTGACGATGAAATCCTTGCGCAGCACCGGGATGTCGACAGCGGCCCGCACCGCGTCCAGGTCGGCGAGCGACCCGCCGAACCGGCGGCCCTCGGTCAGTACCGAGATGGCCCGCGCGCCGCCGGCGGCGTAGGCCGTGGCGAGCTGGGCGGGATCCGAGATGTTGGCCAGCCGGCCCTTGGACGGGCTGGACCGCTTGACCTCGGCGATGACCGCGACGCCGGGACCGCGAAGAATGGACAGCACGGGAAGCGGCGCCTGGGCAGCCGCAGCCGCAGCCTTGACCTCGGCAAGCGGGGTGTGCGCCTCACGCTGCGCGAGATCTTCCCGCACTCCAGCGAGAATCGCCTCCAGCACGCTCACCGGCTCATCTCCCCTGGAACAATCGGACGGCCCGCTCCAACGACCGCGCGGTGCGGTGGGCTGGACAGACCTTGCGGAAGACCCGAGCGAACGCGGGACTTCCGGCATCTACCGTCATTCTTGGCGGTTGTGCCAACCACCGGGTCTCATGTTAGACGCCCCCACCGACATCACCTGACACGTCCCGACCGACCGGCCCGGCCTTTCCGGCACGCGGTGCGGGTCGCTGCGCCGGGGCCTGCGCCTGTCCGGGGTCTCTGACGGGTTCGTCGGGCAGGACCGCGGACGGAGTGTTCGCCGTGGTCGGGGCGGTCGGGGGCGCTGGGCTGGTCGTCGCGGCGCTCGTGGGCGCTGGGCTGATCGTCGCGATGGTCGGGGGTGCTGTGGTCGCGGGCGCCGTAGCCGTGGGCGAGGTGGCTGCGGTGGGATCGCCGCCGGCGTCGAGTGCCTTCCACCAGGACGCCGACGCCTCCGGATCGGTGGCCGGGTCGGCTCCGGGGTCGACGAGCGGTGCGCGCGCCGCCGCCCGTCGGCCGGTGGGCGCGTCGTAGCGGGCGCCGAGCGCGCGCCGCGCGCCGAACGCGGCCAGCAACAGCACACCGACGAGGGCGACGAGCAGCCCGCCCAGGACGGCCAGCACCGGCCCCGGGACCTGCAGCTGCGCAGCGCCCGACGACTCGGGCGGCCTCGGCAGGCTGGACCGCAGTGCGGCGGGCGGCGTCAGCGCTCCGGTGACCGCCAGAACGGCTGCCAGCACGCCGCCGACCAGGAGCACGGCGCCGACCGACCGGCGGAGCACGCCGGTGGTCGCCAGCGCGGCGCCGATCCCGGCGACCGCGAGCACGGCGACCGGCACCAGCAGTGCGTCGCTCTGCCCGCCCGTGGCGGAGGTGGTGAGCGATCCGGACAGCGCGTCCACGTGCGACTGCCGCCACCAGGTGAGAGAAGCGGCGAGGACGGCGGCGCCGGCGCCCAGCAGCGCCACCAGCGCGAGGATCGCAGGCCGTCGTCGGCGCCGGGGATCGACGTGCTGGGCAGCGGGGCGATCGCGATCGACGCGCCCGGAGACGGCGCGCCCGGAGACGGCGCGCCCGGAGACGGCGCGCCCGGAGTCGGCGAGGCGCGAATCGGCGAGCTCCGCATCGGCGAGCACGGGGTCGACGCCCCGTGAATCGGGTCGTCCTGCATCCTCGGGCCGGGGATCGACGCGGTCGGCATCGGGGCGTTGGGAATCAGCCATGGCCGGTCGCCCGCAGGGTCGCCGCCGCGCCGACCGCCGCGATCACCGCTGCCGCCTTGTTCTGGCACTCGGCGTCCTCGGTGGCCGGCACGGAGTCGGCAACCACCCCCGCGCCGGCCTGCACGTGAGCGGTGCCACGGGTCAGCACCGCCGTCCGGATGGTGATGGCGGTGTCGGCGTCACCGGCGAAGTCCAGATACCCGACGACGCCGCCGTAGATGCCGCGGCGGGCCGGTTCCAGCTCGTCGATGATCCGCATCGCCATCGGCTTGGGCGCGCCGGACAGCGTCCCGGCCGGGAAGCAGGCGGTCAGCGCGTCGAAGGCGGTCCGGCCGGGCGCCAGCATGCCGGTGACGGTCGACACGATGTGCATGACGTGGCTGTACCGCTCGATCGTGAAGAAGTCGACGACCTTGACCGTGCCGGGCGAGCAGACCCGACCGAGGTCGTTGCGTCCCAGGTCGACCAGCATGACGTGCTCGCTGCGTTCCTTCTCGTCGGCCAGCAGGTCCTTCGCCAGCAGCAGGTCGTCCTCCTCGGTGGTACCCCGGGGCCGGGTCCCGGCGATCGGGTGCATCGTCACCGAACCTTCGCGCACGGTCACCAGAGCCTCGGGGGACGATCCGACGACGGCGAGCGGCTCGCCCGTCGGGGTCGGGAGCTGCACCAGATACATGTAGGGCGAGGGGTTGGTCGCCCGCAGGACGCGGTAGATCTCCAGCGGACTCGCCCCGCTGGGCACATCGAACCGCTGGGAGAGCACGATCTGGAACGCGTCGCCCGCCCGGATGTGCTCCTGTGCGACGGAGACCATCTCCTGGTACTCCGGGCTGCCGGTGCGCCGGCTGAACTCCGGACGGACCTGTTCGAAGACGGCCGCCGGAAGCGTTGCGGGAGAGGCCAGGCTGTCGGTCATCGCGGCCAGCCGGTCCACGGCGTCGGCGTAGGCGACGTCCACCCGCTCGTCGCTGGCGTCCCAGTTCACCGCATTGGCGATGAGCGTCACCGTCCCCTCGTGATGGTCGAGCGCTGCGAGGTCCGTGGCGAGCAGCATCACCATCTCCGGGACGTGCAGCTCGTCGGCCGGCTCGCGCCCTGGCGTGCCGATGCGCTCCAACCGCCGGACGATGTCGTAACCCAGATAGCCGACCATGCCGCCGGTCAGCGGTGGCAGGCCGGCGAGCGGCTCGGTGTGCAGCAGCCGCAACGTCTCCGAGAGGGCGGTCAGCGGGTTACCACCGGTCGGTAGGCCCACCGGGGGCGTGCCGATCCAGCTCGCCGCACCGTCGACCTCGGTCAGCGCCGCTGCGCTGGCCACGCCGACGAACGACCAACGCGACCAGGACTTGCCATGCTCGGCGGACTCCAGCAAGAAGGTGCCGTCCCGACCAGCGGCGAGCGTCGCGTACAGGCCCACCGGCGTGACGGTGTCGGCCAGCAGACGCCGCGTGACGGGGATGACCCGGCGATCTCTGGCGAGTGCGCGGAACTCCTCGAGGGTGGGCGAGACGGCGCCCAGAGCGGGCCGGTTGACGACGGTGGGCCCGGTCGTCGGTCCGGGAGCGGTGCTCGCCGACGCCGAACCGGTGCCGGCCGCCGACGTGTGGGGCGATGGGGGGGTCGCCGTGGCCGGCGAGTCCGTGGTCGGTTCTGTAGTGGGCGCCCTCGGGGGTGCTGCGGTGGGTGCCGTCGGGGGTGGCGCCGTGGGTGCCGTCGTGGGTGCTGCCGACCCTGCCGATGCTGAGTCGGCGGGCGCCGCGGGGACTGCCATGCCGCCCATTCTGCCGCCCGGAAGAGGCCGGTTCGTCCGCTCGGCCACCGGGCCGGGCGACGAACGGCGTTGACGGGCTCCGGTGCGGCTCACGTCGACGCGCTCGACCTGGTTCCGGCGCTCCGGGGTCCTGCTCGACGTCCCGTTTTCGGCAGTGACGTGGTCCCGTGTCCCGGTGGCGATCGACGTGGCACGTGAAGCGCAGGAGTTTTCGTTGCCGGGAGTCCCGGACGAAGGTTGCCCGACGTCGCCGGTTCGAGCCGGTCGAGCGGTCAGTCGGTTCGGCGGGAACGCAGTTGCTCGACGTCGGCCGGCGTCGCGAGCCGGGCCTGCGCCAGTGCCTGGACGACCTGCGGAGTGCTCACGCCACGCTTCTGGTCAACCTTCACGCGCAGCTTGGCCGCCATCACCTGGGACCTCGTCACCGGGATCGTCATCGGGCTGCCCTCCTGTGTCGGCCGTTCCCACCTGGACGAACTCATCATCCCTCTTTCCCTCGTGCAACGCTATCGGCAACTCGTAGATCTCGTCGGCGACCGTGGCCATCGCGTCCAACTCGTCGTTCGAGGCCAGGGTGGAGTCCGACAGCGCGACCAGCAGTGCAAGCCCGACGCGCGACTGACGCTCGTCGGGCGAGATGGCCAGACCGGTGGCCCACTGGAAGCGCCGCCACCACTCCTCACGCCGGGCCTGCAGTTCCTCGCGTCGCGCCTGCAGCTCGCGCTGCCCGGTCGCCTGCTTGCCGGCCCACCACGCCAGCAGCGCCGCCGCGACGGCAGCGATGGCCGTGATGACGCCGAGGTAGATCTGGCCGGTGGTCACCGAAGAAGCACATCACACCGTCCGGGACGGCTCGACGATCGATTGAGCCGGACCGCGCCGTGACCACCCGCGCATGAGCCAACCTAGCTCGCCGCTCGCGTTGCGTCCCTTCGCTCGCGTTCCCTGCCAACCGCTCGCGGTGCACGGCGAGCGGATGGACAACTGCGCGAGCGGATGGTGAGAGCGAGAGCGGAGTTGGACAACTGCACGAGCGGATGGTGAGAGCGCGAGCGGACAGTCCCCGCGCCACCACTGAAGGGCCGCCTGCGTTCCAAACCTTGCTCGCCGCTCCCCGGGGCAGCTCTCTCGCCGCTCGCGTTGCATCCCTTCGCTCGCGTTCCCTGCCAACCGCTCGCGGTGCACGGCGAGCGGGTGGACAACTGCGCGAGCGGATGGTGAGAGCGCGAGCGGACGGTCCCCGCGCCACCACTGAAGGGCCGCTCGCGTCCAACCCTTGCTCGCCGCTCCCGGGGCAGCTCTCTCGCCGCTCGGCGTTGCATCCCTTCGCTCGCGTTCCCTGCCAACCGCTGTGCGAATCAGTATCCCGACCGCGCGGCATTGCGCTCGTGGGGCCGGAACGCGCTCGCGGGCGGACGAAACGCGCGCGGCCGGACGGAACGCGCTCGGGGGGGCCGCAGTCGTTCCGTCGTGGCCGGACGAAGGCTGGACCCTGCTCAGCCGAAGAGGCCGTCGTCGAAGCAGGTGCGGGTGCCGGTGTGGCAGGCGGCACCGGTCTGGTCGACCAGCACCAACAGCGCGTCGCCGTCGCAGTCGTGACGCACCTCCACCACCCGCTGGGTATGACCGGAGGTCTCGCCCTTGACCCAGTACTGGGCCCGCGACCGCGAGTAGTACGTCGCGCGCCGGGTCTCCACCGTCCGCCGCACGGCTTCCCGGTCCATCCATGCCACCATCAGCACTTCCTTGGTGTCGTACTGCTGAGCGACGGCGCACACCAGACCGGCGTCGTTGAACTTCAGGCCGTCCAGCACGGTCGTCAGGTCGGCGGTCACCGGCGGGCACCGGACGGTAGCCGGCGCACAGGGTAGCCGGCGTCGGCCAGCTCCCGCTTGACCTCGTCCACCCGGAAGCTGCCGAAGTGGAAGACGGACGCGGCCAGCACGGCATCGGCGCCGGCCGCCACCGCGTCGGGGAAATGCCCGAGCGCACCGGCGCCGCCGGAGGCGATCAGCGGAACGCCGACCGCCGACCTGACCCGGCGCAGCATCTCCAGGTCGAACCCGGCCTTGGTGCCGTCGGCATCCATCGAGGTGAGCAGGATCTCGCCGGACCCGGCGTCCTCCGCGCGCTTCGCCCAGTCGACGGCATCGATCCCGGTCCCCTGCCGGCCGCCGTGCGTGGTCACCTCGAACCCGCTCGCACAGCCCGGGTCCGCGGTCCGCCGGGCGTCGATGGCGATGACGACGCACTGCGACCCGAAGTGCCGGGCGGCCTCGGACAGGAACTCGGGCCGGGCGACGGCGGCCGAGTTGACGGAGACCTTGTCGGCGCCGGCGCGCAGCAGCGCATCGATGTCGGCCACCGAGCGGACCCCGCCGCCCACGGTGAGCGGGATGAAGACCTGCTCGGCGGTGCGCCGGATCATCTCGTAGGCGGTCTCGCGGTTGTCGCTGGTGGCCGTGATGTCCAGGAAGGTCAGCTCGTCGGCGCCTTCGGCGTCATAGAGTGCGGCCATCTCGACCGGGTCGCCGGCGTCGGCCAGATCGACGAAGTTCACGCCCTTCACCACCCGGCCCGCGGACACATCGAGACACGGGATGACACGCACAGCCACGCTCATGCATCCAAGCGTAGGCGTGCCTGCGGACACGCTCGTCCGCGCAGCTCAGCCGATCGCGGCGACCGCGGCGAGGGCCTCCGGCAAGGTGAAGGCGCCGGCGTAGAGCGCCTTCCCGACGATGGATCCTTCGACGCCCAGCGGTGCCAAACTCGCGAGTGCAACCAGGTCGTCGATCGACGACACTCCCCCGCTGGCCACCACCGGCGCTGTCGTGACGGCGCAGACCTGTTGCAGCAGTTCAAGATTCGGCCCCTGCAGGGTGCCGTCCTTGGTGACGTCGGTGACGACGTAGCGGGCGCAGCCCTGGGCATCCAGCCGGGCGAGCACGTCCCACAGGTCCCCGCCGTCCTGCGTCCAGCCGCGGGCGGCCAGGGTGCTGCCGCGCACGTCCAGGCCGACCGCCACCTGCTCGCCGTGCCGGGCGATCACCGAGGCGCACCACTCCGGGTCCTCCAGCGCGGCGGTGCCGATGTTCACCCGCGTGCAGCCGGTGGCCAGCGCGGCCGCCAGCGATTCGTCATCGCGAATGCCGCCGGAGAGCTCCACCGCGACGTCCAGCCGGCCGACCACCTCGGCGAGCAGCTCGGCGTTGGAACCGCGGCCGAACGCGGCGTCGAGGTCCACCAGATGGATCCACTCGGCACCGTCGGACTGCCACGCCAGCGCCGCGTCCAGCGGTGCGCCGTACGTCGTCTCGGAACCGGCCCGGCCCTGCACCAGCCGGACGGCCTGGCCTCCGGCGACGTCGACGGCCGGCAGAAGTTGAAAGCTCACGCCGGGAGACTCTACGGCCCACGCCGATCCCGGCCGCCGCGTTCGACCAGCGGCCGGCGACCCTGGCCACCCCGTCGCCACCGTCGGCCGCGCTTATCAACTAGGTCTATTTGTGACGCGTGGGACTGAAGTCGCCTAGTTGATGAGCGCAGCGACAGTTGATAAGCGCGGGGCACCGGGATCGCGCCGCGCAAGGGCCGAGGCGTCAGGCGGTGGACGCGCGGCACCAGAAGGCCCAGGGACGGTCGCCGATGCGGGCCACCACCAGCGTGTATCCCACAGCGGTGTCCCGGGTCAGCGCAGGGCGCAGCCGTTTCCTGAGCTCGTCGGGGACCACCGGGGTGCCGCGCTGCTTGATCTCCACGGTTCCGGCACCGTCCCGCCGGATCCAGCCGGCCACCGTCGGGATGCGGTAGGGGGCGGCGTCCAGCACCCGGAAGCTGCGGACGCCGGCCGGCGGCACCGGGCCGGTCAGGTAGGCCAGGTGCGGGTCGAGCTGCGTCAGCGCATGACGGGCCGCGTAGTGCCGCACCAGGTGCGCCCGCACCACGGCCGGGTCCGGGTCGACGAGATACGCGCCGACCAGCGACGACGGCGCCGGGATGGGGCCGGCGTCGTCGGGGTCGGCCTCCGTCACCTGATATCCAGGCAAGGAACTGCCCAGCACCGTCGCCCGCCGCCGCGCCGTGGCCAGCTCGGCCGGCCAGAGCACCGCCTCGCGGGCACTGCCGTCCAGCGAGACGATCTCCACCTCCCCGGGCCGAGCGAGGCTCTCGTAGTCGATGCCGGGCGGCAGCCGGAGCACCGGCGGGCGGGCGGCGAAGACGGCGTCCAGATCGGCCACCGACGGGACGGTGTCGACCGAGGTGATGCGCCGGCCGCCGGCCTCCCGACGGGCCGGGTCGGCGTAGCCGAGCAGCCGTGTGCTGACCGGGCGCAGCGCGTCGGCGACGGCCACCCGGGCCGGCAGCCCGCACGCGGCGAGGTTGTGCGCGGCCATCGCGACCCGCACCGGGTCCAGGTCCGTGCCGATCGCCGGTGCGCACACCGGCACCAGGGACGCCAGGTCGGCGCCGACGGAGCAGGTCAGGTCGTGCACCGCGATGCCCGCGAGGCGGGCCGCCCGGGCGCGCGCGACCGGCAGCGGGGTCGCCTGCTGCAGCGCCTCGTCGGTCAGCAGCCACCGCGCTGCGGTGGGACCGAGCTTGACGACGGCGCGACGCCGCAGCCGGACCGTCTCGGCGACGGCGGCCGCCCGGTCACCCGCGATCCGCCGCAACGCCGTCAGGTCGGTCAGGACGGTCGCGTCGGTGAGCGGCAGCGGCACGGCCGCGGCGAGGGCGTCCGCGCCGGCCTGCGACGCGAGGAACGCCAGGTCGGCCCAGTCGAACCGGTAACCCGCCCGTCCGGGAACCGCGGCCGCGCTCACCGGCCGGTGAAGGTGGCCTTCCCCGGCCCGTCGCGGAGGAAGGACGCCATGCCCGACTTCTGGTCCTCGGTGGCGAAGAGCGCTGCGAATTCTGCGCTCTCGACGGCAAGCCCGGACGCGATGTCGGTGTCCCCGGCCTGGTCGAGCGCCCGCTTGGCAGCGGCGAGCGCCAGGGTCGGACCGGCCGCCAACCGCTGCGCGAACTCCATCGACTGCGCGAACACCTCCGCGGCGGGGACGGCCCTGGTGGCCAGCCCGATCCGGGCGGCCTCCTCGCCGCTCACCGGCCGCCCGGTGAAGATGAGTTCCTTGGCCTTCGCCACGCCGATCAGCCGCGGCAACCGCTGGGTGCCACCGGCGCCGGGGAACACCCCGAGGGTGATCTCCGGCAGGCCCATGCGGGCATCCTCGGCCACGATCCGGAAGTCCGCGGCCAGCGCCAGCTCGCAGCCGCCGCCCAGCGCGTAGCCGGTGACCGCGGCAATCACCGGCTTCGGCAGCCGGGCCACCGCGTCGATGGCCGCGGTCAGGGTGGCCCCGAACGAACTGATCTCGGCCGGTCCCAGGTCGGCCATCTCCTTGATGTCGGCGCCCGCGGCGAAGGCGCGTTCACCGCCGTAGACGACCACCGCACGGATGTCCGGCCGATCGCCCGCCTCGGTCGCCACCGCCAGCAGTTCGCCGTGCAGCTGGGAGTTGATGGCGTTGACCGGCGGCCGGTCGAGGCGTATCACGCCGACGCTGCCGTCGGTCTCCAGCCGGACGAAGTCAGCCATTGCTCGTGCTCCGATCTCAGTTGGCGTGGGCGAAGTAGCGGCCGTCCCGGTGGTCGAGCACGAGCGGCATGCCGAACGTCTCCGACAGCGCCTCCTCGGTCAGCACCTCCGTCATCGGGCCCTGGGTGACCAGCTTGCCGTCCCGCAGCAGCAGCAGGTGGGTGAAGGCCGTGGGGATCTCCTCGACGTGGTGGGTCACCAGCACGGTGGCCGGGGCGGCGGGATCGACGGCGAGGGTGGACAGCCGGGCGAGGAGGTCCTCCCGCCCTCCGAGGTCGAGCCCGGCGGCGGGCTCGTCGAGCAGCAGCAGTTCGGGATCGGTCATCAGGGCGCGGGCGGCGAGGGTCCGCTTACGCTCACCCTCGGAGAGCGTGCCGTAGAGCCGGTCGGCCAGCCGGGCGATGCCCATCGCCGCCAGCAACTCGCCGGCCCGGTCGAAATCCATCTCGTCGTAGTGCTCGCGCCACCGGCCGAGCACGCCGTAGCCGGCGGACACCACCACGTCGATCACTTTCTCGGTGGACGGCACGCGGGCGGCCAGCGAGGCGGAGGACAACCCGATCCGCGACCGGACCTGCATCAGGTCCACGGCGCCGAGCCGCTCGCCCAGCACGTGGGCGCGGCCGCTCGTCGGGTGCAGCTGCGCCGATGCGATCTGCAGCAGGGTGGTCTTGCCGGCGCCGTTGGGGCCCAGCACCACCCACTGCTCCCCGGCGTCGACGTTCCAGGTGATGCCGTCCAGCAGCAGCGTCCGGCCGCGACGCACCGTGATGTCCCACAGGTGCAGCACCGAGTCTGCCCCTGGCCGGATCGTCATCGTCACGCCGGTCATTGTCTCCTACGAGGCCCGGTCAGCCGCGCAGGCTGCGACGAAGCACAATCATGATCATGACGCCAGACGCGGACCCGGTACGCCGCACGCCCAGTCCGGTCCCCACTGGCGCCAGCCCGTTCCCCGGCCAGCCGTTCCCGCTGGGCGCCACGCTGTCCGACCGCGGCACCAACTTCGCGGTGGTGGCGGACGGCGCCGCGGGGGTCGACCTCTGCCTGGTGGACGCGCTCGGCGGGGAGCGGCGCATCGCCATGCAGGACCGCCGGTACGGCATCTGGCACACCTTCGTGCCCGGGGTGCGTGCCGGGCAGCGGTACGGATACCGGGTGAACGGCCGCGACTCCGCCAAGATCCTGCTCGACCCCTACGCGCTGCGGGTGGACAGCACCGACTACGACCTGATGGCCGCCTCGGCCACCGGCGTCGACACGCTGGGCAAGGTCCCGCTGGGCGTGGTCGTGCAACCCGTGCGGACCACCTCTGCCCGGCCGAACGTCTCCTGGGAGAACACCCTGGTCTACGAGGCCCACGTCACCGGCCTGACCAAGCTGCACCCGCAGATCCCGCCCGAGCTGCGCGGCACCTATGCGGGAGTGGCTCACCCCGTGACGCTCGCGCACCTGCAGAGCCTGGGGGTGACGGCGCTGCAACTGCTGCCGGTGCACGCGCACGCACCGGAGCCCGGACTGCAGGCCACCGGGCGCCGGAACTACTGGGGCTACTCGAGTCTGTCCTACTTCGCCGTCCACCCCGGGTACGCCGCCGCCCAGGGCCAGGAGCTGCAGGAGTTCGTGTCCATGGTGGACGCGCTGCACGGCGCGGGCATCGAGGTGGTGCTCGACGTCGTCTACAACCACACCTGCGAAGGCGGCTCGGACCTTCCGGTGGAGCTCTCCTGGCGGGGGTTGGGGCCGAGCACCTACTACCTCCCGCCCGGCCACGACATCACCGGCACCGGCAACACCCTGGACCCCGGACCGCTGGCCGTCGTACGGATGGTGACCGACTCGCTCCGGTACTGGGTGACGCAGCTGGGCGTCGACGGCTTCCGGTTCGACCTGGCCTCGGTGCTCGGCCGGCCGGGCGGCGGCGCCTTCGACGCCGGGTCGGCCCTGCTGACGGCGATCGCCGCGGATCCGGTGCTCGCGGGGTGCAAGCTGATCGCCGAGCCGTGGGATGCCACCGGCGAGGGCTATGCCGTCGGCCGGTTCGGCGCCCAGTGGGCGGAGTGGAACGACCGGTTCCGCGACGCCGTCCGCGACTACTGGCGGGGTGCCGGCGCCATTCGTGACCTCGCCTACCGGCTGTCGGGCTCGGAGGACCTGTACGGCGGGACCCGCGGCCCCTGGGCGTCGGTGAACTTCGTCACCGCGCACGACGGGTTCACCCTGCGCGACCTGGTGTCGTACGCGGCGAAGCACAACGAGGCCAACGGGGAGCGGAACCAGGACGGCACCGGCAACAACCGCTCGGCGAACTACGGCGTCGAGGGCCCCACCGACGACCCGGCCATCCGGGGACTGCGGGCCCGGCAGGCCCGCAACCTCGTGGCGACGTTGCTGCTGTCCACCGGCACCCCGATGCTGGTGATGGGCGACGAGCTGTGGCGCACCCAGCAGGGCAACAACAACGCCTACTGCCAGGACAACGCGATCAGCTGGGTGGACTGGACCGGCGTGACACCGGACGGGCCCGGGGTTCCCCCGGCGGACAGCGCGCCCGACGGCACCCCGGCCGAGATGCTGGCCTTCGTCCGCCGGGTCTCCGCCATCCGGGCCGAGGCGCCCGCGCTCCGGCAGGGCGAGTTCTTCGAGGGGCGCGCCCCGGCGGGTGGTGACGGCGTCGCCGACCTCGTCTGGTTCGGCGAGTCCGGACGGCAGATGACGGACCAGGACTGGTTCGACGACCAGCGGTGCACCCTGCAGATGTGGCTCGACGGCAAGGACGTGCTCGGCCACACGTCCAACGGCGCTCCGCTGACCGACCACTCCTGGCTGCTGGTGCTGCATGCCGGGCCGGACCCGATCGAGCTGACGCTGCCCGGCAATCCCTACGGCGAGGCGTACACGCCGGTGCTCGACACGTCGTCGGTCACCGGCCTGCCCGCCGACCCCAACCCCTTGTCGGCGGGGGTGGAACTCACCGTGCCCGGGCGCACGCTGTGGATGCTGCGCGCGCACCGGACGACGGAGGACTGACCGGCGCACCGGTCGCAACCGGTCCCCGGCGAAGCGCTGGTAGGACCGGTGCCGGACCGTCAGCTGCGCCGGCCGACCGTCAGCTGCACCGGCCGACCGTCAGCTGCGCCGGCCGACCGCCGGCTGCAGCGGTGCCGGTCAGGCGGTGGTGACCAGCCCCAGCTCGGCGGGCGAGGCCAGCAACGGGTGGCGCGGCAGCACCCGGACCGTGTAGCCGATCGGCCCGGACTGGTTCAGCGGCAAGTGCGCCTCGTAGCGGATCGAGTCGCCCTCGGGCACGAAGGTCATCGGCACGGTGATGATGTCGTGCAGCACCTCCGCGTCGTCGACCCGGCCGGTGACGGTCTGCACCTCGACGTCCTCCGGTTCCAGCCCGCCCAGGTCCAGGTAGGCCCGGATCACCATGACGTTGCCCATCGACGGCTCCGAACCGATGCCGGAGGTGTCGACGCTGGTCACCCGCACGCGGGGCCAGGCCTCCCGGACGGTGTCCTTCCAGGCCGCCAGCCCCTTGGCCACCGTCAGGTCGCTGGTGATCCGCCGGCTGAACGTCGCCGCCGGCGAGTAGTAGCCGGTGACGTAGTCGCGCACCATGCGCGTCGCCTGCACCCGCGGGCCGAGGTAGGACAGCGTGTGGCGGACCGTGTCGACCCAGCCGTCCGGACGGCCCTCGGGACCCCGCTTGTAGAACAGCGGCGCGACGCGCTTCTCGATCAGCTCGTACAGCGCGGAGGCTTCCAGGTCGTCCCGCCGGTTCTCGTCGACGATGCCGTCGGCGGTCGGGATGGTCCAGCCGTCCTGCCCGTCGTAGAGCTCGTCCCACCAGCCGTCGGAGATCGACAGGTTCAGCGACCCGTTCAGCGCCGCCTTCATGCCGGACGTGCCGGACGCCTCCTGCGGGCGGATCGGGTTGTTCAGCCAGACGTCGGCGCCGGCGCAGAGCACGGAGGCCATCCCCATGTCGTAGTCGGGCAGGAACGCCATCCGGTGACGGATGCCGATGTCGTCGGCGAACCGCACCATCTCCTGCATGAACCGCTTGCCGTACTCGTCGGCCGGGTGCGCCTTGCCGGCGATGATGATCTGTACCGGGCGATCCGGGTTCAGCAGGATCGCCTTGAGCTTCGCGGGGTCGCGCAGCATCAGGGTCAGCCGCTTGTAGGTGGACACCCGGCGGGCGAACCCGATGGTGAGGATGTCCGGGTCCAGGATCGTCTCGGTCCAGCCCAGTTCGGCCGCCGAACTGCCCCGCAGCAGCCAGGACTGCTTGACGGCGGCACGGGCCATCATCACGAGCCGTCCACGCAGGGCCTGCCGGAGTTCCCACAGCCGGTCGGAGCTGACCCGGCCGGCGGCGGGCCATTCCGAGGCCGACGCCAGGTCCTGCC
>CAXTBG010000065.1:0-29169 GCA_964242105.1 uncultured Nakamurella sp. | reverse complement strand
CGAGAGCCAGGCGGCGTTCACGCCGTGGATGTTCGCCACGGGCAACCACGACATGGAACCGCTGTACGGCAACACCGAGATCTTCGGCGGCAGCCCGAACCATGGTTACGGCGGGCACGAGAAGCGGCTGGACCTGCCCAAGTCGGGGCCGCGGAACTGCCCGTCGGTGTACAGCTTCCTCTATGGCAACGTCGCGGTGATCTCGTTGGACGCCAACGACCTGTCCGCCGAGATCCAGACCAACACCGGGTATTCCGGCGGTGCGCAGCTCGCCTGGCTGGAATCGACGCTGAAGGAATGGCGCACCGACGAGCACGTCGCCGGGACGGTGGATTTCGTCGTCGCCTTCCTGCACCACTGCGCCTATTCCACGACCAACAACCATGCCTCCGACGGCGGGGTGCGGGACGCGCTGGATCCGCTGTTCTCCAGATACCAGGTCGATCTCGTCGTGCAGGGCCACAACCACCTGATGGAACGGACCGACCCGATCAAGCACGGCAAGGCCACCCGCAGCGCTCCCGACGGGTCGACCATCAGGCCGGCGCAGGACGGCGTCACCTATCTGACCGTCGGGTCCGGCGGCCGCCCGCGGTACCCGTTCCGGCCGGCCCCGTCGGCGACCGCCCCGGCGGCGCCCGGAGCCGACCCGTTCGGCCCGCAGTTGCTGCCGGAGGGGCAGCGGTACCGCGGGTACACCCCGCCCGGCGGCCCGAACGCCACCGAGAACAACACCGAGAACGTGGTCAACAGCTACGTCTGGTCGAAGGAGGGAACCGCGGTCAACGCGTCGGGCTACCCGGCCGGCACCAAGGTGCCCGAGCAGATCGAGTGGTCGCAGGTGCGCTACGACGACTACGCCTTCATCGCGGTCGACGTCGTCCCCGCGCGTCCCGGCGCGCGCACCACCTTCACCATCCGGACGATCGCCGACGCACTGCCGGGAAGTGGCCAGCCCTACACCGAGATCGACCGGATCACCCTGGAGCGGGTGGCCGGCCACAGCGGAGTGGGCTGCGGCGACGGCCACAGCGGGCTGCTGCTGCCGAACGGGCAACCGGCACCGTCGACGCCGGCCACCGCCGCGTCCGGCTGAGTCCTCCACCACCCGAGGCGTCCTGCCCGGCCATGTGCCCGGGCGGGATCGTGCCTCGAGCTGTCACCGCCAGGACCGTTGCGCTGCCGGCGTTCTGGCTCCCACCCGTCATCAAGCCGGAAAGAAGCGAAGCATGCAGAACGAGCCCGAACCATCGTTGCCATCGTCCGTGAATCGGAGGAGGTTCCTGGCCGCCGCCGGAGCGGCCGGCATCGGCCTGGCCGCCACGTCGGTGGCCGGTGCGCCCAGCGCCGCGGCCGCCGGGCCCACCACCGCAGCCGGGCGGCCCGCCGCCGCGGAGCAGCCCGGCACCGCGCCATCAGGACTGGACCCGTTGCGGCGCAGCCGGAACGGCAACCCGGTGACGACCCCGCGGGTGGCCGGCCTGCACCTGCAGTTCGGCGCCGACGCCTCGAGCCAGGTCGTGGTGTCCTGGCACTCGCTGCAGCCGGTGGCCTGGCCGCGGGTCCTGATGGGGTCCGCCGACGGGCGGTTCGAGCGCACCGTCGACGCGGTCACCGTCAGCTACACCGATGCCAAGTCCGGGCAGGTGGTCTACGCCCACCACGCCAGCGTCTCGCATCTGCATCCGGCGACCGACTACCTCTACGCCGCCGGCCACGACGGCGCGGAACCGGAGTTCGCCACCTTCACCACCGGTCCGCGCGGGCGCGCCGCGTTCACCTTCACCAGTTTCGGCGACCAGGGCACGCCCACCACCGGTCGGCTCTACACCCCGCCGGCCGGCGTGACCATCGCCAACCCGCCGTTCGTCAACGACAACCTGGGCTCTCCGGCGGCCGGCGACACCACCGCCGGCGTCGAGCGGGTGCAGCCGCTCTTCCACCTGTTCAACGGCGACCTGTGCTATGCCAACCTCGCCGACGACCGGGTGCGCACCTGGTCCGACTTCTGGGAGAACAACACCCGGAGTGCCAAGTCGCGACCGTGGATGCCGTCGGCCGGAAACCACGAGAACGAAAGGGGCAACGGGCCCATCGGGTACCGGGCGTACCAGACGTACTTCTCCGTGCCGCCGACGCCCGGCCAGACCGACAGCACCAGGGGCATGTGGTACGCCTTCACCGTCGGATCAGTCCGGGTGATCAGCCTGAACAACGACGACATCTGCTACCAGGACGGCGGCGACAGCTACGTCCGCGGATATTCCGGCCAGGCGCAGAAGCGTTGGCTGGAAGATGAACTGGCGGCGACACGACAGGACGAGAGCATCGACTGGATCGTCGTGTGCATGCACCAGGTCGCCATCAGCACGGCCGACAAGTTCAACGGTGCGGATCTCGGCGTGCGGCAGGAATGGCTTCCGCTGTTCGACGAATACGGCGTGGATCTGGTCGTCTGCGGTCACGAGCACCACTACGAACGTTCCCACCCGATCCGCGGCCGGCAGGACAATGCGACGCTGACGCCGATCCCGGTGTCGACCGAGACCCGCGTCATCGACACCGGCCGCGGCACCGTGCACATGGTGATCGGTGGCGGTGGGACTTCGGCGCCGTCCAATCAACTGTTCTTCGAACCACCGCAGTGCCGGGTGATCACCGCTGTCGGCGACCCCAACCCGACGACCGGGAAGCGCCCGCCGGTGTACGTGACCGAGAGCGCACCGTGGTCGGCGAACCGGGACGCGGCGAACGCCTACGGGTTCGCCGCCTTCCGGGTGGACCCGGGGCGGCACCGCGGCGGCATCACCACGATCACCGTCACCTACTACGAAGTGGTGGGGACCGGAGGAGCGCTGCAGGAGTTCGAGACCTTCACCCTGCGGCGCCGCCGGCGCGACTGACCCGCCGGCCGCGCAGCACGGGTGGCCCGGGAAGCAAGGCACCGGTGGACAGACAACGGAGAAAGGTGTCGACTGTCGTCGTGCGGGAAGCCCTGTCGTCGCCGGAGCGCGCCTCGGCCGAGCGGCCGGCTTTGGCCGCCCGGGGCCTGTGCAAGTCGTTCGGGCCGCGGTCGGCGGTCCGGAACGTCGGGTTCGAGGTCAGGGCAGGTTCCATCCACGCCCTGCTGGGGCCCAACGGCGCGGGCAAGACGACCACCCTGCGGATGTTGCTGGGCATGGTGCGTCCGGACGCCGGTTCGGTGCACAGGTCCGGTAAGCCGCTCGCCCCCGACCTGCCGCGGGGCCGGTGCGGCATCGCCGGGTTCGTCGAGACGCCTGGCTTCTACCCGTATCTCACCGCGAGCCGCAATCTGGAACTGCTGTCGGCGTGGGACGGCCCGGCGGCACACCGCAGGGTGGAGGAGCTGCTCGACCGGGTCGGGCTGGCCGACCGCGCGCAGAGCCGGGTGCGTTCGCTGTCGACCGGCATGCGTCAGCGGCTGGGGATCGCGGCGGCGCTGATCAGCGACCCACAGGTGCTGATCGTCGACGAACCGACCACCGGCCTCGACCCGGCCGGGATCCGGGATCTGCACGCACTGCTCGCCGAACTGGCGGCGGACGGCAAGGCGGTGCTGCTGTCCAGCCACGACCTCGACGAGGTCGAGCAGCTGTGCACCGACGTGACGGTCCTGCGGGCGGGCGAGGTGGTGTACGACGGCTCGCTGGCCGCGCTGCGGGCCAGGGCGCCCGGGCGGGTGTGGCGCATGCACACCGCCGATGACGCCGTCGCCGCCTTCGTCGCCGGCCGGCACCCGGCGATCAGCGTCTCAGCGGCCGACCCGGGGCTGCTGGTCCGCGCCGACACCGCCGACCTCGACGCCCTGGTGCTCGCGCTGGCGGCGGAAGGCGTTGCGGTGCGGGAGCTTCGCCGTGACGACCTGCCGTTCGAGTCGCTGTTCTTCCAGTTGACCGAGCACGCCGGCGAGCCTGCCGACCCGGCACCGCCGGCGGAGACGGCAGGGCCTACGGGAACGGCACCGCCTGCCGAGAACCCGAGCGCCGAGCGCACCGTCGCCGGTCACACCGTCGGGAGCCGGCCGTGACGGCCGAATCCGTGCTGCACTCCGACGGCGCCGCCCTGCAGGGCGACGTCCGTCATCCGCTCTGGCTGACCTACCAGTGGGAGCTGGAAAAGCTGACGGCGCAGTTCCGCACCAGGCTGGCGGTGGTCGTCGCGGTGCTGGGTCCGGCCGTGTTCGCCATCGGCCTCCGGTTCGCCACCGACGTGCCGGCGGACACCCTCTTCGGCCGGTGGGTCGCCGACACCGGGTACGCCCTGCCCCTGGTGGTGCTCAGCTTCGCCGGCACCTGGGGTTTCCCGTTGCTGGTCTGCCTGGTGGCCGGCGACATCTTCTCGGCGGAGGACCACTACCGGACCTGGACGACGATCCTCACCCGGTCTGTCGGCCGGCGACACGTGTTCGCCGGCAAGGTGTGTGCGGCGGCCACCTACGCAGTGGCGGTGGTAGAGCTGCTCGCCGTCAGCAGCGTGCTGTCCGGGCTGGTCAGCGTGGGCTCCAAGCCACTGGTCGGCCTGTCGGGGAACGTGCTGGAACCCGGCCGGGCGGCGACGCTGGTCGTGGTCGGCTGGCTGTCGGTGCTGCCGGCCGTGTTGTCCTTCGCCGCGCTGGGCGTGCTCGTCTCCATCGCGACGCGCAACAGCCTGGCGGGGATCCTGGTGCCGACCGTCGTCGGACTGATCACCCAGCTGCTGTCGCTGGTGGGCGGCCCGGTCGACGCGATCCGGCCGTACCTGCCGGGCAGCTCGTTCATGGCGTGGGTGGGGCTGTTCGCCGATCCGGCGTTCCCGCTGTGGACGGTCGTCGGCCTGGCGTCGGCGATCGTCTACGCCGCCGCGTTTCTCGCCGTCGGGTGGGCGTTGTTCCGGGCCAGAGACGTGGTGGGGGCGTAGATGCGCACGTCCGTGCTGGGCGGCCTGGCGGCCGTTCTGCTGCTGGCCGGCTGCGGGGGGCCGTCGGTCACCAGTACCGGGCTGCAGGCCGCGGTGGGCACCAGTTTCTCCCGGCTCTACGTGTTCCAGCAGGCCGAGCTCGGGCACACCGTCACGCCGCCGGATCGGTATGCGGCCTGCACGCGGAATGGCTCGACTGCGGTGACCGGCGCCGGAAGCTGGACGTGCACGGTGCATTTCCCCGCCGGTGACGGACATGTCGAGCCGTTGTCGTTCGACGTGGAGGTGCAGCCGATGGGGTGCTACACCGCGAGCGGGCCGGCTGCCGCCGTCGGTCGGCAGCAGATGCAGACGGCGTCCGGCGCGACGGTCACCAACCCGCTCTTCGCCTTCGACGGCTGCATCGACACCACCTGACCGCCTGTCGCGACCGGGCGAGCGTGTTCATGCATTGTTTGCTGTCGGCCCGCCCATTTACTTCTAGCCTGGCTAATAGCACCATCGGTTCGGTGGTCCAACGATGGAACAGGCAGGCGTCGGGTATGTCCGCATTGCGCAGCACCAGGAAGATTCGCGGCACGACGGTCGCCGTAGCCGTCGTCGGGGTACTGCTGATCGGCGGCAGCGCGGCGGCGGCGCTCTCGGCCACCGGCACCTTCGGGCGCACCACGGTCGGGACGTCGGACGCCCGCGGCGTGCTGCTGCCCTCCAACCAGTGGGTGAAGCCGCTCGGCGAGCGCACCCTGGTCACCAACGGGCGGCTGCTGTCCAGTTCGCTGAGCCCGGACGGCAAGCAGGTCGCGGCGCTGAGCTACGAGCACGGCGTCGGGTTCGTGACGGTGTTCGACGCCGACGGCGGCATCGTGCAGCAGGTCGGAACCGGCAGCAAGACCGACCCGAAGATCGGTGACGGCACGGTCGCCGCGGACGGTCCCTACTATTCGCCCGACGGCCGGACGCTGTGGGTGTCGCAGACATCGGACCTGCTGCGCTTCACCGTCGGTGCCGACGGCATGCTCGACCCGCACCCGGTCACCATTCCACTGGTCAGCGGCACCAACGCCTACCTGCCCTCCGGCATGGTCGCGTCCGCCGACGGCAGGACGCTGTACGTCGCGCTCAACGGCGCCAACACGCTCGGCGTGCTGGACGTCGCGAGCAACAAGCTGGTGCAGCAGATCCCGGTCGGGATCGCCCCGCGGCAGGTCGCCCTGGTGGGCGGCCGGTTGTTCGTGTCCAACGAGGGTGGCCGCCCGGCGACCGCCGCCGACTTCACCAACCTGACCGACAACACCCCGGTGGTGGCCGACCGGGTGACCGGCGCGGCGACTTCGGGCACGGTGTCGGTGGTCGACGTCAAGACGGCGAAGCAGACCGCGAGCATCCGCGTCGGCCTGCAGCCGACCGCCCTGAAAGTGTCCGGCTCGACCCTGTTCGTCGCCAATTCCAACGGCGACAGCGTGTCGGTGATCAACACCTCGACGGCCCGGGTGACGCAGACCTTCAACGTCGCGCCGCTGCCCGGATCCACCGTCGGCAGCAATCCGAACGCCATCGAGATGACCGACGGGCAGCACCTTCTGGTCAGCATCGGCCGCGACAACGCGCTGGCGGTGTACCGCTACAACGGTCCGACGTCGCCGGTGCAGTACCAGGGCCTGATTCCCACCGACTGGTACCCGGTCAACGTCCAGTTCGACCGCGCCACCGGGAAGGTCGTGGTGACCAACGACAAGGGCATCGGCGCCCGCGGGCCGGAGACCTCGATCAGCGAGGGCCCGGACGCCAACGTGGTCACCGGCCACAACACCTACAACGACACCGGCTCGCTCACCCGGTTCGCCCTGCCCACCGAGGCCGATCTGGCCGGGCTGACGCACCAGGTGTTCGTCGACAACGACTGGCAGAAACTGCTGGCCCGCACCCCGCTGACGGCGAAGGCGCAGCCGGTGGCCATTCCGGCGACGCTCGGTGCGCCGTCCACCATCAAGCACGTGTTCCTGATCATCAAGGAGAACCGCACCTACGACCAGGTGCTGGGTGACATCGGCAAGGGCAACAGCGACCCCTCACTGGTGCAGTTCGGCGGCAGTGTCACGCCCAACCTGCACGCACTGGCCAACCGGTACAGCGTGTTCGACAACTTCTACGACGAGGGCACGCTGTCGGCCGACGGCCACAACTGGTTGATGCAGGCCGATGCCAACGACTACATCGAGAAGGAATTCGGCGCGTTCTACCGCAGCTACCCGGCGCAGGGCGGTGACGCGCTGGCCTACCAGCGGGACGGATTCCTGTGGAACGCCGCCGAGAAGGCGGGCAACACCGTCGCCGCGTTCGGCGAGTACGCCAATTTCCAGACGCTGCCGGCGACCGGCGCGCCGACCTGGGCCGACTGGTACAAGGCCAGTCAGATCAAGGAGGGCAAGGCCGCCGGCCCGTCACCGATCGCCGACGGCCAGTACCCGACCTACTCCGACATCCCCTCGCTCAACGCGATTCTCGATCCGGCCTACCCGAAGTTCAACACCGACATCCCCGACCAGTACCGGGTGGACATCTGGCAGCAGGACTTCGCGAAGGCCGAGAAGGCAGGCAAGCTGGCAAGTCTCAACCTGCTGTGGGTGCCGGACGACCACACCGCCGGCACTTCCGGCACCGACCCGTACCCGACGGCGCAGGTGGCCGACAACGACCTCGCCGTGGGCCGGATCGTCGACACCATCAGCCATTCCAAGGACTGGAAGGACTCCGCGATCTTCGTCCTGGAGGACGATTCCCAGGCCGGCACCGACCACGTGGACGGCCACCGCGCGCCGCTGTGGATCGTCAGCCCGTACGCCAGGACCACTGCGGTGAACAGCACGTACTACACGCAGCTGAACGTGGTGAAGACGATCGAGCAGATCCTCGGCATCGCGCCGATGAACCAGGAGGACCGGGCGGCCGAGCCGATGACCGATGCCTTCACCGACAAGCCGAACCTGAAGCAGTACACCACCATCCCCAATCAGATCCCGCTCACCTACGGGCTCAAGGTGGCGACGCCGGCAAAGCTCGGCGGGTCGGTGGTGAGCACACCGCCGGCGGTGGCGGGCATCGCGGCGCAGTGGCAGCTGTGGAGCACCCATCAGCAGTTCGGCGGCCCGAAGGCGACGGAGGACGCGGCCAACCCCGCCCAGCTCAACCGGCTCGACTGGTACACCGCCACCGGCTGGACGAAGCCCTACCCGGGTGACTCGGCCATCCTCGGCCCCTACCAGGTGCCCGGTTGGGACCGGCCGGCCGCGGAGCTCGGCGGCTGACCCGGGGTGCCGGCTGGGCGGTACGCGCAGCCGGTGCATGATCGCCTCCGGCAGGTCGTCCAGGCAGGACCCGAGGAGGAGCAATGGAACGGGTGACGGGTATCGGCGGGGTCTTCTTCCGGGTGGCGGACCCGGAGCGGCTCGCGGCCTGGTACGAGACGCACCTCGGCGTGCCCTCCGGGCTGTCCGGAGACATGGTCTGGCAGCAGGAAGCCGGCCCCACCGTCTGGGCGCCGTTCCCGTCCGACACCGATTACTTCGGCGGGCCGGACCAGCACGTCATGGTCAACTTCCGCGTCCGCGACCTCGATGCCATGCTCGCCCAGCTGGCGGCCGCCGGGGTCGTCCCGGAGGGCGATGTCGTCGAGCAGGCCGGTGCGGGGCGGTTCGCCCACTTCCGGGACCCGGCCGGCACCCGGTTCGAGCTGTGGGAGCCGGCTGACGAGCAGTAGCGGGCAGCCCGCTGACAAGTTGGAGCGGGCCGCCAGCTGGCGAGCTGTGGCGGGCGGCCGGCTGACGAGCCGCAGCGCGGCCCGGGGTCAGCCGAGGGCGCGCCGTAGCGCGTCGATGCGGCGGTCCCAGATCCGGTGGGAGAGCGCCGCTTCCGGTGCGAAGAGCTCGGACGCGTGATAGGCACCCGGGCTGACGTGCAGTTCGGTGGGTACCCCGGACTGCATCAATCGCATCGCGAACGCGATGTCCTCGTCACGGAACAGGTCGACCGTGCCGACGTCGAGGAAGGCGGGCGGCAGCCCGGTGAGGTCGTCCGCGCGTGCCGGGGCGGCGTAGGCATCGGCCGGTGCGCCGCCGAGGTACCAGTTCCAGGCCTCGATGTTGCCGGCCCGGTCCCAGATGCCGACGTCGGTGATCTCCTGGCTGGACGGGGTGGTGTTGCGGTCGTCGATCATCGGGTAGATCGGCATTTGGAAGCGGATGGCCGGTCCACGGCGGTCGCGGGCCAGCAGGACGACGGCCAGCGTCAGCCCGCCGCCGGCACTCGCGCCGTAGACGGCGAGCCGCTGCGCGTCGATGCCCAGCGCCGCCGCGTTCTCGGCCATCCACACGAAGCCGGCGTAGCAGTCCTCCACCGGCGCGGGATACGGGTGCTCGGGGGCGAGCCGGTATTCCACCGACACCACCACCGCGCCGACCTCCTCGCAGATCTTGCTCGCCTGCACGTCGTCGCCGGGGACGTCGCCCAGCACCATGCCGCCGCCGTGGATGTAGTAGACGCCGGGCAACGCGGTGCCGGCCGGGGCGGCCGGGCGATAGATGCGGACGCTGATGTCGGGCTCGCCCGCCGGTCCGGGAACGGCCCGGTCCTCCGTCACCACGTTCGGATTCGGCTCCACTGGAATGGCAGCCACCAACTCCGCCGCCGCGGCCCGCCGGGCCACGATGTCCGGAATCGCGTTGAAGCCGCCCGGCAGCACCGCGAGCAGCTGTTCCAGCGGCACCCGGGACTCCGGATCGATCAGGTCGGCGGCACTCATGTCCTGCTCCTCTACGGCCGTAGCGGCGGGAGGCCGCCGCGGGGCCCTCATTCTGCATCTGCCGCAAGGGGTGTCACGGCCCACCCCCGCTTGACCGGCCGGCCCACCCCTGCCCCGGCATACTTCACCGGTGGCCTCACCCGACACCGCAATCCTGACCTGGATCGCCGCCCACCGGACAGGGTGGGCGGACTGGTCGGCCCGGCACCTCCTGGTGGCGGGGACCAGCAGCGCCGTGCTGGGCGTCGCGGTCGTGGTGGCGCTGGTCGTGGTTGCTCTCCGGCGGTGGTGGTCGATGGCCGCGACGGTCGGAACGGCGGTCGTCGGATCGTTCGTGGCGTCGTGGGCGCTCAAGATGCTCATCGCCCGTCCCCGGCCGCCGGGCGGTCTGGCGCTGATCACCGTCGGCGGGTACTCCATGCCGTCCACCGACGGGGCCGTCACCGCGGCTGCCGCGCTCGCGCTGGCGTTGGCGTTCGGCTCGTCACCACGGACCACCCGGCGGGCGATCGGAGTGTTGGCGGCGCTCGCCGTCGCGGTGATCGGCGTCGTGCTGGTGTACCTGGGTGCACACTGGGCGAGCGACGTGCTCGTCGGGTGGGGCGTGGGCGCGGTCGTCGCGCTGGCGGCGCACCGGGTGGTGGGACGGCCCACGACGCGGTGGCTCGCCGCCCACGCGGCAGCGGCCGACCCACCGGCGCATTAGGGCGCGGTCAACACCGTGCGGCACAGGGTGTCGGCGAGCCAATCGGTGTAGTCGGCGGTGCTCCAGCCGCGGGACCGGATCAGGAGGGAGTGGATCTCCGGGCTGGTCAGCGCCCACACGGTGTCGCGTGCCCGGTCGACAGGCAGGCGCAACTCGGCTTTTCCGGCGAGATTGGCGACCAGTGCGCCGGTGCCGCCCAGGCGCTGCTGTTGCGAAACGGCCCAGATCTCACCCAGCCTGGGATCCGTGCCGGCGGCACCGGCGATCGCCAGCAGGAGAGCACCGGCCCGGCCGTTGATCTCGCCGGCCATGTCGGCGTACTTCCGCAGCACCAGGCGGGCGTCCGGCTCGGCGACCATCGCCTGGACGGCGGGTCGCGCGGCGACCGGCACATCCTCGTCGTCGCCGGCGGCCGCGAAATCCAGCAGCTGCCTGGTCAGTGTCGGCTTGTCGCCGAACGCCTTGTAGACGAATTCCACCGACACACCGGCGCCCGTCGCCACCGCCTGCATCGTCGTCGCCGGATATCCCAGCCGGTCGATCAGATCGAGCGCGGTGGCCAGCACCCGCTGTCGGCGGGCGCGCGCCTGGTCCCGCCGCCCCGCGGAATCGTACGGCCGTCGGGGATTGACACCGTCCGTCATCTGGCCCATCCTTTCGATACAAGGTAACTGTATCGGAAGAAGGCTGACATGCCCGTCCTGACGGTGGTGTCCGTGGTGGCACTGATCCTGTCGGCTCTGCTGGCCGGCCTGCACCTGAGTGGCATGAGCCTCAACCCGGTCATGCGCACCCTCGACGGGCCCACCTACCTGGCTGTCAAGCAGGCCGCGGACCGTGAGTTCCCCAAGATCGCCAAGCCGTTGATGCTGGCCAGTCTGACCGTGACGGTGGTGCTCGCGGTCACCGCGGCAGTGCTGGGCCACGCGGACGTCCTCGTGCTGGGCCTCGCCGCCACCGCGGCGCTGCTCGTCACCCTGCTGGCCATCCTGCGCGGCGACCTGCCGATCAACCGGGCCATGGCGTCCTGGACGCCGAGCACGCTGCCGGGGAACTGGGCAGCGGTGCGGTCGGCATGGGAGAAATCGTTCGCCGTCCGCGTCGTCGCCAACGCGATCGCCGTCGCGATGCTGGCCGTTGCCGTCGGAGTCACCGGATAGGTTGTCGCACAGGGTGTTCACGGCCGGCTGGCAGGACACCGCCGTCGAGCCCGGATGTGCTCGGCAGCGACCAAGGCGCTGCCACGCGCGGCGTTCAGCGTGGCTCGACGGCGGTTGGCGGCTTGAGGTTTTCTTGGAGCCGGCGGGGGAGCAGGGTGGCCCGGCGGTCCAAGGAATCTGCAAGCGGGTGGCGGCAATCTTCTCCAGGTCAGCAACACCCCGAACAACCACCCTGGAGCAAGCCATGACCACCATGCAGACCCTGCCCACCACGACGACCGATCTTCCGCTGGCCGCGCTGGCCGCCACGCTCACCGGGCGCCTGCTGACGCCCGACTCGGCCGACTACGCCACGCTCGTGCTGCCGTTCAACGTCGCGGCGATCAACGCCCCGGTCGCCGTGGTCGCGGCCACCTCGCCGTCGGACGTGCAGGCGGCGATCCGGTTCGCGGCCGCGCACGGCATCGACGTCACCGTCCAGTGCACCGGTCACGGCTCGGTCCGCTCCGATCGCCCGGCACTCATGGTGCACACCGCGGCGCTCGACGAACTGACGATCCGGCCGGACGGCTCGGCCCGGGTGGGCGCCGGTGTGCGGTGGGCGCAGGTGGTCCAGGCCGCGGCGCCGCTGGGACTGGCCGGTCTGATCGGCTCGGCGCCCGGCGTGGGCGTCGTCGGCTACACCACCGGCGGCGGGCTGGGACCGATCTCGCGCACCTACGGCTTCGCCTCCGACCAGGTCACCGCCTTCGATGTGGTCACCGGTGACGGCGCGATCCGTCGCGCGACCCCGACCGAGAACCCGGCGCTGTTCTGGGCCCTGCGCGGCGGCAAGGGTGCGCTCGGCATCGTGACCGCGGTGGAGTTCAACCTGCTGCCGCTGACCGAGTTCCTCGGCGGTTGCCTGTACTTCGACGGTGCCGACGCCCCGGCCGTGCTGCACGCCTGGCGCACCTGGTGCGAGGACCTGCCCGAGCAGGCCACCACCTCGGCCGCCGTTCTCCGCCTGCCGCCGCTGCCGACCGTGCCGGCCCCGCTCGCCGGGCGGTGCACGGTGGCGATCCGGTTCGCCTGGGTCGGCGATCCGGACGCCGGCCGCGCCGTGCTGGCCGGTATCGAGCACGCCGCGCCGGTGATCTTCGGCGGCGTGGAGATGATGCCCTACACCGCAATCGGTTTCGTCCACGCCGACCCGGCCGACCCGATGCCGGTGCACGAGGACGTGACCCTGCTCGACGCGCTGCCCGCGGAGGCGGTGGACACGCTGCTGGCCTTCGCCGGGCCGGATGCCGAGTGCCCGCAGGTGATCGTGGAGATGCGGCTGCTGGGCGGAGCGCTCCGGCGGGCCGCCCTGCCGAGCGCGCTGTGCCACCGCGACGCGGCGTTCACGCTGCTGGCCATCGGCATCGCCGCCCCCGGTGTGCTGGAGGTGACCAGCGGCCACGCCGCGTCGCTGATGGCCGCGATGCGGCCGTGGTCCAGGGACGCCGGCCTGCCGAACTTCGGCGCGTCCAGCGATCCCGCGCGGATCGCCCGCAACTACGACCCGGCCACCCTCGACCGGCTCGGGTCGCTGGCCCGCAGCTACGACCCGTACGGCGTCATCGCGGCGGCGCATCCGCTGCGGGCCGCCACGTCCGGCCGGTCCTGACCGCCGGCCCCGGGACCGTCAGGCGACGATCCCGGGGCTGGTTCGGCCGGCGGGGGCTGGTCATAATGCTCCGTGTGATGTACCGCCTCTTCGGCCCTCTCGAGGCCTGGCGCGCGGATCGGCAGATCGAACTCGGTGGGCCCAAGCAGCGTGCCGTGCTCGCTGTGCTGCTGTGGGAGGCCGGCCGGGTGGTGTCCTGCGACCGGATCATCGAGGCGGTGTGGGGCGACGACCCGCCGCCCAGCGCCGTCGGCACGGTGCAGGTGTACATCTCCAACCTGCGCCGTGTGCTGCGTGACGAGGAGTCGGCGACCTCGCCCATCATCCGGCAGCCACCCGGCTACCTGATCCGGGTGCCTGTCGACCAACTCGACACCGCGTCGTTCGCCGCCCACGCCGCGGCGGCCCAGTCGGCCGTCGACCGGACCGACTGGGCCGCAGCCGTTCTCGCCGCAGAGGGAGCGCTCGCGCTGTGGCGTGGTGCGCCGCTGGCGGAGTGGGCCGACCAGGACTGGGTGCAGGTGGCGGCCACCGGGCTGGCCGAGCAGCGCACCGCCTGCGAGCTCAACCTCGTGCAGAGCCTGCTCGGACTGGGTCGGGTCGACGCGGCGCTGTCCGCGGTCTCCCCGGTTCGCGCCGAGCAGCCGCTGTCCGAGCGGGCCTGCTGGCTGCAGATGGTGGCGCTCTACCAGGCCGGCCGGCAGGCGGACGCGCTCGGGGTGTTCACCGACCACTCGCGACTGCTGGCCGACGAACTGGGCCTCGACCCCGGCCCGGCGCTCCGCACTCTGCAGCGCGAGATCCTCGGCCACACGCCGGCTCTCGCGACGTGGCCGGGTCGTCCCCACGCTTCCTCGCCTGCGCGGCCCGCCGCCGCGTCGCCGGCGATCCCGTCGCCCCGCCAGCCCCCGGACACCGTCGACGAGTCGCGCGGTGCGGCACCGCCGGCCGGTGCGCCGATAGTGGACGCCGGGTCGCGCGGCGAGTCGGACATCGTGGGCCGGCGGTCCGAGATCGCGGAGATCGAGACCGCGTTGGCGCAGTCGCGAGGCGAGGCGTCCCGGTGGATCGTCATCACCGGAGCGGCCGGGATCGGCAAGAGCCGGCTGGCCGAGGAAGCCGCGACCAGATGGTCGTCCGCCGGCGGGCGGGTCTGCCGCACCCAGTGCCCGGATGACGACGTGCCGCAGTGGTGGCCGATCCGTCAGCTGATCCGCGAGCTGGACGCCGAACCGGACGCGGTCCTGGTGCCGCCGGCGGGTGTCGACGCGGACTCGGCACGCTTCGCGGTGTACGAGAAGGTGTCCGAGCTGGTCGCCGCGGCGGCGTCGGAGACGCCACTGCTGTTCCTGATCGACGACGTGCACTGGGCCGACCGCACCTCGCTGCGCCTGATGAGCTACTTCGCCGAGTCGCAGCCGCTGCCCGACTGCGCGGTGGTGATGACCCTGCGCGACTCCACCGGCGGCCCCGAGGTCGGCCGGATGCTCGCCGCCGTCGCCCGGCGCCGCGGCACCCGGCAGCTTCCGCTGCCGGCCCTGTCGACCGACGAGGTGCACACCCTGGCCAACCAGGTGAGCGGCGGCACGCTCGATCCGGCGGAGGCGCGGCAACTCGCCCGGCGCACCGGCGGCAACCCGTTCTTCGTCAGCGAATACGCCCGGCTGCCTGCGGAGGAGCGCCGGAACGGGCAGGCTCCGCTGGCCGTGCGCTCGGTGCTGGGCCGTCGGCTCGCGACTGTGGGACCCGCCGTGCTGCAGGTGCTTCGCGCGGCCGCGCTGATGGGTGACCGCCTGGACGTCGAGCTTCTCGCGACGGTCACCAGGCTGGATCGCGACGAACTGGCCGACCTGCTGGACGAGGCGGCGGACGAACACATCATCGTCTCCTCGCCCGCGTCCGGCACGTACCAGTTCGCCCACGCGTTGCTGCGTGACGAGGTGACGGCCGGGATGTCGACGATGCGCAGGCAACGATTGCACCTGCGCATCGCCGAGGCGATCGGCTCCGCCGGTACCAGCGAGCAGCTGATCCGCCGGGCGTCGCACCTGATGTCCGCGCTCCCGGCGGCCGACCCGGCGCAGACCTTTCTCGCCTGCCGGGCGGCGGCGCTCGACGCCGAGCAGCGTTGGCAGTCCGACGCCGCCGCCCAGTGGTGGGGTCATGCGTTGCAGGCTTTCGACCTGCTGCCGGCCACCAGCGAGATCGACGTCGAGCGGGACGATCTCGTCGTCGCCCGGGTCAGCGCCCTGGCTCGCTCCGGTCAGGGGCAGACGGTGCTGGACACGGTCGATGCGGCCCTGCTGGAGGCGATGCGCGGCGGCCGCACCGGTTCTGCGGGGAGGTTGGCGGCGTGCCTGTTGCGGGCATCCGGTGCCTGGCCGTGGGTGGCCCACGGCGAGGACCCGGGACCGCTGTTCGCCCGGCTCGCCGGCATCGAGCCGTTGGTGCGCAACGACCCTGGCGCGCACGTCCGCATCCTCGCTGCGCTGGCCGTCGGCAGCTACTACCGCCTCGAGGGGAACGTCGTCGACGAACTGAGCGGCCGAGCGGTCGAGATCGCCGAGACGCTGGGCGATCCGGACGTTCTCGCCGACGCGCTGCTCGGCCGGGCGCTGGCGTTTTCCGCGGTGGCCGGTCGTGCCGCCGAATCGGTCGCGCTGCTGGACCGACTCGCTGCGCTCCCGCACGCGCTGGAACAGATCGACGCGGTGCTGCGACACTGCCTGCTGACCCTCGCGCTGATGACGCTCGGCCGCACCGACGAGGTCGCCGAGCACGTCGCGCTCGGCGCCGTGGGCGCCGACCTGCTGCGACTGCCCGTCGCCCGGGTCCAGCTGCGGTGGATGGAGGGCACACTGGCGCTGTGGGCCGGCGACGTGACCCGTGCGCAGGAATTGTTCGACAACGCCGCGCACATCCACCGCCAGACGCAGCTCTACGAGAGCGGTACCCACGACATCGCGATGATGTGCCTGCGGTGGGAGACCGGACGGCTCGCCGAGCAGGACACCGAAGTCGACCCGGCTTTCGTGCCGTGGGGCCGGGCCGTGACCGCCGCCGCACGGGACGACCCGGACGCCGACCAGCTACTGGCGGCGGAGCTCGAGCGGTCGGAGCCCGTGTCGTGGACCACGCACGGCCGGTTGACGCTGCTCGCCCACGCCGTCGCCGACCGCCGGCTGGTCGACCTGGCCGGTCCGCTGCACGCCCGCCTGGCGCCCTACGCCGATCACTTGGCGCACATCGGCCAGGTCGGCGTGGTGGGCCCGGTGGCGCTCGCGCTCGCCCGGCTCAGCCAGCTGCTGGGCGACCTCGACACCGCACGGACCGAGGTGGCCCGCGCCCTCCAGTTGACCGAAAAGAGCGGCAGTGCAAGGGTTGTGGCGCGGTGCCATCGGCTGCGGGCGGCCGTCCGGGAAGCGGTGACGGCGCAGGCCTGAGCGGCGCCCTGTTCGCCCATTACGCTCGGGCGCATGCCGCAGGATCTGCTGATCGCTCGCAACCCCGAGCCGGATTCGACCCTGCCCTACCTGCTCCGCCTTCCGCTGGGCGAGCGCGGGATCGTGTTGAAGGTGCGGGACACCTGGCCGCGGGAGAAGAAGATCTACTGCCACCGTGCGGCCGAGTGGCCGGCGGACGCGGAGGTGCTCGAGCGGCACGCCGTGCGTTCCTGCACCCGGCGCGGCCCGGCCATCGACCTGGTGCTGCAGCGAGCCAGGGAGAACCGCTCGCAGGTGGTGATGGCCATGGCACGCGGCCGCGAGATGATCTTCTGGCAGTCACCCCGGACGACGAAGCAGGCCCGGCCGGCGGTGACCATCCCCAAGGCCCGCGCGCACGGGCAGGTTCTGGACATCGTCATCGACACGGCGGAGAAGTATCCGTACCGGTTCACCGCCCAGCAGACCGCCACCCGCCGGCGCCGGCTACCGGCCGGGGACTATGCCGTCGAACTGGACGGCTCGGTCGTCGCCGGCGTCGAGCGGAAGACCATCGAGGACCTGGCCGCCAGCCTGGTGTCGGGGAAGCTGACCTTCGCGCTGGCCGAGCTGGCAGCGTTGCCGCGCGCGGCCGTCGTCGTGGAGGACCGCTACTCCCGCTTGTTCAAACTGCCGTATGCACCGGGGGCGACGGCTCCGGAAGCGCTTGCCGAGGCTCAGGCCCGGTTCCCCTCCGTGCCCATCGTCTTCTGCGAGACCCGGGATCTCGCGCAGGAATGGGTCTACCGGTGGCTGGGCGCCTGTCTCGCCGAGTTGTCGGCGGGTGCGAGCACGGCTTCGCTGGAGGACACGTTCGCCGCCGGCCCGGCCGAGGAACCGGGAACGTTGCCCGCAGTCCCGGCCGCGATCGCGCCCACTGCCATGCTGTCGGTCACGCCGGTGCCGGCTGAGGCAGTGTCGGCTGCGGTGGTGAGGGCTGCGGCGGTGCCGGTTGACGCAGTGTCGGCTGCGGTGGTGAGGGCTGCGGCAGTACCGGTTGCTGTGATGCCGGCGGCGGCGGTCGCCACGGCGGTGCCGGCTGTTCGCGCCGCGGACGTCCGCCGCTGGGCAGCGTCCGCCGGGCTCGTCGTCGCGGACAAGGGTCGCATCCCGCGCGACGTACTGGCCGCCTACCGCGCCCGGCCGGCGGGGAGTTGAATCACTGGTGCCGGCGTCATGCCGACGCCGCGGTGTGCTGCACCTCGAGGAGGAGTCGATGTCCGGATCCGGGCCACGGTCGGGACTGTCGGCGCAGCCCCTGGTACACGTGGACCGGATGGACGCCGCGGTGACGTTCTACGAGGCGTCGGGGCGACCGTGCTGCACGGCAGCCGGGACGGTGATTTCGTGATCCCGTGGGCGGTGCGCAGCTCGGTCTGCTGGCCCACCCGCCCGATCCGGAGCAGAACGAGGGGACGGTGTAGCTCGACTTCGACACCACCCGAGCCGTTGGACGACGTCGAGAGCCGTGTGCGAGTAGGCGGAGTCGCGATCGCAGAAGCGACGACGGACCAGGGATTCGGCCGGCAGCACCAGGTGCGCTGACCCCACTGACTTCTCGTCAAGATCAACGAGGACCAGAGCCTCTATACGTAGTGCGGCGACAGTAGCGTCGGAGAGATCGGCCGCCGCGCGAGCTTGTCCCTGCGGCGGGTGTCCGTGCAATCGGTCGATGCCGGACGTTCACCGTCGGCCGGCGTTCGCGACTTTCCTTGTCGACGCTGCCGTCGTCGACGCTGCCCAACGTCGACGCCCCGGACGCCGGCGGCACCAGAAGCCGTCACCGACCGAACAATGCCGTTCGCGGTGCAGCACGCACTGCCAGACCCACTCCCATACCACCGCACGACCGCGACCCGCGACAACACCCGCCTGTCGTGGACCATGACGAACCAAGCGCCCGCGGATCCCGGCGTCCGCGAGCCCGCTATCGGACCCGGCCCTCGGTCTTGCCGAGACTGTCCGGTTCACGCGCACGCGAGGTGGTGCTCGAAACGGGCGAAGCGCCACTGAGTCCATCATAAGTCGCCTTTTGAGCTCCTGCCCTGTTCGCTCTCGCCGGAGCCTGGGCCGCACATCCGGCTACTTTCCCCGATAGGGACGAAAACCGCCCGGGATGGGCCGCACCAACAAGGGCCGGAAGCCGCTCCGGTGATTTCGGCCCGGGCCGAACGACGCTATTGACCCAACGAATGAACGTGTTGACACGACTTTCGAAGCACGACTAGCGTCACCATCTGTCAGGGGGCTTCCATGCGAAAAAACGAAGGGCACTCACCGCTCATGCGACTGCGAATGGCTGGACGAATCATGTCCGGATTGATTGCAATGACTCTTTCGATGTCCGCGGTGGTTCTCACGGCGCCGGCTGCGAGCGCAGCCACCGTTCAGAACTGTTTCAACCACACGGGCCCGACATACGCGGCGTGGAGCAATGCGCACGGGTTCACGTACTCGCCGGGTGGTTGGTGCATGCGCCAGCCCGGCAACGGGAGGGGACGTCTGGTGTTCCAGACGGACGGCAACTTCGTGATCTACAACAGTCCGACCACGAATACCCCGCCCAATCCTGCTTACAATGTCGTCTGGGCTTCGGGGACTAACGGAAAAGGTGCGACCAGGCTTGTTTTCCAAACGGACGGAAACATCGTGATCTACAAGGGCGCCTCGAAGCTCTGGGTAAGCGGCACAAATCAGCTGCGCGGCAGCTACACCGGTAGCTTCTACGCTCTCCCAGCCATGTCGATGGAAATCTCGGTGACCGGGGCCCGTCGGCTGGCCTGTACGTACGCAGGAAGCAGGAACGGCGGCATGATCCGTGCAGTGGCGATGAATCCCCAGTACACCGCGCAGAATTGCCTGACCTGAGCCCGAGCAGGGCCGGATTCGCCGTCGCGTGCGATCCTCGGCGGATCCGGCGGGTTGGTCGCGCGCGAGCAATGACCGCGTGGCTGCATCAGGTCGAGCTTCCCTCGTTGCGCGAGAGTGGTCGGTTGTCCGTACCGTCCGGCCGGTGTGAAGGCACCGAGCGGTGAGTCCAGCAACGCACGCACCCCTGCGCCGCTGGTGTCGTATACGTATTCCGATCAGGCACCGGATGCTCTGTCTGGACCGGCCGGTTGTGGTTAGGGTTGTCGTTGACTGACAGGACAAGCTGGTTCGCCGAACCGGCGCCGGTCAGCGACGCAACTGTCAGGACCTACCAGATGCCGGTCACCAGCCACGACGTCGCCCGGCTCGCCGGAGTGTCACAGCCGACCGTGTCGCGTGCACTGCGCCCGGACAGCCAGGTGTCGGCGGCGACCCGCGAGCGGGTGCGCGCGGCGGCCGAGACTCTCGGCTATGTACCCAGCGAACTCGGCCGGAGCCTGGCCACCCGGTCGACGCGGCAGATCGCCATGGTGGCCGACCTGGACAACCCGCTCTACCCGCAGCTGGTCGGCCCCCTGCACGACGCCTTTGCCGCCCACGGGTACCGCATGGTGCTTCTCGCCGAGCGCGAGGAGGAGATGGTGGGCGACGAGCGGTTGCTCGACGGCAGCGTGGACGGGGCGGTGCTGACCACCTCGCAGCGGGGCGCCCGGCTTCCGCTGCAGTTGCACGAGCGCGGCGTGCCGTTCGTCCAGCTGAATCGGGTGTCGGACCTGATCGACGCCGACAGCGTCACGGCCGACAACGTGGCGGGCGGGCGGTTGGTGGCCGACCTGCTGGTGGAGTCCGGTCATCGCAGCATCGGCGCCGTGTTCGGGCCGAAGGAGACCAGCAGCGCCGCGGGCCGGGAGCGGGGCTTCCGTCAGGGGCTGCGCGCCGCCGGGATCAAGCTGCCGGCGCACCGGGTGGTGCGCGGGTGGTTCACCTACCAGGTGGGCCGCGACGGGATGCACCACCTCCTCGACCATCCCGACCCGCCGACGGCCGTGTTCTGCAGCAACGACATCGTGGCCGTCGGCGCGGTGAACGCGGTGACAGAGCGAGGCGGGACCGTGCCGCAGGACGTCACCGTCGTGGGGTTCGACGACCTCGCGGTCGCCGGCTGGCCGGTTTTCGCGCTCACCACGGTCCGGGTCGACTTCGAGGAGATGGCGCGCCGCGCGGCCGAGCTGCTGCTGGCGCGGCTGGCCGGGGGTGTCGGACCCGTCGAGCACAAGCGGTTCCCGGTGCAGCTCGTGCTGCGCTCCACGCACCGCCGCCGATAACCTGCGAGCCGCCGCCCTCCACGCACCGCCGGCGAGAGCCGGGAGCTGCCGCGCTCCACCACCGCCGTCGATCACCGCGAACCGCCGCGCTCGACCCAGCGCCTGCGAGAGCCGGGAGGTGCCGCGCTTCACCGAGAAAAATCGCCGATTCGTCGAGCGGGTCTGGCGCTGCCGCCTGCATACGTATACCGTTGCCGCATGACCCTCTCGGACACCGCCGTCGTTCCTGCCGGTACAGCGGTCAGCGCCGCTGATCTCGCTCGCCGCACCATCCGCCGGACGGACTACGTCAGCTGCAACACCGCCTTCATCGACTGCCGCATGCCGGGCAGCGAGACGAAGGAGAACTACTCGATCATCGGGTCGGGCGTCACCCAGAACCCCGACCAGGTCATCAACCTCAGCGAGCCACATGGCTTCAACGTGGGCGCCGCCGCGATGCCGCACGGTGTCAACAACAACCTGCACCTGCACTTCACCGCCGAGGTGTTCCTCAACTTCCGGGGCGACTGGCGGCTGCGGTGGGGGGCCGACGGCGAGAACGAGCTCGACTTCCACGAGGGTGCCATCGTCACCGTGCCCACCTGGATTTTCCGCGGGTTCACCAACATCGGCGCCGACAACGGTTGGCTGTTCACAGCTCTCGGCTTCGACAACACCGGCGGCATCATCTGGGGCCCGTCGATCGTCCGCGGCGCCCGGGAGCACGGCCTCTACCTGTCGGCCGACAACCAGTTGATCGACACCCAGGCCGGGGGAGTGGTCGACGCCGACACGGACCTGATCGCGCCGCTGTCCGACGACGAGGTGTCCAAGTTGCGCAACTGGACGCCGGAACAGATGCGGTCCCGGATCGTCACCAAGGAGGACCTCGTCTGGTCCTCGCACCCGTTCCTGTGCAGCGAGCTGCCCGGCGGCCGGGCACAGTTTGCGCAGGTGGTCGGCTACGGCATGACCGAGGACCGGGATCAAGTGCCGCCCGTGCACTACCCGCACAACTTCACCCTCGGCTGGCTCCGCGCCGACAACGGCGAGGGCATGCTGACCCACCAGCACGACGCGTCCCAGGCGTTGATCGTCTACTCCGGGCGCTGGAAGGTGACGCTCAATCACCTCGGCGAGGAGGTCTCCGTCGAGATCGGCCCCGACGACACGCTGTCCGTCCCTGCCGGAGCCTGGCGTCGGTTCGAGGTCGTCTCCGACGAGCCGGGGGAGATGGTCGTCATCAACGGCGGCGACGGCCGGGTCCACCTCCGCTGGGCGCAGGAGGTCAAGGACATGGCCCGCGAGAAGGACTGGGCGCAGGACGCCGCCGGTTACGTCGCCCCCTGGGCCGTCGTCCGCACCTCCGTGCTGGACGACTGACCACCGTTGGCAGGTCAAGCGCTGCTAATCCTTCACGGCGCAGCAGCCGCTTTCCTGCACCTCCGCCTGACGGCCACGTCCGGCTGACGGCTCACCTCCGTCGTGCCGGCTCAGCGCTCGTCACCTGACAGGCTCCACCGCTCCCCGTACCGCACCACTCCCGCACTCCACCGGACAACAGAGGCGTTGTGATCACACCACTCAAGCAGCCCATTGCCGCATCCACCGTCACGGCCGGACGGGAAGCCGTCGCCGACACGGTCCGCGGTGTCATCGCCGACATCCGGGAGCGGGGTGACGACGCGGTCCGCGAGTACTCGGAGAAGTTCGATCGCTGGTCGCCGGAAAGTTTCCGGTTGGGCGCCGAGGACATCGAGCGGTTGATCGGCTCCCTGCCGCAGCAGACCATCGACGACATCGTCACCGTGCAGGCGAACGTCCGGCAGTTCGCCAGCGCGCAGCGTGCGTCGCTCACCGACTTCGAGATAGAGACCATGCCCGGCGTGCACCTGGGCCAGCGAAACATCCCGATCGGCGCGTCCGGCGCCTACATCCCCGGCGGGCGTTACCCGCTGACCGCGTCGGCCCACATGACCATCGTCACGGCCAAGGTCGCCGGCGTGAAACGGGTTGCGGCGTGCACCCCACCCATTCGCGGGGTCATCCCGGCCGCCACCGTGGCTGCGATGTCGTTGGCCGGGGCCGACGAGATCTACGTGCTCGGCGGTGTGCAGGCGGTGGTATCGCTGGCGCTCGGGACGCAGAGCATCGGCCGCGTCGACCTGCTGGCCGGCCCGGGCAACGCCTACGTGGCCGAGGCCAAGCGCCAGCTGTTCGGCGAGGTGGGCATCGACCTGTTCGCCGGGCCGACGGAGGTACTCGTGGTGGCCGACGACGCCGCCGACCCGTTCGTCGTCGCGGTCGACCTGCTCAGCCAGGCCGAACACGGTCCCGACTCGCCTGCGGTGCTCATCACCACCAGCGAACGTGTTGCGCGGGAAGCTTTGACGCACATCGAGACGCTGCTGGTGGACATGCCCACCCGTGACTTCGCGGCACCGGCCTGGCGGGACCACGGTCAGGTGATCGTGGTGGACGACCTGGCGGAGGGCTACCAGGTGGCCGATTCCTTCGCCTCCGAGCACGTCCAGATCCTCACCCGCGAGCCGCGCGAGGCGCTCGCCGCGATGACCAACTACGGTGCCCTGTTCCTGGGTGAGGGCACCTGCGTCTCCTACGGGGACAAGGTGATCGGAACCAACCACGTGCTGCCCACCCGGGGCGCCGCGCGCTACACCGGCGGCCTGTGGGTCGGCAAGTACCTGAAGACGGTCACCTACCAGGAGGTGACCGACACGGCCTCCAGCGCGGCGCTCGGCGAGCTGTGCGGTCGGGCTGCGCGCGTGGAGTCTTTCGAGGGGCACGCCCGGTCGGGCGACGTCCGGGCCGCCAAGTACGGCACCGCGACCCTGCCGTGGACCGATCACGACGTCAGGTCCGTTCCCGCTGATGCCTGACGCCGGCGCCCTGGCCGGTCGGCGCCTGCCGCTGACCGGGCGGACGGCGCTGGTGACCGGAGCCGGGAACGGGCTCGGCCGCGCGATCACCCTGCAGCTGACCGAAGCGGGTGCGCGCGTGGTGGCGGTCGGTCGAACGCCCGCGCCACTCCACGAGACCGCTGATCTGGCAACAGGTTCGGTGCGGGTGGAGACCGTCGACGTGGCCGATGAGGTCTCGGTTGCGCGGTTGGCCGGGTTATTGGCAGACGAAGAGGTGTCGATCCTTGTCAACAATGCCGGCGTGCCCGGCCCGGTCGCGCCGCTGATCGATATCGAGCTGGCGGACTGGAACGCCGTCTTCGATGTCAACGTCAGCGGCATGTTCCTGATGTGCCGGGCGTTCCTGCCCCCGATGATCGCCCGCGGCGCGGGTCACGTGATCAACCTCGCCTCGGTCAGCGGCAAGCGGCCGCTGGCCCGGCGCACGCCGTACTGCGCGTCGAAGATGGCCGTGCTCGGTCTCACCACCACGCTGGCCGCCGAGGTCGGGCCGCTGGGCATCACCGTCAACAGCTTGTCGCCGGGTCCGGTCAACGGGCCCCGGATGGACCGCAACTTCGCGCTGGAGGCGCAGCGCACCGGTCGAACTCCGGCTCAGGCGCGTGACGAGTTCGCCGGGCGTGCGCTGCTCGGCCGGCTGCTCGAGGAGGAGGAGGTCGGGCTCGCCGTCGTGGCCATGCTGGCGATGCCCGGCCTGCATGCCGCCGACATCGACCTCTCCGCCGGTATGGTCGCCCGGTGACCCGCCGCCCTGCTGCGCTCACCGCGGTCCCCCGCTTCCACCAAGCGGGCCCCGCGCTTATCAAGTAGCTCCGCGCTCGTGAAAATGGCTGAAATGGGACTGGTGTGACGGAACGCGACGACTTGATGAGCGCGGCGCCGCCCCCCCGGCTGGCCCGTGCGATCAAGCGGGCCCCGCGCTTATCAAGTAGCTCCGCGCTTATCAACACGGCTGAGATGGGACTGGTGTGACGGGAAGCGACGACTTGATGAGCGCGGCACCGCCCGCCCGGCTGGCCCGTGCGCTTCCCAAGCGGGCCCCGCGCTTATCAAGTAGCTCCGCGCTTATGAACATGGCTGAAATGGGACTGGTGTGACGGGAAGCGACGACTTGATGAGCGCGGCGCCGCCCGCCCGGGCCACGAGTCAGAGCCCGGCGAACAGTCCAACCACACTGAACAGCCCAACCACGCTGAAGCAGCGGCTTGCCGGCGGCGAGCCCATGGTGGGACCGCTGTTGCGGATGCCCAACGAGGCACTCGTGGAACTGACCGGGCTCGTCGGCATGGACTTCGTGGTGATCGACACCGAACACGGTCCCGGCGACCAGATCCCGCTGAGTCAGCACCTCACAGCCGCGACAGCGGCCGGGATACCGGCGTTGGTGCGGGTCGGCTCGATACACGAGATCCTGCGCGTCCTTGATCTGGGCGCCGCCGGCATCATCGCCCCGCACATCTCCACTGCCGAGCAGGCCGAGGCGGTGGTTCGGGCGGCGAGTTACCCGCCGCGCGGAGAGCGCGGCTTCGCCACCTACTCCCGAGCCGGGCGGCAGGGGCTGGCCGGCACCGCCGAGCACCTGCGCCGAGCGGCCGACAACACCGCGATCGTACTGATGATCGAGGATGCCCAGGGTGTGGCGGCAGCGGAGCAGATCGCCGGTGTGCCGGGCGTCGACGCGCTGTTCGTCGGGCCGGCCGACCTGGCTGTCGCGCTGGGTCTGCCAGGTGAGCAGGGCGGACCCCAGGTGCAGCAGGTGATCTCGACGGTGCACGACGCGGCCCGCCGGGCCGGCGTGGCGGTCGTCAGCATCACCGCGGACGCCGCTTCCGCCCGGAAGCATTTCGCCGCGGGCAGCAGCGCGGTCATCTACAACGCGCTGGCTGCCCTGGGTGCGCTGTTCACCGACCTCGCGACCGGCCGTCCTGCAGCTACCGCCCTGCGTGACGACACCGGCAGCAGCAATGCCAGCAGACGCGACGGCTGTGCGCCGCTGGTGCTGCTGTCGGGCATGTTCTGCACTCCCCGGTTGTGGGAGTCGGTGATCGCCCAACTGGACCCGAGCATTCCCGCGGTGGGGCTGCGGATCGATCGTGACGACAGCGTCGCCGACATGGCCGAATCCGTCCTCGCCCAGGCCCCGCAACGGTTCTCGCTCGCTGGGCATTCGCTCGGCGGGGTAGTCGCGCTCGAAGTGGCGAGTCGCGCACCGCACCGGGTCGACCGGCTGGTGCTGCTGAACTGCAGCGGCCGGCGGCCGTCCGATGCCCAGCTGACGGCATGGACGGAGCTCGCCGACCGGACCACGGCCGGCGGATTCGACGACCTGGTCGCCGAGCAGGCGGTGCTCAACCTGGGTCCGGCCGCGGCGGATGCGGTACTGGTGCACGGCTGGGTGCAGGACGCACGGCTCGTCGGCCCGGATGGACTGCTACGGGAACTGACGGCCCAGCGCGGCCGGCCGGACAGCATCCCGACTTTGCGCGCCATCAGTGCGCCGACGCTGGTGGTGAGTAGCGAGCAGGACGAGGTGTCGCCGCCGGAGCTGCAACGGGAACTCGCCGCCGGGATCCCCGGTGCCCGGCTGGTGACCGTCGCGGCCTCCGGCCACATGAGCCCGGTTGACTCGGCGGCTGAGGTGGCCGGATTGCTGAACGACTTTCTGACGACGACCGGGTGACCGCCACTCAGCCCGTTCGCGCTCACGAAGTCGGCAACAATGGTCCCACCAGTCACAAATCGGCCGAGTTGATCAGCGCGGGCGGAGTTGATCAGCGCGGGCCCAGTTGATCAGCGTCGGCCGAGTTGATAAGCGCGGGCCGAGTTGATGAGCGCGGGCCGAGTTGATCAGCGCGGGCCGAGTTGATCAGCGCGGGCCGAGTTGATCAGCGCGGCGCCCGGTCAGCGCGCGCGTGGCCAGCCGGGCGAACTCGCGGGTGGCGGGCGAGAGCACGGCGTTGTCGCGCTGCACCAGGGCGATCGTGTCGTAGAGCGGATCGGCGAAGGCGGTGGTCAGCAGGCCGGGCGGGCAGACCGCACTGTCCAGCACCGCCTTGCAGACGATGGTGTCGCCGACGCCGCGCATCACCAGGTCCAGCGCGGACTCCACGTGTTCCACCTCGATCCACGGCTCCAGCTTCAGCCCGGCCAGCTGGGCGCGCTCGAGCAGTTGGCGCCGGGTCGGGTCCCGCCAGCCGTAGTGCGCGTCGTACAGCACCAGCCGGGCAGCGCTGAACTGCTCGGTCGTCACCGGGCTCCGCACGTTCTCCGGATACCGGCTGGCGTAGAACACCTCGTCACGCAGCAGCGGGATCACGGTGAGGCCGTCGTCATCGATCGGCAGCACCACCAGCCCGGCCTCCAGCTCGCCGGCGGCCACCGCTCCCGCGGTCTCCACCGAATTGAGCCCGACCATCCGGACCCGCACCATCGGGTGCTGCTCGAGGAACTGTTCCACCAGGTCGGAGAGCAGGTAGAACTCCGCGTTGCGGAGCAGGCCGAAGGTCGCGACCCCGCCGCCCAGCATGCGCATCGCCTGCACCGCCGCCGTTCCCGCGTCGACGGCGGCAACCGCCTGGTCGGCGTAGGGCAGCAGCTCCGAGCCGGCCGTGGTCATCACCAGTCGCCTGGCGCCGCGCCCGAACAACGGGACGCCCAGTTCCTCCTCGAGCCGTCTGATCAGCTCCGACACCGACGCCTGGGCTACCGACAGCTCGGCCGCCGCAGCCGTGAAGGAGCGCGTGCGGGCAGCCGCGAGAAAGGCTCGGAGCTGATTCAGCGTCATAGGGTGATCCTATGCTCAGTACAGGAGTAGTCGGGGTTGTCCTCTGTTGCGCCCATCCCTAGGGTATACGTATGCAGCTCAGCCCCTCGGTTCTGGCCGACGTCGCCGGCCGGTACAAGTTCCTCAAGACGCCCCTCGAATCCGGTCCGCCCGCACAGCGGGACCCGGCCGTCATCGCCACCGTGTCGGAGATGCTGTCCACCATCGAGAAGGGCGGCATGGACGCCGTTCTCGCCTACGCGGCACGGCTGGACCACCCCACCGGCGGCGTCTTGGAACTGTCGCCCACCGCCATCGCCGCAGCCGGCGACCGACTCTCGCCCGAGCTCCGCGAAGCTCTCGAACTCGGCGCCGACCGCACTCGCCGGTTCGCCCAGGAGACCCGCTCGCACCTGGTCGACTTCGAGACCGAACTGGCGCCAGGTCTGCTCGCCGGCCAGCGGTACATCCCCGTGCAGCGGGTGGGCGCGTACCTGCCTGCCGGCCGGTTCCCCCTGCTGGCCAGTGCCTTCATGACGGTCAACGTCGCCAAGGTCGCCGGGGTGGACACGGTGCTGGCCTGCACTCCGCCGCAGGCCGACGGCGCTGCCGACCCCGCCGTGCTCTACGCCGCGGCCATCTCCGGCGCCGACCGCATCTACCTGCTGGGCGGCGTGCAGGCGTTGGCGGCCATGGCGTTCGGTCTGTTGGGCGAGCTGCCGGTGGACATGCTGGTCGGCGCGGGCAACGCCTTCGTCGCCGAGGCCAAGCGTCAGCTGTTCGGCAAGGTGAGCATCGACCTGCTGGCCGGCCCGTCCGAGGTGGCCGTGATCGCCGACGAGACCGCTGATGTCGACCTGGTCGCGGCCGATCTGCTCGGTCAGGCCGAGCACGGTCCCACGTCGCCCGCCGCGCTGGTCACCACCTCCGAGGAGTTCGGGCTGGCCGTCGTCCGCGAGGTCGAGCGCCAGCTGGAGACGTTGGCGACCAAGGACATCGCCGGACCCGCCTGGCACAACTACGGGTCGGTCACCTACGCCAGCGACGTCGACACCGCGATCACCCTGATGGACGACTTCGCGCCGGAGCACCTGGAACTCCAGACCGCCGATGACGATCTCTACCTTGCCCGGCTCCGCAACTACGGGTCCCTGTTCGTCGGACGGTGGAGCACGGTCGCCTACTCCGACAAGGGCATGGGCGGCACCAACCACGTTCTGCCCACGGCCGGCGGCGCGCGGCACAGCGCCGGCCTCTCGGTGTCCCGCTTCCTCAAGCCGCTGACCTATCAACGCATCACGCGGGAAACAACGCCGCAACTCGCCGACGCGGTGGACGTGATCTCCTCCTACGAGGGCATGGCCGCGCATCGCGCGACGGCGACCATGCGCACGGCTCGGTACGCCGAACAGACATCGGTCACCGGCTGAGGTCGCAGGCGTACGCATAGCGAGAACTCCAGTGCCACCGCGGTACGTACTGCTCAGCACATCCCGACCGGTAGAAAGGAAGTCCACGTGACACCACTGCTCGAGGCCAGGGAGATCTTCAAGAGCTACGGGCATGTCGAGG
>CAXTBG010000064.1:0-29218 GCA_964242105.1 uncultured Nakamurella sp. | reverse complement strand
CCGGCGACGAAGACGTTCTTCGGGCGGTCGTACAGCTCGCGCGGGGTGTCGCACTGCTGCAGCACGCCACCGGGGGCGAGCACCGCGACGCGGTGCCCCATCGTCATGGCCTCGACCTGGTCGTGCGTGACGTAGACGGTGGTGGTGCCCAGGCGTGCCTGCAGGCCGGCGATGTTGGCGCGGGTTTCCACGCGCAGTTTGGCGTCCAGGTTCGACAGCGGCTCGTCCATCAGGAAGACGGAGGGCTCGCGGACGATGGCCCGGCCCATGGCGACGCGCTGGCGCTGACCGCCGGAGAGGGCCTTCGGCTTGCGGTCCAGGTATTTCTCCAGGTCCAGCAGGCCGGCCGCCTCGCGGACCTTGGAGGCGATCTCGGTCTTGTTGACGCCGCGGAGCTTGAGCGCGAAGCCCATGTTCTCGGCGACCGTCATGTGCGGGTACAGGGCGTAGGACTGGAACACCATGGCGATGTCGCGGTTCTTCGGCGGCACGTTGGTGACGTCGCGACCGCCGATGAGGATGCGGCCCTCGTTGATGTCCTCCAGGCCGGCGAGCATGCGCAGCGCGGTGGACTTGCCCGACCCGGACGGCCCGACGAGGACGAGGAACTCGCCGTCGGAGATGTCGAGGTTGAGCTTGTCGACGGCACGGACCGGGGGGCTGCCCGGGTAGATCCGTGATGCCTCGTCGTATCTGACGTCTGCCATGGTGATTCCTTCTTCCGATCGGCCCGGCGCTCGCGGGCGGTCCGTGTGGTCGTGCAGAAGGACTCGCGCCGCCCGGTCACCCGGCCACGACACCATCGTCCAGCTGCTCCCGCCACGGTAGCTGCCGAGGGCGCCGCTGGAAAGAGGCTGTTGGTAAGCGCTTTCCAATGGCGACCGATCTTCACTCGTACGGCGTACACGACTCGATCGGCCGCGCGCCCATGCGGCACCGGCCGGCGACGCGGCGCGAATGACGGAACTCCGGCAACCCGCCGGGGCGCGGTGGTCGGCCGGCTAACGTGCATCCATGGAACGCTCGCCGCGGTCGAGGCCACCGGCCACCCTGGCGTCGTTGGCGGCCGAGCTGGGCATCTCCCGCACCACCGTCTCCAATGCCTACAACCGCCCCGACCAGCTCTCGCCGCAGCTGCGGACCAGGGTGATGGACGCCGCCCGGCGGCTCGGCTACCCCGGACCGGACCCGGTCGCCAGGTCGCTGCGCACGCGCAAGGCCGGCGCGATCGGCCTGTTGCTGACCGAGCAGCTGTCGTACGCGTTCCGCGACCCGGCCGCCGTGGCGTTCCTGGAGGGCCTGACGCTGGAGTGCGACCACGCCAGGGTGGGCCTGCTGCTGGTGCCGGCCAGTCCGGACTCCGACGACACGCTGGCCGTCTCGAGCGCCGCCGTCGACGGGTTCGTCGCCTACTCGATGCCCGACGACGACCCGCACCTGGCAGCCGTGCTGGCCCGCCCGGTTCCGGCGGTGATCTGCGACCAACCGGCGGTCGCGGGCGCCGACCTCGTCGGCATCGACGACCGGGCGGCCGCCCGGGGGATCGCCGACCACCTGATCGCGCTCGGGCACCGTCGCGTCGGGGTCGTGTGCATGCGACTAGGCCGGGCAAATCGGGATGGTGCGGTCGACCTGGCACGCCAGCAGGCTGCTCACTACCACGTGCAGCGCAACCGGCTGGCCGGGTTGCGCGACGGGTTCGTCGACGCCGGCGTCGCCTGGGACCGGGTGCCGGTGGTGGAGCGCTTCGATCACTCGCTGGAAGCGGGAGCGTCGGGTGCGGCCCAGGTGCTGGCGCTCGATCCGGGGATCACGGCGCTGATCGCGACGTCGGACGTCCTTGCCCTGGGTGCGATCGACGAGCTGGCCAGGCGGCGGCAGCGCGTGCCGGACGACGTGTCGGTGGCGGGGTTCGACGGCATCCGCCCCGCGATCGACTCGGGGTTGACCACGGTGGCCCAACCGGTCGGTGACAAGGGCCGTCACGCCGGGCGGATGCTGCTCGACCCGGCCCGCAGCCCGCGGGGCCGCCGGGTGGTGCTGCCGACGACGTTCCTGCCCGGCTCCACCACCGGCCCGCCGCGGCTCTGACGACCGCACTCCTCGCGCGGCCTCGCGCTTATCAACTAGGCCGGACTGAGACGCCGCGCGGCTTCGCGCTTATCAACTAAGCCGATATGGGACGGGTGGGGCAGAAGTCGCGCAGTTGATGAGCGCGGCGCTAGTTGATAAGCGCGGCAGACGAGCGCGGCGCACAGCAGACGAGCGCGGCGGCAGGCGAGCCGAGCAGCGGACAGCTCAGCCCTCGTGCGACTCCGGCAGCCCGGCCCTGGCGCGCCGGCGCGAGGCGTCCAGCACGTGCAGCGCGTCCGACACGCGGGCCGGGTCGGCGATCCGGACGTCGGCGGCGGTCGCGCCGGTCCCCACCTTGACGCCCACGTCGGGCGGTTTCAGCGACAGGAACGCGTTCTCGTCGGTGATGTCGTCGCCCAGGAACAGCGTGGCCGTGATGTGGTGGTCGCGGACCAGGTTCTGCAGCGCCCGACCCTTGTCGGTGGCCACCACCGTCAGTTCCAACACCTTCTTGCCGCGCAGCAGGTGCACGCCGGCCCAGGTGGCGGGGTCCTCCTCGATCGCCGCGGTGACGGCCCTGGCGTCCCGCTCGTCGGCGTTGCGGAGGTGGACGGCGATGCCGGTGGGCTTGGGTTCCAGGTTGACGCCCTTGTACTGGCTGGTGATGCCCTGCAGCACCCGGCGCAGCTTGGTCAGCCGGGTGGCCGCCGTGGGGGAGAGTTCGCTGCGGCCGGTGTGCTCGGGGTGCTGCGCCTCACGGGTCTCGGCCGTGGAGACCTCGGCGCCGTGGCTGCCGACCAGTTGCAGCGCATCGGTGTCGCCGAGCAGCATCCGCAGGTCGGACAGCGACCGGCCGGAGATGACGGCCACCACCGTGCCGGGGATGCCGGCCAGTGACCGGAGCGCCTCCACCGCCTCGGGCAGCGGCCGGGCCGTCGCCGGGTCGTCGACGATCGGTGCGAGGGTGCCGTCGAAATCGGTGCCGATGAGCAGCCGCTCGGTGCCGGAGATCTCGGTCAACGCCTCCAGGACGTCGCTGGGCAACCGGTTGCGCGCGTCCGCGATGTGATCGCGCGTCCCCTCCAGCGCGGACAAGAAGGCCGCGGCCCAGCGGTCGACGTCGTGGGTGAGCACCTGCCGGCGCAACGACCTCATCTGCCGGCGGGCCGCCACGGTGGACATGGACAGCGCCGCGCGCAGCCCGTCCTTCACTCCGTCGGTGTCGTACGGGTTGACCTGCAGGGCCGCCCGCAGCTCACGCGCGGCACCGGTGAACTCGCTCAGCAGCAGCACGCCGCCGCCGTCCACCCGGCAGGCGACGTACTCCTTGGCCACCAGATTCATCCCGTCCCGCAGCGGGGTCACCGTCATCACGTCGGCCGCCACGTAGAACGCCGCCAGGTCCTCGCGGGGCAGCGACTGGTGCAGGTAGTGCACGGCCGGGCGGCCGATCCGGCCGTAGTCGCCGTTGAGCGACCCGACCTGACGCTCGATGCCCTCGCGCATCTTGACGTAGGACTCCAGCCGCTCGCGGCTCGGTGTGGCGATCTGCACCATCACCGCGTCGTCGACGGACGGGTCCTGCTCGGCCAGCAGCTCGCGGAACGCCGTCAGCCGGACGTCGATGCCCTTGGTGTAGTCCAACCGGTCCACACCCAGGATGATCTTGCTGGGATTGCCCAGGTCGGCACGCAACTTGCGGGCCGCCTCGTGCACCTCCGGCGTCGCGGCGAGCGCGGACTGTGCGGCCGAGTCGATCGAGATCGGGAACGCGCCGGCCCGGATGCTGCGCCCCTCGTGGTGCAGCAGCCCGCCGCTGGTCGGCACATCGAGGAGCGACTTGGCCAGCCGCACGAAGTTCCGCGCGGCGCCGGGGAGCTGGAAGCCGACCAGGTCGGCGCCGAGCAGCCCGCTGATGATCTGCCGGCGCCAGGGCAGCCGGGAGAACAGCTCCGCCGGCGGGAACGGGATGTGCAGGAAGAAGCCGATCCGGACGTCGGGGCGCAGCCGACGCAACATCTGCGGGACCAGCTGCAACTGGTAGTCGTGGACCCAGACCGTCGCGCCGGGCCCCGCGACCGCGGCCGCTTCGGTCGCGAACCGCTCGTTGACCGTGCGGTAGGCCTCCCACCACGGCCGGTGGAACTGCGACGGTGCCACCGCATCGTGGTACAGCGGCCACAGGGTGGCGTTGGAGAAGCCCTCGTAGTACTCGTCGACCTCGCTCGCGGACAGCGCGACCGGCTGCAGGGTCAGACCGTCCGCGGTGCTGGGCTCCACCTTCGTGTCCGGCGTGCCGGGCCAGCCGATCCAGGCGCCCTCCCGGCGGGAGAGGATCGGGGCGAGCGCCGTCACCAGTCCACCGGGTGCCTGCCGGGCGACGGTGCTGCCGTCGCGCTGCTTGACCATGTCGAAGGGCAGCCGGTTGGCCAGCACCACCATCGACGCGTGCCCCGACGCGGGAGAAGGCGCCGCCCCATTCGTGTTCGTCCGGCCGTGGGAAAGTTGATCGGCGGAAGGCGAATCCGTGAGGCTCACCTTCCATACCCTACGGGTGACGGGTCGGCAGGACTGCCGTTCCGGAGGAGCCGGGCGACGCCTTCGAGCGTCGCAGCGGAGCCGGTCAGTGCCCGAACGGGTCCTCGTCCAGGCCCGGCATCCAGGTCCGGCCGGGCACCGTCCACTCGTTCGCCTTGATCATCTTCTTGGCCGCGCGGGCGTTACGGCCGACCAGTCGGTCCAGGTAGAGCAGCCCGTCCAGGTGGTCGGTCTCGTGCTGCAGGCAGCGGGCGAAGAACCCGCTGCCCTCCACCTGCACCGGATTGCCCTGCGCGTCCACACCGGTCACCTTGGCCCAGTCCGCCCGGCCGGTGGGGAAGTTCTCCCCGGGCACGGACAGGCAGCCCTCGTAGTCGTCGTCGGGATCGGGCATGGTCTCCGGCACCGCCGAGGTCTCGATCTCCGGGTTGACCACGTAACCCCGGTGCCGCACGCCCTCGTCGTCCGGGCAGTCATACACGAACACGCGCCGGGTGTCGCCCACCTGGTTGGCGGCGAGCCCGGCGCCGTTGGCGGCGGTGTTGGTCTGGAACAGGTCCTCGACGAACGCGGCCAGTTCGTCATCGAACACGGTGACCGGAACGGTCGGCCGGTGCAGTACGGGGTCACCGCAGATGACGATGGGATGGATGGTCACCGCGCAAACATTACGGTGTCGCCCTCGAGCCCCGGCCAGGATGGACAGCCTTCCTTCTTCCTCTGGCGTACCAGCCGCTCGGCCGCCGTCCACCGGTTTCCAGCGGCACGGGGCCCGGAGGAGCCGACCCGCACCTCGCCCACGGAGACCCGCCCGACCAGCACTGACACGCTGCGCTGTCGAGTCGCGGCGGACCGCGACCGGTGAGCCTCACCATAGGCCGGCTACTTCTGTCCGCCGTTGAGGTGGGTGTAGCGTGCGGGCTAGATAGGTCAGCCTTACCAAAGGGGCGGCCGGAATGCGGAGGCACCGATGCTGGCGACGCTCGTCATCGGCCTGCGCGAAGGCCTCGAAGCAGCGCTGATCGTCGGAATCATCGCGGCGTTCCTCAAGCAGAACGGTCGCTCGGACGCGCTGCGCCGGATGTGGGTCGGCGTCGGTCTTGCGGTCGTCCTCTGCCTGGCCGTCGGCCTCGTGCTGCAGGCGGTGAACTCCTCGCTCCCGCAGCGCCAGCAGGAGATGCTGGAATGCGTCGTCGCCGCGATCGCGGTCGTCATGGTCTCGTACATGGTGCTGTGGATGCGCAAGCACTCCCGCAGCCTGAAGTCCGATCTGCACCGCGCCGCCGGCGGCGCGCTGGCCAACGGCAGTGCCACCGCGCTGGTGCTGATGGCGTTCCTGGCGGTGTTCCGCGAGGGGTTCGAGACCGCGGTGTTCCTGCTGGCGGCGTTCCAGTCCGCCGTGTCGCCGGCGCAGGCCGCGACCGGAGCCGTGCTGGGCATCATCGTCGCGGTCGGCCTCGGCTATCTCATCTACCGGGGCGGCGTGAAGCTCGACCTGTCCAAGTTCTTCCGGATCACCGGTGCCGTCCTGGTGCTGGTGGCGGCCGGCCTGGTGATGAGCACCTTCCGGGCGGCCTACGAGGCAGGCTGGCTGACCATCGGCCAGCAGCACGCGATCTCGCTCGACCTGATCGCCCGCCCCGGCACCGTGCAGGAATCGCTGCTGACCGGCGTGCTGGGTATCCGGTCGTCGATGCCCGTCATCGAGGTCGTCGCCTACCTGCTGTATCTGGTGCCGATGCTCGCGGTGGTGCTGTGGCCGGCCAGGCGCGCGCTGACGGGTCCGCGGCTGGGTCGACTCCTCGCCGGCACCGCCGCGGCGGCGGTCGTGGTGGCCGGCGTGCTGGCAATGACCGCGCCTGCGGTGCCGTCGTCGGTTCGGTCCGACGTGCTGGAGACGAGGGCGACCACCGTTGCCACCGACCTGGTGACCGGGGCCGCCGCTGCGCCCGTCGTCGTCGCACAGTCGGTGCGGGTCAGTGTCGCCGCGGGTGCTACGACGCTCTCGCTGGCCGGTGCCGTGTCCGGCACCTCGACGCTCACCCTGTCCGGCTCGGCCACTGTCGGCGGCCGATCCGCCGCCCTCTACGCCGGCACGCCGATCAGCGCTCCGGCCGGCAGCACGGGCCTGCCGGCCACCCTGACGCTTCGCCAGGTCGCAGCCCTGGCCAACGGCCGGCTGCCCATCGGTCTGTCGTCGTCGGCCGGTGCCGGCACATCGGTGCCGGCGTCGTACACCGACACCTGGACGCCGACCGTCACGGTCGACCCGGCCACCGGCACGGTGCTCGGCCTGACGATCCAGTCCACCCGGACCGTGTCGGTCACCGGCAGCGCATCCCGGGTGTTCCCGGTCGGCGCCGTGTCCGCCGGTTCGGTCAGCGCCACCCCGCGCGCCGTCGACGCCCAGGTCGAAGCGGCTCGGGCGTCGGCCGACCGGCGCGCCGATGCGGAAGTGCTCGGCGAGGTGCTGCCGGTGCTGCTTGCCGTCTTCGCGGGCGTCCTGCTGGCCTTCGCCATCCCGCATCTGGTGCGCCGCCGTACCACGTCCACGTCGCCGGCACCAGCGTCCCCGTCACCAGCGTCCCCGGCATCCTCCACGCCGGCATCCACCGCGCCGACGTCCGAAAGGCCGACGTCCCTGACGGGATCCCCAACACCGGCATCCGTGACGCGGGCACCTGCGGCGGTGGCAACAGGAGTGCCGGTTCCCGCCGTGCTGGGCGGCGGCCACGAGCGGCTGAGCCCGGTGGACGTGCACCAGCGCAGTTGACCGCCGGACACCGGATCGACCGCGCCACGACGCGGCCCGCATCCCGGCGTCCCTTCGCTCACCACCAGAACCCGTCCGATCCGATCGCCCCACCGGCCGCCCGACCGAGGAGTCACCGCTGATGTTCCGCCCGTTCCCCGCCTCCGCCCGCCGCCTCGTCTCGGCAGGTGCCCTGGTCACCGTCGCTTCGCTGTCGGTGTCCGCCTGCGGTGCCGGCTCGGGCACGGCGGCGGGCGGCGGGGGCTCCACGCCCGGCACCGCTCCGGCGTCGTCGGCCGTCCCCGGCACGTCCGGTGCCGCCGGGACCACCACCGCGTCCTCGGCGTCGAGCGGACCGACCACGGTGTCCATCAGCATCACCGACGCCAAGGGGTGCGTGGCCAGCCCGGACACGGTGCCCGCCGGGGCCGTGCGGTTCAACGTCAAGAACGTGGACGCCACCGGCATCACCGAGCTCGAGCTCGTCTCCGACCAGCGGATCGTCGGTGAGCGGGAGAACCTGACGCCCGGCTTCTCCTCCACATTCTCGGTCAGGGTCGACGGCGGCTCCTACCAGATCTACTGCCCGGGCGGCGCAACCGAGCGCACGCCGTTCACCGTGACGGGCAAGGCCGCGACCACCGCAGCCGGCAACACCACCGCACTGCTGCAGCAGGCCGCCGTGGACTACTCCGAATACGTGGACAACCAGATCGAGTTCCTCGTCCCGCCGGTGCAGGAGCTGGTCAAGGAGATCAAGGCCGGGAACCTCCAGGCGGCCCAGGCGGCTTACGCGAAGGCCCGCCCGTTCTACGAGCGGATCGAGCCGGTCGCGGAGTCGTTCCCGGACCTCGACGCGGCCATCGACCTGCGTATCGGCGACGTCGAGGCCGGGGTGCCGTGGACCGGTTTCCACCCGATCGAGAAGGGCCTGTTCCAGGCGAAGTCGACGAAGGGCCTGTCCGCCCTGGGCGACAAGCTGCTGGTCGACGTGAAGGACCTGCAGGCCAAGGCGAAGAGCCTGTCCGCCGCCACGGTGGCCGGCAACGGCAAGGGCTATCAGCCGTTCGAGATCGCCAACGGCGCATCCGGCCTGCTGGACGAGGTACTGAAGTCGAAGATCACCGGCGAGGAGGAGGCGTACTCGCGCATCGACCTGCTGGACTTCAAGGCCAACGTGGAGGGCTCGCTCCAGGCGTTCGCCACCCTGGAACCGGCGCTCAACGAGATCGACCCGACGCTCGTGCCGCAGATCTCCACCCGTTTCGACGCGTTGAGCACCCTGCTCGACACCTACCGCGATGCCAAGGCCGTGGGCGGCTGGACCACCTATCCCGACCTCACCGCGGCCGACAAGAAGAAGTTGACCGACGCACTGCTCGCCGTGCAGGAGCCGCTCTCGGCCATCTCGGCGAAGATCACCCAGTAGAAGGACTCATGGCCGACCCAGGCTCGAACCACGCACCCGACCAGCACCGACAGGACGAGGGGACCCGGGAGCCGGAGCAGGCACCGGCCGGTCCCAGCCGGCGGCGGTTCTTCGGCGCCGCCGCCGCGACGGCTGCCGTCGCGCTGACGGCGGGCGGCGCCGCCGGTTACGGCATCAAGGCGGCCGGCCAGCAGCAGGCCGGCTCGCCGGAGGTGGCCAAGCCCGGTGGGGCCACCTCCACCGACCGCTCGGCACTCACCGTGCCGTTCTACGGGCAGCGCCAGGCCGGCATCACCACCGCGCAGCAGGAGCGGTTGATGTTCGCCTCGTTCGACATGACCAGCACCGACCCACAGGACCTGCAGTTCCTGCTCGGTCGCTGGGCGGCACTCGCCGCCCGCTTCACGGCCGGCGAGACGGTCAGCTCGTCCCCCGACAAGCCTGCCCAGCCGCCGTTGGATTCCGGCGAGGCGCTGGACTCCGGTCCGTACTCCCTGACGGTGACCGTCGGGTTGGGTGCGTCGCTGTTCGACAAGCGGTTCGGGCTCGCGGGCAGGATGCCCGCTGCGCTGCAGCCACTCGGCACACTGCCCGGCGACGCCGTTCTGCAGCCCGAGCTGACCGGCGGCGACCTGTGCGTCCAGGCCTGCGCCGACGACCCGCAGGTGGTCTTCCACGCGATCCGCAACATGGTGCGGGCGGCCCGCGGGACCGCCGTTCTCCGCTGGTCGCAGCTCGGCTTCGGGCGCGCGTCGGCGACGGGTGCCGGCCAGACCACCCCGCGGAACCTGTTCGGCTTCAAGGACGGCACCAACAACATCCACGCCGATGACGTCGACGCCACGGCCGACTACGTCTGGGTGGGCGACGAGACGGACCAGCCCTGGATGAAGGACGGTTCGTACGTGGTCGCCCGCAAGATCCGGATGGAGATCGAGTCCTGGGACACCGACGAGCTGTCCGACCAGGAGAAGATCTTCGGCAGGGAGAAGGTGACCGGGCACCCGTTGACCGGTGGCACGGAGTTCACCCCGATCGACTTCGCCAGGAAGGGCACCGACGGCACCCCCGTCATCCATCCGCATTCGCACGTCCGGCTGGCCTCGCCCGAGGCGAACAACGGCGTCCGGATCCTGCGCCGCGGCTACAACTACACCGACGGCCAGGATCCGAGCACGGGCAAGCTGGCCGCGGGCCTGTTCTTCGTGGCGTTCCAGAAGAACCCGCACACCCAGTTCAAGGTGCTGCAGACCAAGCTGGGTTCGTCCGACCTGATGAATGAGTACATCGCGCACATCGGCGGCGGTGTGTGGGCGTGCCCTCCGGGTGTCAGCGAGGCGGGTGACTGGTTCGGCCGGTCGCTGTTCGCCAGCTGACCCGAAATGTGATTACGCTGTGTTGACGGCTGTCACGAATGCTAGCCCTTCCGGTGTGCCGCTCAGGATCGGCGGTCAATAACCGCCCAGGCCGATACGAAGAGTAGCGAATGTGATATGCACACTGCTCCGAAAGAGTGCCAACCGAGTCACTCCTGTGCTTAAATGAATCGTCGCTGTTCATGCGGCCACCGGGCCGGTGTCGCCCTCGGTGACGAGGAGCGCTTCGACCCCAGCGGGCAGGCGCCGAACATCGGAGATGTTGATGAGCCAGGCGGTCGACTTGTGGTCGAAGGAGATGTTCGCGGCTGCCGTGTGCCGGTTGCTGCGCGACTCCCGTCGCCGGCAGAAGCTCACCCAGGCGCAGGTCGCAGCGCGTACCGGCGGCCTGATCTCCAAGGCGGCCCTGGCCAACTACGAGACCGGTCATCGTTCGCTGCGCGTCGACGTGCTCTGGGTCGTGGCCAGAGCGCTCGGGGAGAACATCGGCAATCTGATGGCCAGCGCGGAGCGCGGCATCGGACACCGGCAGGACGCCGACGGCGCCAGCCCGATCACCATCGACATCGACGAGATCCGCGAGAACGGTGACCACCGGCTGGCCGCTGTCCGCCGGTGGCTCGAACTGCAGCAGGCCGCCCGCCAGTCCTCGACCGGCCTGATCACGCTGGATCCCGGCGCTGTCGCCGCGCTGTCCTCGCTGATGCAGGTCACGCCTGCCGAATGCCGCAACATCCTCGCCGCGGTGGCGGGCCGGCCGGAGATCGGTCGGACGACCACCGGGCATGACGAAGACGACCTGGACCTGGACCCGGACGTCGATGACGTCGAGCATGCTGCGCTGGACAGCGCCCACGCCTGAGGCCAGCGCCCACGCCAGACGACAGCGTGAATGCCTGACGACAGCGTGAATGCCTGAGAAGCAGCGCCGTCCGGGGGCAGCGCCCACGCCCGATGGGCAGCGCCACTGCATGAGAGACAGCGCGCGTCGAAGGACAGCGCGCCGGTCAGTGGGCAGCGCCACGCACTCCCGATCCGGCGGTCCAGCAGTCGCCGTGGCGCAGCGCGCCCACCCGCTAAGCTGGCCTCGGCCGGCATGCCGGTCGGTGCCGCCGTGGCGCAATTGGTAGCGCACCGCACTTGTAATGCGGGGGTTAGGGGTTCAAGTCCCCTCGGCGGCTCTTTTCCTTCGCACCGATGCATGCGGCCGTGCGCCGTCCCGCGACCCGTCGTCCTCGTGCATCCATCACGCGCCATTCTGCCGGCACGTTGCCGTCACCCGAACAGTTGACCTTGCAACACGGGCCGGCGCACACGGCAGGGGTGCCGGTCAGCCGTGTCTAGAATCGTCGCAGTGCTTCAGGCGCGGCGCAGTCGATGAGCGGAGCAGTGGATGGGCAACGCGGGGCTGCGGGTCGGTGCGGACATCCAGTCCATCGACGAGGTGTCCCGGTCCATTGCCACCTTCGGCCCGCGTTACCTCGACCGCGTGTTCACCGCCCACGAAGTGGAATCCAGCGGCGGGTTCGGCGAGGTCGGCCTACCGAGCCTGACGTCCCGGTTCGCGGCGAAGGAGGCCTTCTTCAAGGTCCTCCGGTCACCCGATCTCATCCCGCCGTGGACGTCGGTCGAGGTCGTGCGCTCCCCGCACGGGTGGACCGATCTGCACCTGCACGGATCCGCGGTCCAGATGGCCGACCAGGCCGGCATCGCCGCGCTGGCCGTCAGCCTGAGCCAGGGCGCCGGCTACGGGATGGCCGTCGTCGTCGCCACGCTGGTCGCCGACGGGAACGCTTCTCCGCCACACGAAAGCCTGAGGGAGCTCGATCCATGGACGAACTGATCCGCCAAGTCTTGGTCGAACACGGCCGTATCAAGACAGACATGGGCAAGGTGGGTGACGACGTCGATCTGTACCGGGCCGGCCTCACCTCGCACGCCAGTGTCAATGTCATGCTCGCTCTGGAAGACGAGTTCGACATCGAGTTCCCCGACGCCATGTTGCGCAAGAGCACCTTCGAATCGGTCGGAGCGATTCGACGCGCATTGCTCGAGCTGGGCGCCAAGGCGCCGGCGCAATGACGATTGCGGATCCGCGCGCGACGCCGGTGTCGGCTGGGTCGTTGATCGAGATCGCCAAGGGAATCGGGCGGGATGTCGCCGGGCAGTGGGCCGACGACGTGGACAGCAGCTCGCGGTTTCCGTCCGAGACCATCGACGCCCTGCGCGCGGCCGGACTGCTCGGGGCGCTGATACCGGTCGAATTCGGCGGCCAGGGAACGGATCTCACCACCGTTGCTGCGGTGACCACAGAGCTGGCCAAGCATTGCGCATCGTCGGCGATGATCTTCGCCATGCACCAGATCCAGGTGGGGTGCCTCGTCGATCACGGCTCCAATGCCACGCTGCGGGAGTTCCTGCGCCGCGTCGCCGACGAACAACTGCTGGTGGCGTCGGCAACTACCGAGGTCGGCAGTGGTGGGGATGTCCGCACCAGCACGTGTGCCGTCGAGACCGACGAGCATCGGTTCCGGCTCACCAAGATGGCTCCGGTGATCTCCTACGGGGAGTACGCCGACGCCATCCTGGTCACGGCTCGCCGCACTCCGGACAGCCCTCCCAGCGACCAGTCGCTGGTCCTGGTCCATCCGCCCGAACTGGCCCTCGAGGCGACGTCAGGATGGAACACCCTGGGGTTCCGCGGCACCTGCAGCCTGGGGTTCCGGCTGACCGCTGAAGGGGACGTGCAACAGGTTTTCGGCACCCCGTACGCAGAGATCTCGGCTCGCACGATGCTGCCGGTCTCCCACGTGCTGTGGACGTCGCTGTGGCTGGGCATCGCCTGGGCGGCAACGGACAAGGCGCGCCGTTTCGTCCAGGCAGAGGCCAGGAAGAAGGTCGGGACCGTGCCGCCGGGTGCGTTGCGGCTGGCCGAGCTGAGCGTGCAACTGCAGCAGCTGTCCGAGTCGGTGCACGGATTGACCAGCCGGTACGTCGGATTCGGCTCGGACCCCCAGGCCGTGACGTCGATGGGGTTCGCCGTCGCGATGAACACCCTGAAGGTGAGTGCGTCCACACTTGTCGTCGACATCGTCAATGGAGCGATGCTGATCTGTGGCATCGCCGGCTACAAGCAGGACTCACCCTTCAGCCTCGGCCGGTTGTTGCGCGACGCCCACGGCGCCGCGGTGATGGTGAACAACGACCGCCTGCTGGCCAACAACGCGCAGCTTCTGCTGGCTCTGAAGAACCTCTGATGACGCCTCCACCTCCGCCGGAGACGATGACCGCCGACCTGTTCCGCCAAGCGTTGCTGGACGCGGAACTGCTCTACAGCAGCGGCGTCGACGGGCTCTACCACCGCTCGACGGCATTCGAGGACGTCGTGGGCGCGGTGCAGCAGCTCGCGTCACGGTCGGGCAGCGACCTGAATGCCCAGGTCCGGTTCTTCCCGCCGGTGATGCCCCGGACGGTCTTCGAACGAACCGATTATCTCCGCTCCTTTCCCGATCTGATCGGATCGGTCAACACCTTCGTCGGCAACGACAGGGACCATGCCGATCTGCTGCGTATCGCCGAGGCGGGCGGCGACTGGTCGGTTGCCCTCACCCCGGCGGAGGTGGTACTCGCACCTGCGGTGTGCCACCCGCTGTATCCCTCGCTGAGCGGCGAGATCCCGCTGCCAGGAAGGGTTTTCGAGGTCAACGGATTCGCCTTCCGGCACGAGCCCAGTCTGGATCCGACGCGCCTGCAATCGTTCCGGATGCACGAGTTCGTCTACGTCGGCACCCCTGAAGGCGCAGTCGCGCACCGTGACGACTGGCTCGAGCGGGGCCTGCGGACACTGGGCGGTATCGGTCTCGAGGTCGAAGCGGTGGTCGCCAACGACCCGTTCTTCGGCCGGGCCGGCCGCATGCTGGCCGCGAATCAACGGGAGACCACCCTGAAGTACGAGATCGTCGCCCGGGTGGTCGACGGGAAGATGACCGCGATCAGCTCGGCGAACTGCCATGAGGACCATTTCGGCGCCCCTTTTTCGATCACCACGCCGGATGGCGGGGTGGCCCACTCGGCATGCTTCGGGTTCGGCCTGGAGCGGATCACCCTCGCGCTGCTGAGCCGTCACGGGCTCGACCCGTCGACCTGGCCGAAGGACGTGCGGGATCAGCTGTGGCCGTGACCTCCGCGAAGCTGGACATCTCCGCCGAGCGTTACGTGCCCCACGACCTGCACGACCAGCATCGCGTGTGGGTGGAGAAGAATTGCTACCTCGATGTGTGGATCGAGCTGCTGCACTGCCTGCGGCTGAACCCGCTCGCCGGCGCCGCCTTCACCCTGGGTGCTGATTTCGAGGGTGACCAGTGGAGCTTCTCCAAGTACCCGCCCGAGGATCTCCGGCGGCTGTACGGACTGCAGGTGGCCGAGCTGAACGTCTGGCGCCCGGTCCTGCACCACGTCCTCGAACATCTGGAACTCGGCCGGCTGTTGACGGTGGAGGTGGACTCCTACTTCCTCCCCGACACGGAGGGCATCGCATACCGGTTGGCACACACCAAGACCACGGTCATACCGCAGATGGTGGACGCTGAACGCCGGACCATGGAGTATTTCCACAACGCGGGATACTTCTGCCTGACCGGTGACGACTTCGACGGGGTGCTGGGGCTCGGCGTGCACGCGCAGCCCGACCTGATGCCGCCCTACGTGGAACTGGTGAAGCTGGAGGGCGTGCATCGCACGCCGGACGGCCTCCTCGCTGTGCAGGCCGACGAGCTGATGGCCGAATACCTCGAGCGGCGCCCGCCGGGCAACCCTGTCGCACGGTGGGCCGCCCGCGTGTCGGACGATGTCGATTGGCTGGCCACTGCCGGGTCCGACCAGTTCCACCCCTACGCCTTCGCGATGTGCCGGCAGTTCGGTGCGGCCGCGGAACTGGCCGGAGCGATGACCGCATGGCTCGCCGACCAGGGCAGGCCGGAGCCGGCCGCACTGCGCACGGCCGCGGCACATCTGCAGGAGTGTGCCCATGCCGCGAAGTCGTTGCAGTTCGCTCTCGCCCGGCTGGCCCGAGGACGCAAGGTCGATGTCACGAGCCTGTTGGACAAGATGGTGGGCGACTGGGACACGGCGGTCTCCGCGCTGGTGGCACGATCGGCTCTCGTGTGACGGTCGACGTGCTCGCCGACGCTCGGTGGCACTGCCTGTCCACCGCGGCCGGATCAGCCGACCTCGGTGCAATCGGAGCCCCGGCCGGTGACGACTGGTCGTCGGCCGTCCCGGCGGCGGTACCGGGGACGGCCGCCGGCGCCTTGCTCGCTGCCGGGATGTCGATCGACGGGCGCGACTTCGATGCCGACGACTGGTGGTACCGCTGCACTTTCACCGCGGAATCGCCTCCCGGACAACGGTTCTGGCTGGAGCTGGACGGCCTGGCGACCGTCGCCGACGTCTGGTTGAACGGCACTCATGTGCTGCACGGTGAGAACATGTTCCTGCCGTATTCGGTGGAAGTCGACGATCTCCGGCCGGCCAATGAACTGGTGATCCGGTTCTCGGCACTGGCCTTCGCCCTCCGGTCCAGGCGGCCGCGGCCGCGCTGGAAGGTGGCCCGGCTCCGCGGGCAGAATCTGCGGTGGTTCCGCACCACGCTGCTGGGCCGGCTGACGGGTTGGCCGCAGACGCCCGCCCCGGTCGGACCGTGGCGGGCGATCCGGCTGCGCCCATCCCGGCCGGCGGTCGTGCGCAGACTGGAGACGGGCTACTCCGCCGGCCGGGGTGAGATCGACGTGCTCGTCTCCGTCGCGGCCCCCGCGTCGGCAGGCGCCGCGCTGTCGGTCGGTGGACAGTCCTTCGACCTGGTCGACTCGGGCGACGGTCGGTACGCCGGGACCTTCGTCGTCAGCGGGGTCGAACCGTGGTGGCCGCACACCCACGGCGCGCAGCCGCTCTATCCCGTCGAGCTGCACGTGGACGGCACGTCGACGGTCATCGGCCGGGTCGGATTCCGGTCGGTCACCGTCGACCGGGCGGGCGGCAACTTCGCCGTGGCGATCAACGGCGTGCCGGTCTTCTGCCGGGGCGCCCACTGGACTCCCCTGGACGCGGTGAACCTCGCGGAGGACCCGACCGCCGTGCGGGCCGCTGTGCAACAGGTGCGCGCGGGATCGATGAACATGGTGCGCATCGGCGCCGAAACGGTCTATCCCGGACCGGACATGCTGCGTGCGTGCGACGAGCTGGGGGTGCTGGTCTGGCAGGACTGCATGTTCGCCTTCGTCGACCTGCCGTCCGACGAGGATGCGATGAGGTCCATCGAGGACGAGCTGAGCCATCAGTTGAGCGCTCTGTCCGGGCACCCGTGCGTCACCGTGATCAGCGGCGGCAGCGAGATCGAACAGCAGGCCGCGTTCTACGGCGTGCCGGTGGAGGCGGCACTGGGTCCGGTTCACCGGACGCTGCTGCCTCGTCTGCTCGCTGACACGCTCCCCGGCCTGCCCTTCGTGACCTCGACGCCGACGGGGGGTGCCCTGCCGACGGACTCCCGCAGCGGTGTCGCCCACTACTACGGCGTGGGCGCCTACCTCCGGCCGGCGGACGACGCGAGGCGGGCGGGAGTCAGGTTCGCCGCGGAGTGCCTGGCGTTCTCCAATCCGCCGGAGCGGGTGACCGTGGACGAGGCCTGTGGCGGTGCCGTGCAGGCCGGCCACAGTCCGTCGTGGAAGGCCGCCGTCTATCGGGACGCCGGCGCATCGTGGGACTTCGAAGATGTGCGCACCTACTACGTCGCCCAGTTGTTCGGTCCGGACAGCCAGTGGCTGCGGATCACCGACCCCGAGCGTGCGCTGGATCTTGGGCGCGCAGCCGTTGCGGAGCTGTTCACCAGCACCCTCTCCGAATGGCGTCGCCCCGGTTCCACCTGTTCGGGTGCGCTGGTCTTCCACCATCACGATCTGGTGGCGGGCGCCGGCCTGGGCATGGTGGACGCGCTGGGACGGCCGAAGTCGGTGTGGTACGCGATGCGCCGCACCATGGCGCCGGTCGCGGTCGTCGTCACCGACGAGGGGCTCGACGGGCTCGACGCACATGTCCTGAACGACAGCGGAAAGGCCGTCACCGGCAGCCTGCGGGTCGACCTCTACGCGAACGGCGAACTACTGGTCGAGTCGGCGCAGACGGAGGTCCACGTTTCCGCCCACGGGCATCGAACGCAGGCCGTCGCCGGCATGTTGGCGGGATTCCGAGACCTCAATCACGCCCACCATTTCGGGCCCGTCGCCTACGACGTGGTGGTGCTGAGCCTGTTCGGCGCGGGCCCGGCCGGCGCTGCGCCTGAGCCGGCCACCGGGCCGCTCCTGAGCCAGGTCGTGTACACCCCGCACCGTCCTACGCTCGAGCCGGACGTCGGCTTGACGGCGACAGCCCGGCGATCGGACGGGGGCGGCTGGGAGGTCCGCGTCTCGACCCGGCGGTTCGCCCAGTGGGTGTCCATCGAGTGCCCGGATCGAGTGCCCGACGATTCGTGGTTCCACCTGGCCCCCGGCGAATCACGCACCGTTTCGCTGCCGGGGAACGAAGCCCCGTTCGGCACCGTTCGAGCCCTCAACTCCACCGCGTCAGCGAGGATCGACGCCGGTTGACGCGCCGGCCGGCGTCATCGGTCCGGCAGCGAAGGTCGTTGCGCCCCATACCGTTCGAGGAGATAGTCGGTGGCCACGTTCCGGAAGAGCGCCTGGCAGTACTGGGACAGCAGGGAATGGTCGAGGGTGTCCACCCGATCGAAATGCACACGCTTCGTCCAGCGGCCTTTCAACGCCCGGGCCACGGACCACGCGACGACCTCCCGATAGCCACGGGAATCCCGCGGGCCGGCGATCATCCGGATGTCGGTGCCGCGCCGCGCGACGGCGAACAGCACCGCCATCGGAGCCTGCCAGATGGCGAACTGGCGGTAGATGCGCCAGAGACCGCCGGCCAGGTATTCCCGGCGTAGCGCGAGCCGCGCGAGGGGTCTGAGCGGGGGCCGGGCGGCCCGGCGATGCGGATCGAAGAGCGGCATCCCCTTGCTGGTCTCGAGAATGCGCAACCTGGGGTTGACGGCCACGATGGCGTCGACCCGGGTGTGCAGGGCAGCCTCCAGCGCACTGTAGGCGCCGGAACACAGACCGACCAGGACCACGGGGGAGCCGGACGCGCGCAACTCGTCGACGACCTCCGGCAGCTCGGAGATCCACTCGGTGGCGAAGATGACGTCGTCGGCCTGCCCGGGACGCGTCGGACTGTCGCCGACCCCGCTCTGGTCCAACCGGACGCACCGGAAGCCCAGCGCAGCCCACTGCCTGGCCAACTGGACCCACAGCCGCCCCGGACCGATGTAGTGCTCCACCGCGACGTTGAGCAGCACCACCCACGGTCGACCGGCGGCATCGGTGACGGGTTCGGTCACCACGCCGCGCAGCAGGCGCGGGCCGAATGGGCGCGCCTGCTCCACCACCTGGATCGCCGCCGCGCACTGGGGGCCGGCCGTCGGCGCCACCTCGGTGTTCGTGTCGCCGGTGTCATAGGCCGCCACCGTGAGCGTCACCTGCCGGTCGCCCGGCGGAACGGCGACCGATGCCGGCCCGGGTAGGTCCCCGGCGTCCGACAGCCAGCGCACTATTTCCCGAATGCTTTCCCGCGGCGGTAGGGAGCTGCTCGGCGAGACGTCGATCATCGCCTGCTGTCCGATCGCGACGCCCCAGTCGATTTCCGGCTCGGCGAGCAGTCGCTTTTTGATCTTCTTCTTGAGCTGACGGTCATCCCGCACCAGCACCAATGTCCGCCACGCCAGCGGAATGTCGTCGGGCAGGGCGGCGATGTCCAACGATTGCATCTGCGCCACCGTGTCTGCCGTGAAGCGGAATCCCGGTGTGTCGACATCGCCGCCGGTCACGGCATCGTCGACCTCTTCGCCCAGGGAGTGCAGCGCACGACCTTCGCGCAGGAAATCCCGGCCGTTCCCGCAGGGGTCCCAGAGGACGAGAGACCCGAAGGGTGGGGAAACGGCGGGGAAATTCGCATCACCCTCGGTTCCGCCGCCATGAACGGACGAGGTGGCGGCTGCGGCAATGGTCGCGCCCAGCCGCATGCCGACCCCGTCCACCCGCGAAACACCGCAGCTGTGAAGCAGTTCCACGGCGGCGATCACGCTGGCCGACCAGGCGGCGACCCGGTCCGGCTCGGTCAGCAAACCCGCGGAGTCGCCCGTGCCGTCGTAATCGAATCGCACTGCCAGGAAACCGGCGATGGCCAGCTCCTGACTCAGCAGCCGAAAAGTGCGGTGTGCCGACCGCCCTTCTTCACCCATTGGTGAACAGAGAACGACGCCACCGCGGGCGATATCACCGAAAGGAACGGTTAGCCACCCGAATAGGGGACGCTCGGGCGGCCCGAACCATACTTGTACTTCGGTGACGCCCTGCGATTCTGCTGGTGTCCGCGCCCCCGGCATGGTGCCCGGCACCGCCAATGGCGTCGAACCTGTCATTGCTATCCGTTCCGGCTCTCAGCGGCCGAACGAATACCGGCCGCGCGCTGTCCGTCTTTGCGCGCTCGCGCAGAGAACGGACGCCTCTCCTCCGCCGAAACCGCTGGCTGGTGAGGGAGGGGCTTGTTGCTCGCCAGATGCTATCAGCAAACAGTCCCGGCGCCGGGCCGGTGCTGCCCGGCGGCCACGGTGCGGTCAGTGCTGACCCGCGCCCGGCCGGACCCGCAGGCTCCGGACGATGCCGGCCAGTTGACGGGTGTCCACCTCCGGTAGGTACGCCCGCCCGATGGCGGTGGAGATGGCCAGCAGGTCGCCCGCGCTGCGGTACATCAGGTACACCGGGCGGAACTCCGGGTGGAACTTGGCCTTGAACGACAGCAGCGACTTGAAGCCGTACGTCGGTTCGAGCAGCGCCGACATCAGGTCGAGCGTGCGCTCGAGCATCGTCCGGCGCCCGGTCACCCGGGTGCGCCGGGCAAGCGGGGCCACCGACAGGCTCATCGTGCGGTACCCCTGCGCGGCGAACAGCACCGCACTCTCGGCGATCAGGTATTCCATCACCGGGCGGAATCCGTCCGGCCGGCGCCGCATCAGGTCCAGCGTCCAGCCGATCACCTGGCCGTCCTGGTGGATCGGCAGCCAGGTCGTCACACCCTGCACGACGCCGTCGGCGTCGACCGCGAGGTGGGTGCGCATCTCCGGGTCCATCGCGTGGGCGAGGGTGCCGAGCGTGAAGCCCATCTCGGGAATCGGCTTGCGCTGCACCCACTCCCTGGAGATCGCCTCGATCTGCTCGACCAGCCCCGGGTCGAGATCGGCGAGCCGGCCGCCGGTCATCGTGATGCCGTCCCGGGCGGCACGGTTGCGTGCGGTCCGGACGTCCTGCCAGCTCTTCCCGACGAAGGTGACGTCGGCCAGGTCCATCACGGTGTCCTCGCCGATCTGCGTTGACCGCCAGCCCGGCGCCGCGCCCTGCAGCGCGGCGGTCGCGGCGAACCAGCACGGCGTCCAGCCGGCGTAGTGGCAGAACCGGCGGAAGCCGGAAGCCGCCGCGGCGAACGACGCCTCGGGACCCACCGGATCGCCGATCGCGATCGCGACGGTGCCGACGACGCAGTAGCTGATGGCGACCTGGCCGTCCTTGCTGGTCCAGGTGCTGAACGCAGGCCAGGTGCGCATCCAGCCGATCGAGCCGCCGCCGTGCCGGCGGAGCAGCTGCCCCAGCGCCTCCCGCGGCCCACCGTCGGGCCCGCGGTCGGCCTTGAGGAACGGCACCAGCAGCCAGATCAGGACGACGGCCCAGGCGATGGCCGCCAGGTCGAGCACCAGGTGCGTCGGGCCGTTGGTCGGCCGCAGCGGGCCGGAGGTGAAGGTGAACCGGGACATGGCCTGCCGCAGCAGGTCCAGCCCGCCCGGAGTCGGCTGCAGCGACGACCGGAGCAGCCACACCAGCGTCACCGACGCCGCGGCGAACGCACCGACCGCGATGCCGGCCCGGCGCAGGGTCTGCCGCGCGAAGCCGTCCGGGGTGCGCCACCGCCAGGCGTTCCGGTAGATGCCCAGCAGGGCGAGCACCACCGCGCAGCAGACCGCGTCGGTGATCCGGGCCAGGCCGCGGGTGTTGAGCACGGTGTTCAGCGCAATGGCGGCGGTGCCGAAGACGGCGATCCACCACGCGGCGGCCCGGCCGCGGCGGAGCCCGTCGGCGACCAGCAGCGCGACCAGCAGTTCGAGTGTCACGATCGGCAGGTTGTGCAGCGGCCGGTGGGTGATCTCGCCGGAGCCGAAGATCCCGCCCATGCCCGGGTAGACGGACTCCACCAGGTTGGCCACCGCGACGGTGGCGATCACCAGGGCGACGCCGGACCGGACCTGGACCGGCCGGATGCGCGGCACGCGCAGCGACAGCGGGCGGCCGGCCATCCACGGACCGGCGAACAGTCCGCCGACGAAGGCCAGCAGGTGCTCCACGTCCCACAGCAGACCCGACTTGAGCACCAGTACCGAGAGGTACGTCAGGGCCACCAGTCGCGCGCGGCGGGCGGCCAGCGGTGACATCAGCGCGGTGGCGGCGCCCAGTACGCCGACTGCCCCGGCCGACAGCCCGAGATCGACCTGGCCGGCGGCGTGAGCGGCCCACGGCCAGTTCCCGTCGGCGAGCGGCAGGAGCACTGCGGCGGTGCACAGCGTGCCGCCGAGCTGGGTGCCGACGAAGACCGCCGCGGCCCGCAGCGAACCGACCCGCCGCTCGTAGCCGGACAGGCCGATCGACAGGAGCAGGCCGACCACCAGGTAGAACTCCGGCCGGGGCAGGATCATCGCGCCGGTGACGAACGTCCACCACGAACCGTCGAGCAGCTGCGGCACGCCGAAGGACAGCGAGCGGATCAGCGGGGACTCCGGGTCGACCGGCCGCCACAGCGTGCCGGTGGCGAGGCCGGTGGCCAGCAGCGCGCAGATCACCGTCGTGGTGAACGGGACGGCGCGGACGGCCGGCAGGAAGCGGCCGGTCCACTGCCGCCACCGGCGGCCGGTGGCGGCCGGTGCGGCGGTGGCGGCCGGGGCGGCGGGAACTGCACGTGCGATGTCCTGGCGTAACACTTCGACTCCTGATGGCTCGGCCGTTGATGCACTCGCCGGGGAGAAAGCCTGCGGGCCGGCGGAGGACCGGTCGCCGATGTCGGTTGCTGTCCCCGGTGCAGTGCAGGAGGAGCCGGTGCGGCCGACTGATGCGTCATCTTCCGACGGAATCGACCGGCGATCGAGTGAATTTCTCCGTGTCCGCCGCGACGGCGCTCGCGCTCGCCGTCGGCGCGACGCCCCGGCCGATCGGGCGCCGATGCCGTGCTTGACTGGCACCGATGATGTCCACCGCCACCCCGGGGCCTGGCGGCGCCGCGCCGGTCCGCCGGCCGTCGCGCGCCGGCGGCGAGGTTCCCTCCACAGGAACGGGGCGGCCGCGGCCTTGAGCACCGGCACCTATCTGCTCGGCATCGACGCCGGCCACACGGTCATCAAGGCGGCGGTGTTCGACGAGCACGGCACCGAGGTGGGACGCGGCGCCCGGCAGACCGCGACGTTCAGCCGCGCCCCCGGCTGGCAGGAGCGGGACATGGACGTCGTCTGGGCCTCCGCATCCGGCGCCATCGGCGACGCGGTGGCCTCCGCCGGCATCGCCGGGAGCGCCGTCCGGTGCGTCGGTATCGGCGCCCACGGCGACGGGCTGTACCTGGTGGACGACCAGCTGCGGCCGGTCAGGGCCGCCATCCTGGCCACCGACACCCGGGCGGCGGGCTACTGCGACCGGTGGAACACCGGCGCCGTCGCCGACGAGCTGCTGGCCATCACCGGACAGGTGCCGGCGCCGTACACCTCGCCCGCGACCCTGTCGTGGCTGCGCGACAGCGAGCCCGACAGCTTCTCCCGGGCGGCGCACATCCTGTTCTGCAAGGACTGGCTGCGACTCCGGCTCACCGGCGAGGTGGCCACCGACCCGACCGAGGCCGCGGCCGGGCTGTGCGACGTCCGGTCCAGGTCGTGGTCCCCGCGGGCGCTCGAGCTGTGCGGGCTGGCCGAGGTCGCCGCCCTGCTGCCGCCGATCCTGCCCAGCGCGGCGGTGGCCGGTTCGGTGACCAGCCGGGCGGCGGCGGCCACCGGCCTCGCGCCGGGCACCCCGGTGATCACCGGCAGTCAGGACGTGCACGCGGCCGCCCTCGGCATGGGTGCGCTGCGGCCGGGCAGCGTGAGCGCGATCCTTGGCACCTTCAACATCAACCAGCTGGTCAGCCTGGACGCACCGCCGTCCTGGCAGTGGCAGGCCCGCGCCTCGCTGACCGACGACCGCTTCCTGTTGATGTCCACCTCGCCGGCCGGCGCGACCGCCGTCGACTGGGCGAAGCAGGTGGGCGCCGATGCGTCGCTGCCGATCGGCGACGCGGTGACCGCCGCGCTCGCGGAGCGCGACGGCGTGGTGACCACCGAGGGCGACCCGCTGTTCCTGCCGTTCGTCTACGGCACGATGCTCACCCCGGCCATCCGCGGCGCGTTCACCGAGCTCGGCAGCTGGCACACCCCGACCGACCTGCTGCGGGCAGCGCTGGAGGGCGTCGTGTTCACCCACCGGTACCACCTCGAGGCGCTGAAGGGGGCCGGCCGCATCGACCTGCGTCCCGTCCGGCTCGCCGGTGGCGGCACGCGGAGCGCGGGGTGGACCCAGATGCTCGCCGACGCCACGGGTCTGTCGGTGGAGGTGACCGACGCGGTGGAGTCCGGCGCGCGCGGCGCCGCGATGCTGGCCGGCGTCGGGTCCGGGGTCTTCGGCACCGTGGACGAGGCCGCGGACGCCTGCGTCCGGGTGGTCCGGGTGCAGCACCCGCACGCCGGCCGCCGGCCGCTGCTCGACGACCGGTACCACCGCTGGACCGCGACGGCGTCGGCGCTGCAGTCCGTCGCCGCGGCCCGCCGTCCCGGGTCCCTCCCGGGGCCGCGGTAACCCTGCGGCACGGCTCCGGCGGTCGACCCGGCGGCCGGCGTCGGCCCCGGTCGACCGTGGCAGGATCGGTGCGGGAAACCGCCCGACCCTCCGCCGACGCGCACGCCTGTGCCCGGGAAATGAGTTGTCATGGCTTCGTCGACGATCACGCCCGAGCGCATCTCCGACCTGCTGGCCGGCGTGCCCAAGGGGGTGTTCGTCGGCGGGTCGTGGACCGAGGGCGACGGCACGATCCCGGTCGAGGATCCGTCGAACGGCGAGACGCTGACCGAGGTCGCCGACGCCACGCCGGCACAGGGGCTGCTCGCCCTCGACGCGGCCGTGCAGGCCCAGACCACGTGGGCGGCCACCGACCCGCGGGTGCGCGGTGAGGTGCTGCGGAAGGCCTTCGAGCTGCTCACCGCCCGGGCCGACGACTTCGCGCTGCTGATGACACTGGAGATGGGCAAGCCGCTGGCCGAGGCCCGCGGTGAGGTCGCCTACGGTGCGGAGTTCTTCCGCTGGTTCTCCGAGGAGGCCGTCCGCATCTCCGGTCGCTTCTCCGTCGCGCCGGCCGGCGGGACCCGGTTGCTGACGATGAAGCAGCCGGTGGGCCCGGTCTACGCGATCACCCCGTGGAACTTCCCGCTCGCCATGGGCACCCGCAAGATCGGGCCGGCCCTGGCGGCAGGGTGCACCATCGTGATCAAGCCGGCCGCCCAGACGCCGCTGACCACGCTCGCACTGGCCGCCGTGCTCACCGAGGCCGGCGTGCCCGACGGCGTGGTCAACGTCGTCACCACCTCACGGTCCGGCCCGGTGTCCGAGCCGATCATCCGCGACCCCCGCCTGCGCAAGCTCACCTTCACCGGTTCCACGGCGGTCGGCCGCCGCCTGATCGAGCAGTCGGCGCAGCAGGTGCTCAAGGTCAGCATGGAACTGGGCGGCAACGCGCCGTTCGTCGTCTTCGCCGATGCGGACCTCGACCGTGCGGTCGACGGGGCGATGCTGGCCAAGATGCGCAACATCGGCGAGGCCTGCACCGCGGCGAACCGCTTCATCGTGCACGAGTCGGTGGCCGCGGAGTTCTCCCAGCGGCTGGCGCAGCGGATGGGCGCGATGGTCGTCGGACCGGGCATCGACGACGGTGTGCAGGTCGGACCGCTGGTGGATGGCGTTGCGGTGCAGAAGGTCTCGGAGCTGGTGGCCGACGCGCTGGACCGCGGGGCCACCGTGTTGACCGGCGCCAAGACCATCGGCAACCGGGGCTACTTCTACGCCCCGACGGTGCTGACCGACGTGCCCAGCGACGCCGACATGTTCCGTGAGGAGATCTTCGGCCCGGTCGCCCCGGTCACCACGTTCGGCACCGACGACGAGGGGATCGCGCTGGCCAACGACACCGAGTACGGGCTGGTCGCGTACGCCTTCACCCAGAACCTGACCCGGGCGTTGACCGTGGCGGAGCGCCTGGAGACCGGCATGGTCGGCATCAACCAGGGCATCGTGTCCAACCCGGCCGCGCCGTTCGGCGGCGTCAAGGCCTCCGGCATCGGCCGGGAGGGCGGCAGCGAGGGCATCGAGGAGTACCTGGAGACGAAGTACGTCGGCATCGCGCTGTGACGGCGCTCCGCATCCTGGTGGTCGGGGCGGGTGCCACCGGCGGGTACTTCGGCGGCCGGCTGGCGCAGGCCGGACGGGACGTCACCTTTCTGCTCCGGCCGGCGAGGGCGGCGGCGATCCGGGCCGACGGGCTGCAGATCCTCAGCGGGTACGGCGATGTGACGCTGACGCCGGGCGTGGTGGAGGTCGGCGGGCTCGACCATTCGTACGACCTGGTCCTGCTGTGCGTCAAGGCATTCGCCCTCGAGCAGGCGATGGACGACCTGGCGCCGGCGGTGGGCCCCGGGACGCTCGTCCTGCCGGTGCTCAACGGCATGCGGCATCTCGACCTGCTGTCCGACCGGTTCGGGCGCGGGGCGGTGCTCGGCGGGGTGTGCGTCGTCTCCACCACCCTGGACGACCGCGGCCGGGTGCTGCAGCTCGCCAGCATGCAGGAGCTGACCTACGGCGCGCTGGATCCGGAGGTGCCGGAGGGCCGGCCGGACGAGGTGGACGCCACTCTGCAGAACGCCGGGTTCACCGCCCGGCGCTCGGGTTCCATCGTCGCGGCGATGTGGCAGAAGTGGGTGATGCTGGCCTCCGCCGGTGCGTTGAACGTGCTGCTGCGCGGGACGGTGGGCGACATCGTCGCCGTGCCGGGTGGGGTGGACGTGGCCCGGGAGATGGTGGCCGAGACCGTCGCCGTCGCGGCCGCCGCGGGCCAGCCGCTCAGCGCCGGCGCCTGGCGGCGGACCGCGGATCTGGTGACCGCGCCGGGCTCGACGTTCACCACCTCGATGTACCGCGACCTCGAAGCCGGCCGGCCGGTGGAGAGCGACGCCATCATCGGCGACCTGGTGGGGCGGGCGCAGGAACTCGGCGTCGCCACCCCGATGTTGCGGCTCGCGGCGACGCACCTGGCGATCTATCGGAACCGGCTGCGGGCCGGCGCAAGCTGACCTTCCGGCACGCGACCGGCGCACCGGGGCCCGACCGGCGCACCCGCCCGGCGCACCAGCGCGGTGGACTACCGGCGCCGACCGGCGCACCCGCCCGGCCGACCACCGGCACCCCATCCAGCGCACCAGCCGGCAGGTCACGCGGGAGCAACCGGGCGGGCTGGGGCAGGGCCCGCGCCCGGCACGTCAGCCAGCGCCGACGCCGGCGCCCTGGGAGAGCTCGCGGTGCATCTGGCGGAGCAGCTCGCTGGCTGTGGCCCCGTCCTCGGCGAAGCGGACCGTCGGCAGCTCGTGGAAGTACTCCCGGTAGATGGGAGCGATCTTCCCGTACGAATTGTCCATCGCCACGACCGGCTTCTTCATCAGTGCAGCCAGCACGGCGCCGTGCAGGCGGTTGGACAGCACCAGCCGGCCGGGGCCCAGCAGAGCCCGCCCGCGCCGCACGTTCATCGTCGCCAGGGCGTCGAAGGTGCTCTCCACGACCCGCTGCAGGCCGGGACGGATCCGCGGGAAGCGGTGAACCGCGGCCCGCGGCACCGCCAGCGCGTTCCACAGCAGTTGCCCCGTGCGCTGATAACTCCAGTCGACGCGCAGTGTCGACAGCTCGTCGAGACCGAAGTCGTACCGCGTGCCCTGCTCCCCGTCGGTGCGCAGCAGCATCGTCAGGTCCCGGGTGACCGGGGCGGTGCTCGGCAGCCAGCCGGTACCGAACGACAGATCGGGGCAGAATTCGCACCGGGTATCGGGAAACGCATCCCGAGCCTTTTGCAGGCTGGTCTGGTCCCGCAGCAGCAGCAGAAAATCGGGGTGGCCGGCGAACACCCTGCGGGCCTGCTGGACGGCGTCGTCCCGGGTGAAATCCATGCTCTGCGGTAGTTGCACGATCGGCCGGTCCGGGAAATCGCGGATCACCTGTTCCCGGAATCCATGGGCGTCCGGGTACCGGTCGCCCAGACTTCCCCCGCCGTGCAGGAAGATCGGCCCGTCGGGATGGGCCTTCCGCAGGAAATCGGCGTCATAGCGGTGCGAGTCGCCCAGGTAGGCGATGTGGTACCCCAGTTTCGACAGATACTGCCGCTGGCCGAGGTAGATCAGCGAGTCACCGAAGTTCTGGTGGGCCGGGAAGTCAACCACCGCAGCGTGTTCCGCAGGCGGCAACAACTCTTTGAGCGTCGAGTAGGTGCGCCCGACGAGCTGGGCCAGTGGGTCGGTCGTCATGCCGTGATCCCGCCTCGCTCCTGCGCGACGACCACGTCGTCGATACGGACCAGCTTCGCCGGATTACCGATCATCACGCCCCGTTCCGGGACGTCCACCACCACCAGGGCCAACGCGGCGATCCGCGCCTGGTCACCCACGTGGATCGGCCCGACCACCACGCATCCGGCGCCGAAGTCGACGCCGTTCCCGATGCTCGCCACACCCTTCTGGCTGCCGTCCCGGCGGACGACGTTCCCGACGGTCACGTTGTGCCGGAGGATGCAGTCGGCTCCCATCACCACCGCGGGATTGAGCACGATGCCGTGCGGGTGGTAGATCCGGAGACGGGTCCCCACGGACAGCTCGGGAGGCAGCTCGACGCTGATGAACAGCGAGGTGAAGATCCGGTACACGGCGCAGAACAGGCGGCCGGCCACCCCCCACCGGTAGCGGGCGAGTTGAGCGGCACGGAACCAGGCCAGCACCAACTGCGAATCGGCGTACCCGGAGTTGACGCCCCAGTCCTGCAGTACCCAGCTCCGTACCGATGGTGTGGCTGTTGTTTCCCCGAGCGCCATGCAAGGCCTCCTGCGGTGACAAAGGGTGCTCCCGGCAGGGCAGAGTTCCGTCCGTCGTCCTGCGGCCGCCCTGGCCGGTGTTCCATTGCCTGCTAACGGTACCGGAGGAGACAGCGCGGGACACCGCGGAAGGTGGTCGTTCGCCGGTGTGCCGGCATCATCCGCCGTACCGCAGTGCGGCCGCCTCCCATGCCGCGTCGGCCGCTCTCTCCTCCTCGGTCCGGGACCGGCCGCTGCCCTGCCCGTCGTCCACGTCGTCCATCGCGTCCTCGGTGGCGTCCTCGAACAGGTCGTCGTCGTCGGCGTTCATCAGCCCGTTGCCCATCAGGTCCGGGTCGAGCAACGCCTGCTCGTCCGGCCGGAAGCGGAGCACGTTGTCCACGTAGGACTGCACGGCCTCCTCCAGCGACACCTCGTGCCCGGCCGCCTCGGACAGGAACCAGCGGTGCTCGAGCACCTCGTGGAAGATCTCGGCCGGCTCCAGCTTGGCCGCGAGGTCCGCGGGAACGGCTTCCAGGACCGGCTCGAACACGTCGGTCACCCAGTGCCGGGCGACGGTGTCCTCGTCCGCCTCGGTGTCCGGCATGACGGCGCGGGACCGGTAGGCGTCGAGGTCGTTGAGCACCCGGCGTGCCTGGTTCTCCTGCATGTCGATGCCGGTCAGGTTGAACATCCGGCGGCGGTGGTGCCCGGCCTCGACCACCTGCGTCTGCACCA
>CAXTBG010000063.1:0-30477 GCA_964242105.1 uncultured Nakamurella sp. | reverse complement strand
GACCTGATCGGCCAGGCCCGCACCGGCATGGGCAAGACGCTGGGCTTCGGCGTGCCGCTGCTGCAGCGGCTGTTCTGGGACGACGGGTCCAAGGACGAGAACGGCAAGCTCAGCGAGGGTCGCGCCCCCCGGGCCCTGGTGATGGTGCCGACCCGCGAGCTGTGCGTCCAGGTCACCCGCGACCTGCAGGGCGCCGCGAAGTACCTCGGCCTGTCGGTGACGGCCGTCTACGGCGGCCGGGCCTACGAGCCGCAGATCGCCGCCCTGCACTCCGGCGCCGACGTCGTCATCGGCACGCCCGGCCGGCTGCTCGACCTGGCCAACGGCGGCCACCTGCAGCTCGGCGGCGTCAAGGTGCTGGTGCTGGACGAGGCCGACGAGATGCTCGACCTGGGCTTCCTGCCGGACATCGAGAAGGTGCTCGGCATGGTTCCCGACGTCAAGCAGACCATGCTGTTCTCGGCCACCATGCCCGGCCCGATCCTGACGCTGGCCCGCAGCTTCATGTCGCAGCCGACGCACATCCGCGCCGAGGTGGCCAGCGAGGGCCAGACCCACCGCACCACCACCCAGTTCGTCTACCGCGCGCACGCGCTGGACAAGATCGAGATGCTGGCCAAGCTGCTGCAGGCCCGCGGGCGTGGCCTGACGATGGTGTTCACCCGCACCAAGCGCACCGCGCAGAAGGTGTCCGACGAGCTGGTCGAGCGCGGTTTCGCCGCCGCCGCCGTGCACGGTGACCTCGGCCAGGGCGCCCGCGAGCAGGCATTGCGCGCCTTCCGCGCCGGCAAGGTCGACGTGCTGGTCGCCACCGATGTGGCGGCGCGCGGCATCGACGTGGAGGACGTCACGCACGTCGTCAACTACCAGTGCCCTGAGGAGGACAAGACCTACGTGCACCGCATCGGCCGGACCGGGCGGGCCGGGAAGACCGGTGTCGCCGTCTCGTTCATCGACTGGGACGACATCCCCCGCTGGAAACTGATCAACGACTCGCTGGGCCTGGCCTTCGCCGAACCGGCCGAGACCTACTCCAACTCGCCGCAGTTCTTCGCCGACCTGGACATCCCGGAGGGCGTCACCGGCCGCTTGCCACGCTCCCAGCGCACGCGCGAAGGCCTGGGCGCCGAGGCTGTGGAAGACCTCGGCGAGACCGGCGGCCGGCGGCGCAAGGCCGCCACCACGACCGGCTCCCGGGGGCACGGCACCGCCCGTGACGCCGGGGCGCGCGGCGGGCGCGGCGGCGAGCGCCGATCCGGCGGGCACGCGGGAGAGCCGCTGGTCGACGCCACACCCGAGACGGTCGACGAGACCGCCGACGCCGCGGCGCCGCGGCGCAAGCGCGCCCGCCGCCGCACCAGGGGCGGCAGCGGCGCCGCCGCGGCCGCTCCGGCCGCGGAGTAGCAGCCCGCTCCGCGGCTCACCGGCAACGTCGGGTTCGTTGGCTAGGCTCGGCCGGTGACCACGCCCCGCCGCAGACGGCAGCTGGACCGTTCGCTGGCCCTGGCCCTCGCCATCGCGGTGACGGTGGCCGGTCTGCTCCTCTACCGCTCCAGCGACATCCGCAACGCGAACCTGGTGACCGCCTCCCCGGGCAACGCCCCGTCCGGTGCGTTCGCGGCGCCGTCCGGGGGCCAGAGCACCACCGCGCTGCCATCGGCGTTGACGACGGCCTGGACCGCCCCCACCGATGCCCGGCTCGGCGCCGTGGCCTCCGGCTCCGGAGTGGTGGTCACCGCGGACCAGCACGAGATCACCGCGCACGACGCCGTCACCGGGGTGGTGCGCTGGACCTACAGCCGCAGCAACCGCACGTTGTGCGCCGTCGGATCGGGTGACGAGGGCCCGGCCGACATGTCCGGATCGCAGCCGGCCGGCATCACCACCGTCTTCGACGAGAACGGCTTCTGCAGCCAGGTGATGACTTTCGACCCGGCGACCGGCGCCCGCGCCAAGGTCCGGACCTCCGCGAACCAGCAGAACGGGGCGCTGGTGTTCGGCGACGTCTACGCCGGCTGGATCGGCCCCACCCGCATCGAGTTGTGGCGCAACGACCTGGTCCGCACGATCCAGTACGGCGAGCAGGCGAACCCGCCGAAGCCGAACCAGTCCCGGCTGGGCTGCACGCTGACCGACCTGGCCATCGCCGCCACCCAGTTCGGCACGGTCGAACACTGCCCGGCCGAGGGTACGACCGCGCGTGTCGTGCTGAACTTCGACGACCCGAGCGCCATCCCGAACCATCCGAACGGATGGGACGTGTTCCAGCACTCCCTGCGGGTGGACATCGACACCGGCGCACCGGCGGCACGGATCGTCGGCATCACCTCCGACCGGGTCGCGGTGCTGGTGTCCGCGCCGTCGCCGGCGGTGGTCGTGTACGACGCCACCGGCAAGCAGACCTCCCGGACACCGGTGGACATCCCGGCCGCCGACATCGTCGCCGCCGACTCCGTCGCGCCGCCGGTGCGGGTCACCCCGGGCCTCTCCACCGGCGCGCAGCGGCTGTCGCTGGTCGGCAGCCACCTGCTGGCCGTCTCGATGCCCACCGTGCAGGGCGTCGCACCCACCACCGCGTTCCCGCCCACCGCCACCAGCACCGCGACCGCCGGCAGCAGCAGCATCACCGACGCGCTCGGCTCGTCCACCGCGCCCCAGGTGGGCATCACCGACCTGCGGCTGGACTGGGTGGCCGACAACGCACGGGGGCTGCCGGCCGTCGTCGGGTCGACGCTGCTGCTGCCGACCGCAGCCGGGCTGTCCCGCTTCGACGCGACGGCGGGCCCGGCCGGCGCGCGCACCATCACGGTCGACCGGGGTTCCTACCGCGGCCGGGTCGACGCCACCGCGGTGGACACCATGGTGATCGAGGTGCGCGGCACGGCCGTCGTGGCCCTGCGCGGCGATCGGTCATGATGGCCTGATGGCCGACCAGCTCTCCCCCACCACCGCTCTGCACACCAGCCTGGAGTCGTCCGCCGGACCGCTCGCCGCGCTGGTCGCCGCACCGCCGGGCAGCACCGCGCACGCCCCGGTGGTGCTGCTCGTGCCGGGGTACACCGGCTCCAAGGAGGACTTCGCCCCGCTGCTCGACCCGCTCGTCGGGGTCGGCGTGGTCGCGATGGCGATCGACCAGCCGGGCCAGTTCGAGTCCCCCGGCCCGGACGACGAGCAGGACTACTCCCCCGCAGCACTCGGCCCGGTGATCGGGTCGGTCGTCGAGCGTCTCGCTCTGGACCACCCGGTGGTCCTGCTGGGCCACTCGTTCGGCGGCCTGGTGTCCAGGGCGGCGGTGCTCGCCGGTGCCCCGGTCGCCGGGCTGGTCCTGCTGTGCTCCGGTCCGGGCGCGTTCACCAGCGGCAACCGGTTCGACGTGCTGACCGCCGGGCAGCCGGTCCTGCGTGCCGAGGGCCGGACGGTGCTCTACGACCGCAACCAGCGTGCGGCCGGTCTCGACCCCGACGACCCGGACCCCTTGGCCCGGTTCTACCGCCGGCGGTTCCTGTCCTCGAGCCGGGCCGGTCTGCTCGGCATGGGCACCGCGCTGCTGACCGAGCCGGACCGGACCGCCGAGCTGGCCGCCGCGGTGACGCAGCGCCGCATCCCGGTGGCCGTCGTCGCCGGCGAGGCCGACGATGCCTGGCCGCTGGCGGAGCAGCGCCGGATGGCCACGGAGCTCGGGACGTCCTTGGTGCTGGTCCCGGGCGCGGCCCACTCGCCGGCGGTCGAGGCGCCGCAGGGGCTGCTGTCGGTGTTGGCGCCGCTGATCCGGTCCTGGGTCAGCGACCCCAGCCCCACCACAGCGCAGCTGCGCTGAGCAGCACGGCCGCCGCTGCCGCCGCCGGCCGGGCACCGGGGGCGAAGCCCGCCCGCCGGCCGTGCAGCACCTCGCCGACGGCGCCGGCCAGCAGCTGAGCCCCGGCGCGGTCCCAGCGCGGCCCGCTCGCCGCGGACAGTCCGGTGCCGCTGATCAGGTGCGGAGCCAGCACGATCAGGGCGAGCAGCACCAACCCCAGCAGCAGCACTCCGGCCGACAGCAGCCCGGCCACCGCCTCCAGCACGCGCAGCGGCCAGCCGGGCGGCGGCGCCGCCGGGCGCTGCGCACCGTCGACGGGGACGGTCCGCCGGTCGGCCAACTCAGCCCACCGGGCCCAGCGGGGCGGTGACGCCGCTGGTCGAGGAGATCAGCCGGTCGAGCACCTCCGGCCGGGTGGCCTCCTGCCCGAGCACCAGCGTCTTGTTGTGGCCGTGGTAGTCCGACGACCCGGTGGTGAGCAGGCCGTGGCGCGCCGCGATCGCCCTGATCTCGGCCCGGTCGTCCTCGTCGTGGTCGGGATGGTCGGCCTCCAGCCCGGTCAGGCCGGCGTCGGCCAGCGCGCCGACGAAGTCGGCGGTCAGCACCCGCCGCTCGCCCCGGCCCCGGGGGTGGGCCACGACGCTGGCCCCGCCGCCGGCCGAGATCATCCGCACGGCGGTCAGCAGGTCGGTGTCCACCTTCGGCACGTAGTACTTGGCCCGTCCCGCCAAGTGGGTGGCGAAGGCCTCGTCCACCGACTCGACGACGCCGCTGGCCATCAGCGCCCGGCCGATGTGCGGCCGGCCGACCGGCGCGTTGCCGGCGATCTCCAGCACCTGGTCGGCGGTGATCGGCAGGCCGTCGTCGACCATCCGCGCGATGATGGCGAGCCCGCGCCGCCTGCGCTCCTTCTTCAGCCGGGCCTGCTCCGTGACGATGGCCGGATCGTCCGGGTCGAACAGGTAACCCAGCAGGTGGACGCTGGACGCCCGGCCGTCCAGCACCACCTGGGTGGAGAACTCGGCGCCCCGGAGGAGGCCCAATCCGGCCGGCCGGGCGGCCTGCGCCTCGGCCCATCCGCCGGTGGTGTCGTGGTCGGTGATGGCCAGCACGTCCACGCCCGCGGCCGACGCTGCGGCGATCAGCCCGGCCGGGGTGTCGGTGCCGTCGGAGGCGTCCGAATGGGCGTGCAGGTCGATGAGCATCGGACCCATATTGCCCTACCGTTCACCGCATCCAAGGACACTTCGCGCGAGTAACCTGTGCCGGGCGCGTGCGCCGTCGACGAGGAGGTCCCGATGCCTGTCCTGCCCCCACTGCCCGGGTTCATGACCATCGGGAAGAAGCCGCCGACCGTGCCGGAGCGCACCACCAGGCGCCGCGCGATGGTCGATTGCGGCGCCTACGTCAACGGCTTCCGCGAGGCCACCTGTCCGGACCCGGTGTCCGCCCTGCACCGGATCCGGTCGATGCACGACGGGTTCGTCTGGGTGGGCTTCCACGAGCCGACGTACGAGGAGATGGCCGCCGTCACCGAGACGTTCGGCCTGCACGAGCTCGCCGTCGAGGACGCGGTGCACGCCTACCAGCGGCCGAAGATGGACCGGTACGGCAAGTACCTGTTCTTCGTCCTCAAGACGGTCAAGTTCCAGGAGCACGTGACGGCCGGCAGCCAGAGCGGTGTGGTGGTGTCCAGCGGCGAGATCATGGTCTTCCTCGGCCGTGACTTCATCATCACCGTCCGGCACGGCCAGCACTCCGAACTGGCCGGACTCCGCGCCTCCCTGGAAGCCGATCCCGAGCAGCTCGGCCTGGGCCCGGCGGTGGTGCTGCACGCCATCGCCGACCGGGTCGTCGACGAGTACGTCGCCGTCGTGGAGGAGATCGAGGAGGACATCGACGAGATGGAGACGGCCGTGTTCGACCCCGAGCAGGACGTCGACATCGAGCAGATCTACCGGCTGAAGCGGGAGATCCTGCGGCTGCGCCGCGCGGTGACGCCGCTGGCCGCACCGCTCAAAGCACTGTCCAACACACCGAACTCGCTGATCCCCGACGACGTCCGGGAGTACTTCCGGGACGTCGAGGACCACCTGTCGCACGTTGCGGAGCGGATCGGCACCTTCGACGAGATGCTCACCACGCTGGTGTCTGCCGCACTGGCGGAGGTGGCGAACCGGCAGAACCAGGACATGCGCAAGATTTCGGCGTGGGCGGCGATCGCGTTGGTGCCCACCGCCATCGCCGGCATCTACGGCATGAACTTCAAGCACATGCCGGAACTGAGCTGGCAGCTGGGCTACCCGATGGCGATCCTGGGCATCGTGGTGGTGTGCACGCTGCTGTACCTGGCACTGCGCCGCAAGCGCTGGCTCTGACGCCGTCAGGCGTTGGTGCCGAGCTCCATCCGGGCGAGCAGGTTGCGGGCCTGCTCGGCGGTGCGCGGCTGGCAGAGCACGTCGTACCGCCGGGCGACCACCTGCGAGGCGGAGGTGAAGTCGCGCTTGCCCTTGGCGACCGAGTAGCCGAGGTAACCCATGACCGCGCCGAACACGGCACCGATGGCGACGGAGACGACGATCAGCGCCAGACCGGCGCCGGTGCGCCCGTACAGGCTCATCAACAGGCCGACGAACAGTCCGAACCAGGCACCGGACGCGGCGCCCGCGCCGGCCAGCTTGCCGGCGGTGAGCCGGCCGGTCACCCGCTCCACCATCTGCAGGTCGGTGCCGACGATCGTCACGTCCTCGATGGCAAAGTCGTTCTTCGCCAGGTGCTCGATCGCGGCCTGCGCCTGGGCGTAGGTCGGGTAGGCGGCGACGGCGAATCCGGTCGGCGGGGTGGGCAGCGACGGCGCGGTCGCCCCCGGGAACCGCATCTGCGAATTTCCCATCGGTGCTGTCACGACGAGAACACCTTCCTCCTGTGAGTTCCTGAGCTTCAAATCCGTGTGAGTCGGTTCCCATGCTGGCACAGGATGGTGTGCATCCGATGTGCGGGAGACGTGGACCGGGCCGGTCCGCGAGCGCCGTAATCTGGTGGCGGAGGTAGTGAAACCTGATGCCAGTCAGCACCGACTTGACCGCCCGGATCCGCACCGCCCTGGACGGCGTCAAGGATCCGGAGATCCGCCGGCCCATCACCGACCTGGGCATGGTCGACTCGCTCGAGGTCAGCGCCAACGGAATCGTCGAGCTGACCGTGCTGCTCACCATCGCCGCCTGTCCGCTGCGCGACAAGCTCACCGACGACGTGACGTCGGCCGTCCGGGCCGTGCCCGGGGTCACCGAGGTGCGCCTGACCCTGGGGGTGATGACGGACGAGCAGCGCAGCACGCTGCGCGACAACCTCAAGGGCGGGGCCACCAAGGACATCCCGTTCGCCAGGGCGGAATCCCGGACCCGGGTCTACGCCGTCGCCTCCGGCAAGGGCGGCGTGGGCAAGTCCACCGTCACCGTCAACCTCGCCGTCGCACTGGCCCGCCGGGGCCTCGCGGTCGGCGTGCTCGACGCCGACGTCTACGGCTTCTCCATCCCGCGCATGCTGGGCGTCACCGGGCGGCCGACCCGCATCGGCGAGATGATCCTGCCGCCGGAGGCCCACGGCGTGAAGGTGATCAGCGTCGGCATGTTCGTGGACGGCAACACCCCCGTGGTCTGGCGCGGGCCGATGCTGCACCGTGCCCTGCAGCAGTTCCTGGCCGACGTGTTCTGGGGCGACCTGGATGTGCTGTTGCTCGACCTGCCGCCGGGCACGGGGGACATCGCCATCTCCACGGCGCAACTGATCCCGACCACCGAGATCCTGGTGGTGACGACGCCGCAGCTGGCCGCCGCGGAGGTCGCCGAACGTGCCGGGTCCATCGCGCTGCAGACCCGGCAGCGGATCGCCGGCGTGGTGGAGAACATGTCCGCCATGACGCTGCCGGACGGAACCGTGCTCGACCTGTTCGGGTCGGGCGGCGGTGCGGTCGTGGCCGCGTCGCTCAGCCGGGCGACGGGCACCACGGTGGGCCTGATCGGCCAGATCCCGCTGCAGCTCTCCCTCCGGGCAGCCGGCGACGCGGGCGTGCCGCTGGTGCTCTCCGACCCGGATTCCCCTGCGGCGCAAGCCCTGTCGGCGGTCGCCGAAAACCTGGCGGCGCGGACCCGGCCGCTGGTCGGCGTGTCGCTCGGCATCGCGCCCTCGCGTCGCTGACCGGGCCGGTTGACGAGGCCGGGGTCGGCTAGGTCGCGTCGTCGTCGAACACGGTTCCGGCGGCGTGTCGCCCGGTGGCCGGTTCGTCCGCGACCGGGGCTGCCGGCTTGGCCAGGTCGACCGGCTGCGGGTCGTCGACCGTGACCGGCGGCTGGTTGACCGTCACCGGCGTGGCTCCGGCGAACACCGGCGCCATCTCCGCCGGGGCGGCCGGGGGCTGCGACCCGGCGGTCGGGTCCGGAGCTGCGGGCGGCGGGGCGGCGGCCGGTGGAAAGGCCGGGACCTCGGGAGCCACACCGGATCCGGTCGCGGACTGCCCGTCGGCGGGCTGGTTCAGTCCGAGGAATCCGCTGACGCCGCCGGAGAAGTCGTCACCCAGCAGGTTCTTGGTGAGCATCGACCTCGGGTTCAGATCGCGGAGCGAGCGAAGCTCCTGGATCTCCTTGAGCGACTGGAGATCCTCGATCTGCCGGCGCAACTCGTCGATCTCGGGCCCGAACTCGCCGCGCAGCTGCTCCTGCGCGCCCGCGGCCATCGTCCGCACCGTGCGCAGGGTCGAACCCACCCACTTGACGGCCACCGGAATGCGCTCGGGGCCGAGGACGAACATGCCGACCGCGAGAATGATCATGATCTCGGTCCAGGACATGCCGAACACTCGACCTGCCTCCGTCCTGGCTCGCTGCTTGCTGGGATCACGCTGTGGGGGTTCGACGCCGTGACACCGCGGGTGGGGCCGGGCGGGCATCTGCGGCCAACACTACCGGCGGGAAATCACTCCGCGACGAGCACGACCTGCACCGTGAACCGCTTTCCGGCCCGGGTGAGCGTCACCGGGACGCTCTCGCCCACCGCGTGCGACTGGACGGCGACGACCAGCTCGTCGGCGTCACCCACGGTCCTGGTCCCCACCTTGATCACCACGTCGCCCTCCTTGATGCCGGCCTTCGCCGCGGGTCCGCCGTCGACCACGTTCTGCACCTGGGCGCCGTCGGTCGTGCCGTTGGTGGCGGACTTGGCGTTGACCCCCATGCTGGAGTGGACCACCTTGCCGGTCCGGATCAGCGACTCCGCGATGCTCTTGGCGTAGTTGATCGGGATCGCGAAGCCCAGGCCGATGGATCCGCTGGTATCCCCGCCCAGGGTCCGGATGGCCGAGTTGATGCCGATGACGGCGCCGCTGGCGTCCACCAGCGCGCCGCCTGAGTTGCCGGGGTTGATGGCGGCGTCGGTCTGCAGGGCGTCGATGACGGCGTTGGTGTCGGACTCGCCCCCCGCCAGCCGGACCGGCCGGTCGGTCGCCGAGACGATGCCGGTGGTGACGGTTCCCGCCAGGCCGAGGGGCGAGCCGATGGCGATGACGGTGTCGCCGACCTGCACGGCGTCGGAGTTGCCCAGCCGGGCGACGGTCGCCCCGTCGACGCTCGCCTTGACCACGGCCAGGTCGGACTCCGGGTCCCGACCGACGATGGTGGCGGGAACCCGCTGGCCGTCGGAGAACACCAGCGTCATCTTCGCTGACGAGTCCGACGCCGCCAGCGAGATGACGTGGTTGTTCGTCAGCACGTAGCCCCGCCCGTCGATGACCACCCCGGACCCGGTGTCGCCGGTGTCCCCGGTCCGCACCTCGATCGAGACGACCGACGGGATGACGGCCTTGCTGACCACGGCGACCGACCCCGGTTGCCGCTCGATGGCCGGAGCGACGCTGGTCAGGGTGAACGCCGGATCGGTGGCCGCGGCAGGGAGTCGACTCCCGGCCCATGCTCCGACGGCCGCCCCGCCGGCCCCGACCAACAGGGCCAGCACCGCCAGCACGATCAGTCCGGACGGTGCGATGCGGCGCTCGAACAACGCCTGTCGAAGGGTGAATCGCGCGGCGGGCGCAGCCGGCTCGGCGGGCTCGACCGGCTCGGCCAGCGCCGGGTCACCGAGCCGGGCCGGGCTGGCCGGGTCGCGCCAGGGGTCGGCGGGGTCCGCGTCCGGCTCGTCGTCCGGCGTCGCGGGCGGCCGCTCCAGTGGCGACGACGCGCCCGGCGGGCGGCCGAAGGCGTCGACGAGCATGTCGGGGACCACCGGTGCGGTCGGCAGCCCGGGCTGACCGGGGCCTCTGGGCCGGGGTGAGAACGACGACGGCACCCCGGCCGGCCGGCCGAACACAGCGCTCTGCGCCGGGTCGATCGCGGGCCGCCAGACCGGACGGGGCGCCAGGCGGGCGCGGCCGTTCGTGACGGGCGGCGGCAGTGGAGGGGTCATTGCGGCAAGGCTACGACACGCCGCCGGGCGGGCGGGCGGAACGCCGGAGCCGGCCCAGCACCGTGCGGCCGGCTGCTCAGTGCCGGGGGGTGCGGGCGAGGACGTCCAGCACGGTCGTCCGGATGGCGGAGGCTCCCGAGACCGACGCGGTGTCCGGGCGCAGCGGGGCGGTCGGCACTCCGGTGGGCTGGTCGCCGACCGCCGTGACCATCACGGCGCCCACGGCGAGACCGGCGACGAGCGCACCTGCGCCCAACCGGAACCGGCGGCCGCGGCCGTGCTCTGCCTCGTCAGCAGACCGGGGGTGCGACTCGAACGGCCGGCCGGGCGTACCGGGTGCCGGGTCCGACAGCTGCGGCAGGGCAACGGGAATGGACCTGAGCGCGTCGAGCAGGCCGCCCGGCATGGACGGCATCCGGGCCTGCCTGAGGTACTGCGAGGCCGTTGCCTGTTCGGCCACGTCGGCCGCGCAGGCACCGCAGTGCATGACGTGCGCCGCGGCGCGCTTGTAGGCCGTCATGCCCATCTCGCCGTCGGCGTAGGCGACGACCGCGTCGAGCGTCAGGTGTTCGTCGAACAGGCCGCTCATGGCATCACCACTTTCGGCAGCAGTGCGCTGCGGATGTTTCGGTACGACCCACCTTCGGCCCGAGCCTCGCGCCGGCGCTCGAGCGAGGCGCGCAGCGCCTGCCGACCGCGGTGGATCCGGGACCGGACCGTGCCGAGCTTGACGCCCAGCGTCGCGCCGATCTCCTCGTAGGACAAGCCCTCCACGTCGCACAGCACGACGGCGGCGCGGAACTCGGGCAGCAGTTCGTCCAACGCCGCCTGCAGGTCCGGGTCGAGGTTGGCGTCCTGGAATGCCTGCTCGGGGGAGGGCTCGCGGCCGGCGATGCGGTCGGTCTCCTCCGGAAGGGATTCCATCCGGATGCGCTGCCGGCGACGCACCATGTCGAGGAAGACGTTGGTGGTGATGCGGTGCAGCCAGCCTTCGAACGATCCGGGGCGGAAGCCGTCGAGCGAGCGGAACACCCGGATGAACGTCTCCTGGGTGATGTCCTCGGCGTCGTGGACGTTGCCCGACAACCGGTAGGCCAGCCGGTAGACGCGGTCGCCGTGGTCCTTGACGATCGTGTCCCAGGCCGGCGGGGTCCAGCCGGCATCCGCCGCACTGGGCGGAGCCTCGGCACCAGCTGGACCGGGACCGGCGACGCCGGACGACGCGGGCACGATGGACAGGGAACTCACCTCTTTGCTGATCGAGGGCGTCCGGACGTCGGTCCGTCGGCCAGGTGAAGACGATTGTCGCGTCACCTGTTGTGAGCGTTCTGTGAACGGAGTCGGCCGGGTCTGTCAAAGCGGGCGCGCGCGGCGGGTGTCCCGGTGCCGGGCGGCCGCCGGGAGCGGGGCGCCTGTCGGTCGGCTCCCCGCTCGCCCGGTACCTTCGGGTGCGATCCCGCCGGCGCCGCGCCGGAACTGCCCGCCGGCGTCGTGCCGGCCGGGACGGGCGCAGACCACGGACAGCCCGGAGGCAACCCATGACCAGCAGCAGGTCCTTCGCGGAGTTCTTCGTTCCCGAGCACGAGGCCGTCATCGGGGCCAGGGGCCGGGCGGCGGACCTGGGGTGCGAGCCGATCGGGTCGGGCGCCGGCGCGGCGCTCACGTTCCTGGCGGCCGCCCTGTCGGCGCGGGCCGTGGTGGAGATCGGCACCGGAACCGGCGTCAGCGGACTGCACCTGCTGGGCGGTATGTCCGGCGACGGGGTGCTGACCTCGATCGACATCGAGGCCGAGCACCAGCGCGCTGCGCGGGAGGCGTTCGCCGTCCTGGGGGTCGCGCCGGGACGGGCCCGGCTGATCAACGGCCGCGGCCTGGAGGTCATGCCGCGGCTGACCGACGGCGCGTACGACCTGGTGCTGATCGACGCCGACCGCACGGGCTACCCGCAGTACGTGACCGAGGCGGTCCGGCTGCTGCGCAAGGGTGGGGTGCTCGTGCTCGCCGGCGCGCTGCACGGCGACAAGGTGGCGGACCCGACCCAACGCGATCCGGAGACGGTCGCCGTCCGGGAAGCCGGCCGGATGATCCGTGACGACGAGACCCTGGTCCCGGTGATGACCTCCCTCGGGGACGGGCTGCTCGCCGCGGTCAAGCGGTGACGGGTCGGCCGGCGCCGTGACGCGGCGCGCCGCGCTCGCGTCCGTCCTCGCGCTGGCCGTGCTGATCCTGCCCGGCTGCACCGGCCCCGGCGCCGCGAGCCCGGACGGCTCGGGAACGAGCGCGAACGGCTCGGGTGGGCCCAGGTCGTCCGGAGTCGGGTCCGTGCCCGCGACGTCGACGGCGGGGCGCTCCGATCTCGCTCCGCCATCCGCGCCACCGCCCGGCACGCTGGCGCTGAGCACGCCGCCGACCCGCACGCCGCCGCTCAGCACGCCGCTCACCCGCACGCCGCTCACCCGCACGCCGCCGCTCAGCACCACGGACGGAGCTGCGGGGACGTCCGGGCCGGGCACGTCGAGGCCCGGCACGTCGAGGTCGGGTACGTCCGTGCCGGGCACGTCGAGGTCGGGTACGCCGTCGTCGACCGTCCGGACGACGAATACGGGCGGGTCGGTCCGGCAGGCCACCGCCGGCCCGGACGCGGCCGGCCCGGACAACGGGCCGCCGTGCGCCGGCAGCCCGCAGTACTCCGACGAGGCGCCGACCGGTCTGCGGGCAGATGTGCGCGCCGCCTGGATCTCGGTCAAGAAACGCGCGGCGGCGGCGGGGGTCGAACTGTGCCTCAACGACGGCAAACGGAGCACGGCGCAGCAGGTCGCCCTGTTCGACGACTACGTGCGGCAGTACGGCGCGGCCGCGGCGCGCGACTACGTCCTGCCGCCGGGAAAGTCCGCGCACGTCAAGGGTTATGCGGTCGACGTGCAGCCGGCGCGGGCCTACCGCTGGCTGCAGGCGGGCAACGGGCGGCTGGGCTGGTGCCGGATCTACGACAACGAGCCCTGGCACTTCGAGTACGCCGTGGCCTACCGGGCCGGTTGCCCGGCCCGGCTGCCCAAACCGGTGGGTTGAGCGCGGTCACCCTGCGGTCGCACCGCCCGCTCAGCGGGCGATGGTGATGCCCTTCCCGACCACCGTGATGCCGGACGCCGTGACCGTGTAGGCCGCGCGGTCTGCTTCCACGTTGATGCCGACGGTCGCACCGTCGGGCACGATGACGTTCTTGTCCAGGATGGCGTGCCGGACGACGGCGTTCTGCCCGATCCGCACGCCGGGCATGATGACCGACCCCTCGACGCTGGCGCCGGCGGCCATCCGGACGTTCTCCGAGACGACTGACCGGCGGACCGTGGCCCCGGAGATGATGGTGCCCGGGCCGACCATGGAGTCCAGTGCCATGCCGTTCTCGACGAACTTCGCCGGCGGCAGCGTCGGCGGCACCGAGAGGATGGGCCACGACTGGTTGTAGAGGTTGAAGATCGGGTGCACCGAAACCAGGTCCATGTGGGCGTCGTGGTAGGCGTCCAGCGTCCCGACGTCACGCCAGTAACCCTTGTCGCGTTCGTCCGCGCCCGGAATCTCGTTGCGGTCGAAGTCGTAGACGTTGGCGGTGCCGCGGTTCACGAACATCGGGATGATGTTCGCGCCCATGTCGTGGATGGAATTCTCTTCGCCGGCGTCCTGCTTGAGCGCGTCGATCAGCGCCTTCGTGGTGAAGACGTAGTTGCCCATCGATGCATAGGAGACATTTGGGTCGTCCTGCACCGCTGGAGGATCGGCGGGCTTCTCCAGCCAGCTGGTGATCTTGTGCCCGGACTCGTCGGTGTCGATCACGCCGAAGGCGCTGGCCTCGTGGCGCGGCACCCGGATGCCGGCCACCGTGGCCTCCGCACCGGACTCGATGTGGTCGGCGACCATCTGCGACGGGTCCATCCGGTACACGTGGTCGGCACCGAAAACGACCAGGTAGTCCGGGTTGTCGTCGTAGACCAGGTTCAGCGACTGCAGGATGGCGTCGGCACTGCCGGTGTACCAGCGGGGGCCGAGCCGTTGCTGCGCGGGCACCGGAGTGACGTAGTTCCCCAGCATCTGGCTCATCCGCCAGGTGGTGGTGATGTGCCGGTCCAGTGAGTGCGACTTGTACTGCGTCAGCACGCAGATCCGCAGGTAGCCGGCATTCACGAAGTTGGACAGCACGAAGTCGATCAGCCGGAAATTACCGCCGAAAGGAACGGCCGGCTTGGCCCGGTCGGCGGTCAACGGCCACAGCCGCTTTCCTTCGCCGCCGGCGAGCACGATGCCGAGCACCCTTGGTTTGACTGCCATGAGCGAACCCTAGCGGGCGAGTTCCGGTCCCGCGCGGCGGGTGTCGGGAGGGGAAGTTAGATTGACCGGTGTGCATACCGCGATCCTCACCCGAGAGTTCCCGCCCGACATCTACGGCGGTGCCGGCGTCCATGTCGACTTCCTGGTCCGCGAGCTGCGAAAGCTGATCGAGGTCGACGTGCACGCGTTCGGCGCCGACCGTGCCGGCGCGTCCGGTCACCGCCCGGCGGCGGAGGTCGCCGACGCCAACCCGGCGCTGGCCACCCTGTCGGTCGACCTGTCGATGGCCGCCGCCTGCGGTTCGGTGGAGCTGGTGCATTCGCACACCTGGTACGCGAACATGGCCGGCCACGTGTCGAAGCTGCTCTACGGCGTGCCGCACGTGGTCACCGCCCACTCGCTGGAGCCGCGCCGCCCGTGGAAGGCCGAGCAGTTGGGCGGTGGTTACCGGTTGTCCAGCTGGGCCGAGAAGACCGCCTACGAGGCTGCGGACGCGGTGGTGGCGGTTTCCGACGGCATGCGCGCGGACATCCTGGAGTGCTACCCGGCGCTGGACCCGGCGCGGGTGCACGTCATCCGCAACGGCATCGACACCTCGATCTACCAGGCGGTGCAGGACCGCTCCGTGCTGGAGGGCAAGGGCGTCGACCTGTCCGCGCCGATCGCGTCGTTCGTCGGGCGGATCACCCGGCAGAAGGGTGTCGGGCACCTGATCGCCGCCGCCCACCGGTTCGACCCGGAGATCCAGCTGGTGCTGTGCGCCGGCGCACCGGACACACCGGAGATCGCCGCCGAGACGGCCGATGCCATCCGGACGCTGCAGGCCGCCCGGCCCGGTGTCTTCTGGTTCGACGGCATGCTGACCCTGGACGAGGTCAAGCAGGTGCTGACCGCGTCGACGGTGTTCTGCTGCCCGTCGGTCTACGAGCCCCTCGGCATCGTCAACCTGGAGGCGATGGCCTGCGGCGCGCCGGTGGTGGCAAGCGATGTCGGCGGGATTCCGGAGGTCGTGCAGGACGGCGTCACCGGGACGCTGGTGCACTACGACGCGCAGGACGCCACCGGATTCGAGGCGGCGTTCGCTGCCGCGGTGAACGCCACGGTGGCCGACCGCGACCAGGCCCGGGCGCGCGGTGAGGCCGGCAGGGTGCGAGCCGACAGCCAGTTCTCCTGGACCGCGGTGGCGGAACAGACGGTCGAGCTCTACGGCTCACTGCTTTCCTGACGCCGGCCGCTGTCCTGCGCCAGCGTCGGGTGGGTACTGCCGCCGGCGGCCGGACAGCAAGCCGCCCGGGCCTTCGCGACCTCCGGGTAGAAGGCGCGACGGACCCGGGCGGAACCACAATCAGCTGACGACTGCCTTCAATGCGTCACCGAGCGCGGAAGCCTCGTCGGCGGAGATCTCCACCACCAGCCGACCGCCGCCCTCGAGTGGGACGCGCATGACGATGCCGCGGCCCTCCTTGGTCACTTCGAGGGGACCATCCCCGGTGCGGGGCTTCATGGCCGCCATTACGACTCCCTCCACACTGAGCACGTCGGAACCACCGGCTCCGACTGGGCGCTTGCTCGCAGCCCGCGTGCAACTCTTCCGTACCGGACGGTGGTGCCCGACCGGCGATCGACCCACTGTCGTGGTTGACCTATTCTCCCCCATGGCAGGTGCTGGTGACGACCGCACCGATCGTGCTGCCGGCACGTGTGCAAGGAGTCGACGATGATCATCGGGACAACACCCGACAGCGATGCGCCATCTTCCGCCGGGCCGCTGCTGATCGCCGACGCCGGCGGCGTCCGCACGCTGACCCTCAACCGCCCGGCGGCGTTCAACTCGTTCGACCTCGAGCTGAAGGACGCGCTGCTGCCCGCGCTGGTGGCGGCCGCCGAGGACGAGGCCGTGCGGGCCGTGGTGCTGACCGGCGCCGGCCGGGCGTTCTGCGCCGGGCAGGACCTGAAGGAGCACCTGGCGCTCGTGCAGGCGGGTGACCCCCGTATCGCGACCACCGTGTCGGGCTTCTACAACGTGGCCATCTCGCTGATCACGTCGATGCCCAAGCCGGTGGTCGCCGCTGTCAACGGCGCGGCGGCCGGCGCGGGAGCAGCCTTCGCCTATGCGTGCGACCTGCGGATCGCCGGTCGCAGCGCGTCGTTCTCGATGGCGTTCGCCGGGGTGGCGCTGTCGGCCGATTCGGGGGCGAGCCACACCCTGCCGCGGCTGATAGGCGCCGGCCGAGCGTCCCGGATGATGCTGCTGGGAGACCGGGTCGACGCCGCCGAGGCACTGCGGATCGGGATGGTCGACGAGGTGGTCGAGGACGACGCACTCGGCGCGCGGGTCGCAGCAGTGGCCGCCGGCCTTGCGGTGGGCCCGACCAGGGCATATGCCTACATCAAAGCCTCGTTGCGGGCGGCTGCGGATTCAGATCTGGCCGCCGCGCTGGCGTTCGAGGAAAGCGCGCAGGCGGAGCTGTTCACCGGTGCCGACCACCACGAGGCGATCAGTGCGTTCGCCGCCAAACGACCGCCCCGGTTCACCGGCCGGTAGGGCGATCCGAGAGGCGGCGAACACCGCGCGACGGTGGTCCACCTCACGTAGGCTGGCGATCGTGGGACCTCTCGGAGAACTCGGCGCGCTGTTCAATCCAGGTATGCGGCACGAGATCCAGGAACGCAAGTCCAAGGCCAACCGCCGCGAGGAAGAGGGCAACGCCCGGGACGGCGACCTGCGGATCGATCTCGCCTCCGGCGTCGCCGTCATCAACATTCCGGGCAGGTCGGACGACGGATCGACTGCCGCCACGGACGGGGCCGGCGAGTCGGAGTCGTCCGAGACGGCTGATGCAACCGATGCCCGCCCGGACCCGGCCGGCAAGGCGGCACCCGTTCGCTCGGCGCCCCCCGACCGGCCAGCTCCCGCCGGCCGCGCGAGTCCCACCGTCCGCTCCGACGCCGCTCGCTCGAAGGCCGCTGACGAAGGCTCGCAGCGCGCTGCCCGCCGTGACCAGAACGGCACCCCGGCCTCCGGTGACCAGCCGCGCCCGGTCCCCCGACCGTCCTCGAAAGCTTCTCGCGCCGCTCGCTGACGGGCCTGGCTGACGAGGCTCGCGGACGGGCTGCGGCTGCCGGCGGGCCTCGCTCGCTGATGGGCTGCCCCCACCGGCTGGCTCAGCGGCGGAGGGTGAATCACCCGCCGGTAGGTGACCTCAGCCGCCGGTGGGGGCCTCAGCTGCCAGTCGCCCGCCAGCACGTCGAGATGTGGTCGTCCACCATTCCCGTCGCCTGCATGAGCGCGTAGGCGGTGGTGGGACCGACGAACCGGAACCCCAGCTGTTTGAGCCGTTTGGCCATTGCCGTCGACTCCGCAGTGGTGGCCGGGACAGCGGCGAGCGTCGCCGGCCGGACCTGCTGCCCGGGCGCGAACGACCAGAGCAGCGCGTCCAGACCGTCGTCCAACTGGAGTGCGAGCCGGGCGTTCGTCAGCACCGCCTCGATCTTCTGGCGGTTGCGGACGATGCCCGCGTCGCTCAGCAGGCGCTGCACGTCGGCGTCGTCGAATGTGGCCACCCGGGCGATGGAGAAGGCCGCGAAAGCGGCCCGGAATGCCGGCCGCTTGCGCAGGATGGTGATCCAGCTCAGGCCGGACTGGAAGGCCTCCAGACTCATCCGTTCGAAGAGCGCGTCGTCGCCGTGCAACGGGACGCCCCACTCGTCGTCGTGGTAGGCCACATACTCCGGAGCCGAGAGCGCCCATCCGCACCGCGGCCGTTCTGTCTCGACCGCGCCAGGTCCGTCGACGATCGATCCGGACGTGGTCGAGCCGGATTCGGCGAGGGTTTCGTCTGCGCGACCGGATGCCGTGGTCGCGGCGTTGCGGGAGATGGACGCGCCGGTCACGGCGCTGCCGGCGCTCGTCACGGCGCTGCTGGCGCCCGTCAAGGTGCTGCCGGCGCCGGTCACGACGGCGGTGCGGGCCTGGTGACCGGGAGTGTCCCGTCCACGACACCTTTGCGCAGGTTCCGCAGGGAATGCGAGAGCCCCCACCTGACCACAGGTTTCGCGGCCCGCCACCCCACCCGACCCACCACGCCGAAGGGTAGTTCGATCTCTTCCGCCCAGGTGACGCGCGCGCCACGCGGTGCCGGCTCGACCCGGAAGATCCCGACACCCTTGAAGGCGTTGCCGGTGTGTCGGGTCTCCCACCGGTACGGCGGTTCGTAGACGGTGACGGTCATGGTGTCCAGCACGCCGATGCCGGCGATGCCGGTGAGCGCTGCGATGGCCGACCCGACGTCCGGCACCGGCACGTCGCCATCGAGCGCAAACAGCGTGGTACCGAGCATCCAGCGGTCCTGCGAGGCCAGGTCCACCATGGCGGCGAACACCGTCTCCACCGGGGCTGCGATGTCGACGCTGGCCTCGACCGTCGCGATCATCGGTCGGCGTCCGTCGACGTGGGGTCACCGGCAGTGAACCGGGAGGACGACGTGTGCCGCACGAACATCGGCCGCGGTCCGGCCGATGACGCGTGCGCGTCGGGCAACGGATCGTCGGTGACCGGCTCCTGGCGGTCGTGCTCGAGGGCGGACGGCCCGTCGACGGACTCGGCTCGGGCGTACTGCCCGTCGGCGTGCTGCGCGGCACCGTACTGATCGAGGCGATCCGGAAGGACAGCCGTGGCGGTCGAGCTCCCCGGTGCAGTGGTCACAGCGGCCCCCTCCTGCGGCCCCGCCGTGGGGTCAGCGGGTGACGAGCCGGTAGCACCGGCCGGTACGACCGCATCCTCTGGTCGGCTTCCGGCATCCAGCGTCGGACCGAGGAGCCGTGAGTTCTCCCTCCGGAGTTCGTCGATCTGTTCGCCGAGTCGTTCGAGGGTCCAGTCCACGTCGCTCATCCGGTATCCGCGCAGGGCGAGGGCGAACCTGATCCGGCGGACGTCCTCCGAGCTGATCTCATGGTCCGGAAGCTCGGCCGGGGACGTCCGTGGATCGAGCGGGGCCATCTGTTCTCCGCGTCCGAAGACGAACACGGCGAGGAAGAAGATCACCAGCCCGATCACGGAGGCGACGACGAGATAGAACAGCACTGTGGTCACACCGACGATCGTGCCACGCGACACCGACAGCGACGTCCTGTCGGCGGTGGGTGTTTGCCAGCGGGCCCGACCGCGGCCGGTCAGGCCAGGCCGCGGCGCGGCGCCGTGGGCGGCCGCGTACCTCGGATCGACGCGACCATCTCCAGGACGCGACGGGTCGGCTCGACCTGGTGGGCGCGGAACACCGCCGCGCCGGCGAGCGCCGCAACTGCCGTGGCCGCGAGTGTTCCCTCCAGGCGTTCGGACACCGGGAGTCCCAGTGTCTCCCCGACGAAGTCCTTGTTCGACAGCGCCATCAGGACCGGCCATCCGGTGTCGACCAGTTCGGCGGTCCGGGCCAGGATCTCCAGTCCGTGCCAGGTGTTCTTGCCGAAGTCGTGGGTCGGGTCGATCAGGATGCCGGACCGCGGCACGCCGGTTGCGACCAATGCGTCTGCGGCAGCGGTGGTCTCGGCGATGACCGAGGCGACGACGTCCCGGTAGGCGACCCGGTACGGATCCGTGCGGGGCGCCGACCCACCGGTGTGGGAGCAGACGATGCCGGTGCCGTACCGCGCCGCCACCTCGGCGAGACCGGGATCGGCGCCGGCCCAGGTGTCGTTGAGGATGTCGGCGCCCTCCTCGCATGCGGCGACGGCCACCTCGCTGCGCCAGGTGTCGACGCTGATCACCAGATCAGGGAATTCCGCCCTCACCTTCGCCAGGAACGGCACCACCCGGGCGACTTCCTCGGTCACGTCGACATCCCGTCCGACGCCGGCCTTCACCCCGCCGATGTCGACGATGTCCGCGCCGTCGCGCACTGCGGAATGGATGGCGGCCATGGCCGGTCCGTCGCCGAAGGTCGCGCCAGCGTCGAAGAAAGAGTCCGGCGTGCGGTTGATGATGGCCATCACTGCCGCCCGGTCGGTTCGCAGTGCTCGCCCCCGGAACACCAGCTGGTCCACCCGTTCAGCCTACGTCTGCGGCATTTCAGCCCTCGGTGTCACCGCGGCGGTGCGCGCGGTCCGGTCAGGCCACCGCGGGCCCCCCGTCCCGGAACGCCGCGGTCAGCTCTTCGATCTCCTCCTCCGTGGAGTCGTCTTCCGGCGGCGGCTCGTCCCAGAACAAAGACCCGTCGTCGAGAACGTCGGTGATGTCCGCATCATCCGCGTCACCATGGACGACGGGACCAAAGTCGGCCGCGGTCGTGACCGTCGCCCGGCCCGTGCCAGTGTGATCGCCCGGCGAGGTGGCCCGTTGGATGAGCTGAGCCAGACCGCGGGCGTCCGGCAGGTCGGCCGGTGCGAAGGTCTCGTCGACCGCGACATAGACAAAGGCCGCACGCACCAGGTCCAACGGTAGATCCAGGATCTCGGCGACGGCCAGCCGGTAGACGGCGAGTTGGACGGTGGCCGCCGTGCTGTGCCCGCGCGAGCGCGAAGGTCGCCGGCCGGTCTTCCAGTCCACCACCGTGCACCCGCCGTCGGCGTCGCGGAACACCGCGTCGACGCGACCGCGCAGCGGCAGCCCACCGATCGTCATCGCGAACGGCAACTCGACCTCGAACGGCACCCGACGCGCCCACTCCGATGCCAGGAACCGCTCCCGCAGTTCCTCCACGGCCGGGTCCGGCGCCTGACCGTCGTCATGCGAGCCGGGCAGGTCAGCGACCTCGAGCAGGGCCGATGCGGTGTAGAAGCGCTCCAACCAGCCATGGAACGCCGTCCCCCGCCGGGCGAGCGGACTAGGTGCCTGCGGTACCGGACGCCGGATCCGGCGGGCCAGACGAGCGGGATCGTGGGCCAGCTCGATCAACGCCGTTGCCGGCAGGCTCGGTGGCAGTTCGACCTCTACCTCCCCTGCTCGTGCCGATCTCCGCTCGGCCAGCAGTGCCGCGACGTCACGGCCCCAGCCGTGCGGGTCCGGCGCCTCCGACGGCGAACTGGAGGCCCCCGGATCCGCCGCCGCGGTCGCGGACCAGCTGGTCAGCGTAGGGACCGTCGATGCGCTGGCAGGCTCGGTGATGGTCGCCCGTTCGGTGATCGCGGCCCGGACCAACGCTGCGGCATGCTCGATGACGTCGCGACGGTCGCCCAGTGGATCGGCCGGCCATACCGCCCGCCGGGGCTCGACCGTCAGCGGGTTCGCCGCCCCGTCGGCCGGTGCCGGTGCCCATTCGTCCGGGGGCCCGAACGGCGCGGCCGCCTCCTTGATCTCGGTCAGGAAGCTGCTCGGGCCCTGCGGCTTCGCGCCGGTACGACCCCAGTGCGCGCCGGAGAGAAGCAGGGTGCACTCCGCTCTGGTGATCGCGACGTAGAGCAGACGCCGTTCCTCGGTGGCCTGGTCGTCCTTCAGGTCCGCCGTGTGCGCGGTCAGGGCGGCCACCATGTCCTTCTGGTCGCCGCCGGCCGGGAGGAGCAGCTGCGGAAGATCTGACCGGTCGCCTCGGACAGCGGGTGGCAACTGTGCGGCGTCGCCGAGCCAGGTGCTCCCCCGCGAGCCGGGAAAAACCGTGTCGGACAGATGCGGCACGGCGACGATCTCCCACTCCAGACCTTTCGCGGCATGCACCGTCAACACCTGCACCCGGCCGGAGGCCGACACGACCTCGCCCGGCGCCAGGCCGTCCTCGCGTTCAGCAGCGGTGAGCAGGTATTCCACCAGTTCGAGCGGCCCGCCGCCGCTGCCGGCGAACTCCGCGACCACGTCGGCGAAGGCATCCAGATGAGCCCGTCCGGCAGCGGAGTTGATCTGCACCTCGACGTCCAGGCCGGTCACCCGTTCCAGTTCGGCGACCAGGTCGGGCAGCGGCAGGGAGAGCCGGCGGCGAAGTCGGGCCAGCTCGTCGCCCAGCCGTTCCAACCGCCGGTAGCCCGGAGCGGAGTACTGCGACGCCGGGCCCGGGTCGGAGATGGCATCGACGAGCGACGCGGATTCCACCTCGTCGCCACCGTTCACCCCGGCCAGCGCCGCCCGCACCGACGAACGCCCGTCCGGGTGCGCATCGATTCCGACTGCGGGGTCCGCGACGCGGCGCGGACTGAGCGCGGCGGCCCGTCGCGACAGCGCCGCGAGGTCGGCCATGCCCAACTGCCACCTGGCACCCGTCAGCAGCCGCACCGCTGCGGTACCTGCCGACGGGTCGACCAGCACGCGCAACAGGGCCAGTAGGTCGGCGATCTCCGGTTCGCTCAGCAGCCCTCCGAGGCCGACCACCTCCACCGGCAATCCAGCGGCGCGCAGCGCCATCGCCATCGGCTCCATGTCGCGACGCCGGCGCAGCAGTACTGCGGTCGAGGGCGGCGCACCCGACCCGACCTCGGACCACCGGCGGGCGATGTGTTCGGCCACCCAGGCGTCCTCGTCGAACACCGTCGGGAACAGCCCGTAGCGGACGGACCCGACCTCGGCGCCGGGCCTGGGGCGCAACTCCTGTACCGGGATGGGCCCGTTGCGGATCTCGGCGCTCAGCTCGTTGGCGATGCCCAGCACCGCGGACGGGTTGCGGAAGCTGGTCGACAGCGACAACGTCGCCGCCGGCCGCCCGTCGCGGCACGGGAAGTCCTCCGGAAACCGGGGCAGGTTGGACGCAGAGGCGCCACGCCACGAGTAGATCGACTGCACCGGGTCGCCGACGGCGGTGACCGGGTGCCCGGACGGCCCGGACCCCGACGCGGCGAACACGGCGCGCAGGATCATCCGCTGCGCGTGCCCGGTGTCCTGGTACTCATCCAGCAGGACCACCCGATGGCGGTCGCGCAGCGTGTCGCCGATGCGCGGGTGGGTTGCCACCAGATCGGCCGCGACCTGCATCTGGTCGGCGAAGTCGACGACACCGGCCTCCCGTTTGGCCCGGGTGAACGCCTCGACCAGCGGAAGGATCCAGGCGCGGTCCTGCAGGCGCTTGATGGGGCCGGCCAGGCCACTGTGGACCGGGCCACGCTGCCCCGCCGACGGCGGCGCCGACCGGAGGACCGCCAGCACCGCTTCGATCTCGTCGGACAGGGCAACCGGATCGGTGAGGTGGTCGGCCAGCGCTCCGGCCATCGCCAGCAACCGCTCGGTCACCTGGTCAGGGCCGAGATCGGTCTCCAGATCGCCGTCCCACCGGCCCACGACACGCCGCGCCAGCTGCCACGAACCGGTCGCACTGAGCACTCGCGAGCTGGGCTCCACTCCGGCCAGCGGGCCGAACTCGGTGATCAGCCGTCCGCCGAAGGAATGGTAGGTACCCACTTCGGCATCGCCGCCGTGCATCAGGCCGCCGGCTTCGCCCACCCCGGCCGCCGCGAGCGCGCGCAACCGGCGGCGGACGCGCGTGGCGAGGCCGGTGGCCGCCTTTCGGGTGAAAGTCAGACCGAGCACCTGATCGGGGCGCACCAGCCCGTTGGCGACCAGGTACAGCACCCGGGCCGCCATGGTCTCCGTCTTGCCCGAACCCGCGCCCGCGACCACCAACGCCGGACCGAGCGGAGCCTCGACCACGGCCACCTGCTCCTCCGTCGGCGGCGGCAGCTGCAGGATCTCCGACAGCCGGCCCGCGCTGATCATCTGGTCACCTGCCGGCCCTCGTTCTGCAGCGGACAACTCGTCCGGACCGGGCAACGCTCGCACCGGGCGTTCTCCTGCGCGAACGCGGTGGCCGAGGCCAGGTGCGTGGCCGCCGAACGAATCGTGCCCAGCCATGTCGTCGTGCTCTCCGGGGACAGTTCGTCCTGCTGCAGCACCTTCGGCTTACCCGTGCGCAGGTAGACGAGCTCCGCGCCGCCCGCCGCCCGCGGCGGAGTGCCGTCCACTTCGCCGGTCTGCGCGGTTCCCCCCGTGAACGCACCGAGGTTGACCGCCGCCTGGTAGGCCGCCAGCTGGGCGTTGGCCTGTGCCTCGGCCTTCGTCGGCACGGTGGCACCGGTCTTGAAGTCGGTGACCACGACCGCACCGTCCGGCCTGCGGGACAGCCAGTCGACCCGGCCGACCAGCCGCACCTCGTGCCCGGCGGCCGTGCCGGCCGGGCTCGACGGGACCGGCAGATCCATCGCCAGCTCGGAGCCGAGCAGCTCTCGCGGTGGATGGGTGGCCGCCACCCATGCCTGCGCAGCCGTCAGCATCGACAGCAGGCCACGTCGCGTGCGCGCCAACTGCCACGGTGGGAGCTGGTCCTGCCCCGCGAGGAAGGCGTCGATCTCGGCGCGCAACTCGGTGTCCGGCACACCCAACGCCAAGCCGTGCGCCATGGCGTGCACCACGATCCCCTCCAACTGCGCCTGACCGGGTTCACTTCGCCCGCCGCGGCGCTCCAGCACCGCCCGCAGCGCGCAGGTGCCCAGCGACTCCAGCAGCGAAGGCGAGACGCGGATCTGCTCCCCCGGGCGGATCGGCGGGGAGTCAGTCGAGCGGGGGGCAAGACCGTACCACTCCTCCGGGCGGGCTCCAGCAACACCGGCGGACGCCAGTTCGGCCAGGTGACCGGCCGCTGCTGCCGCGTCCTCGACCGTGGTCCGGGGGTCGATCACCGCCCTCCGCAGGTCGGCCAGGAGCTCGGTGAGGTGAAGTCCGCGGCGCTCCGGGCCGCGACCGGATCCGAATGTCGTGTCCTGCTCGACCGGTAGGTCGTCGACCGTGTCCAGCAACTCGGACAGGAAACGCGACGGTACCAGATCCTGACTCGCGACACCGGTGCACAGCAGGTACCCGGTCGTCCTGGTGCACGCGACGTAGAACAGCCGGCGCTCCTCGGCGAGCAATCCGGTGGACGCCGGAGTGGGGAGCAGGCCGGCGGCACGGTCGAGCAGGTCCCGCCCGCTGAGCAGGCTCCCCCGCGGCCGGAGGTCGGGCCACGAGCCCTCCTGGACCCCCGCTACCGCGACCAGCTCCCACTCCAGACCCTTGGACGCATGGGCGGACAGCACGGCAACCGCGTTGCCGAAACGTTCGGATCCCACGGCCCCGGGCACCTGGTGTCCCCGGATCTGCGCGACGAAGGCCGCCACCCCAGCCAGCGGGACCCGCTGCGCGAGGTCCGCGGCCATGGCGAACAGCGACAGCACCGCATCCAGCGATCGGTCCGCGCGCTGGCCGGTGCTGCCGCCGCGTTCCACCGCCGCGACGAGCGGGTGCTCGAGTCCTGCCGCCTGCCAGACCTGCCAGAGCACCTGCTCGGCCAGTTGACTGCCCGCCCCGGCTCTGGCGAGGTCGAGCAGCTCCCTGAGGTGCCGTACCGGCCTTGCCAGGTCGGCCGGCAGTCCGGGAGGCAACGGCGCACCGGCCAGCACCGCGGCCACCAGATCGGCACTGGAGCCGGCACCGGGCAGCGCGGAGCGCAGAGCCCGGCGCAGACGCCGTAGCGACAGCGCGTCCATACCGGCGAGCGGTGAGGACAGCAATTCGGTCGCCACCTGCCCGGTCAGACGGGCCGGGGCCAGCCCGCACTCCAGCACGGTCAGCAGGGCCGCCACCACCGGTTCCTCCGAAACCACCTCGTGGCCCCCGCCCAGCAGCAGCGGAACGCCGGCCACTGCGCAGGCGCGGGTCAGGGTGGCCAGACCGGATGTCGGCGAGCGCAGCAGCACCGCCATCGAACCCCAGGGCACACCGTCCAGCAGGTGCGCCCTGCGGAGGGTGTCGGCGATGTGGGTCGCTTCCCGTGCAGCGGTCGGGAAGACCTTGACCTCCACCGTTCCGGGACGCGCATCGCCGTCGACGGGGCGCAGCCGTCGGTGACCGACCTGTCCCGGCAGGTGGTCCGCAACCCGGCGGGTGGCCGAGAGAACCGCGGACGGCAGCCTGCGCGAGACGGTCAACGACACGGTGTCGTCCACCTCGATGTCCTGCAGGGCGGTGGATTCCGCGCCGCGGAAGGCGTAGACCGACTGGTCCGGATCACCGAAGACAACAAGCTCGTCGGCGCCCGAGGACAGCACGGACACCATCCTGGCCTGGGCCGGGTCGACGTCCTGGTACTCGTCGACGAAGATGCGCCGCACCCGCCGTTGCTCGGCGGCCAGTACGTCGTCACGGTGCAGGACGCCCAGCGCGGCAGCCGTCAGCTCCGCCTGGTCGAGCGCGACACCGAAGCCACTCACGCCCTGCCGTAGATCGCTCACCTGCTGGTATTCCCGGGCGAACCGTCCGACCGCGACCCACTCCGGTCGCCGGTGCTTCCGCCCGAGCTCCACGATGCGCTGCGCGCTGATGCCCTGACCGGCCGCCCTGAGCAGGACGTCCCGCAGCTCCGCGGCGAAGGCGGGGGAACCGAGCGCACCGCCGAGGTAGTCCGGCCACGGGCCGCCCCCGTCACTGCGGTGGCCGGCCAGCAGTTCCCGCACCATCTGGTCCGACTCGTCGGCAGCCAACAGCCGCGGGAACGGCTCGCCCGCGCTCACTGCCTGCGCCCGCAGCACGGAGTAGGCGTAGGAGTGCAGGGTCCGAACCATCGACTCCCTCGTCGTCAGGCCCAGTCGCCGGGCGATCCGGCTCGAGAGTTCGGCCGCCGCCCTGCGGGAGAAGGTGAGCACCAGGATCTGCTCCGCCGGAACACCGCGACCGTGCACCCGCTCGGCAACCGCCTCCACCAGAGTGGCCGTCTTTCCCGTTCCGGGCCCGGCCAGAACCCGGAGCCGGCCCGATCCGTGGTCGGTCACCGACCGCTGCTCCGCGGTCAGGCGCAGAGGGGGATCCGATCGTGGAGCGGCCCTCAACCGGTACTGCACGGACGGATTCGACATGCGTAGATCCCATCACGAGGCACCGACAGTCCCCTCGATCCCGCGCCGACCGGGCAGGTGGTGATCGGCGCCCTCGACGTGTGCGGCACCATCGAGCACGTGGACATGCAGGTCGCCTCGCGCATCCTCGACCAGGTCGCAGCCGTACCCGCCGGTTTCGTCGCCACCTACGGAGACCTGGCCGCCCGGGCCGGCAGCCCGTCGGCGCGCCTGGCCGGCCGGGTGCTGGCCGAGCTGTCGGACGAGTCCGTGCCCTGGCACCGGGTCGTCCGCTCCGACGGCACGCCCGCGCCCCATCTCCGGACGGAGCAGACGGCGCTGTTGCGTGCCGAGGGGGTGGCCGTGCACAACGGCCGGGTGGACATGGCCAGGTACCGCTGGAAGCCGCCCGCCCGGGGCTGAGCCGGCAGTTGTCCCCATACCGGTCGGCCATCCACATTCGAAGATCGGCCGTCGACCCCTGCCGCGCGCAACAGCCATGGTGCTTCCATGACGAGCACCGATGACAGCACCGTCCGGCTGACCGGACGCCGCGGCCTTCTGGCCGCCATACCCAGCATGCTGGGCTTCCACCCCCAGGAGAGCCTGGTGATGGTCTGCCTGACCGGCCCGAGACGTCGGCTCGGGCCGGTGATCCGGCTCGATCTGGAGGCTCCGGCCGGCGGCTCGGCGGCCTGCGAGCAGCTGCGGTTCATCGCGGGGCGCCATGCCGACGAGGTCGCTCTGGTCTGCTACACCGAGCAGACCCGCACGCCGGCGCTGGTGTACGACGTCGCCGACATCCTGGCCGGGAGTGCGACCGCCGTCCTGGACGTGGTGCTGGTCGGCGGGGGTCAGGTCCGGACCGCGGTCGAAGTGATCGGGGCTGCCGTGCAGGACGACGAGGACGGGAACGAAGAGGACGGGAACGAGGCCGACACGGACGATGTCCAGGTGCGCATGATGGCTGCCGCCGCAGCGCTCCACGGCCGCGCCGTGCTGCCCGATCGGGAGGCCCTGCGACGCTCCATCGCCGGCCCGACCGGTCCCTCGGCGCGCCGTGCGCTGGCGGGCATGCAGACGGCCGCCGATCGCCTGCTGGAGGCGCTGGGCACCGACGGGCCGGTGGACCAGGCAGTGCTGCAGCAACTGACCGACCGGACCCTGGCCCGGGCGGTCGCCGAGACGACCACGGCCGATGGCGTCCGGTCGGAGACAGCGGCGCTGCTGGCGCTGCTGCTGTGCGACGTGGACATCCGCGACCGGGTCATCGTGCAGGCCGTCCGGGAACTGGACACTCCGTGGGTGCCGATGCTGGTCGCGACGGCCAGAGCGATCCCTGATCAGGACGCGGCCGAGGTGTGCGCGGTGCTGTCCGTCGCGGCCTACCGGAGAGGCGACGGCGCGCTCGCACAGGTGGCCGCCGACCGTGCTCTGGCGTCGCAGCCGGAGCATCGACTGAGCCACCTGATGGTGGGCGTGATGGCGGCCGGCATGCCGCCGGCGGAACTCGCCGACCTTGCGGTCGACCAGTCGCTCAGTCGAGGAATGGACGGATGACCTCGATCGCGGACAGCATCTGCACCAGTGACGACGGCGTGCTCCGCGGATGGGTCAGGCTGACGGCGAGCCGGAACATGGCCGCGCGCAACAACATCTGTGGCCACTCCGGCAGGTGCGCCCAATCCTGCAACAGGTCGGTCTGCGCCCCGCCCCAGCTCAGGGCGTCCACTGCGATGACCGCGGCCGACCATCCCGCGGGCCGCCAGTACGGCGTGATGTCGATGACGGCCGGCGGTGCGGAACCGGCGAACAGGACGTTGCCGAACATGTCGCCGTGCACCACCTGGTACGGAACGTCGACCTCCTTGCGGCCCAGCGCGAGATCGGCGAACAGGGTTGCGCCGTGGCCTTCGCCCAGCTCCCATCGCGCGCTGGCCGGTTCGCCCCAGGCGAGCCGGTCGGCCCAGCTGTACAGATCGGTGCGGTCCCGGAGGTACCGGGGCTGCGGCACGGGCGCCAACGCCTCGTGCAAGGTCAGCGACGCGGCGATGATCTCGTCGTACCTCGGTTCGGCGCGCCCGGAGACGAATCTCTGGGCGCACCACCCGGCGACGACCCAGCGACCGTCGGACGACCGGGCGGGGCGGGCGACCCGGATGCCCGAGACCCTCAGTTGCTCGAAGGTGGCAGCCACCCAGGACGCCTCAGCGGTGTTGTCAACCGGCTTGAGCACCATGTCGCCGCTGCGGAACGCCAGGCCGCGGCCGCCCGGCAGCTGTTCCGGCGTCGTGGCCGCGCCGAACGCGGCCAGCACGTGGGCGGGCGGCGGCGTGGACACGCCCACGAACGTACCGTCCGCCCCCGTTCTGCAGTCGGCTCACGCGCCGGGCCGGCGAATCGGGCTGGACGCCCGGTCAGTAGGTGGGCAGGCTGGGATCGACCTGCTTGATCCAGGCCAGCACTCCGCCACCGACATGTACCGCGTCCGAGAACCCCGCCTTGTGCAGCACCGCCAGGGCCTCGGCGGACCGCGCCCCCGATTTGCAGTGCAGCACCACCGGCTTGTCCTGCGGAATGCGCGAGAGCGCCTCCCCGGAGACGATGTCGCCCTTCGGGATGAGCACGGCGCCGGGTATGGACACGATCTCGAACTCGTTCTGCTCGCGCACGTCGATCAGCGCGAAGTCCTCACCGGCGTCGATCTTCGCCTTGAGCGCGGTGGCCGAGATGGTGTGGGACGCCGCGGCCTCCGCTGCATCGTCGGACACCGCGCCGCAGAACGCGTCGTAGTCGATCAAGCCGGTGATCGGCTCGCCGGCCGGATCCCGCCGTACCTTGACGGTCCGGTAGGTCATCTCCAGGGCGTCGTACACCATCAGCCGGCCGAGCAGCGTCTCGCCGATCCCGGTGATCAGCTTGATCGCCTCGGTCACCATGATCGAGCCGATCGACGCGCACAGCACGCCCAGCACCCCGCCCTCGGCGCAGGAGGGCACCATGCCGGGCGGCGGCGGCTCGGGGTAGAGATCGCGGTACTGCGGCCCGTACTCGGCCCAGAACAGGCTGACCTGGCCCTCGAACCGGAAGATCGAGCCCCAGACGTAGGGCTTGCCCAGCAGCACGCAGGC
>CAXTBG010000062.1:0-31026 GCA_964242105.1 uncultured Nakamurella sp. | reverse complement strand
TTCCTGCGGTGGGACGCCACCCAGCCGGAAATCGTGTCGGCCCTGGCCGACACCCTCACCAGCCCGCGGATCCCGTCGCCGCGCGACGCGGTGGACGGGCAGGCGCAGCTCACCGAACGCGAGCTGCAGGTACTGCGGGGGATGAGCCAGGGGCAGTCCAACGGCGAGATCGGCAAGGAGCTGTTCCTGTCCGAGGACACCATCAAGACCCACGCCCGCCGGCTGTTCCGGAAGCTCGGCGCCCGCGACCGGGCACAGGCCGTCGCGGTCGGCTTCCGCCGCGGCCTGGTGGCCTGACCAACCGGTCGCTGCGCATCGGACCGGTCGCGGAACCTGTCCGCGCATCGTCTGGGCGTCGGCCGGTGCTCCCGCTACGATCAACTGGCCCGGCCCCGGGGGGGTCGGAAATCGAGCTCCGCGATCCGGCGCCGGTGGCTCGTACCCACCTGACGCCCAGCGGACTGTGTAACGGACGGGCCGCATTTCACGATGGATCAAGCAGAGGGTGTCACCGACGGGGCCGGGTTCGACCTGGTGCTCGACAGTGCCGTGGGCGGCGACCGCTCTGCCTTGGCCGTGGTCCTGGCCCGCATTCATCCCCTGGTGGTGCGGTACTGCCGGTCGAGGCTGTCCGTCAGCCATCGGTCCCTCTCCACCGCCGACGACGTTGCGCAGGAGGTGTGCATGGCCGTTCTCACGGCGCTGCCCACCTACCGCCGTGACGGGCGCCCGTTCCTGGCGTTCGTGTACGGGATCGCGGCGCACAAGGTGGTCGACGCGCACCGCGCTGCCGGCCGTTCCCGCTCGATTCCGGTCGCCGAGCTGCCGGAGAACCCCAGCGACGACCTCGGCCCGGAGCAGTACGCCGTCGAGGAGAGCGTGGCCGGCACGATGTCCGCGATGCTGGCCACCCTGCCTGGTAACCAACAGGAGATCCTGCGGCTGCGTGTGGCGGTCGGCTTGTCGGCGGAGGAGACCGCGACCGCCCTGGGCATGACCGCCGGTGCGGTACGGGTCGCCCAGCACCGCGCGCTGACCCGCCTGCGCGGGATGCTCGACGGCGACACCGGCCTGCGAGAGCAGGTCATCTGATGAGCCACTACGACGACCCGCGCCGGGCGGGGCGGGGTCGCAGGCCGCCGACACGTACCGGAGCCACCACCGATCGTTCGGTGGCCGGAGTGCTGTTCCCGGTGGTCGACAACCTCGCCAAGATCGCCTCCGACGAGCGGTTGCTGGATTCGCTCGGCGCCGGGCGGGAGTTCAACGATCTGTTCGACACCGGCATGGGCGGCGACAGCGGGCTGGTGCCCCTGCTGGTCGACTGGCGATCGGAGCTGATGGCGGCGCCGATGCCGGCGCTGCCGGTCCTTCCGCAGCCGACGATGCGCCGGCCGGCGGACCGCCCCCGCCGCGCCCTTCGCCCGATCCTCGCGGTGGGCGTCGCCATCTGCGGTCTGCTCATCGGTTCGACGGCGGTCGGTGCCCGATCAGCGCAGCCCGGCGACGCGCTGTGGGCGCTGACCGAGGTGCTCTACGCCGAGCATGCGCACTCCCTGATCGCCAAGATGAGCGCCCGGGCCTCCATCGAGGACGCGGTGGCCGCGCTGAACTCCGGCGACGTGGGCGAGGCCGACCGTGCGCTCGCCGCGGCCTCGCTGGAGATCAGCAACGTCGCCGACAACGACGGTCAGGCGCAGCTCAAGCAGGACCTCCAGGTCTTGATGTCGCGCGCCTACAGCTCGTCGGCGCAGGCCACCCCTGCGGGTCGGGCATCGGCGGGGACGACCACGAACGGCACCTGGGCGAACGGCCTCCCGGTCGGCGGCCTGGCGGAGGGCACGGTGACGGGCACCCGACCGGGCCGCACCACCACCTCCGGACGATCGAGCTCCGGCATCGCGGCCGGTCGCGGTGGAGCGCCGACCGCCGACTCCGCGCGGCCGACCGTGCCCGGCGTCGTACCGGGGTCCATCCTCGCCGAGGGTGGTGCCGGGAGCGGCAGCGGACAGGGCGGCGGCGCGCTGCCGCAGCCCGGGTCGGGCGGATCGCTGATGACCGGCCCGGCCGATCCCGGAGTTCCGGGCAACGGTTCCTCGACCGCGTCCGGCGCGCCCGGTTCCGGCGGGACCTCCGACCGGCCCGGTGTGCCGGGCGGTGCGCCGACCACCTCGGCGCCGGCGGATTCCACCTCACCGCACCCGGCATCGTCCAGCACTGCCGGGAACGTCCCGCCGACCACCGCACAACCGGTCACCCCGTCCTCCGTCTCCCCGCCGTCGACCTCCTCGCCGTCGGCTCCGGTCACCGCGGCGACGTCGTTGCCGGTGACCGGGGTGACATCGGTGCCGGTCACCTCGCTGCCGGTGACCGCGGTGACGCCGGTGCTCGTCACGCTGACCTCGCCGCCCTTCCCGGTGGTGACGTCCCTGCCGGTGACCGTGCAACCGGTGGTGCCGTCTTCCGGCGAGCCCGACACGGAACCGGGATCGTCGATTCCGGACCCGTCGGCCGGCCAGTCCCCGCCGGACGACCCGTCGGCCGGCAGCTCCACGACCGCCGAGCTGTCGGGCACGAGCATGTCGACGACCTCGCAGATGCCCGATCCCACCGACCAGACCGCCGATGCGCTCACCGCCGATGCGCAGACCGCCGACGCCGGGCGCTGACGCCGACCGCTGACCTGGACCTCTGACGCGGACCGCCGACCACACCGCCGCCCACGCCGCGAACGGGCGCGGCGAGGTGGCAACGAGGCGCGCCGGGCTCGCACGGCGCCGCGAACCGGGTCCGGCGGGTGTCCGCACGGCGATCGCACCGGGCGGGGAGGGTCACCCCCCTCGCCTAGGATGACCTCATGCCCAGTGGCTCTGCGTTCTCCGGCGACGACGGCCCCGACTCGTTCGACGACAAGTTCTCGCTCATCGGGCTGACCTATGACGACGTCCTCCTCCTGCCTGACGCGTCGGACCTGGTCCCCAGCGAGGCCGACACCAGGACGCGGCTGACCCGCAACGTCTCGCTGAAGATCCCGCTGGTCTCCAGCGCCATGGACACGGTGACCGAATCGCGGATGGCCATCGCGATGGCCCGCCAGGGCGGCATCGGAGTGCTGCACTACAACATGCAGCCGGAGAACCAGGCCACGCAGGTGGAGATCGTCAAGCGCTCCGAGGCCGGGATGGTGACCGACCCGATCACCTGCTCGCCCGACGCCACCATCGGCGAGGCGGACGACATGTGCGCCATGTTCCGCATCTCCGGCGTGCCGGTCACCGACGCGCAGGGCCACCTGGTCGGCATCATCACCAATCGCGACATGCGGTTCGAGGTCGACATGTCCCGGCCCGTCCGGGACGTGATGACCCCGATGCCGCTGGTCACCGCTCCGGTCGGGGCCACGGCAGAGGTCGCGCTCGGGCTGCTGCGCAAGCACAAGATCGAGAAGCTGCCGCTGGTCGACAGCGACGGCAGGCTGCGCGGGCTGATCACCGTCAAGGACTTCACCAAGACCGAGCAGTACCCCAACGCCACCAAGGACCGCGACGGCCGGCTGCTGGTCGCCGCGGCCGTCAGCGTGGGCGACGCGGCGCACGCCCGGGCGATGGGATTGGTCGACGCCGGCGTGGACGTGCTGATCGTGGACACCGCGCACGGTCATTCCCGGGCGGTGGCCGACATGGTGGCGCGGCTGCAGAAGGACCTCGGCCGGCGTCACGTCGACGTGGTGGGCGGCAACGTCGCGACCCGTGCCGGAGCGCAGTCGCTGATCGACGCCGGCGCCGATGCCGTCAAGGTCGGCGTCGGCCCCGGCTCGATCTGCACCACCAGGATCGTCACCGGCATCGGCGTGCCGCAGGTGACGGCGATCCACGAGGCGGCCAAGGCCTGCCGACCGGCCGGGGTGCCGTTGATCGGCGACGGCGGCCTGCAGTATTCCGGCGACATCGCCAAAGCCGTTGCGGTGGGCGCGGATTCGGTGATGCTGGGATCCCTGCTGGCCGGCGTGTCGGAGTCGCCCGGCGAACTGATCTTCGTGAACGGCAAGCAGTACAAGACCTATCGCGGCATGGGTTCGCTCGGCGCGATGCAGTCCAGGGGAGAGGCCAAGGCCTACTCGAAGTCCCGGTACGGGCAGGACGACGTGCTGTCCGACGACAAGCTGGTGCCCGAAGGCATCGAGGGGCGCGTGCCGTACCGCGGGAAGCTGGCCGACGTGACCCACCAGCTGATCGGCGGGCTCAGGGCGGCGATGGGTTACACCGGGTCCCGCACCATCTCCCGGCTGCAGGAGGCGAAGCTCGTCCGGATCACCGCCGCCGGGCTCAAGGAATCCCACCCGCACGACGTGCAGATCACCACCGAGGCGCCGAACTACTTCGGCCGCTGACCGCGGTCCGCCGTGCGGGTGGTTGCGTCCGCGGCCCGCCGGCCGGCCGGAGCACCCTCCACCGCAGGCCATCCGACACCAGGGAGCACACCGTGAGCGACAGCGTCGAGATCGGCATGGGCCGCAGCGCGCGCCGCACCTACGCGCTGGACGACGTGGCGATCGTGCCGTCCCGGCGGACGCGGTCGTCGTCGGAGATCTCCACGTCGTGGCAGATCGACGCCTACCGGTTCGACATCCCGCTGCTCACCGCGGCCTGCGACGCGGTGGTCTCGCCCGCCGTCGCGGCGGAGGTCGGGCGGCTCGGCGGACTGGGCGTGCTGGACGGCGAAGGACTCTGGGCCCGCCACTCGAATCCCCAGAAGGTGATCGACGGCATCGTCGCGCTCGGGCCCGACGCGGACGCCACCGAGGTGCTGACCAGCCTGCAGGCCGCGTACGCCGCGCCGGTGTCGGTCGACCTGCTGACCGAGGCCATCGGCGCCCTGCGCAACGGGGGGTCGACGGTCGCCGTCCGGCTCTCGCCGCAGAACGCTGCCAGCCTCGCGCCGAAGGCGATCGCCGCCGGGGTGGAGATGCTGATCATCCAGGGCACCATCGTCTCCGCCGAACACGTCCAGGTGGGCGGGGAGGCGCTGAACCTGAAGTCGTTCATCGCCGATCTCGACGTGCCGGTGATCGTGGGTGGCGCGACGAACTACCAGACCGCTACCCATCTGATGCGGACCGGGGCCGCCGGCGTCATCGTCGGGACCGGCAGCGGTGCGCACGCCACCACCGCCGAGGTGCTCGGGATCGCGGTGCCGATGGCCACCGCGATCGCCGACGCGGCGGCCGCCCGGCGCTCCTACCTCGACGAAACCGGCGGCCGGTACGTGCACGTCATCGCCGCCGGCGACCTGCACACCAGCGCCGACATCGCCAAGGCGATCGCGTGCGGGGCGGATGCGGTGATGCTCGGCGAGCCGCTGACCGAAGCCGCCGAGGCGCCGGCCAAGGGCTGGTTCTGGCCGACGACGGCCGCGCACCCGGTGCTGCCGCGCGGGTTCGCCGGTCCGTGCGGCTTCGCCGATGTGCCGCTCGCCCAGTTGCTGCTCGGACCGGCGGTCAGCGCCGACGGCACCAGCAACCTGTTCGGCGCGCTCCGCCGGGCCATGGCCAAGGCCGGCTACTCCGACCTCAAGGGCTTCCAGAAGGTCGGGCTGACCGTCCGCGCCTGACCGGGCCGACCGCTGGACCCGCTCAGATCCAGTCCTTCTTCTTCAGCGACACGAACAGCGTCGTCACGGCGGCCAGCATGACGATCAGCGCGACCAGGAAGCCGGTCCTGGACTGGAAACCGGGATACGGCACGTTCATCCCCATGAATCCGGTGATCAGCGTCGGGACGGCGATGATCGCGGCCCAGCCGGTGAGCTTCTTCATGACGGTGTTCAGGTGGACGTCGGAGAGCGCCAGGTTCGTCTCGTACATCGAGGAGATGACGTCCCGCAGCCCGTCCGCTCCCTGGGCGGCGTGCTCGGCGTGGTCGGCGACGTCGGAGAACTCCCGGACGCTCCGCGTGCCGAGCAGCCGCTCCGCGGGGTCGGCGTCGGGATCGTCCCTGCCGTCCGAGCTGCTCCTGCTCTGCTGCACGGCCCGGCCGGCGGCATTGGCCAGCCCGGCGGCGATGTCGCGCATCGGTGTGGTCGCCCGCCGCAGGTGGGCCAGGGATCGGCGCAGCGTGAACGCCTTGAGCTGTTCGGGCCGGGAGAGCGGCCGGTCGCTGAACAGCCGTTCCGAGAGCTCGTCGACCTCGTCCTCCATCTGCTCCAGGACCGCCGAGTAACCGTCGACGATGCCGTCGACGACGGTGTGGATGGCCGCCGGGATGCCGTCCGCGGTGATCTGCTTCTCGGCCCGGTCGAGTCGCCGGCAGAGCTCCCCCCGCATGCTCAGGTCGGCGAGCACGATCATGGCGTTCGGGCCGGCCAGCACGGAGACGGGCACGGAGGTGAGCTCGCCGGAGGCGGCGTCGAACCGCACGGCCCGCATCACCACCACCAGCGACCGGCTCACCCAGTCCAGCTTCATCGGCTCGGTCTCGCCCAGCAGGTCCTCGATCGCCAGGCTGTCGATGCCCAGGTGATCCGCGGCGCTGGCAAGCGCCTTGGTCTCCGAGCGGGGCAGGAAGAACCAGGCCTTCGGGCTGCCGTCGGTGTGCAGCGCCTGACTGACGTCGGCCGGGGTGGCGTCCCGCCGGATCATGCCGGACTTGTTCCACACCCGGCCCTGGTGCCCTGGGTCGGGCAGGTCGCTCGGGGCCCGGGTCTCGGATTCGGTCGTCATCGGTTCATTGTTCTCCTCGGCGAAGCAGTTGGCATGCGCGAGGCGCGCGCCCTGCGCGATCCGCCCTGCAGCGGTAGGACGGGCTCTGCGGCGGTGCGACCCGTGGCGGGCCTTGGTAGCTTGGGGCCCCTGCCGCGCTGCGGCAGCCGACGCGGGCGAGCGGAGCGATGCCAGAACCTCTTTCGACGCTGACGACAGCCGGGCGCGGCGGGCCGCTCGTGGCCGCGCTGGACGTGGGCGGTACCAGCATCAAGGCGGCGCTGGTCGACCGCTCGGGCGGCGCCCTGTCGCAGGTCCGCCGCCCGACGGGCGTGGCAGCCGGTCCCGACGCGGTGGTGCGCGGCATCGTCGACCTGGCCGGTGAGCTGGCTGCGACCGCCGGGGTCGTCGCCGTCGGACTGTGCGTGCCCGGTGCCGTGGACGCCGCCGCCGGCATCGCCCGGGTGGCGGTCAATCTCGGGTGGCGGGACGTTCCGTTGGTCTCGCTGGTAGCCGAGCGGACCGGGCTGCCGGCGGCACTCGGCCACGACGTGCGCACCGCGGCTCTCGCCGAGGCCCGGTGGGGAGCCGGTGCCGGAGCGGGTTCGTCGTTCTACGTCGCCATCGGCACCGGGATCGCCGGTGGGCTGGCCCGGGACGGTCGGGTGGACGACGGCGCGAGCGGGCTGGGCGGCGAGATCGGCCACCTGGTCGTACAGCCCGGTGGGCCGCCGTGCCGGTGCGGCAACTCCGGTTGTCTGGAGGTGTACGCCTCGGCATCGCGGATCGCCGACCGCTATGCCGCGCTGACCGGGCGCAGCGGCGTCGAGGCGTCCGGCGTGGCGGCCCTCGTCATCACGGGAGACGCTGCAGCGCAACAGGTATGGACGCAGGCAGTCACCGCGCTGGCGGATGCGCTGGCGGCGGCGACGGTGCTGATGGACCCGGGGCGCTTCGTGATCGGCGGGGGTCTGTCGCTGGCCGGACCGACGCTGCTCGACCCCCTGAGGGAGGCCCTCGCCCAGCGGATGACGTTCCGCGCAGCGCCGCCGGTCGAGCTCAGCGTGCTCGGCGACCGGGCCGGCATGCTGGGCGCCGCACTGCGCGCCTGGGACCGCTTCGACCGGGCCACGGCCGTGGACGCGACGGAAAGGACCGCCGGATGAGCAGGCTCCTGCTGACCGGGGGTCGGGTGGTCACCCCGGACGCCGTCCTGACCGACGCCTCCGTCCTCGTCGTCGACGGTCGGATCGAAGCGGTGGTCGGCGATGCGCCGCCTCCGCCCGGCGTCGCGGACGAGGTGATCGACCTCGCCGGCAGCACCGTCCTGCCCGGGTTCGTGGACCTGCACGTCCACGGTGGCGGCGGCGCGGAGTTCGACGACGGCGAGGACGCCATCGCCATCGGCCTCGCCGTGCACCGGGCGAACGGCACCACCCGCAGCCTGGTGTCGCTGGTCACCGCGCCACCGGCGGAGTTGGAGCGCTCGATCGCCGCCGCGGCCCGGTACGCGGCGGGCGACCCCGCAGTGCTCGGGCTGCATCTGGAGGGGCCGTTCCTGTCGGCCGACCGGCGTGGGGTGCACGACCCGCGGGCGCTGCAGCGGCCGGACCGGGGACTGCTCGACGCACTGCTGGCGGCCGGTCGGGGCGCCGTCCGGGTGGTCACCCTGGCGCCGGAGCTGCCCGGCGGCATGAACCTGGTGCAGCAGGTCGTGGACGCCGGGGTGCACGCCGCGATCGGGCATTCCGACGCAGGGTACGAGCAGGCGATGGAGGCCTTCGCGGCCGGTGCCGACCTCGTCACCCACGCTTTCAACGGGATGCGGCCGATGCACCACCGCGACCCGGCCATCATCGGGGCGGCGATGGACGCGGGTGTGGTGCTGGAGGCGATCAACGACGGGGTGCACCTGCACGAGGCGACGGTGCGGCTGCTGCAGTCCATCGCTCCGGGCCGGGTGGCGCTGATCACCGACGCCATGGCGGCCACCTGCGCCGCAGACGGCAGCTACCGCCTCGGCGCCTTCGCCGTCGAGGTGCGCCACGGTGACGCGCGGCTCGCCGACGGCACCATCGCCGGCTCCACCCTGACCATGGCGGTCGCGGTGCAACGCGCCGTGCAACTGGTCGGTCTGTCGCTGGTGGAGGCGGCCAACGCGGCCTCCCTGGTGCCGGCCCGTTTCCTCGGCGTCGACGACCGGTACGGCTCGATCCGGCCCGGCCGCGCCGCCGACCTGGTGGTCACCGGCCCGGATCTCGACGTGCGGGCGGTGATGGCCGACGGTCGCTGGGTGGACGAACGACGGCCCTGACGTCACCGCAGTGGCCTGCGGTCCCGCCGCGGGCGACGGAGCCCGGCGGAGGTCATGCGGCGCAACAGTTCCCGGGTCTCCACCGGCTCTGCTCCGGCGCGGACCAGGTCGGCGTAGCGCTCCTGCGGCACGTCGTAGTGGTCGTGGTCGAACCCGCGTTCCGGGAGACCCTGTGCGGCCGCGAAGTCGTGCAGTTCGTCATACCCGACGTCGCTGGCCAGGTGCGACCACAGCCGGCCGTGCGCCGGCCAGCGGGGCGGGTCGATGAGCACGGTCACCGCGTCATTGTGCGCCGGCCCCGCCCGACCACCCGCCGGACGGCACGCCTCCGCCCCCGTCCTCCACGCGGCCCGCCAGACGGCACGCCCGCCCGCCGTCCGTTCGACCCCCGCCGTCCGCGCCCGTCCGCCGTTCGCCTCAGCGGTCAACGCGGTCGGATAGCATCGGAGCCCGTTGACCGACGACGGTGGCTAGGGTTCCGCCTGTTTCTCTGCAGGGCTGGTCCGAGCGCCACAGCCGCTCCTGCGCCTTCCGTGCAGACGCGGCCACCTCCGGGACAAAAGCCCAGGGAGGGACCGGTTTCACACGCCGTACTTCCGTGTGCCCGTACCGGCCCTACCGAGAGGCAGCAGCATGACATTCCCCGCCGAGCCTGGATCGTCCGAACCCCTGCCCGACGATCTGGAGGCGCATCCGGTCCTGGTCGTCGACTTCGGTGCCCAGTACGCCCAGCTGATCGCCCGCCGGGTGCGGGAGGCCGCTGTCTACTCCGAGATCGTGCCGTCGTCGATGTCCGCCGCCGAGATGCTCGCCAAGTCGCCCGCGGCGATCATCCTGTCCGGCGGGCCGTCCAGCGTGTACGAGGAGAACGCGCCGCAGCTCGACGGCGCGCTCTTCGACGCCGACGTCCCGGTGTTCGGTATCTGCTACGGCTTCCAGGTGATGGCCAGCGCGCTCGGCGGCCGGGTCGACAGGACCGGACGCCGGGAGTACGGCGCCACCGCGCTCACCGTCACCGACCCCGAATCGTCCCTGATGAAGGGACTTCCACAGAATCTCGGCGTCTGGATGAGCCACGGGGACTCGGTGGCGCAGGCGCCGCCCGGCTTCGCCGTCACGGCGACAACGGCCGACACCCCGATCGCCGCCTTCGAGAACCTGGCCCGCCGGTACGCCGGCGTGCAGTACCACCCCGAGGTGCTGCACTCCGAGCACGGGCAGGACGTGCTGCGCTCCTTCCTGCACGGCATCGCCGGCATCTCGCCGGACTGGGTCCCGAGCGAGATCCTCGCCGAACAGGTCGAGGCGATCCGGACGAGGATCGGCGGGGAGAAGGTGATCTGCGGCCTGTCCGGAGGCGTGGACTCGGCCGTGGCGGCGGCGCTGGTGCACCGCGCCGTCGGCGATCAGCTGACGTGCGTGTTCGTCGACCACGGGCTGCTCCGGCAGGGCGAGCGGGAGCAGGTGGAGCGGGACTACGTCGCCGCGACCGGCATCAAGCTGATCACCATCGACGCGGCGGACCGGTTCCTGGACGCCCTGGCCGGGGTGAGCGATCCGGAGACCAAGCGAAAGATCATCGGTCGCGAGTTCATCCGCGTCTTCGAGATCGCCGCGGCGCAGGTCTCGGTCGAGGAGGGCGGCGTCAAGTACCTTGTGCAGGGCACGCTGTATCCCGACGTGGTGGAGTCGGGCGGCGGCACCGGCACCGCCACGATCAAGTCGCACCACAACGTCGGTGGCCTGCCGGACGACCTGGAGTTCGAGCTGGTGGAGCCGCTGCGCACGCTGTTCAAGGACGAGGTGCGGCTGCTCGGGCGGGAGCTGGGGCTGCCGGAGGGCATCGTCGGCCGGCACCCGTTCCCCGGCCCTGGCCTGGGCATCCGGATCATCGGCGACGTGACGTACGAGCGTCTGGAGGTGTTGCGCGCGGCGGATGCCATCGTGCGGCAGGAGATGACCGCGGCCGGCGTCGACGCGCAGATCTGGCAGTGCCCGGTGGTGTTGCTGGCCGATGTCCGCAGCGTCGGCGTGCAGGGCGACGGCCGGACGTACGGTCACCCCATCGTGCTGCGCCCGGTGTCCAGCGAGGACGCGATGACGGCGGACTGGTCCAGGCTGCCCTACGACCTGCTGGCCAGGATCTCCGGCCGGATCACCGGCGAGGTGCCCGAGGTCAACCGGGTGGTGCTGGACATCACCAGCAAGCCACCGGGAACCATCGAATGGGAGTGACGGCCCCGCGCCCCGCGACCGGCGGTGGGACGTGGCTGCTGGTCACCCTCGGCGCCCTGTCGGCGTTCGGCCCGCTGTGCATGGACATGTACCTGCCCGCCCTGCCCGAACTGGCCGGGTCCTTGCAGACCAGTGCCGGCTCGGTGCAGCTGTCCCTGTCGGCGTGCATCGTCGGGCTCGGCCTCGGGCAGCTGATCGTCGGGCCGTTGTCGGACCGGCTGGGCCGGCGGCTGCCGTTGCTGGCCGGCCTGTTGCTGTTCATCGCCACGTCGGCCGTGTGTGCGGTGACCTCGTCCATCGACGCCCTGCTGGTGATGCGCCTGCTGCAGGGCACTGCCGGCGCCGCCGGAATCGTGCTGTGCCGCGCGATCGTCGCCGACCGGTTCACCGGACATGCTGCGGCGGCGTACTTCTCGGCCATCGCCGCGATCAACGGCCTGGCGCCGATCCTGGCGCCCGTGCTCGGCGCGCAGGTGCTCCGGGTCGGAACCTGGCGCACGGTGTTCTGGGTGCTGACCGGGATCGGGCTGGCGCTGCTGGTGCTGACCGTCGCGGTGGTGCGTGAGTCCCTGCCGGCGGACCGGCGCGTACGGGGCGGCCTGGGCGGAACCTTCGGAGTCTTCGGTCGGCTGCTGCGCGACCGGGTCTACCTGGGGTACGCGATCGCCGGGTCCACCGTCTGCGCGGCGATGTTCGGGTACATCTCGGCATCGCCGTTCCTGTTGCAGGACGGCTTCGGGCTCTCGCCGCAGCTGTTCTCGCTGTGCTTCGCCGGCAACGCCCTCGGCATCGTGGCGACGAGCAACCTGGGCCGCATCCTGTTGCGCCGGACCACCGCCGTCCGCCTGCTGGTCTGGGGTGTCTGGCAGTGCGCGGTGGGTGCCGGGCTGCTGGCAGTGGTGTTGCTCCTGCGCCTGGGTCTGCCGTTCGTCCTGCCGGCGCTGTTCGTCCTGGTGTCGTCGGTCGGGTTCGCCCTGACCTATGCATCGGTGCTGGCGATGGACCTGCATCGGGACATCGCCGGTTCGGCCTCGGCCCTGCTGGGTGCCGCGCAGTACGCCTTCGGTGCGGTCACCGCGCGGCTGGTGGGCTTCGGCAACAAGGCCGCCGGCACCGCGCTGGCCTTCACGGTGCTGGGTGCCGCGCTCGTCGCGGTACTGGGGCTGTGGATGGCGGTCCGACCGGCCGCCGGTGACCGCGTGGTGGCCGCCGCCGGTTGACCGGCGCCGCCACGGTGCCGCCTCTGACCGCGGAAGGCGGGGACGAGCAACAGGACCGGACACCGTGGGGTGTCCGGGCCTGTCATGGATTGTGCCGTCGAGGGGAATCGAACCCCTCGCATCGCCCGTGCTCGACTGCCGCGCCACAAGGGCACCGTCTGCCGATGGAGACCACCTACGCATCCAGGGCCGGCACTTGATGTTAACAGTGCGAAGGGGTCATCCATTCCCGGTGCCCCGGGACGTGCGATCGACCGGTGCGTCAGGTGTGGTCGCCGTCGGTGCGGCCGGCACCGGCCCGGTCCTTCGCGGAGCGCCTTCCGGGTAGCGAGCCGGCCAGCAGACCGAGCCCGATCAGCCCGATCGCTCCGGCGGCCACCCACTTGACAGCTGACTGGAGGAACCACCACGGGTTCCCGGCCAGGCCGACGGACGCGACCGTCAGCAGGACCAGCGCCACCACCACGCCGACGACGTCCACCCGGCGGGAGGGCCGGTCGTTCCGCTGCTCAGTCACCGCTGACCACCTCCGCGAACCCGGCGTGCACCTTGACCTGCAGGTGGAGCGTTCCCGCGTCGCCGCCGCCCACGACGGTGCCCTGCGACTGCCTCCTGACGCCGTCGGTCTGCCCCCCGAGGCAGTCGGTGCGACCCACGTCCGCCGAGCAGACCGCGTCGACCGTCACTCCCGCCGGCACGTGGACCAGCGCATGACCGGCCTTGACCTCCACGTCCACGGTCTTGGTGGTACCCCGCGGGATGCTGATGGCGCTCAGGTCGACATCGAGCTCACCGGCGTTCATCGCGTACAGGTCCTGCACCTCCGCTAGGTTCGCCGGCCGCACGTCGTGGACGCCGTAACCCGAGGTGCCGCTGATGCCCGTGACCGCGAGCGCCATGGTGACCAGCGACAGGAACACGCCGGGACCGATCAGCGAGCGGCCACCGCCCCGCAGAGCCGAGAACAGCAGACCCGTGGCCAGCACGGCGAGCGCTATGGCGGACACCTGCGCCCAGGTCAGCGCCCACCAGCCGGCGAACACCCCGGCAGCGGTGACGCCGGCGACCAGGAGTGTGGCGCCCAGAGCGACCTGCGGAAGGACACCGGCGCGGTGCTGCCGGGCCGGGGCGACGGGCAGCGGAGCGGGCTCCGGGAGGTCCCAGGCGAAGGGCGCGACCCCGAGCGGATCCCACGCCGGCGGCGTGGTGCGCGGAGTGCCGTCCGGGCCCAGCCAACCGGCCGCCTCGGTGGGGGCGCTGCCCTTGGTCAGGTCCACCCGGGAGGCGGCCTCGGGTGCCGGCCCGTCCACCCGCGTGGAGGCCGACGGCTGCTCCCAGAATGCCGGTCGCTGGAACGGTGAGGAACCCGACCTCTGCGGCGCATCGACCGAGCTGCGACTGCCCCGACCCCCGTGACCCCAGCCGTGATCGGACCGGCGGCCACCGCACGACCGCTGTTCGACCCGCTCTCCCCAGTGGTGGGCCTGGTCGGCCCAGCGCTGCGCCTGCTCGCCCCAGCGCTCCGCCTTCTGGCTGAACGCCTGCGCACGGTCGTCGTTGCGCAGTCGTGCGTCGGTCGGCCCGGTCGCACTGCGGTCCCAGTCCTTGCCGTGCCAGTCGTACAGGCGGGCGCCGGGACCGCACTGCCCGTGGCCGCGTCGCCGGAGCACGGCCAGGACGACGAGTCCGCCGATCGCCAGCGGGAGGAACGGCAGACCCCAGGAGAACATCGAGAACGCGCTGATCACGGCGACCACGCCGAGCCCGACCGTCAGCGACGGCGGCACGGACGAGCGGCCCCTGCCCAGCAGCGCCTCGGCGGCGGAGACCTCGTCACCGTCGGCGGGCAGGAGCAGCCAGCCCAGGACGTACAGCAGGCCGCCGACACCACCGAAGATGGTCAGCACCACGAAGGCGACGCGCAGGAGTATCGGGTCGACGCCGAACGCCCTGCCCAGGCCCCCGGCCACACCGGCGATCTTGCGGTCGCCGGTGGAGCGGATCGGTCGGCGCCAGCGGTCGCTGCCCCTGGTGCCCGTGCGCGCACTGTCGTAGCCGGCGTCCGGGGCGGGCGCATCATGCACCCCGGAGCTGGAGTTCCACTGATCGGTCATGGGTGAATCCTGGCGGACGGCGCTCCCGGCGACCATCGGGGAACGCCCTGATTCTGCCCGGTCAGGGTTCCCCCGGATGCCCTCGCGTCCCGGTCTGTGGAACCCTGACGGGGTGAGTTCGCCCAGCTCTGACGCCGTGCCGGAGCCGGCCCGTGCGCCGGGTCTGACTCCTGACGGGATCCCGCGGCTCACCCGGCGCCGGCGGGACTCCATCGTCGGCGGGGTCGCCGGTGGAGTGGCCGACCACCTCCACGTGCCGGTGCTCGCCGTCCGGCTGGCCTTCGCCATGGCCGCCGTCGTCGCAGGGGCCGGCGTGCTGGCCTATGCGCTGCTCTGGATCTTCGTACCGCCCGGCGACGACTCCGCACCGGACGCCGACGTCCTGGCCCACCGCGCGGTGGAGCGGCGTCAGGCGTACGGCGTGGCTGCCGTCGGTCTCGCGCTGGTGATCGCCTCGACGGCCCTGGGCGTCGGCCAGGTACTGGGGTGGGTGCTCGGCCCGCTCGGCCTGGCGGCCATCGGCGGCGCCTTCATCTGGCGCGAGGCGGACGACGCCCGACGGGCCCGCTGGCGCAGGACCGCCGCGGGCATCGTCGGGCCGACGCGCGGAACGGCGTGGCGGGTGGGCGGCGGCGCGGTGCTGGTGGTCAGCGGGCTGTCGGTGTTCGCCATCGGCCAACTCGACTTCACCGCTGTGCGGTCGGCGCTGATCGCCGTCGTGCTGACGCTCGTCGGCGTCGCCATCATCACCGTGCCCTGGTGGCTGCGGCTGGTCAGGGATCTCGGCAACGAACGGCAGGGCCGCATCCGCGAACGCGAGCGTGCCGAGCTGGCCGCCCATCTGCACGACTCGGTACTGCAGACGCTGGCCCTGATCCAGCGGCAGGCCGGCGACTCCCGGGAGGTGACCCGCCTGGCGCGCAGCCAGGAGCGGGAGCTCCGGACGTGGCTGTACGGGCCGACCGGTGACGCGGCCGGTCGTTCCGCGCCTGCCGCGGCCACCACCTTCGCTGCTGCAATCGCAGCGGCGGCCGGTGAGGTGGAGGACACCTACGCGGTCGCCCTCGCGCCCGTCGTCGTCGGGGACCTGCCGCTTCAGGCTCAACTGGCCGCGCTGGTCGCGGCGGCCCGGGAGGCGATGGTGAACGCCGCCAAGCACTCCGGAGCGGCGGAGATCAGCGTGTACGCCGAGGTCGAGGACGGCACCGCGTCGGTCTTCGTCCGCGATCGCGGCGCCGGATTCGTGCCCACGGATGTCCCGGCCGACCGGCGGGGGCTGGTGGACTCGATCCGGGGGCGGATGGAACGGCACGGTGGCCGGGCCACCGTCCGCTCGACGCCGGGGCAGGGCACCGAGGTGGAACTGCAGATGCCGATCGACCGGGCGACCCAGCACGCCGGCGACCCCGCGTCGGCTGCTTCGGCGGGCGCATCGACCGCCGAAGGTGGACCGCGCCGATGAGCCGGCCTGTCCGGCCCGTCCGGGTGTTCCTGGTCGACGACCACGCGCTGTTCCGCACCGGCGTGAAGACCGAACTCGCCGAGCTCGGCGACGAGCGGCTCACCGTGGTCGGCGAGGCCGGGTCGGTGGCCGAGGCCATCGTGCGGATCGTCGCCGACCCGCCGGACGTCGTGCTGCTGGACGTGCACATGCCGGACGGCGGTGGCCGGGCCGTGCTGGAACGCATCCATCGGGAGCTGCCGGCCGTCGTCTTCCTCGCCGTGTCGGTGTCCGACGCCGCGGAGGACGTCATCGCGGTGATCCGTGCCGGTGCCCGCGGGTACGTCACCAAGACGATCTCCGGCCGGGAGCTGGCCGATGCCGTCGTCCGGGTCGCCGCGGGCGATGCCGTCTTCTCGCCGCGCCTCGCGGGTTTCGTGCTGGATGCGTTCTCCGACCGGCCGGGTGCCCGCACGGTGACCGACCCCGAGCTCGACATGCTCTCGCCCCGCGAGCGCGAGGTGCTCAAGCTGCTGGCCCGCGGCTATGCCTACAAGGAGATCGCGGCGCAGCTGTTCATCTCGGTGAAGACCGTCGAGACGCACGTCTCAGCCGTGCTGCGCAAGACGCAGAAATCGAACCGCTACGAGCTCAGCCGCTGGGCGACCGACCGACGCCTGGTCTGACGGGTCTACCGGTCAACACCTGACCGCACGGTGCGACCCCTGCGCCAGCTCGACCGCATCTGTTGGGCCCACGCCGCAACTTCTGGGCCCACGCTGCATCTGCCGGGCCCACGCTGCACCTTCTGGGCCCACGCTGCATCTGCCGGGCCCACGCTGCATCTGGTGAGCCCACGCTGCATCTGGTGAGCCCACGCTGCATCTGCTGGACGGGTTCGAGCGGGTGCGGGGTGGCCCGAGCGGCTGCGGGGTGGCGCGAACAGGCGCCGTGGCCCTAACAGGTGCACTGTCAACACCTTCGTCGGCGGTACCCGGCTGGTGAACTGCATCTGGCTGGCGCACCGCGCCGGGCGCGCGCTGCACCCGCCCCTACTTCCGGCCCAAGCGGCCGCGGCCCATGGCCAGCAGCATCATGCCGAGGTCGGTGCCGGCCGGGCCGAGCTCGCGGAACCGCTCAAGAATCGCCATCTCGCGGCTGTAGACGATGCGCGGCCCGCCGAGCGACTTGCGAGCCGTACCGATGGCGTTCGAGATGGCGGTGCGGCGCTGGATCAGCCGCACGAGCTGGGAGTCGATGTCGTCGATCTCCAGGCGGAGCGTGTCGATCTCGGCCTGGCTCGACGGCACCGGAACCGGGTCGGCGGTCGCGGGCTCGCCCGGCGCCTGGTGGTGGGCTCCGGTGCCCGCACCGCGGTCGGTGACGGTGGCGTCCAGCGGGGTGGGAACGGTGGTCATGGTGTCCTCATTCTGCCCCGGTCCACCGGCGTCCCGACAACAAAAAGCCCCGGGATCCTGGTGGACCTCGGGGCGTCGTCGGTGCGGTTGGTCAACAGCCGCCGGCGGGCACCGGGATCCGGTACCCGTAGAAAAACTCGCGGCTCGTCATGCAGCACAGTGAACCACATCCACGCGCGGCTGCACAGACCGATCGGCGGTCGGCAGGGACCCCGCAGCAGGTCAGGCGGCCAACAGCATGGCGAGCACCGCCGTGTCCGCGTCGTCCATGGGATTGATCCCGGCGCGCCCGCGCATGCTGGTGACGGCGCCGGTGTGGTCGGCCTCCGCCCAGCCGGCGCGGTGGTCGAGCCCGAGGTGCGGCAGTCCGGGCAGCAGCACGCAGCCTGACGCGACGGCGTCGTACTCGGGCAGCGAGGGCCGGGTCTCCGACGGCGGGTGCAGCACCAGCAGCCCGGACGGCTGCGGGTCGGCGAACTGACCCGGCACCAGTGCCCGCTCGCCGATCAGCGTGCCCTCGGCGAGGACCAGCCCGACGGTGCCCGGCTGCGGTTCGTCGGGCAGTTCCTCCCGGACCCGGAAGACCGTGGTGACCGGCAGCAGTCCGGGAACGCTCGCGCACCGGACCGCGATGATCAGGAACTTCACCCATTCCAGGGTGTTCTCCGGCCACCGCCCGGACACGACGAATCCGCTGAGGGCGCCGGCCGATTCGAGCGCGGACACCTGCACAGATGGCGTAGTTGATTCAGTCACGACAGCCTCCGTTCGCCGAAGTAATCATGATCATGTGGCAAATGGGGGTTGGCACACAAGGGGAGGGGAGTGCCAGATCCTCGTCGGACGCAGCATGACAGGCGGGGCGGGTGCCCCGTCGATCCCCTCCGGTGTCGGTGCCGACCGGTAGTTTGGTCCCTGACATGACATCCCTTTTCGACCTGCCTTCCGAGCTTCCCGCCGCCGCCGAGCGCACCGGGCCGGCCCGGTCGGCGACGGACGGTTCCTCCGTGCACCAGCGGCTGGCGGCACAGGCCGCACGGCAGGCCGCGCAGTCGCGGGAGCGGGCGGAGAAGGCGCGCAGTGATGCGCAGGAGGCCCTGCTCGCCGACCTCAACCCGCAGCAGCGGGCGGCCGTCGAGCACCGCGGTGCGCCCCTCCTCGTGGTGGCCGGCGCGGGGTCGGGCAAGACGCGGGTGCTGACCCGCCGCATCGCCTACCTGCTGGCCGCCGGTGGTGCACATCCGGGCGAGATCCTGGCGATCACCTTCACCAACAAGGCAGCCGCCGAGATGCGCGACCGGGTCGCGGACATGATCGGTGCGCGGTCCCGGGCGATGTGGGTGTCGACCTTCCACTCGATGTGCGTGCGGATCCTGCGCGCCGAGGCGACTCACCTGGGGGTCCGGTCCAGCTTCACCATCTACGACTCCGCCGACTCGCAGCGCCTGGTGCAGATGGTCGCCTCCGACCTCAACCTGGACACCAAGAAGGTGTCGGCCCGGGCCTTGGCCGGGGCGATCTCGAACCTGAAGAACGAACTGGTCGATCCTGCGACGGCCGCCGACCGGGCGGGTTCGGATCTGGACAAGATGGTGGCGCAGGTCTACTCGGGCTACCAGTCCAGGTTGCGGGCCGCCTCGGCGTTCGACTTCGACGACCTGATCATGGAGACGGTCGCACTGCTGCAACACTTCCCAGCGGTGGCCGAGCACTACCGGCGGCGCTTCCGGCACGTCCTGGTCGACGAGTACCAGGACACCAACCACGCCCAGTACATGCTGGTGCGCGAGCTCGTGGGCGGGGCCGACGACCAGCTCGAGAAGTGGTCTGCCGACGGCGTTCTGGAGCGGACCACGCCGGTCGTGCCACCTGCCGAACTTGTGGTCGTGGGAGATGCGGACCAGTCCATCTACGCGTTCCGCGGCGCCTCCATCCGCAACATCACCGAATTCGAGCGCGACTACCCGAGCGCCCGCACCATCCTGCTGGAGCAGAACTACCGGTCGACGCAGACCATCCTGTCCGCGGCCAACCAGGTGATCTCGCGCAATACCGAGCGGCGCGCCAAGAATCTGTGGACGGCGCAGGGCAACGGCCAGCTGATCGTCGGGTACGTCGGCGACAGCGAGTACGACGAGGCCCAGTTCATCGGCAAGGAGATCGACCGGCTCGTCGACGACGCGGAGATCCGCTACGGGGACGTGGCGATCTTCTACCGCACCAACTCCGCCTCCCGGGCGATCGAGGACGTGTTCGTGCGCACCGGCATGCCGTACCGCATCGTCGGCGGCGTGCGGTTCTACGAACGGCGGGAGATCCGGGACGCGCTGGCGTACCTGCGGGCGATCGCGAACCCGGACGACGAGGTGTCACTGCGCCGCATCCTCAATACGCCCAAGCGCGGAATCGGCGACCGCGCGGAGGCCGCCGTGGTGGTGTATGCGGAACAGCAGCGGATTGCGTTCGCCGACGCCCTGGTGCGGGTGGACGAGATCCCGATGATCGCCACCCGGTCGGCCAAGGCCGTCACCGCCTTCAACGATCTGATCGGCGGGCTGCGCAGCCTCGTCGCGGGCGGCGCCGAGCCTGCCGAGGTGCTGACGGCTGTGCTGGACCAGACCGGCTACCGTGCCGAGCTGGAGGGGTCGGACGATCCGCAGGACTTCTCCCGGATGGAGAACTTGGACCAGCTGGTAACGGTCCTGCGGGAGAACGCGGAACTGCTGCTCGGTGGCGGTGGCGCCGTCGTCACCGGCGACACCGACGCGCCTCCGGTCGACCCGCCGGCCCCCGGGAACGAGCTGCTGGCTGCTGTTCTCGAGCAGATCTCACTGGTCGCCGACGCCGACTCGATCCCGGATTCCACCGAGGGCGTCGTCACCCTCATGACGTTGCACACCGCCAAGGGCCTGGAATTCCCGGTGGTGTTCCTGACCGGGCTGGAGGACGGCATCTTCCCCCACCAGCGCGCCTTCTCCGACGACCGCGAGCTGGCCGAGGAGCGGCGGCTGGCCTACGTCGGGATCACCCGTGCCCGCGAGCGGCTGTACCTGTCCCGCGCGGTGACCAGATCGGCCTGGGGGCAGGCGAACTCCTACCCGCCGTCCCGGTTCCTGGACGACATCCCCGAAGACCTGATCGACTGGCGTCGGTTGGCGCCCGAGCGGGACCCTTTCGTGCCTGGTTCGGCGGATTACCGGTCGGCCAGCTGGGGTTCGGGGGGTTCGAGCAACTACACCGGTTACGACTCGCGGCGCTCTGCACCGGTGTCGGCGTCCCGGTTCGGGTCGATCGGCGGCGCGAAGCCGACCCGGCCGCCGCTGCAGCTCGCCGTCGGCGATCGGGTCAACCACGACAAGTACGGGCTCGGCAAGGTGACGGTGATGTCCGGGTCGGGCCCCACCGCCACCGCGACCATCGATTTCGGCACCGCGGGCACGATCCGGCTGATGCTGATCGGCGGCGTACCGATGACGAAGCTGTAGGCGCGAACCACCAACACCCGCACGTTCGTCGAGGTCACCGAAAGCTCCTGTGCGGGCAGGACTCTGTCGACACCTGGCGGCCGGTTACGCCACTCCCGCGGGCCGGAACTGGATGCTGACGCGGGGGCCGACCGCCTTGGTCGTCTTGGGGATGGCGTGTTCCCAGGTGCGCTGGCACGACCCGCCCATCACCACCAGATCGCCGTGCCCGACGGGCACCCGGAGGGTGTGCCGGCCAGCGGGTGTTCCGGCGTCATCCCCGGGGTCGGCGCTGCGGGGGCGCAGCAGCAGCGGCCGCTCGGCGCCGACGGAGAGGATGGCGACCATCGTGTCGACCCGCGAGCCGCGACCGAGGGTGTCGCCGTGCCAGGCGACGCTGTCCTGGCCGTCGCGGTACAGGCACAGGCCCGCGGTGCGGAACGGCTCCTGCAGTTCGGGCAGGTAGTGCTCGGTCAGGGCCGCCTTGGCTCGCCCGAGCACCGGATGCGGCAGTTGGTCGCCGTCGCCGTACCAGCTCAGCAGGCGGGGAACGGCGACCTCCCGGTCGTACATCTGCCGGCGTTCCGCCCGCCACGGGACCTCCGTCAGCAGGTGCTGCAGCACCACGTCGGAGCCGACCAGCCACCCCGGGAGCCGATCGATCCATGCTCCGTCGGTGAGCTCTGTCCGTTCGAGATGGCCGGCGAGGTCGGTGAGGTAGGGCTCGTTCCCGAGGTCGAACATCGACGGCTGGTAGGCGACGGTCACGTGTCGATGGTAGCGACCGTCGAACGTCTGTGCTAGTCCGTCGACCGGTGCTCGCGCTTATCAACTGCGGCCGCGCTCATCAACTGCGGCGGCGCTCATCAACTGCGGCGGTTTGTGACTGGTGGGACCGTTGTTGCCTCGTTGATGAGCGCAGACCCGCAGCCATTCCCGATCCGTGCATTCGACCGTCACCGCCAGGCGTGACCCAGGTAGACGAGGACGGCGAGTACCCGCCGATGTCCGTCGTCGGAACTGTTGAGCCGGAGCTTGCCCAGGATCGAGGCGATGTGTCCCTCGACGGTGCGCTCGGTCAGCCACAGCAGGGTGGCGATGCCGGCGTTCGTGCGGCCCTCCGCCATCAGCGCCAGTACCTCCCGTTCGCGGGAGGTCAGCAGGCTCAACGGATCCGACTGGTGCGCCCCGCCGAGCAGGCGGGCCACCACCTCGGGGTCGAGCGCTGAGCCGCCGGCTGCGACCCGGCGGATGGCGTCGAGGAAGTCGTCGACGTCCAGCACCCGGTCCTTGAGCAGATAACCGAATCCACCGCTGGCCACCAACTCCACCGAGTGCCTGGTCTCCACGTGCTGGGACAACAGCACGACGCCCAGCTCCGGACGCTCGAGCTTGACCTGCCGTGCGACCCTGGCTCCGTCATCGGTCAGATCGGGCGGCATCCGGACGTCGATGATCGCCAGGTCGGGCCGGTTGGCCGCGATGGCGGCGAGCAGCGCCGGTGCGTCCCCGGCCTTGGCCACCACTTCATGCCCGGCATCGATCAGCAGCCTGGCCAATCCCTCGCGGAAGAGGGCAGAGTCCTCGCCGATCACGATGCGCATGGCAGGGTCGCCTCCACGGTCGTGCCGAGCCCGGGACGGCTGTCGACGCGGAGGGCACCCCCGGCGGCGGCGACCCGATCGCCCAGTCCGGACAGGCCGGCTCCGGTCCGCACCACCGCCCGCCCGTTGCCGTCGTCGCGCACGCAGACCACCAGACGCCGATCGGATTGCTCCACAGCTACAGCGATCTCGTTCGCCTCGGCGTGCTTGATCGCATTGGTCACCGCCTCGCTGGCGACGAAGAAGGCGGTCGTGGCGAGCTCGTCGGACAGCGCGCCGTGGGAGATCTGCATGTGAACCGGGAACGGCAGACGGGAGAGCAGCGTGGTCAGGGCAGGGCCCAGCCCGTCGTCCAGGCTGCTGGGCCGCAGGCCGTGCGCGATGTGCCGGAGTTCGGCGACGGCGGCGGCCAGATCTGACACCGAATCATCCAACAGCGCGTCCACGTCCACCGTCCCGTCGCCGAGGTGGCGCTGGGCCAGCCGCAGGTTCATGCCGAGGGCCACCAGTCGCTGCTGGGCACCGTCGTGAAGATCCCGCTCGAGGCGTCGACGTTCGTCATACCCGGCCTGCAGCAGGCGGTTCCGGCTCGACTCGACGTCTCGCAGTGCGGTTCCAAGGCTGGCGCGCAGCCGCACCACCTCGAACAGCAGTGCGCAGGCCTGTGCTATTTCGCGCAGCAGAGCACGCGGCTGATCGGTCGCGGCCACCAGCACCCCCACCCGTTCGCCGGCCAGCAGCACGGGCACGCCGTCGGACGGCACCGGGCGTCCCGTGACGTCGACATCGATCGCCGACCCGGGGATCCGGTATCCGACCCGCAGCGAGGGATCGCCCAATGCGCTCCCCAGTACCTCGGCCAGCTGCTCGGGACGGCCCGTGCCGTTGTGGATGTGGGCGCGCAGCTGGTCGATCGCCTCGAGTGCGCGCCTGCGTGCCGGGTAGAGCCGCCGGTCGACGCGCGCCCTGAGCCGGGTGCGCAGTGGTGCAAGGGCCGCGGCGCAGACCGCTGTGGCCGCCGCCGCGACCACCGGGGAACGGTGCCCGAGGGCCAGTCCGCCGAGGAACGAACCGACCGTGAACACCGCCAGCAGCGCGGTGGTCACCACCGCGTAGGTGGCTGCCGTGGACAGTGCGCGGTCGACGTCGTACAGGTCGTGGCGCAGCAGTCCGATGGTGGTGGCGGCGGGGATCGTCACCAACACCAGGAACAGGCCGACCGCCACGAGGACCTCGTTACCCAGGATCAGGTAGGAGGCCCAGCAGAGCAACAGTGTCGTGGGTAGTGCGCCGGCCCCGAGCAGGAACCACTTGACCTGTGCGCGTTCGATTCCCACCGCGCGCCGATACCTGCTGACCGCCGCCACCAGGCAGAGGACCAACAAGGGGAGCAGGGCCAGCAGACAGACCATGCCGCCCACGTCGACGAGTCGGAGGGCAAAACCGGTCGGCACCGGCAACGGGTTCGCGTCGTGCTCCAGCGGTGGGTCGAACGGGCCCGGCGTGAAGGCGGCGAGCACGGAGAAGGCGACGACGTCGGCCAGCAGTCCGGCCACCACGAGCCGCCAACGGCGGCCGAGCAGGCGGCCGTCGGGGAAGTACAGCATCAGCAGGGCGGCCGGCAGGTACCACAGCATCCAGGCGCCCTCGCCGAAGGCGATGAGGTAACCCGACAGCGGGAAGCGGCCCGGTGCCCGCGCGTGGACCTCACCGTAGACGTCCATCAGGGTGATCAGGCACGGCACGAATCCGCAGGCCGAGATCAGCGGAGCCACCACGTTGGCCGGCCGGCGGGTGGCGACGACGAGACCCAGCACCAGGGACAGCAGGCCCAGGAGATCCATCACCGCCACGTAGACCAGGTCCGAGTCGTCCGCCGAGGCGACCGGCAGTGACCAGGTGGCGATCAGAGCACACACGTCGAGCAGCGTCAGGGCCCACGACCCGAGCAGCGCGTGCCTGGCGCGAACCATGGCGACCACGGTAGATCGTGTACTCCCGATCCGTCACCGTGCCAGCACGCAGGTGTCAGCCCCGGTGGGCATGCGGTGTCAGCCACGATGTGCACCCCGGCCGGCTCTCGCATTCTGGTGGTGCCCGCACTGCCGACCAGGAGGAGAAATCCGGTGCCCAAGATGAAGACGAGGTCCGACCGCCCGGCCGGACCGACGCACCGGACGGGCACGCAGGTCGACTACTGCCGGCCGAGGTAGAGCAGCGCGGCCCGGACCCGACGGTGCTCGTCCGGGTCCTCGAGCAGGTCCAGCTTGGCCAGCACGTTCGAGATGTGGTTCTCCACCGTCTTTCCCGACAGCCGCAGTTGCTCACCGATCGACCGGTTGGACCGGCCCTGCGCCAGCAACGCGAGGACCTGGTGCTCGCGCGGGGTCAGCCGGTCGAGCACACTCGACGTCCGCGACCGCTGCATCAGCTGCGCGACGACGTCCGGGTCGACCGCGAACCCGCCGCGGGCGACCCGCGCGATCGCGTCCAGCAGGTCGTCGAGTTCGACGATGCGGTCCTTGAGCAGATAGCCGAACCCGCGGGGGTGGTCGCTCATCAACCGCAGCGCTGCGGCGGCCTCCACCCGCTGGGAGAGCAGCAGCACGCCGATGTCCGGCCACCGGGATCGCAGCTGCAGCGCGGCCTCCGAGCCTTCGTCGGTATGCGTCGGCGGCATCCGTACATCCAGGATCGCGACGTCCGGCGGAACCGTCAGACGCTCGATCTCGCTCAGCAGCTGCGGACCGTCAGCCGCGATGGCGACGACCTCGTGCCCGGCTTCGGTGACCAGCCGGTGAAGTCCCTCCCGCACCAGCGCCGAATCGTCGGCGATCAGCAGCCGCACGGCAGCCTGGCCACGACGACGGTCCCGCCACCGGGCGGGCTGTTCACCGACATGGTGCCGCCGGCCGCGCCGACCCGGTCGAGCAGTCCGGCAAGTCCCCCACCGCCGCCCACCTTCGCGCCGCCACGACCATTGTCCGCTACGGTCAGCTCCAGTGTCCGGTCCGCGTGCACCGCCCGGACGGCGACGGCCGATGCACCGGAGTGCTTGGCGGCGTTCGTGATCGACTCGCATGCGAGGTAGTACGCGGTGAGCTCGACCGGCGTGGGCAACCGTTCGGCCGGCACCTCGATGTGCACCGCCAGCGGGATCCGATGGACCAACGCCTCCAACCCGGCGCCCAGCCCCTCGTCCAGAGCGGCAGGGTGGATTCCGCGGGCCAGTTCGCGAAGTTCCCGCGTCGCGGCCTGCAGTTCGGTCACCACGTCGGTCAGCACGGCGGCGCTGTCCGGCGGGGCGGTGCGACTGGCCAGCTTCACCCGCATGGCCAGCCCGACGAGTCGCTGCTGGGCGCCGTCGTGCAGGTTGCGCTCCACCCGCCGGCGCTCGGCGTCGGCGGCTTGCACCAACCGTCTGCGAGAGGCTTCGACCGCGGCCAGCTGGGTCAGCAGCTCCGCCTGCAGCCGGGCGTTCTCCATCACCAGCGATGCGGTTTCGGCCACGGTGGTGAGCAGCCGGTGGTCGCGGTCGTGGTCGGCGGAATGCACCACCACCGCCAGCGGCTCGCCGTGCGACCGCAGCTCGAGCGCTGAGCTTCCCGAACCTTCTGCGGGAGAACGGATTTCGTCACCGTTCACGCCGACGTAGGCGTCCCGGTCGCGAAGCCACCAGCCGACCTCGGCGGCCGGGTCACCCAGCGCGCCGCGGAGTACCTCCTGCAAAGCAGCCAGCGGCTGCGCGCTGTCTCGCCACCGAACGGTGAACTCCTCGATCATCCGACGCGCTCGCCAGGATCTGCGCTGGAGAAGGCGGTCCACGCCGCGCTGGATGACCCGGCGCGCCGGGTTCACGACGGCAGCCGCGGTCAACGTGGACACCGCCACCACGACGGGCGACGTCCAGCCGACGCCGACCACCAGGCGAGAGGCGAGCAGGACGACCGCGGCGTAGGTCGCCAGCACCGCGGCGCACACCAATCCGTAGACGATCGTGCCGTTGACCACCAGGTCCAGGTCGTAGAGCCGGTGACGGGTGATCACCAGTGCGATGGCGACCGGGAGTCCGATGTCCAGCACGAGGCCCAGGGCGTCGCCGACGACGGACATGGCCGCGTCACCGAGTATTCCGGTGATTCCCAGGGCGGCCACCAGGAAGGCGACACCCGCGGCCAGCACGCCCATCCACTTCAGCTGCTGGCGTTCGTCTCCGGAGCTGCGCCGGAACCGGCCGACGATCGAGACCAGCACCAGCAGACCGAGAACGCCGGCTGTCGGCAGGAATCCATAGTGGATCAGCGGTCCGTCGAGCCAGTGCACGGCCAGCGGATTGGCGAGTCCGGCGAACGGCGGCTCCTCCAGCGGCTCCGCGCGCAGCAGGTGGGTCAGGAACCACAGCACGGACAGCGCGACGATCGACCAGGCGACGGGCACCCAGCGCCGCGAGCTCACCCGCCCGGTCGGGAACACCAGCAGCAGCAGGAAGATGACACCGAACTCCGGCCGCTGCAGGCTCTCCGCGAAGGCCGCCCAGCTGGCCGCCCCGGCGAACAGGTGTCCGGGGACGTGCAGGCCGGTCAGCGCGACCCAGTCGGCCAGCCCCTCGGTGCAGTCGAGCAGACTATAGGTCAGCAGCAGCCAGCCGACCAGGGAGCGGCGCTGGTGCACGATGACGGCCAGCGCACAGGTGACGAGCACGACGGTGCCGGCCAGCCCCGACCACATCTCCCACCCCGGGTCGGCATCGACCGGATCCCACCGCACCACGGCCGGATTCAGTGCGAAGACGAAGCCGACGGCGATCACCTGGAACACCACGACGACAACGGCTCCGGCCAGCAGCAGTTTGTCCACCGTGGGCCGCGCGGGCGCGCCGATCCCGGTTCGGTTCGTGGCCGGGGTGGCCGTCATGACCGGTCCAGCAGTGTGGTCACGCTCGGGCCGTCCAGTTGGTCCTTCGGCAGGAAGCCGCTGGCCCGGCAGCTGAGCAGACGACGTCCCAGGTCGCTCCAGTCCCGACTGGACACCAGGATCACCTTCGGTGGCGCCGCACCCTGTGTCAGTCGTTCGGCGACGGTGAAACCGTCCAGGTCCGGCAGCCCGATGTCCAGGACGACCAGCTCCGGCCTCCTGATCGCGGCCATGGCGATCGCGGTGCGGCCGTCGGGAGCGGTGCCGACCACATCGAAGCCGTCGACCGCCAGCAGGGCGCTCGCCGCGTCCCGGAACGGCATCGAATCGTCGACTATCAACACCCGGCAACCCACCGGTACAGCGTCCCACCGATGTTGCCGCCCGTCCTGGGGGCCCGCCCCCAGGACCCTCTCGTCGCCGATCCATCAGGCATCCCGACTCGGCGGGGTAGGTGGCAGCACGGGGGTGCGTCCGGTGGCAGCACCGATACGGAGCAGGCGCACTCGGACCAACACTGTCCTGACGCACCGGCCCCGTTTCCCCACCCGGTGCGTGCAGGGGAGGCACGATGCTGTTGTCGATGTCGGGTTCGGTGCGGCCCCGGAGCCGGTCGCCTCGACCGGTCCTGGCGCTGGTCGGCGCCACGGCCCTCTGGGGCACGGCCACCGCGGCCATCAAGTGCGGGCTCCGCGGCTTCGATCCGCTGACCTTCTTGCTCGTCGAGTTCCTCGCCGCCGATGCGCTGTTGTGGATGATGCTCTGGTGCCGCGGTCGCCGCCGTCCGCGGCACTGGCGGACGGCTGTCGTGCTCGGGGCGCTCGAAGCCATGGTGAACATCGCCGACACCGAAGGCCTGTCCGTCACCTCGGCCGGCCACGCATCCGTCCTGTACGGGTTGGAGTCGGTGTTCGTGGTGCTGCTGGCCCGGTGCTTCCTGCGGGAGCCGGTCACCCGCCCGCTCGTCGGGGCGCTGGTGCTCGCCGCTGTCGGACTCCTCGCCCTGGAAGGCGTGCCGTCAAGCGGCATCGGGCAGGGTGATCTGGTCATCGCGACGGGCGTGGCGTGCGCCGCCGTCTATACGGTGTGCGCGCGGACCAGTGCGACGCGGGACAGCCCACTGGAACTCACGACCGCACTGTTCAGCGTCGGCACTGCGGTGGTGCTGGCGCTCGCGGTGGCGGGTTGGTCGACGGGACACGCTGTCTTCCCTTCGGCCGTGGCTCCCGGCTATTGGATCGTCGCCGTGCTCACCGGGATGGGCGGCCTCGCCGGTGGTCTGCTGCTCTACAACGTGGGTATCGGCCGCGTCAGTGCGGGCTCGGCGTCCGTGGTGGTCAACCTGGCGCCGGTCTTCGGGCTCGGCACCGCCGCCCTGCTGCTGGCCGAGCCTCTCACGGTGGCCGCTGTGACCGGAGCGTTGATGATCGGGGCGTCGGCCGCGGTCGTCGCCGTGCGGGAGGCCACGCGCCACAGGCCGACGAACGGCCGAGAGCTGGGGGACAGCACCCCGGTTCTCCTCCCGGCCGGAACCAGTGCCGACCCCGCTGTGTGACGAGCAGGTATTGCCTAACGTCAGGCAGGTCAGCATCTTCCACTTCAGAAAGCAGAGGCCACTATGTCTACCGGTACCACCGCATCGTCCGTCCGGACAACCGACCAGATCCTTCCCTCCCGCCGGCCCGGCGGAGCAGCGCTGCTGCTGGGCGGCCTGAGCTTCCTCGCCGGCGCGCTGATTCTTCCCGGGCCCGACGCGGCCGACGCCCACCGGTCCGGGTGGGACTACGGACACCTGTTGAGCGGCCTGGGTTTCCTGCTCCTCACACTCGGTCTGCCGACCGTCGCTGCGTCGCTGGGCCGACGACTCGGCGTGCTCGGTGCCATCGGCTACGTCGCCCTTATGCTTCGGTGCGTGCTGTCCACCGGCAGCCATCTGTACTCGTGGTGGATCGTGCCCACGCTGGCGGCGCAACCCGAACTGCACGCCCGGATGACCGGCGACGGGTCCTTGGTGACGATCTACCACGGCCATGGCGATGCGATCAGTGCGGCGGTCGCGCTCGGCCTCCTGTGTTTGACGATCTCGCTGTGGCGCAACGGGTCAGGCTTCCGGGTGGCAGCGGTGCTCGCGTTCTGCGCAGCACTCGGCCAGGCGCTCACCAATCCGGCCGGACTGCTGGCGCTCGCCCTGCTGGGCATCTGGCTGGGCCTGCAGCTGACGGTGCGCGGCGATGTCGGCGTCGCGCTCCGCCGCTGACCAGCGCCCTCCGCAGCCTGGATGGAACGACGCGACAGTCCGATCGAGCCAAGCGTCAGGGATCTCGCAACCCCGCGCGACTTCTGATGAGCGGACGCTTAAACAAACTCGCCGGGTGAAGCGGCCACCGGTCCGGTCGCTCAGCTGGTTCCGGTGAGGCCGATGGCCTCGGCGAGGACCTCCGCCAGGTGCCGGGGGCGGAGGCCGGTCAGGTTCTCGGTCTGCGTGCGGCAGGAGAACCCGTCCGCGATGAGCAGGGGGTCGGAGTCGTCCGCCGCGGCTGTCCGGACGGCCGGTAGCAGGGCGTGCTCGGCGACCGCGACGGATACGTCGTAGTGGCCCTTCTCGGCGCCGAAGTTGCCGGCGAGACCACAGCAGCCGGACAGCACGGTGGCGTCGATGCCGGCGCCGGCGATCACCGCGCGGTCGGGTCCGAACCCCGTCGCGGCGTGCTGGTGGCAGTGCTCCTGGACGACTGCTTTCCTGATGGGTCCGGAAGTCGGCGGGTGCCAGTCCGGCCGGTGCGTCGTCAGCAGCTCGGCGAGGGTGACGACGCGCCGGCGCAGGTCGTGCGCCCTTTCATCATCGGGCAGCAGGCGTGCAGCGTCCTCCCGCAACAGCGCGGTGCAACTCGGTTCCAGGCCGACGATCGGCACGAAACCGCCGTCGGCGCCGGCGATCTCGCGCCCCGTCCGGTCCAGCGCGTCCAGGCTCGCGCGCAGTTGCCGTTTGGCGCCGGCGAGCTGCCCGGTCGACACCCAGGTGAGTCCGCAGCAGATCCGCTGCGCCGGGACGTGCACCCGGAAACCGAGATGTTCCAGGACGCCGACGGCGGCCCGCCCCACCGCCGGGTCGAAGTTGTCCGTGAAGGTGTCCATCCACAGGATCACCGGGCTGGGTACCCCGGAAACTCCCTGCGGTGCAACGACCGTCGACGACGTGCGCCGGCGGGCGAACCAGCGGCGGAAGGTGGGCGCGGCGAACCGGGGGATCGGCCGGCGCTGGTCGATCCCACCGGCCGCCCGGAGCGCGGATGCGGCGCCCGGCAGGGCGAGGACTGCGTTGGCCACCGCCGGCACGTACCCGGCGAGGTGCGCCCAGCGCGGCAGCCAGCCCAGCGCATAGTGGCTTCGGGGGCGCGGCCGGTGGCGGTAGTGGTGGTCCAGGAACTCCGACTTGTAGGTCGCCATGTCCACCCCGGCCGGGCAGTCCACCGCACATCCCTTGCAGGACAGGCAGAGATCGAGCGATTCGTGCACCTCCTCGGATTGCCAGCCGTCCCTGACGAACGATCCGTTGGCCATCTCCTGCAGCAGCCGGGCCCGTCCGCGGGTGGAATCCTTCTCGT
>CAXTBG010000061.1:0-31253 GCA_964242105.1 uncultured Nakamurella sp. | reverse complement strand
CAGGGCTCCGGCAAGCGTCACAACCTGGAGAACAAGTCCACCAAGCGCATCCGCCAGATGGACAGCTCCACGCAGATCGCAGCCGTCGACGTCCCGCGCGTCAAGCGCATGCTCGGCATCTGATCCAGCTTCCTGCCGGCCCGCACCGGCACCCGTAACAGTCCCCGGCGTCCGTGCTCCGTCCGAGCGCCACCCGAAGTAGAAAGACAGGTGTCCCATGGCACGCGTCAAGAGGGCCGTCAACGCCCACAAGAAGCGCCGCGTCATCCTCGAGCACGCCAGCGGCTACCGCGGCCAGCGCTCCCGGCTGTACCGCAAGGCCAAGGAGCAGGTGCTCCACTCGCTCAACTACGCCTACAACGACCGGCGCAAGCGCAAGAACGACTTCCGCAAGCTCTGGATAGCCCGCATCAACGCGGCCGCCCGCGCGAACGGCATGACCTACAACCGGTTCATGCAGGGCCTCAAGCTGGCCGGTGTCGAGGTCGACCGCAAGGTGCTGGCCGAGCTCGCCGTCCACGACGACGCCGCGTTCGCCGCCCTCGTCGTGCTGGCCCGCGAAGCCGTTCCGTCGGGCGCCGACGAGCACGACGACGCCGCTGCGTCGGTTGACGGGGACGCAGCCTGAGCCCCCAGGAGGAACCCCGTCGACGCCCCGCCCGCGACGCCGCCACCGGCGGCCCGCAGGTGGGGCGCTCGACTGCCGGCGACCGGACAGATCGCCCGCCCCGGCCCGACCGACTGGCCCGGCGGGCCGACCGACCTGCCCGGCCGGCCCGCAGGCCCGACCGGACCGACCCACGGAGCGACGGAACCGACACGACCGGCCGGAGTGCGGTGCCCGACCCGACGGTGCAGGCGCGTGACACCCCGCGGAGCCGGCGCGCCGAACAGGCCGCCGCCGACCGTCGACGCACCGCGCCGGGCAACTCCGCCGCCGTGACCGAGGCCGCCGACGGCTTCGAGGACGGCGTGCTGACCGAGCGGTCCAGCCGCATCGCGTCCGCGCACCGGCTGCTGCGCAAGCCGCGCCGCACCGAGTCGGGGGAGTTCCTCGCCGAGGGTGCCCAGGCGGTGGCCGAGGCGATCGCCGCCGAGCTGCGCGAGCCCGGCACGGTGAAGGAGCTGTACATCACCGCCGGTGCCGGCAGCCGCCACGTCGAGCTGGTCCGGGCGGCGTTCGCCGCGCGGATCGACGTCACCCAGGTCACCGACCGCGCCGCCGCCGCACTGTCGGACACGGTGTCGCCGCAGGGCATCGTGGCGCGCTGCGCCATGGCGCCGGCCGATCTCGGCTCGGTGATCGCGAGCGAGCCGCGACTGCTCGCCGTGCTGGTGGACACCAATGATCCCGGCAACGCGGGCACGATCATCCGGCTCGCGGACGCCGCCGGCGCCGACGCCGTCATCTTCGCCGGCGAATCGGTCGACCCGTTCAACCCCAAGGCCGTCCGTGCGTCTACCGGAAGCTTGTTCCACCTGCCGGTCGCCCGCGCGACCGACGTGGCGGAGCTGCTGATGCAACTGAACGAAGCGGGGTTGTCCGTTCTGGCCACCACCGGCGGGGCGGCGCACACCGACCTCGACACCGCTGCCGACGACGGCATCCTGGATCTCCCGACCGCCTGGTTGTTCGGGTCGGAGGCCCACGGACTTCCGCAGGAGGTCATCGCGGCGGCCGACGAATCGGTACGGGTGCCGATCTACGGGGCGGCGGAATCGCTCAACCTGGCCACGGCTGCGGCGATCTGCCTGTACGCCAGCGCCCGCGCGCACCGCGCCGACCGGACGGACGGCACCGCCGGTCAGGTTCCGGATCAGCAGCACCGCCCGATGTAGGCTCACCTAACTTCCAGCACAGCACCGCGCTGGCGCACAGCGCTCTACCAGAGAGGCACGGGTACCACCATGGGTTACACCAAGCTCGAGATCTTCGAGAAGAACGGCTATGTCGTTCTCGACCAGCACGACCAGGCCGCCGATCCGACCGAGTGGCTGGACGTCGAGTACGTCGACTGGAAGTCCTCCGGCGTCACCCGGTTCGCGCCGCTGGCCAGCGCGTTCGGTGAGATCGAGTGCGACGGCTTCTGGAACCACACCCCGCCGCGCACCGACAAGGACGGCGTCTGGATCGACTCGCAGGTAGCCAAGGCGCCGACGCTGACCGCGCGCGCCCAGGAGCCCGGCGCCAACGTCGGCCGCTGCCGCATCATCGAACTGCAGCCGAACCAGTACGCCGACTGCATCTACAACCTGCACCGGGACGACAACAACCGGCTCAACCCCGACGGCACCGGGTGGATCGTCAGGGGCTTCTTCAACCTGACCGACAACCCCGACTCGATGATGATCCTCCGCGAGGACCGCGACGACCCGTCGACCGAGTCCCGCATCCCGCTGCCCGCCGGCGCCCAGCTGATCGTCGACACCCAGCGTCTGTGGCACGCGGTCTGGCACCAGGGCGACGAGCCCCGGTACTGCCTGATCACCTCGTGGGAGTCCGGCCCGCAGCTGGGCTCCTACATCGAGAAGTACAACGGCGTGGACACCGCCCCGTCGTACCCGGTCGGCCAGGACGTCATCGACGCCGCCCAGGTGACGGTCAACCGTCGCCACGCCGAGCGCGCGGCCGCGCTCGCCGCCCGCAAGCAGGCCGACGTCGAGGTGCTCTCCGAGGCCTGATACCGACGTGATCACCGAGGCCGTCCACCATCGGCCTGATCACCCCGGCCTGCGGTGACGGAGGTCGTCGCACCCGACCGAAGGGGCCGCCACCTGCGGGTGGCGGCCCCTTGTGCCTGCGGTCAGCAGGTGACCGTCAGGAAGAACGTGTAGTCGGTGGGCACTTCCTTGTGCGTCGTCGGGTCGAGCTGCCAGACGAAGACGCTGATCGTGTTCGGCGTCGACGAGCTGGACAGGCCGACCGAGGCATACCGGTACAGGTTGAAGGTCGTCGCCTGCGGGCTGCACTGCCGCGCCGGTCGGTCGAGCGTGACGTAGTAGAAGCCGGTGCTGGGGTGGCTGGTGCTGACGATCCGTGATGTACCCGCGTCGATGACGCCGGACCCGCCGATCAGTGCCTGGATCTGCGGCAGGTAGAAGCCCTGCACGTCGATGACCACCTGCACCGGGCCGCCGAAATTGTGCAGCCGCAGGCCCGTCCCACCGGTCGACCGCAGCGGAAGGGTCACGCCGGACCCGGCGCTGGTGTGCGCCGGGTAGGTGAGGATCGACGCGTTGGGCTCGGTCGAGCCGGCGGCCCAGGCTCGGAGGTACCCCGGCCCCTGCGGGCTCACCGCCGTGACGACCGCCGCGACCGCGACGGCCCCGGACGGGATGCCGCAGCCACCCGCCAAACCGCCCTGCGGAGCGAACCCGAAGGTGCCGCCGACGTAGAAGTCGCGGACAGCGCCGCTGGCCAGCGCGCCATGGGCGAGCCTGGTGTCGACGATCCGGCATGGCGTCACCGGGCGGAACAGGGTCTCCGGCTGGGTTTGCGGGTCGCTGGCCACCGCCGGCGTCATCCTGCCGACCGCCGGAGCCGCTGGGGGTGTGCCGGTCGGGGCCGATGACGCGGACGCCGCGGTGAGCCCGACCACCAACGCGCCGACCACCGCGACGGCGGTCATCCCGATGCGAAGAATCTGTTTCATGCTGTGCCTCCCGAACGCTTGCCGCATGCGCGGCAGGACCCGGACCGGCGGGCTCGTCGATCGTGAACAGGTCCTCAGCGGGAGTGTCGGCCGGGTGCCGCTGATACCTCCCGCGGTCCGACCAGCACGCCAAAGAACACGAGTGGGCGCGAGTGGCGCAGGCGGGAACAGGAAGCGGGGTACCGGTGTTGAGACCAGTGACGGTCTCCTGGACATGCCCCGGGTACCACCCCTTTCGTCGCCAAGAGCGACCACGTGCCGAGAGGCGCACTGGCAGGGGGCCGTCACCTCCAGTCGCGAAGAGCCGCCCGACCGCACGGTGGGGCGGCTCTTCGTGTTGCGGCTCCGCGGGCCTGGCGCGACCGGCCCCGGCGGCTGCGCAGCGGCCCGGTGCTCAGCCCGGAACGCTGGGCATGTCGTCGCCACCGACGTAGCGCGAGACCGGATGTGCCACCTCGGGGAGTGGTTCGTCAACCGCGGAGCTCGCGTCGTCGACCGGGTCGTAGCCCAGTGCGCGCGCGGCGTCCAGGCTCCACTGGCGATGCTTGTTGGCCGACACGCCCCACACCAGGTGGTATCCGTCCGCGGCGAGAGCAGCTTCGAAGAGACGACCGGCGTCGCGGGGAGACAACCAGGTCTCCAGCATGCGTGGATTGCTGGGCCGCGGAAAGCAGGAACCGATACGAAGGCAGACGACGCTCATTCCGTACCGGTCGTGATAAAGACGGCCGAGAGCCTCACCGAATGCCTTGCTCGCGCCATAGAACGAATCCGGTCGGGCAGTGAGGCCGTCGGGCACCTCCACCCCGCTGTGCTGCTCGTGGTAACCGACGGCGTGGTTGCTGCTGGCGTACACGACGCGCCGGACGCCGGCGCAACGCGCCGCCTCGAACACCGCATTCGTTCCGCGGATGTTGACGTCGATCACGTGGTCCCAACGGCTTTCGCCGGACAGTCCTCCGAGATGCACGACGGTGTCGACGCCCGCCATCGCCTTCGCCATGGCCTCGTCGTCGGTCACGGAAGCCTGGATGAACTCCTCGTCCCGGCACGGACCGTCGGCCGGGCCGACGATGTCGACCAGCCGCAATGTCCGATCTGGTCGCGCGAGCTCCGAGCGAAGGATCGAGCCGACGAAACCTGATGCGCCGGTGATGAGCACGACCCGCGCCGCGCCGTTGTGTCTGGGAGGCACCGTCATCGTCACCGCTGGATGATTCGGAGGGTGTCGGCGAGCTCTCCCGCGTAACGGGCGAGTGTTTCGGCGATCCGGCGCTGCCGGTCCTCGCCGAATCGCGCCAGCGGCACCGAACAGCTGATGGCGTCCCGGGGGATCGACCGGGAGGGCACGGTGACGGCGATACACCCCAGCCCACGGGTGTTCTCCTCGTGCTCGAGCGACCAGCCCCGGACCCGCGTGCGTTCGAGATCGGCCAGCAGCAGCGGCAACTCGGTGATGGTGTGGTTCGTCGCGGGGGTCATGACCTCGGGCACGAGTGCGGCTACCTCGGCATCCGAACGAGCGGCCAGCAGGGCTTTGCCCAGAGCGCAGGTATAGGCCGGCAACCGACGGCCGATGCGGGACGAGGTGCGCAGGTGGTGCGCCGATTCCTTGCTGGCCAGGTAGACCACATCACCCCGGTCGAGCCGGGCGATGTGCACGGTCTCGTCCAGCTCGTCGCGAATTGCCGTGAGCACCGGCGCCGCCACCTGCACCACCGGGTCCTTCTCGAGATAGGAGGTACCGACCAGAAGAGCCCGCACTCCGATGCTGTAGGTCGTGGCGGTTTCGTCCGTCTGTACCCAGCCGGACTTGGTGAGCGTCCGCAGCAGTACGTGGAGGCTCGACTTGGGGTACTTCAGAGTCCGGTGCAACTCGGCCAAGGAGACCGGGCGATCACCCTGCGCCAGGACTTCCAGCAGTTCGATGGTCCTGGCCGCCGACTTCACCGACGCTGTGACAGCGTCCGTGCCGACCGGCAACGTGCGGGCTGCGTCGCTCATCGATATTCCTTCCCTGGCCCCTCGAACGAGTATGACGGCGCCCGGCACGGTTGACATCGCGGAACGACGGCTCTACGGTACCGTACACATACGTGGACGTTGTTCAGAATGAAGGATGATGCCGTGCTCTCCGGTCTACTGTTCTTCCCGGTCACCGCTTATGGCGAGGACGGCGCCATACAGCCGGACGCGCTCGCCGAGCATGTTCGCCGCGGCGTCGACGCCGGTGCCGGCGCTGTGTTCGTGGCGTGCGGCACCGGAGAATTCCATGCCCTGAGCGCCGCCGAGTATGCGTCCGTCCTGGCTGTCGCAGTCGAAACGGTCGCCGGCGCGGTGCCGGTCTACGCCGGAGTCGGCGGATCGGTGGCAACGGCCAAGGAGCTGGCCACGACAGCGGAGTCGCTCGGGGTCGACGGACTGTTGCTCCTGCCGCCATACCTGGTGCGTGGACCGGTGGCCGGGCTGGTGGCCTACGTCCGCGACGTGACGTCGTCGTCGACGCTTCCGGTCATCGTCTACCAGCGGGACTCCGCCGTTTTCACGCCGGCGGCCGCGGCCGAGGTGGCACAACTACCCACCGTCGTCGGATTCAAGGACGGCATCGGTGATCTGGTGCTGCTGGCCGACATCATCCGCGCTGTGCGAGCCGTGATCCCGGGACCGGAGTTCCAGTTCTTCAACGGCCTGCCTACGGCCGAGCTGAGTCAGCCGACCTACCGGAAGATCGGGGTGGAGCTCTACTCCTCTGCCGTCTTCGCGTTTTCACCGGAGATCGCCCTGGCCTTCCATTCAGCGCTGGGCCGGGATGACCAGATCGTGGTCGAGCAATTGTTGCGGGAATTCTATGAACCGTTCGGCGTACTCCGGCTGCGGGTTCCCGGCCACGCGGTGGGCCTCGTGAAGGCCGGAGTCCGGTTGCGGGGGTTCGAGGTGGGCGGAGTGCGCCCGCCATTGATGGATCCGGATCCAGAGGATCTGCTCGTCCTGGAGAAGCTTCTGCACCATGGGCTCCGCGAGGTGGAAGCCCTTTCCGCGGTTACCGCCGCATCCTGATACTGGCCACCATGATCAAAGGTGATCGATGACCATCAAAGACAGGCCGGCGACCCGAGCGACGGCGCAGGCATCACCGGGGCGCCGCCGACATCGCTGGTCGCCGTATCTGCTGATCGCGCCGACGGTCCTGCTGATCGCCGGATTCCTGCTGTACCCGATCGGCAGTGTCTTCTACTACAGCCTGCAGAACTACAACGTCACACAGCCCTACGACGACGGTTTCGCCGGCCTGGACAACTTCCGGCACATGTTCACCGACGATCCGCTGTTCTGGCAGAGCCTTCGGACGACCGTCATCTGGGTGGTCGCGCAGGTGATCCTGCAACTGCTGCTGGGTCTGATGCTGGCCTTGATCGTCAACGAACGGTTCCGGGCCCGAGGCGTGGTCCGTGCACTGGTGTTCTCGCCCTGGGCGGTGTCCGGTGTGTTGGCCACCGGTATCTGGGTACTGCTCTACAACCCCACGACCGGTGCGGCGCATGCACTTTCCCTGCTGGGTATCGGCTCGGGCGACACAGCCGTTCTGTCGCAACCCACCTCGGCCTTCCTGGCCGTCATCGTCGCCGAACTCTGGCGCGGCGTGCCGTTCTTCGCCATCCTCATCCTGGCCGACCTGCAGACTGTTCCGTCGGACCTCTACGAGGCCGCGAACACCGACGGCGCCAACCGCTGGCAGCGTTTCCGCTTCGTCACCCTGCCCCACCTCCGCGGCGCGATCATCCTGACCTGCCTGCTGCGGGCCGTGTGGGAATTCAACAATGTCGACCTCATCTACACCATGACCGGGGGTGGACCGGCGGACGAGACGACGACGCTGCCGCTGTACGTCGCACGACAGGCACTGACCGACTTCAACTTCGGATACGGATCGGCGCTCACCGTGGTGTCCTTCCTGATCCTTCTTGTCTTCTCGGTGACCTTCCTCCGAGTCACCAAGTACAACGCAGAGAAGGACTGACATGACCACTGTCCCGGTGGGCGAGCGCCATGCCGATGTACGTACGGCGGTCACCGGAAGCCCGACGACGCCCGCGGCCAACCCGTGGCCCGAACGGTTGTCGCGCTTCGCAAGGCTGTACGGGCCGCTCGCGCTCTACCTGGTCTTCACCCTCATCCCGTTCTACTGGATGCTCGTCTTCGCGTTCCGGCCGGTCGGTTCCGACCGACCGGTGCCCTGGCCGTTGTCGTTCGAAAACTTCCAGACGGTGTGGAACGGTGTCGGGTTCTCGACGTTCTTCGTCAACAGCGTGCTGGTCGCCATCTCGGTGATGATCGCCACCACCTTCGTCGCGGTGTCCGCAGGTTATGCGCTGGCCCGGTTCCGTTTCCGCGGAAAGGGCGTCTTCGTCCTGGTGCTGCTGTGCACGCAGTTCGTGCCGGGTGCCATGTTGCTCATACCGCTGTTCGTCGTCTTCAAGCAGATCGGCCTGATCAACAACCTGGGCAGCCTGATCGTCATCGACACGGTGTTCCAGATACCGCTGGCCGCAATGTTGATGAGCACCTTCATCAGAGGGATCCCGTTCGAGCTCGAAGAGGCGGCCATGCTCGACGGCTGCTCGAGGATCGGCGCGTTCCGGGCGACCGTCCTGCCGCTGATGCGGCCGGCGCTGGTCGCTGTGGGCTCCTTCGCGTTCATCGGGGCGTGGAACAACTTCCTGTTCGCGCTGATGTTCATCAGCCGCCAGGACAGGTTCACCGTCCCGGTCGGACTGAGCTACACCCTCGGCCAGTACAACATCGACTTCGGTGCGCTGGCGGCCGGTGGAGTCGTCGCCGCCGTCCCGGTGGTGGCCGTCTTCGCGGTGGTGCAGCGTTACCTGGTCCAAGGCCTCAGTGCGGGTGCCATCAAGGGCTGACCCGCCGACTGCCGCGACTGCGGCTCCCACTTCACCGCTTTTTCATCCACGATCCACCCGCGGTAGACCGTTCGGTCGAATCCGTACCCGTCAATTCTCATCGAGGAGAACCATGCGCCGCCGAGTCCGACTGACAGCAATTCGCGCATTGTCCGTATCCCTGGCCGCAGCCGCCGCCCTGAGCCTGTCGGGATGTGGCAGCTCGTCGTCGGCCGGTGGCGGAGCCGGTGGCGGCGTGACCACCATTTCGTTCTGGGACAACAATGGCGGCCCGACCAGGACGCCCTACTACCAGGAGTTGATCAAGCGGTTCGAGGCTGCCAATCCGACGATCAAGGTGCAATACCTCGGCCTCCCGGCCGACTCGGTGCAGCAGAAGTACGACACCGCCATCGCGGGCGGTGGCACACCGGACATCGGTGGAGTACAGCAGTCGTACGTCGCCGGCCTGATCGCGCGCAACGCGCTGGCTCCGATCGACGACGTCGCTGCCACGTCGACGCTCAAGGGCAACATCGACTCGAAGGTTCTCGATTCGATCCGCTCGACGGCAACCGACAAGAAGCTGTACATGCTTCCGGTCTCCGTCAATCTCGACATCCTGTGGTACCGGAACGACGAATTCGCTGCCAAGAAGCTGGCGCCGCCGAACACCTGGGCGGATTTCTTCACCGCGGCCCAGACGCTGACCGATCCCGCCGCGAAGAAGTTCGGCTTCACGATCAGGGGCGGGGCCGGCGGCACCCAGCAACTCTTGAGCGAGATGTATTCGTACTCCGGGGTGCAGACCTCGTTCGACGCCTCCGGCAAGTCCACCATCAACGACCCGAAGAACATCGAGGCGATCTCGAAGATCGCTGCGCTGTACCGGAAGCAGACCTCGCAGGCCGACGTGACCAACGGCTACAAGGAGATGTCGGCCGAGTTCGACGGTGGGACAGCCGCGATGATGGTGCACAACCTCGGGTCCTACTCCGACCACGTGAAGAACCTCGGGCCGGGCAAGTTCGCTGCGGCGGCCATGCCGGCCGCGCCCGACGGCTCGCGCACCCTGGTGGCCAACGCCGCAGACGGGTTCGCCGTGTTCCAGGCCAGCAAGCACCAGGCCGAGGCGAAGAAGTTCCTGGAATTCATGTTGTCCAAGGACAGCAACAGCTACTGGAACCAGAACGTCGGGCAGTTGCCGAGCAACCTCCTGGCCCAGAAGGATGCCTGGGTGCAGGCGAATCCGGCACTCAAGGTCGGCCAGACGACCCTGGCTGCCAAGACCTCGCACATCGTCGACGTGCCCCGCTACCTTCCGCAGTTCGGCTCGATCACGGAGTCGCAGATGGGACCGAAATGGCAGCAGGTGCTGCTGGGCAAGCTGTCGGCGTCCGACTTCGCCAACCAGTGGGCGGATGCATTGACCAAGGCGCAGGCGGCTTGGGTTGCCAAGAACCCCAAGTGAGCAGACCGGACAGCCGTCCCCCCGTCCGCGCCGGGCGGGGGGATCGGCGCCGGTGAATCTGCTGGGCTACGCCTACCCGTGGGATTTCGAGCCCGGCGGAGGGGCGGTGGACCTGGTCGACTCACTGGGACTGGGCAGCGTGGCGATCGCCGCGGCGTATCACTCCGTGCGGGCAGCGACTCCACGCCACCGACACCGACGGTTCGTCGACGCGCCGCATTCGGCGGTGTACTTCGGTCCTCGACCCGAGAAGTGGCAGGGCCGGCGGCTCACGCCGACCCCTGCCCCGTGGGTGGCCCCGGAGTCGTTCCCGAATGCCTGTGTTGCGGCGCGGCGACGGGGCGCCCGGGCTCTGGCCTGGGTGGTGCTCACCCACAACAGCAGGTTGGGTGCCGCTTACCCGGACGTCACGGTCCGGAATGCGTTCGGCGACTCCTACCCGCACGCCCTGTGCCCGGCCCAACCGGAGGTGGTCGACTACTGCAGGTCGCTGGTGACCGAGGCGGTGCTGGCCGGCCCGGCTGATGGAGTCGTACTCGAGGCCACCGCCGCTCTCGGCGCCGAGCACGGTGCCGCCCACGACAAGGTCCGGCTGGGGGTCTCCCGCGCGCACCAGCTCTCGGTGTGCTTCTGCCCGCGGTGCACCTCCCGGTACGACGCGGCCGGGCTCGAGTCGACCCGGCTCGGGCAACTCCTTCGCGATGCGGTTCGCGCCGACACCGACCGGGGCCTCGCCGGGGTGCTGGGCCAGGGACCCGCCGACGTCGTCCTGCAGGTCCGGCAGGAGGCGGCACGGGCGCTGGTCGACGCCGTCGTCGACGTCGTTCGTCAGGTCGACGCGACAGCAGAGGTCGTCGTGCACACCAGCACACGGGTGCCCGACTACACCGCGAGCGGAACTTCGCCCGCCGCCGCCGCCGCCGCGGACACCACCGCGTACTGGCTTCGGAACAGCGCCGACGGTGCCGCTGGGATCGTGGCTGCTGCGGCCCGCGTGCGTTCGGCCCGCGCGCTGATCGTCGAGTACACCGACACGGCATTGGTCGAGCCGGCGGCCGCGAACCAGTTGTTCCGCGACGCGGCGGAGTGCGGCGCCGACAGCCTGCACCTGTACCACCTCGGATTGATGCCCGAACGAACCGTTGACAACCTGATCGGCGCGGTGGACGCCGCGCGAGCGGCCGGCCTGCTGGCTGACGCCGGTGCCCGTCCCTGACCCTCCCCTCGATCACCAAGAAGGACGACATGATGCAAGCCCAGATAGCCACCGTGACGGTCCGCGCGTTCGAAACACTGACCTGGACCATGATCGACAGCGACGGTCATGCCCACCCGGGTCCTGAGCGGACCACCACCCAGGCGCTCGTCGAGATCACCGACACCGACGGGTGCACCGGCTACTGCCTGGCCCAACCGGCCGACGCGGTCCGCCCGGAGCTCATCGAGCACTACGTCCGGCCGATCCTCGTCGGTCAGGACGCCTTCGACCGGGAATGGCTGTGGCAGCGGCTGGCTCGCGAGCAGCGCGGCAGCATGGGTGCCCTGCTGGACCGGACGCTCAGTGCAGTGGAACAGGCGCTCTGGGATCTGGCCGGCCGCAAGCTCGGCGCCCCGGTGTGGAAGCTGCTCGGCGGCGCCCGGTCCAGGATTCCCGCGTACGGCAGCACGATGTGCGGTGACGAGATCGAGGGCGGCCTGCGGACCCCCGAGGACTACGGCAACTTCGCCCTGCAATTGCTGGACAAGGGTTACCAGGCCATCAAGCTGCACACCTGGATGCCGCCCGTGTCGTTCGCGCCGGACCCGAAGATGGACGCCAGGGCATGCGCAGCGGTGCGCGAGGCCGTGGGTCCCGACGTCCCGCTCATGCTGGACGCCAACCACTGGTACACCCGGATGGAAGCCCTGTATCTGGGCAAGGCGTTGCAGGAGCTGAACTTCGCCTGGTACGAGGAGCCGATGGACGAGGCGTCCATGCATTCCTACCGTTGGCTCGCCGACCAGCTGGACATTCCGGTGATCGGGCCGGAGACGGCTTTCGGCAAGTACTTCACCAGGGCGGAGTGGATTGCCGCCGATGCGTGCGACATCGTTCGCGCGGGGGTGAACACCGGTGCCGGGATCACCCCGACGATGAAGTCGATACACGTCGCCGAGGCCTTCGGCATGGAATGTGAGATCCATGGCGGCGGGTCCGGGAACCTGGCACTCCTGGGCGCGATGCCGAATGGGCGCTGGTACGAGCGGGGCCTGTTGCACCCGCACTTCGACTACGACCGGGTCCCTCCACATCTGCACTCGATCATCGACCCGCTGGATGCGGACGGGTGCGTTCCGATGACGGAGCGGCCGGGACTCGGCGACGACTACGACCTCTCGCACATCGAGTCCCACACGGTCGCCACCTGGTGACACCGGCGCAGGCCGGTCAGCGACCCCGCGGCGGTGCCCGCCGCACGGAACAGGCAACCGGCCAGGGCGTCCGGCAGGCTCGTCGGTGGTTCTCTCCCCGGCGAGCCGGTGACCGTCGCGCTCCGCGTCAGTGCGCGGCGCGGCTCCCCAACACGCAGAACTCGTTGCCCTCCGGGTCGGCCAGCACGACCCAGGACACCTCTCCCTGACCGACGTTGACACGGGTGGCACCGGCGGCCAGGAAGCGTGCGACCTCGGCGGCCTGATCGGCCGGCCGGAAGTCCAGGTGCAGCCGGTTCTTGATCACCTTGGGATCCTCCACCGGCACGAACAGCAATCCGGGGAGACGGTCGGCTTCGGCGCGGATCTCGAACTCCTCGGGCCCGTCGTTGACCACCGCCCAACCGAGCACGCCGGCCCACCACCGGCCCAGGGCCCGCGCATCGCTGCAGTCAACGACGACCTGTTCCCACTCGAGACTCATCGCGCCAGCATAGGAACCGGCTGCCGGACCGGGACGACCGCCCGTGACGACCACCTGCGTCAGGCCCACCCGTACCGAACGTGCAGCCGCTCCGCGACCAGGTCGAACTTCGGCTTGGGCAGCGCGACCGACTCGCGGCGCATGCCGCCGGGATGCACCTGGAGCACCCGTTCGAGATTGACCCAGGAGTCACGGTGCGAGGAGTCCCAGTCGCCGGAGCCGACCGGGACGAACTCGGACTGACCGTCGTGGTGCTTGCTGGTCAGCTGGACGGCAAGCACCGTTCCCGCTTCCTGCCGGGCCACGACCAGGACTGGCCGGTCCTTGCCCTGACTGTCGTCCTCCTCGTAGGGGACCCACGTCCAGACGATCTCTCCGGGATCCGGGTCGCCGTCGAGCACGGGCTCGTACGAGGTATGGATGTTGCCGGCATTGCGCGGGTCGATCTCCACCGTGCGGTCGGGTCCGGAGCGGCCCGGTGACGATTCCGGTCCCGGTCGCGCCGACGGCGTCGTCCTGGTGCTCCGGGCCGGTGGGGCGTCCGGTGCCGGTGTCCCGCTGATCGGCGGTGGCGCGTTGGTCGGAGGCGGCGCGCTGGGTCTCGTGATCGGCGTACGCCGTCGCTGTGTGGCAGCGACGGCGGACCGGATCGCCGGACCGGCCGCCGCGACGAGCCTGTCGAAGAAGGACATCCAGGGACCTTACGTGGGACCGGTCGTGCGGGTGGTGCGGGTGGCCCCCGGGTCCCGGGGGTGTGGTGGTCACCGTCCGGACACCCGAACGGCGCGATATCTGCCTGGGGCGACCTGTTCGGGGTGGACGGCGTCAGCGATGCGGGCAGGGTGCTCTTCGTTCCGAGCCAGGCTGATTCAAGGCTGCACCGCACGGCTCGAAGCCGATGGCGGGCTCCACCGGCGGAGCCCAGACTTGACTTCGCAGCGTGACCAGCGACCGCAGCTATTTCATTCGTCCGGGCAGGCCGACCGGCCCGACCAGCGGAAACGGCGAGTTAGTCTCCCTTACGTGAGCAGAGCCGCGCCGTCCGTCCGACACAGCCGGTTAGGCCGTGCACTGGGTACGAGCATGGTGATTGCTGTGCTCGCGGCTCTGATGGGGCTGGCCGCGCTCCCAGCGACGGCCCGGTCCAGCGCGGCACCCCGGCCCGGCGCGACGGCCACCCCCATGGTGGGCAAGCTGCACACGGCGGGATCGCAGATCCTCGACTCGTCGAACACCCCGTTCCGGATCAAGGCCGTCAACTGGTTCGGCATGGAGACGCCGAACTGTGCGCCGCACGGGCTGTGGCAGATCAGCCTGGACAGCGGCATGGCCCAGATCGCCGGTTTCGGGTTCAACGCCATTCGCCTGCCATTCTCCAATCAGTGCATCGAGCAGACCGCGCCGGTGCAGGGAATTGACGCCGTCAAGAATCCGGGACTGCAGAACAAGAGTCCGCTGCAGGTGATGGATGCGGTCATCGCGTCCGCCAAGGCACACGGACTGCGCATCATCCTGGACCGGCACCGCCCCGATTCGGGCTCGCAGAGCGAACTCTGGTACACCGCCACCTATCCGGAGACCACGTGGATCGCCGACTGGGTACTGCTGGCCAAGCGGTACGCGGACGAGCCTGCCGTCATCGGTGCCGATCTGCACAACGAACCGCACGGCCCGGCCTGCTGGGGCTGCCCGGACGCCGGCCGGGACTGGGCGGCATCTGCCACCCGGGCGGGCAACGCCGTGCTGGCCGCGGATCCCCACCTGCTGATCCTGGTCGAGGGTGTCGAGCACCTGGCCGACGGCACCTCGACGTGGTGGGGCGGCGGCCTGGATGATGTTGCTACGCACCCGATCTCGTTGAAGGTGTCGCACCAGCTGGTCTATTCCCCGCACGACTACCCGGCCAGCATCTTCGCGCAACGGTGGTTCGAGGCACCGAACTACCCGGCCAACCTGCCCGGCGTCTGGGATGCACACTTCGGATACCTGCAGAAGCAGAACATCGCTCCGGTATTGCTGGGTGAATTCGGCACCAAGCTGGCGACCACCTCGGACCAGCAATGGCTCACGGCGCTGGTGTCCTACCTCGACGCGAATCGGATGAGTTTCGCCTACTGGTCGTTCAACCCGAACAGCGGGGACACGGGCGGGTTGGTGCAGGACGACTGGGTCACCCCGCGGACCGACAAGCTCGCAGCTCTCCGCCCCCTGCTGGCCACCGGGCCCACCGGACCGACGCCGAGCGCCGGCACCACCGGGTCGACTCCCAGTGCGTCGACTCCCGTCTCGCCGAGCCCGACAAGCACGACGACCCGGCCGAGCGCGCCCGTCACGACGCCCCGGACGACGTCAACCACCCGGACGACACCGCCTGCGACGACACCGACGACCACGCGGACGCCGCCACCACCCACCACGACCTCACCAGGCACCACCACCGGATCGGGCGTCAGTGCCAGCTGGATGCTGCAGTCGGCGTGGGGCAACGGCTATGTCGCCGAATCCATCGTGACTGCCCGTCAGGCGGTGTCCGGATGGACGATCAGCTGGCCGGACGGCGGCGCGACGTCCGTCGCCAACGCGTGGGGCATGACCTGCTCGGTCGGCGCGGGACGGGTGACGTGCTCGGGAGCCGATTGGGGTGCCGCCATCCCGGCCGGCGGCACTGTCCGGGTGGGTCTGCAGGTCACCGGTTCCGGCACGGCCCCGGTCGATCCCATCGTCACCGTCCGCTGACCCCCTACCGGCGGCGGCACGACCGGTGCGGTGGAACCGCCGATGCACCGGACCGCAGCCGGAAAGAGGTTGAGCACGGCGGAGCCGGCGCGGGCGGCTTCCCCGAGGTCGGGGGCTGGACGTCGGGCGTGAGACGATGACCGGGTGATCGCACGCGCCGGGTACCGGCTGTTTACCGAGCCCGTCGGCGGGCCGCGCGGCTGATCCGCGGGCGCTCGGTCCGACGGGCGCCTCCACTCGTTCCCGCCCGTCCCTGCTCGTCCAGGCCGGACTCCGGGTGCCGCGTCGGCGCCGGAGCTCGAGGAAGGTCCCATGTCAGAGCCCACCACCCCGCCCGCGGGGCCGATCGATCCCACCAGCGCGGAACAGGTCTCCGCTGCCGTCGCCGCAGCGCTGACCGCGATCTCCGCGGCGGCCGACCTCGACCAGCTCAAGGCCGCCCGGCTCGGGTACGCCGGCGACAAGAGCCCCCTGGCACTGGCCAATCGCGCCATCGGCACCCTGGACAGATCACAGAAGGCCGTGGCCGGTCAGTTGATCGGTCCGGCGCGCGGGCAGGTGAACAAGGCGGTCGCCGCCCGCGAGCTCGAGCTGTCGGCCGAGCGGGACGCCAGGGTGCTCGCCATGGAGCGGGTCGACGTGACGCTGCCGTTCGACCGCCGGCCGCCCGGTGCCAGGCACCCGATCTCCACCTGCATGGAGGATGTCGAGGACATCTTCGTCGGCATGGGCTGGGAGGTGGCGCAGGGTCCGGAACTGGAAGCGGAATGGTTCAACTTCGACGCCCTCAACTTCGGTCCTGATCACCCTGCGCGTGCCATGCAGGACACCTTCTACGTCGCCGGCCGGCCCGGGCAGGAGTCCGGGCTCGTGCTGCGGACGCACACCTCGCCGGTCCAGATCCGCACCATGCTGGCCCGTCGGCCGCCGCTGTACGTCGTCTGTCCGGGCCGGGTCTACCGGACCGACGAACTGGACGCCACCCACACACCGGTGTTCCACCAGGTGGAAGGACTGGCCATCGATCGAGGCCTGACGATGGCGCATCTCAAGGGCACGCTCGACCACTTCGCCCGGGCGATGTTCGGACCGCGGTCGCGGACCCGGTTACGGCCCTCGTTCTTCCCGTTCACCGAGCCGAGTGCCGAGATGGACGTCTGGTTCGAGGGCAGGAAGGGCGGAGCGGGCTGGGTCGAGTGGGGCGGCTGCGGAATGGTCGATCCCGACGTGTTGCGGGCCTGCGGACTTGATCCGGCCGAGTTCTCCGGCTTCGCCTTCGGCATGGGCATCGAACGAACCCTGCAGTTCCGCAACGACATCCCCGACATGCGAGACCTGGTGGAGGGCGACGTGCGCTTCACGTCCGCCTTCTCGGCTCCCGCGCAGGAGGTCTGACACATGCGCGCGTCTCTCGACTGGCTGTCGCAGTACGTCTCGCTGCCCACCGGTACCTCCGCCGATGTGGTGGCCGATGCGTTGCTGCGCATCGGCTTCGAGGTGGAGGCCATCCACACCGTTCCGCCGACGACCGGGGACCTGGTCGTCGGGCAGGTGCTCACCATCGAGGAACTGAGCGGGTTCAAGAAGCCGATCCGGTTCGTCAGCGTCGACGTCGGTCCGGGCCACGGCCCGGGGGGTTCCGCCGACCCTCGCGAGATCATCTGCGGCGCAAGAAACTTCGCCGAGGGCGACAAGGTCGTCATCGCACTCCCGGGGTCCGTGCTGCCCGGCGGTTTCGCCATCGCATCGCGCAGTACCTACGGTCACGTCTCCGACGGGATGATCTGCTCGGTCCGCGAGCTCGGCACGGGCACCGAGCACGACGGCATCCTGGTGCTCGATCCCGACGCCCCCATCGGCACCGACGCCCGGGCGCTGCTGGGCTCGGACGACGTCGTCATCGAACTCGCGGTGACACCCGACCGCGGGTATGCGCTGTCGATGCGTGGGCTCGCCCGCGAGGCCGGGGCCGCCCTGGACGTCCCGTTCGTCGATCCGGCGGCGGTCGCTGTACCCGAGCGGCCGGAGGGCGGTTGGCCCGTCACGATCGCAGACGCCGCCTGCCGACGATTCGTCACGGTCCGGGTAGCGGGTGCGGACCCGACGGCGCCCACACCCTTCGTGATCCGGCGCCGATTGCAGGCGGCCGGGATCCGCAGCATCTCGCTCGCGGTGGACGTCACCAACTATGTGATGCTCGAGCTGGGGCATCCGTTGCACGCCTTCGATGCCGGCCGGCTGACCGGCGACATCACGGTGCGGCGCGCAGCGCCGGGCGAGTCGCTCAAGACGCTGGACGGTTCGACCCGCACGCTGGTCGCCGACGACCTGCTGGTCGCCGACGGGTCGGGACCGATCTCGATGGCCGGGGTGATGGGCGGCGAGTCGACGGAGATCACCGGCGCCACCACCGATGTCGTGATCGAGGCCGCCTACTGGGACCCAGCTGTCATCTCTCGGGCGGCGCGGCGGCACAAGCTGCCGAGCGAGGCTTCGCGGCGGTTCGAGCGCGGCGTCGACCCGGCCATCTCTGCGGTCGCCGCGGAAGCCGCGGCACAGTTGCTCGTCCGGTACGCCGGCGGAAGCATCGTCGGACGGTCCGACGTCCTCGCCGAGCCCGTCGCAGCACCGGTCATCACGCTGCCGGTCGGCGAAGCGGAGCGGCTGGCCGGCCGTCCCTACGCACCCGCGGTCCTCGTGCGGCGGCTGGAGCAGGTCGGCTGTGCGGTGGCCGATCCGGTGGCCGATCCACTGCAGGTCACGCCACCCAGCTGGCGCCCCGATCTCACCAGAGCCGCCGACCTGGTCGAAGAGATCGCCCGGCTCGAGGACTACGCGAGCATTCCCTCGGTGCTGCCCAGCGCCCCGCCGGGCACCGGATTGACCGCCGCGCGGCGCCGGGAACGTCGCCTGGCCGACGATCTCGCCTCCGCCGGCCTGACGGAGGTCCTGTCGTTCCCGTTCGTCGGCCCGGCCGACTTCGACGCGCTCGGCCTGCCGGTCGACGACGTCCGGCGGGTCACCGCCGCACTGGTCAACCCGCTGGATGCGGAACGGCCTGCGATGCGGACGTCGCTGCTGCCGGGCTTGCTGGACACCGTCACCCGCAACCTGTCCCGGGGCGCACGCGACCTCGCCTTCTTCGAGATCGGGTCGGTCTTCCTGCCCGGTACGAACGCCCCGGTGCCCCCCGCGCCCGGTGTCGCGACACGTCCCAGTGCGGCGGAGCTGTCCGTACTGGACGCCAGTCTCCCCCTGCAGCCGCGCCACATCGGCGCGGTCCTGGCCGGAGCGTTCGAACGCCGTGGCTGGTGGGGCGCGGGTCGGGACGGCTCGTGGGCCGACGCCGTCGAGCTCGCCCGCCGGGTCGGACGCCACTCCGGCGTGCGGCTGCGGGTGGTTCCCGCCGAACACGCTCCCTGGCATCCGGGGCGTTGCGCCTCCCTGCGGGTCGGCGACTGGATCGTCGGCTATGCCGGCGAGCTTCATCCGGCGGTGGTCGAGCGATTGGGCCTGCCTGCGCGGTCGGCGGCGATGGAACTGGATCTGGACGCGCTGCCCGTGCCGTCGACTCCGGTGGCGCCGCGGATCTCCGCCTTCCCGCCGGTGAACCTGGATGTCGCACTGGTCGTGCCGGGCGACGTTCTCGCCCAGGACGTCGTCGACGCCCTCGTGGCCGGCGGCGGGGACCTCCTGGAATCGGTGCGCCTGTTCGACCTGTACACCGGCGACCAGGTCGCCCCGGACGCCAGGTCGCTGGCCTTCGCGCTGGTGGTGCGGGCCCCCGATCGCACACTCACAGCCGTCGATGCACTTCGGGTGCGCGACGCGGCCGTGGCGGAGGCACAGCACAGGATGGGTGCGGTGCTCCGCTGACGTGTGGATGCCCGGTGCACAACTTTCCGATCCTGGCCGGGAAGTGTGAGGATGGTGTCATGTTGAAGCAGTTGCCCCCAGATTTGTCCCGCAAGATTCTGAAGGCCGGGTATTACCCGTCCTTTGTCACCGATGTCCTGGAGATCGCGCTCGCCGAGGAAAACGTCGAAAGCCACTTGGTGCACCTGGAAACCACATTCGACGCGGAGTCGATTCGTCGTCATTTGTCGGTCGTCACCCTCACGCCGACCCGGTTGATTTTCGTGCACGCCGACGACCACGGCGGCGACGAGGAGCACGGCGAGCAGCTCCACGGCATCGCCACCAGCGAGTCCGTGCCGCTGGACGCGGTCAAGACGGTGATGATGACGCACGTGGTGCCGGATCCGGAGACGTACCGGGCGGGCAGCCTCGGCCGCGAGTTGACCGTCACGATCGGCTGGGGCGCGGTGGGCCGGCTGGATCTGGAGCCGGCGACGTGCGGTGATCCGCAGTGCGAGGCCGATCACGGGTACACCGGCTCGCTCACCGGAGAGGATCTCTCGCTCCGGGTCAGCGCGGACGCCGAGGGCGAGGAGCCGCTCGCCGACGCGATCGCCTTCGCCCGTGCGCTGTCCGCCGCCACCTCGGCCCGGCGAGGATGACGAGTCCCGTCGCACCTGCCTACGGTCATGCCAGTCTGGGAGCGGTGCTCCCGGGTGCCGCCGCCGCACTGGGCCGGCCGACCGAACTGCCCGCCATCGCGCTGCCGACGGCGTCGCGGGTCTGCGTGGTGCTGATCGACGGCTTCGGAGCAGCGCTGCTGCAGGAGAACGCCTCCGATGCACCCTTCCTCGCGTCGATGTCGGGCGGCGTCCTGACGGCCGGGTGCCCGAGTACCACGGCAACCTCGATGGGGTCCTTCGGTACCGGGCTGAATCCCGGACGGCACGGTCTGGTCGGCTACCTGGTGATGGATCCGGACCGCCGGACGCTGCTGAACGAACTGCGCTGGGATCCCGACGTCGACCCGCTGCGCTGGCAGCCCTATCCCACCGTTTTCGACCACCTCACGGCGGCCGGCGTCGCCTGCACGGCGATCGGCAATCCGGAGTTCGCCGGCTCGGGGCTCACCATTGCGGCGCTCCGCGGCCCGACGTTCATCGGCACCGACAAGTTGCACGACCGGATCAACGCCGCCGTCGACGCGCTGGCCGAGCCGGGTCTGGCCTACCTGTACTGGGGTCAGGTCGACAGTGCCGGCCACATGTACGGAACCCGCAGCCGGAACTGGCTGCGCGCGCTCCGCGAGATCGACGAAGCCATGAAGCGGCTGGCACGCCTGCTGCCGGCCGGCACCCTGCTGGTCGTCACCGCCGACCACGGGATGGTCGACGTGCTGCCCGAGTTGCGGGTCGACCTCGCCGAGTACCGCTACCTGCAGCAGGGCATCGAGGTGCTCGCGGGAGAGGCCCGGTTCGCCCAGGCGTACTGCACGCCGGATGCCGGCCCGGAGGTCGCCGCCCGGCTGGCCGAGGCCTTCGCCGGCCGGGCCTGGGTGCGGACGCGCGACGAGGCGATCAGCAGCGGGTGGTTCGGCGAGGTCGACCCCCGGGTGGTGAACCGGATCGGCGACGTCGTGGTGGCCGCCTATCAGCCTTTCGGCTTCGTCGACTCCCGGACGACGCCGGAACACGAGCTCAAGCTGATCGGTCAGCACGGGTCGCTGACGGATGAGGAACAACTGGTGCCGTTGCTGCAGCTGGTGGTCTGACGGCCGCTGCCCTGTGCGGAAAGTGCATCGTCATGCATGGTGTTGTATAGTTCATGCACCATGACCGACCACCAGTACCGCGCCGCTGTCGCCGGGGCCAGCGGCTACGCCGGAGGCGAGATCCTCCGGCTGCTGCTCTCCCATCCGCAGATCGAAATCGGTGCGCTCACCGCGCACGGCAGTGCCGGCGACCGCCTGGCCGTGCACCAACCGCACCTGTGGCCGCTGGCGGACCGCATCCTGGAACCCACGACGGCCGCCACCCTGTCGGGCCACGACGTGGTGTTCCTCGCGCTCCCGCACGGCCACTCGCACCAGGTGGCCGCCGACCTCGGGCCGGACGTCCTGGTGATCGACTGCGGCGCAGACCACCGGCTGACCGATCCGGACGCCTGGGAGAAGTTCTACGGCGGCGCCCATCCAGGCTGCTGGCCCTATGGCATGCCGGAGTTGCCGGGCGGGCGCGAGCCGCTGCGCGGCGCGTCCCGGGTAGCCGTCCCCGGGTGCTATCCCACCGCTGCGTCGCTCGCGATGGCGCCCGCTCTGGCGGCCGGTCTGGTCGAGCCGGAGGTGGTGGTGGTCGCCGCGTCCGGCACGTCCGGTGCGGGGAAGTCGTTGAAGAGCAACCTGTTGGCGTCCGAGGTGATCGGTAGCACGACCGCGTACGGCGTCGGCGGGGTGCACCGGCACACCCCGGAAATGGTGCAGAACCTCACGGCCGCAGCGGGTCGCGCCGTCACCGTGTCGTTCACGCCGGTCCTGGTGCCGATGTCCAGAGGCATCCTGGCCACCTGCTCCGCTCCGCTGAGCCGCAGCGTGGACGAGGCCCAGATCCGGACGGTGTACGAAAAGGTCTACGGCGACGAACCTTTCGTGCATCTGCTGCCGGCGGGGCAGTGGCCGACGACCAGTGCCGTGGTCGGTGCGAACACCCTCCTGCTCCAGCTGGCGGTCGACGGGCAGGCCGGCCGGCTGGTCGTCGTCTCGGCCGTCGACAACCTCACCAAGGGCACGGGCGGGGCCGCCGTGCAGTGCCTGAACCTCGCGCTGGGCCTGCCGGAGACGACGGGCCTGTCCACCGTCGGGATCGCGCCGTGACCGGCGGCGCCGTCCCCGGTCCCGATCCGGCGAACACCGGGGTGACGGCACCTGAGGGTTTCCGGGCGGCCGGCGTGACCGCAGGACTCAAGGCCTCCGGCACTCCCGATCTCGCGCTGGTGGTCAACGACGGGCCTCTTCGCTCCGCCGCCGGGGTCTTCACCGGCAACCGGGTCAAGGCGGCGCCGGTCCGGTGGTGCGAGCAGTTGCTGTCCGGACCGGGGGTGCTGGCACCGGAGTTGACGGCCGTCGTCCTCAACTCCGGTGGCGCGAACGCCTGTACCGGACCGGCTGGTTATGCCGACACCGTCGCGACCGCCGAACAGGTGGCGCAGTCCCTCGGCGCGCAGCCATCGCAGGTCGCGGTGTGCTCGACCGGCCTGATCGGCGAGCGACTGCCGATGGACAAGATCCGGGCCGGCGTCACCGCTGCCGTCGACGCACTTGCGGTCGACGGCGGGAGCGACGCGGCGACCGCCATCATGACCACCGACACCCGGCCCAAACAGGTGGGGCTGTCCGTCAGCGGCTTCACCGTCGGCGGCATGGCCAAGGGGGCGGGCATGCTGGCACCGGCTCTGGCCACCATGCTGGTGGTGCTCACCACCGACGCGGTGGCGACCAGTGCGGCCCTGGACGAGGCGCTCCGCGCGGCCACCAGGGTCTCCTTCGACCGGCTGGACTCCGACGGTGCGATGTCCACCAACGACACCGTGCTGCTGCTGGCCTCCGGCGCGTCGGGGGTGCAGCCGTCGCAGGACGTGCTGACCGCGGTGGTCACCAGGGCCTGCACCGATCTGGCCCGCCAACTGATGTCCGACGCGGAGGGGGCGACCAAGGAGATCGCGATCGAGGTCTTGCACGCGGCGTCCGAGGACGACGCCGTCCAGGTCGGCCGCGTGGTGGCCCGCAACAACCTGGTCAAGACGGCGTTCTTCGGCGGCGACCCCAACTGGGGCCGCATCCTGGCCGCCGTGGGCACGAGCAGCGCCGTCTTCGACCCCGACCAGCTGGACGTGGCCGTCAACGGCGTCTGGATCTGCCGGCAGGGCTCGACCGGCGAGGACCGTTCGCTGGTCGATCTGTCCGGCCGGGCGGCGCACGTGGTCATCGACCTGCATGCCGGTGTGGAGACCGCCACCGTTCTCACCAACGACCTGTCGCACGCCTACGTCCACGAGAACTCGGCGTACTCGACATGACCGGCACGTCACTGCACACCCGCGCCCGGCTCGACCTGGCCGACGCCGCCGCCCGCGCCGCCGTGCTGGCCGACGCGCTGCCGTGGCTGCGGCGCTTCGCCGGCGACCTGGTGGTGGTCAAGTACGGCGGCAACGCGATGACCGACCCGCAGCTCAAGGCGGCGTTCGCCGCCGACATGGTCTTCCTCCGGACGGTCGGTCTGCGGCCCGTCGTGGTGCACGGCGGCGGCCCGCAGATCACCGCCATGCTCGGCAGGCTGGGCATGACGGGCGAGTTCAAGGGCGGTTTCCGGGTGACGACGCCGGAGACCATGGACGTGGTACGGATGGTGCTGGTCGGGCAGGTCGGCAGGGAACTGGTCGGCCTGGTCAACCAGCACGGGCCGCTGGCCGTCGGCATGTCCGGTGAGGACGCGGGTCTGTTCACCGCCGCCCGCCGGACGGTGCTGGTCGACGGCGTGCAGACCGACATCGGGCTGGTGGGAGATGTGGTCCGGGTCGACCCCGCCGCGGTGCTGGACCTGCTCGACGCCGGCCGGATCCCGGTGATCTCCACGGTCGCCCCCGACGCGGACGGCCTGGTGCACAACGTGAACGCCGACACCGCGGCGGCCGCACTGGCCGTCGCGCTGGGGGCGGCGAAACTCGTCGTGCTGACCGACGTCGAGGGGCTGTACTCGAACTGGCCCGATGCATCCTCGCTGCTGTCGGAGGTCTCGGCGTCCGCCCTCGCGGAGATGTTGCCGCGGTTGGAATCCGGCATGGTGCCCAAGATGGAGGGTTGCCTGCGGGCAGTCCTCGGCGGGGTGCGGGCCGCGCACGTGCTCGACGGCCGCATACCGCACGCGGTGCTGCTGGAAATCGTGACGACGCAAGGGATCGGCACCATGGTGGTGCCCGATCCGGTGGAGGAGCAACGGTGACGACGACGGGAAACGTGCGGGCCGCGCAGCGATGGTCGGCAGCGATGATGAACAACTTCGGTGTGCCGCCGGTCGAGCTGGTCCGCGGCAGCGGCGCGGTGGTGACCGACGCGGACGGCAGGACCTACCTCGACCTGCTCGGCGGCATCGCGGTCAACTCGCTCGGCCATGCGCACCCTGCGGTGGTGGCGGCCGTCAGCGAGCAGGTCGCCACGCTCGGCCACGTCTCGAACTTCTTCACCCACCCCAAGGTGCTCGACCTCGCCGAGCAACTGCTGCGCATCCTCGGCGCGGAACACGACGGGCGCGCCCTGTTCTGCAACTCCGGCGCCGAGGCCAACGAGGCGGCCTTCAAGATCGCCCGGCTGACCGGCCGCAGCCGGATCATCGCCGCCGACGGCGCGTTCCACGGGCGGACGATGGGCGCCCTCGCGCTGACCGGGCAGCCGACCAAGCGCGCGCCGTTCGAGCCGATGCCGGGCGGGGTGGAATTCGTGCCGTACGGCGACGTCCACGCGCTGACGGCCGCGGTGGACAGCGATGTCGCGGCCGTCTTCCTGGAGCCCATCCAGGGCGAGGCCGGTGTGCTGCCCGCCCCCGACGGCTACCTGGCCGCCGCCCGCCGCATCACCGCGGAGAACGGCGCCCTGCTGGTGCTGGACGAGGTGCAGACCGGTATCGGCCGCACCGGGACCTGGTTCGCCCACCAGCGTTCCGGCGTCCGCCCCGACGTCGTCACGTTGGCCAAGGGCCTGGGCGGAGGACTGCCGATCGGTGCGGTGCTGGCCATCGGGCCCGCGGCGGACCTGCTGACAGCCGGCCAGCACGGCTCGACCTTCGCCGGCAACCCGATCTGCTCCGCCGCCGCGCTCGCGGTGCTGGCCACCATCGAGGACGAGCACCTGCTCGAGCACGTCGACGCCCTGGGCAAGCACCTGGTCAGCGCTGTCGAGGGTCTCGGGCACCCCCTGGTGGATTCCGTCCGAGGCGCCGGGCTGCTGCTGGGAATCGTTCTGTCGCAACCCGTTTCGACCCGCGTGGCGGCCGCGGCGATGGCTGCAGGGTTCATCGTCAACGCGCCGGCGCCGGACGTGCTGCGGCTGGCCCCGCCCCTGGTCCTCACCACCGAGCAGGCCGACTCCTTCGTGTCCGCGCTCCCGACGATTCTGGACGCGGCGCTCGCCGTGGACCAGGGAACGGCTACTTCATGACCGCACTACGGCATTTTCTCCGGGACGACGACATCACCCCCGACGAGCTCGTCGCACTGCTCGACACGGCCGACCGGTTCAAGGCCGACCGCACGGGATTCCGGCCGCTGGCCGGCAAGGCCGTTGCCGCGGTGTTCGAGAAGAACTCGACCCGCACGCGACTGTCGTTCGAGGTGGGTATCGCCCAGCTCGGCGCCCAGCCGGTGATCATCGACGGCCGCACCTCGCAGCTGGGGCGCGAGGAGACCATCGAGGACACCTCGCGGGTGCTGTCCAGGTACGTGGACGCGGTCGCCATCCGGACCTTCGCCCAACGCCGGATCAACGCCCTCGCCAGCGTGTCGAGCGTTCCGGTCATCAACGCGCTGACCGACGAGTTCCACCCGTGCCAGGTGCTCGCCGACCTGCAGACCATCCGCCAGCGACTGGGCCGGCTGGCCGGCGTCACGCTGACCTACCTGGGTGACGGCGCGAACAACATGTCGCACTCGTTGATGCTGGGCGGCGCGAACGCCGGTCTGCACGTGCGCGTCTCGTCGCCGATCGGGTTCGACCCGCAGCCCGACGTCCTGCTGGCGGCGAAGGAACGCGCGACCCTCACCGGTGGGTCCGTCGAGTTGATCAACGACCCGCAGATCGCGGTGGCCGGTACCGACGTGCTGGTGACCGACACCTGGACCTCGATGGGACAGGAGAACGACGGTCTCGACCGGGTGGGCCCGTTCCGGCCGTACCAGGTCAACTCCGCTCTGCTCGCGGCGGCGTCGCCGGGGGCCATCGTCCTGCACTGTCTCCCCGCGCACCGCGGCTGGGAGATCACCGACGAGATCCTGGACGGTCCGTCGTCGGCGGTCTGGGACGAGGCCGAGAACCGCCTGCACGCGCAGAAGGCCCTGCTCGCCTTCCTTGTCGCCCCCGCCGGAGCGTGACCGCTGTGGTGGCAAGGAAATCGCTGTCGGTCGCCGGCGCATCGCCGCAGCCCGGCGGCATCCCGGCCACCAAGGCGGCCCGTCACGGCCGGATCACCGGACTCATCCGCGACGGTGCCATCCGGTCGCAGACCGAGCTGGCGGCGCTCCTGCTGGCCGAGGGGGTGCAGATCACCCAGGCGACGCTGTCGCGGGACCTGGAAGAGCTCGGCGCTCTGAAGCTGCGCGGTGTCGACGGCGGAGCGCCGGTCTACGCCATCCCCGAGGACGGCGCCGCCGGCCGGGTCGCGGGCGGAACCTCCCGCCTGGACCGGCTTTTCGCGGAGCTGCTGCTGTCCCAGGAGGCCTCGGGCAACCTCGTGGTGCTGCGCACCCCGCCGGGCGCGGCCCAGTTCCTGGCGTCGGCCATCGACCGCGCCGCCCTGGTGGACGTCATCGGCACCATCGCCGGTGACGACACCATCCTGGTGGTCGCCAGGGCCGGCCTGTCCGGCGCGGAGCTGGCCGACCGGTTGGCCGCCAGGGCGGGCGGACCGCGCCGGTGACCGGCAGCGGAAGGCCGGACCGGCCGCATGACACGATGGCCCGCAGGTGGCGCGCGCTGCCTGGTGCCACCGTCGACCAGGCCCTGTTCCAGATGGGCGGAAGGTAGCGATGACAGCAACGCCGACGGGTCCCGCCACGCCGCCGACCGCCGCGCCGTCGACCGCTACGCCGCAGACCGCCGGGCCGCAGACCGCCGGGCCGCAGACCGCCGGGCCGCCGACCGCCACGCCGTCGACCGCCACACCGCTCTGGGGGGCGGGCCGGTTCGCCTCCGGCCCCGCACCGGAGATGGTCGAGCTGTCCAGGTCGACGCAGTTCGACTGGGTGCTCGCGCCGTACGACATCGCCGGGTCGAAAGCCCACGCCCGCGTGCTCGCCGCCGCCGGACTGCTGACCGCCGACGAGCTCGACCGCATGCTCGACGCGCTCGAGGACCTGCTGGCGGCGGTGTCCGACGGCTCCTTCGCGCCGATCGCCGATGACGAGGACGTGCACTCCGCCCTGGAACGGGGGCTGATCGACCGGGCGGGCGCGGCGGTCGGCGGCAAGATCCGCGCCGGTCGCTCCCGCAACGACCAGGTGGCGACGCTCTACCGGCTCTACCTGCGGGATGCCGCCCGGGATGTCGGCCGGCTGATCACCGACCTGCAGCTGGCGCTGCTCGAACAGGCGGAGGCGGCCCCCGGCGCGGCCATGCCGGGCCGCACCCACTTCCAGCACGCCCAGCCGGTGTTGCTCGCGCACCACCTCGCGGCCCACGCGCAGGCCCTCGCCCGGGACGTCGACCGGCTCCGGGACTGGGACCGCCGGTCGGCGGTGTCCCCCTACGGGTCCGGCGCCCTGGCCGGTTCATCGTTGGCACTGGACCCGGAGGCCATCGCCAAGGAGCTGGGGCTGGACGCGGTGGCCGGCAACTCGATCGACGGCACGGCCTCCCGGGACTTCGCGGCCGAACTCGCCTTCGTGCTGGCGATGGTCGGGGTGAATCTGTCGCGGTGGGCCGAGGAGGTCATCATCTTCAGCACCGCCGAATTCGGCTACGCCAAGCTGGACGACGCGTACTCCACCGGCTCGTCGATCATGCCGCAGAAGAAGAACCCGGACATCGCCGAACTCACCCGCGGCAAGTCCGGGCGGTTGATCGGCAACCTGACCGGTCTGCTCGCGACGCTCAAGGCCCTGCCGCTGGCCTACAACCGTGATCTGCAGGAGGACAAGGAGCCGCTGATCGACTCGATCCAGCAGCTGCGGATGGTGCTGCCGGCAGTGACCGGCATGACGGCCACGCTGACCTTCGACCTGCCGCGGATGGCGGCGATGGCGCCGGCCGGTTTCTCATTGGCGACGGACATCGCGGAGTGGCTGGTCAAACAGGGTGTGCCGTTCCGCGTCGCGCACGAGTCGGCGGGTGCCTGCGTGGCGCTGGCAGAGTCCACCGGTCGCGAGCTGGACGAGCTCACCGACGCCGAACTCGACGCCATCAACCCGGCGCTGACGGCCGAGGTCCGCGGCGTGCTGACCGTCGCCGGCTCGCTCGCCTCCCGCGACGGCATCGGCGGGACCGCCCCGGTCCGGGTCGCCGAACAACTCGCCCTGCTCCGCACCCGGGTGGCCGCCGACCGGGCGTGGCTGGTTCGTCGGTGACGGCCGGCCCGCCCCGATGACCCCGACCGGTGACGGCTCGGCCGTGACGCAGCAGCCGCTGCTTACCCGCGCCGAGCTTGCCGGGGATGCCGTGGTGCTGGCGCCGCGCCTGCTGGGTTGTGTCCTGGTGTCCACGACGGACGACGGTCCGGTTGCGGTCCGGATCACCGAGGTGGAGGCCTATCGCGGCGCCGATGACCCGGCCTCGCATGCCTTCCGTGGCCTGACCAGGCGGAACGCGGTGATGTTCGACGAGCCCGGTCACCTCTACACCTACTTCGTGTACGGCATGCACTGGTGCGCCAACGTGGTCACCGGCCCACCCGGCTCCCCGTCGGCCGTCCTGCTGCGCGCCGGCGACGTGGTGGCCGGCGCCCAGCTGGCCGCCACCCGCAGGAGCCCGGCGACCGCGCGGCAGCATCTCGCCCGCGGGCCGGCCGGTCTGGCGTCCGTCCTCGGTCTGCGGGCCGCGGAGAACGGGCTCGACGTGTGCTCGGTCGCCTCTGCCGTGACGATCCGCCGGGGCAACCTGACACCGCCGGGTTCGGTGCGCAGCGGTCCGCGGGTCGGTGTGGGCGCCGCCCAGGAACGGCCCTGGCGGTTCTGGGAGGACGGCGCGGCGTCGGTGTCGGCCTACCGCCGGGGGGTCGTCCGGCGCCGACCGTCGACCTCGGACGCGCCGGCCGACTGATGGGAGGATGGCAGGTGTGTCCGACCTGAGTACGACTGCGCCCACCCTGCCGGCCGCGCCGGCGTCCGCGTCCACCGTCGCCCCGGCTTCGGTGCTCGACGACCTGCGGTGGCGAGGCCTGATCGCCCAGTCCACCGACGAGGTCGAGCTGGCGACCGCACTGGCCGGCGGGCCGGTCACGTTCTACGGCGGCTTCGACCCGACGGCGCGCAGCCTCCACATCGGCAACCTGGTGCTGCTCCTGACGATGCGCCGCATCCAGGAGGCGGGTCACCGTCCGCTCGGCCTGGTGGGCGGCGCGACGGGCCTGATCGGCGACCCGCGGATGTCCGGCGAGCGCGTGCTGAACGGGCCCGACATGGTCGGCGAGTGGGTCGAGCGCATCACCGGCCAGGTGGAGAAGTACCTCGACTTCACCGGCCCGTTCGCCGCCCGGATCGTGAACAACCTGGACTGGACCGCACCGCTGAGCGCGATCGACTTCCTGCGGGACGTGGGGAAGCACTTCCGGATGGGCCGGATGCTCTCCAGGGAGATCGTGTCGGCGCGCCTGCACAGCGACGAGGGCTTGTCCTTCACCGAGTTCAGCTACCAGATTCTGCAGGGCATGGACTTCCTCGAGCTCTACCGCCGGGAGGGCTGCATCCTGCAGCTGGGCGGCAACGACCAGTGGGGCAACCTGACCAGCGGGACCGAACTGATCCGCAAGGCCGAGGGCGCCGCCGCGCACGCGCTCACCACACCGCTGATCACCAAGGCCGACGGCACCAAGTTCGGCAAGACCGAGTCGGGGACGGTCTGGCTCGACCCCGAGCTCACCTCGCCGTACGCCTTCTACCAGTTCTGGATCAACGTGGAGGACGCCTCCGCCGACGGGTACCTCAAGGTCTTCTCGTTCCGGACGCACGAAGAGCTCGACGCGCTGGCCGAGGCCACCAGGACGCGACCGCACGCGCGCGAGGCGCAGCGCGCGCTCGCCGCCGACGTCACGACCCTGGTGCACGGCGCGGCGGCGACCGCTTCGGTGATCGCGGCCAGCGGCGCCCTGTTCGGGCGCGGCGATCTGCGGAACGTGGACGAGGCAACGCTGGGCGCCGCACTGGCGGAGACCGTCTTGGTGCGCATCGGCGCCGACATGCCGACCATCGTCGACCTGCTGCGCAGTTCCGGCCTCGCGTCCTCGTCGTCTGAGGCCCGGCGGACGGTCGCCGAGGGCGGCGCCAACATCAACAACCAACGCATCAGCGACCCCGACCACACGCCGAGCCGGGACGACCTGCTCCACGGCAGGTATCTGGTGGTCCGGCGCGGCAAGCGCGCAGTCGCCGGTGCAATCCTCGACTGACCGTCGATCGTCCGGATTGTGCTCGTTGTCACGAACGATTCTCGCGTGCAGCGGCCATCGCGACATCGGACGGCAGGCCCCCTAGCTGCGTCTTCCGCACCTGCCGACGGCGTGACCTGCGTGTTTGACTTGACCCGTTCGTGGTCGTAACTTGGTCCATGTCGCCGAGAGAGCCGGACAGGAAGCAGGCATCGCCTGCAGAACCTGGACGGAGCCGGTCGACAGGACAAATCCAGATGGTCACTCCGGCAACGGAGCGGGCAGGGCTTACGCCCGGTCCAGGCCGACAGAGGCCGGAAGCGCCGAGTTGATACTCGGAGCCGCTTCGGGTAGCGTTGGTCAGGTTGCCCCCGAGAAGGTCTAGCGGCTTTTGTGGGTGTG
>CAXTBG010000060.1:0-31486 GCA_964242105.1 uncultured Nakamurella sp. | reverse complement strand
TCGACGTCATCGACGAACCGGACAGGCAAGGCTTCAGCTACGGCTCATTGCCGGGGCATCCAGAATCGGGAGAGGAGTCATTCATCCTTCACCGCGCCGCGGACGGCGTCACCACGTTCACGGTCTCGGCGTTTTCCCGCCCGGCCAGCCGGCTCGCCAGACTAGGCGGCCCGCTGACCACAGCAATGCAACGGTTCATGACCGGCAAGTACCTTCACGCCCTGGGCTGACGCTGCGCAAGACGACGTCAAGGAACCGACGCAGTCCCATTGTCGACTCTTTGTCGCTTCGGTAAACGAATCGAACATTTGTTCGATGTAGCGAGCGCCGTTGACGATATGCCGCATCGCGGCCGTAGGTCGAGTTGTGCCCGGTGGGGACGACGACGATGTTCGCCACGAGCCTGACACCACCCTGCCTGACGGTGTCCGTCGTCCCCACCGACAGTCTCGGAGCGGACCTGAAAGGGACCGTCACCAGCGTGACCGTGGACGGTATGACCACGCATATCAACAAGACCACCGACGAATCCTTCGCCGACATCGGGCACGGCTACGCGGTGCTGGTCGGCGACGACCCCAACCGCCCACTGTCCGATCTCGACATCGCAACGCTCGCCGCATCGGTCCGCATCGACCCGGACGTAGAGCTCAGCCACTAGCCGTCTTTCACGGCCAGCACAGGCATCAGCGATTGAACGAACCGGTGCAGGTAGGGGCGGCCGTTACATGATCTCGTGAAGAAGCGTTCGGTGAATATGCTGCGACGCTCGGCGTCCGGCGCCGAACCCGCCGAGAACTCAGCGCACCAGGACCGGTCGATGCGATGACCGAGGGCTCTCCCGAGCGGGAACCGGAGGCTCATCGCGAATAACGGCGGCCGGTTCCTCCACTGCCCGCCCCAATCGGAGCAGCTCGCGGGCGACCGCGTCATTCTGGCGGAACCCGGCTCCGTTGAAACCTGGCCGCGCGAAGCCCGCGGACCCGGCCGAGCCGGAGACGGACGGGCCCAGCAGGAAGCGCCGCGGATGGACCGTCCGGTCGGCACGGACGGCATGGCATCCGGCGTCTGCCAGCAGTTGACCGCCACCGAGGTCAGTGCCGTCCGCGGCGACGAGATCCTCGGCCGCCAGCTCGCCGTCGGCCAGCAGAGAGGAGATCACCGGGTCCGACGCCGCCCGGACGTCCGGCCGCGGCAGCCGGGCGTCGACCAGGGCGTCGGCGACGATCTCACCCGGCACGGCCCGCGAGGTACCGACGAAGTGCCCGTCCCGGACCGTGATGGCAAGGTCCGGCCCGGCGAACCGCACGAAGCCCGCGCGGTGCAGCGCGAGCATCTCGGCGAGCCGGCGCGGCGGCGGGCCGCTGGCCAGGAACGAGAACAGCCCGTGGAATTCACCTTCCATGTAGCGGACGCGATCCTGCGCGTTGATCCGCCCGGTCACCACCGCACCCGCCAGGACGAAGTAGACCCCCAACAGGGCGTTGAACACGGCGTGGTCAGCAGAATGTCGCGGATCAGCCCGCCGGGCCAGGTCGTCGGCGACGTACTCGACGAGAACGCTCGACAGATCGGCGTGATCGCCGAAAGCCCTGCCACGCAGCGGCTGGTCGATCAGGTCGATGTCGAAACGATCTGCCGGGTCGGGGACGGCTCGCTCGACCACACCCGCGAATTCGGCACCGGAAACGTCGAGTCGGGCCAGCTCGCTCTGGAAGTCGGCCCAGGAACCGACGGTGCGTTCGGCGTGCGCGTCGAACAGCCGACAGTAGTGGGCTGCGGTGAGCTCCTTGACGATGAGCGGCCAGACGTCGGTGGCGAAATCCGCCGGACCGTCGGCACTCAGGGCGGCCACCGCGGCCGGCGTGAAGTAGGTCGGGGCGACCGGTGCGGACGACCCCAGGCGGTAGCCCAGCTTGGCGTGGTACGGCACGCCGCGGCGAGAACCTACGTACAGCACCGGTTCCGCCCCGCAGGGGCGGTACTCGAGCGTCCCGTCCTCGCGATCGACGAAGTCGCCGCCGCGGCCCTGGAACACCAGCACCATCAGGTCGATGAAGGCCAGACCGAATCCCCGGACCAGCACCGACTGCCCAGGACGGAGGCCGGCGAGATCGATGTCCGCGGTGAACCCTGGGGGCAGGTAGGTGAGTCCGTTGGCCTCGGCCGCAGCAGTCAGCGCGGTCTCCGCTGCAGTCGGTCGCCGGTCGAGGTAACCCTGGGCCAGCACCACCAGGTCCGCGGTCAGCTCGGAGCCGTCCTCGAGCTGGACACGTTGCCGCGCAACACCTCCCGGCACATCGGCGACAGCAACCGCCCGTTGCTCGTGCGTGGTGACCGTCACGGACCCGGGCAGCGAGGCCACGACGCGCTGGAACGTCCAGGACAGGTAGAGGGAGGCGATCTCGCGACTGGCGAAGTCGTCGGCGGTGAACGAATCGGCCGCCTCGGCGAGGCCGGCCTCGGCCAACACTGCCCGCCCCGGCCCGGCCACCCATTTGTCGAGCGGCGGTCCGGGCACGATCGGGCCCTCGCAGACCACCGATTCGTCCGGAAAGATCGTGACGTCCTTCGCCACCGAGTTCATCCACAGCAGCGGCGACTGACGGCGCCGCCAGATCCGGCCTCCGCCGGCCGGGAACGGATCGATGACGTGGATGTCCATTCCGTCCGCCGGTAGCAATTCAGCGGCGTTGGCGGCCAGCCGTTCCAACAGCGACACCGTCCGCGGGCCACCCCCGACGAACACCAGCACCGGCGGCCGCGTCATCCGGACACCCCCACGCGGTCCCTGTGCCGTGACTGGGCCTGCTCCCACGTCGGCTGTATCCACTCGGCGAACCCGGCCCCGGACACCAGCTCCTTGCCGAACGCGAGCGGCCCGACCGTCTCCGGATCGGCAGTCACATCGAAGCGCGGGTGGTAGCCGGCCGTCAGGTACAGCGATCGCGCCTCGGGTTGACGCGGGCCGGTGGTGAGGTGGATGCGGCGGTACCCGAGGTCGGCCGCGGCCTTCTCCAACTCGGCCATGAGTCGCCGGGCCAGCCCGCGACGGCGATGGCGGTGCGACGTCCAGACCCGCTTGACCTCGGCCGTCTGATCGTCGTACCGGCGGATCGCCCCACCGGCGATCGTCTCACCGTTCTCGGTCAGCACCAGGAAAACGCCGTCGGGAGCCTCGAAGTCGGTCACCGGCACCTCGGTGAGTTCGCTGTGCACGGAGATGCGCCCGTAACGGGTCCCGTACTCGATCACCAACTCGTCCAGCAGCGGCTGCAGTGCGGCGTCCCCGACCCGCACCCGGGTGACGGTCAGGTCCGGGTCGCCGGCCACCGACGAGACCCGGCCCCGGCCGGTCGGCACCGCGGAGCTTGGCGTGTGCCGCCCCAGCGCCGCCAGGAAGTTGTCGGTGACCTCCGCCACCGGCACCGCGGAGGCGGGGTCGATCAGCACTCCCCCGTCGGGGAACACCCTCAGGTGCGACGCGAGCACGAACCAGCCCTGCGCGATGTGGTCGGCGCCGAGACTGTTGAGCACCGGGCGCAACGCATAGTCGACGGCGAGCACGTGGGCCGGCGAGCCGCCGGTCACCAGCGGCAGCACCGACTTCCCACGGAAACCGAACTGCGGCAGCAGGTCCAGGAAGACCTTGAGCAGCCCGGAGTAGGCCGCCTTGTAGACCGGGGAGACGATGACCACCGCGTCGGCGTCCTCGACCGTCTGCACGGCCGCGGCGATCGCGGGGTCGGTGACGTCGGCCGACAGCAGCGCCGCCGGCGGGAGCTCGCGGAGCACCAGCGGCGTCACCTGGTGGCCCGCCCGCAGGATCCGCCGCGTGACGTGCGAGAGCAGCGCGTCGGAACTGGAGATGCTGGACGGACTTCCCGCGATGGTCACGATGGTCGACATGTCACTCCTGGGGTTGACGGCACATTGCTCGGGTGTTCGATCAGCAGCGCGGGGGCCACGCTGACCGGGCCGGAACGACGTTGTCCCCGGGGAGCCTCTCCAGGGAGAACAAATCCATCGTCCGGATGTTTCCCGGACCGGTGCGGCGATCGAGGTGGTCGATCGCCGGCACCTGTCCTGCCCCGGCGCCGCACACCGGCTCCGGGACAGGCGCTGATCCGGTGCTGCAGCGCGTCGATCAGGTGTTGGTCTTGGGCAGTCCCGGCGGGTTGATCGACGACACCGGGACCGCTTCGTTGGAAAGATTATACGCCGCAAGCCATTTCGCATACTGGCCGTTCTTGATCAGGTAGTTGATCGCGTCGGCCAGCGGCTTGGCCAAGCCGTTCCCCTTCTTGGTGGTCGCGGCGATCAGGCCCTGCAGGGATCCGCCGGCACCCGAGTACGTGCCGGCGTTCTTCGTCGGATTGGGCGTCTTGGCGTCCTGCTTGATGTGATAAGCGATACCCGGGTTCGGGCCGAAGTAGCCGTCGATCTTCCCGGAGGACAGCGCGAGGTTGACGGCGGCCTGGGTCGGGTAGTACTTGACCTCGAGGGTCTTGCCCTCGGCCTTGAGCTTGGTCTGCCACTCCAGCAGGATCTTCTCCTGGTTCGTGCCCGACCCGACGGCGACGGTCTTGCCGGCCAGGTTCTCGTAGGTGCCGCCGAACGCCCAGCTGCTGCTGGTGTTCACCTCGAATCCGAGGTTGTCCTGCCGGTAGGACGCGAAGTCGTACTTCTCCTTGCGCGCCTCCGTGTCGGTGATGTTCGAGAGCCCGACATCGGTCTTGCCGCTGTCGATGCCGACGAACAGGTTGTCCCAGGTGGCGTTGGCGATGTCCGGCTGCAGGCCGAAGACCGCGGCGATCAGCCGGCCGAGGTCGGGTTCGGACCCGGTCAGGGTCTTCTGGTCGTCGCCGACGAAGGCCAGTGGCGGGAACCCGGCCGGAAGCGCGCCCTCACCCACGACCAGCTTGCCGCTGTCCCGGATGGACGCCGGCAACTCCGCCCGGATCGACGCGACGGTCGGAACGGTGATGGTGACGGGCGTGCCGGCACCGTTGGTGTGTTGGGCGATCGCCACGTCGGTGCTCCCGGACGTGGCCCCGGCCGAACCCGACGCCGCGGGCCCGGCGGACGAACCAGCGGGGGCGGCAGCACCGCCCGCCGACGCGCCGGGAGCTGAACCGGCAGCGGCGGCCGGGCTGACCGGGCCGGGCGATGTCGCCGTTGCCGCAGTGCTCGAGGAACCGCAGGCAGTCGCCGCCAGGAGCGACGCCAGGACGGCGCCGACTCCGATGGACCGGAAAATGCGGGGACGGGAGAAAGACATGATGCTCCTTGTGGACGTGCGCCGACAGCGGCGCGGAAACGATGCAGCGCCGGGCGCTGCTGGGAAGGGAGCTGCTGGGAAGGGAACGGTGAACGGAACGTCAGGAAAGGACTTTGTCCAGGAAATCGCGGCACCGCCGGGTCGACGGGTGATCGAGCACCTCGACCGGACTGCCCTGCTCGACGACGCGTCCGCCGTCGAGGAAGATCACCCGGTCGGCCACCTCGCGGGCGAAGCCGATCTCGTGGGTCACGACGATCAGCGTCGTCCCGGAGCTCGCCAGATCCTTGATGACGGCCAGCACCTCGCCCACCAGCTCGGGGTCCAGTGCCGAGGTCGGTTCGTCGAACAGGATCAGTTCCGGCTCGAGGGCCAGCGCACGCGCGATCGCCACCCGCTGCTGCTGACCACCGGACAGCTGCCGCGGGTAGGCCGAGGCCTTGTCAGCCAGACCCACCCGGGCGAGCAGGGTTTCAGCCGTTTCCCGGGCCGCCGCCGCATCCTTGAGCTTGTGCGCCAAGGGCGCCTCGGTGACGTTCTCCAGCACCGTCAGATGTGGGAACAGGTTGAAGTTCTGGAAGACGAAACCGATCTTCGCGCGCTGCTTCAGAATGGCCCGCTCGGGCAGTTCCTTGAGACGGTCACCGTGGCGTCGCACACCGATGGGTTCACCGTTCACGGCGACGTAGCCGACGTCCAGCTTCTCCAGGTGGTTGATGCTGCGGAGCAACGTCGACTTACCGGATCCGGACGGCCCGAGGATGACCGTCACCGTGCCCCTGGCGATTTTCAGGTCTATCCCGTCCAGCACCTGGTTGGTCCCGAACGCCTTGTGCGCGTTGACGACTTCCACGACCGGGGCACGGTCCGTGGTTGTCGCGTCGAGCGAAGCGACGGGGGTCACAGGCCTGCTCCGACGCTCGGAGCGGCGGAACGCTCGCGGAACCGCGTACGGGCGTCGGACACACCCTTGCGGGCCTTCTGCAACGGGGTCAACGGCACCGTACGGAGCGCGCCCCTGGAGTAGGCCCGTTCGACGTAGTACTGGACGACCGACAGGACCGTCGTCAGGATCAGGTACCAGACGGTGGCCACCATCAGCAGCGGGATGATGTCGCCGGGATAGGTACTGCCCATCGTTTCGACCTGGCCGAACAGGTCGAGCAGCGAGACGTAGAAGACGATCGAGGTGCCTTTGATCAGACCGATCAGTTGGTTGACGTAAGAGGGAACAATCGTGCGCAATGCCTGCGGCAGCTGGATCCGCCGGAACGTGCGCGACTTCGGCAGGCCGAGTGCGGTGGCAGCCTCCAGCTGTCCCTGATCCACCGAGAGCAACCCGGCCCGGACCACCTCAGCGGCGTAGGCGGCCTCGTTGAGACTCAACCCGATCACGGCGATCGCCATGTAGGAGAACAGCTTTGCCTCGTCGAACGAGAAAAAGGCCGGGCCGAAAGGGATGCCGAAGGACAACCGTGGATAGAGGGCGCTGAAGTTGTAGACGAAGATCAGCACGACGATCAGCGGGATCGACCGGAAGACCCAGATGTAGAGCCAACTCAGCCCGGACAGCAGCGGATTCTTCGACGACCGCCCGAGAGCGAGGATGATGCCGCCGATCAGCCCGAGCACCGCACTGTAGGCGGCCACCTGAAGGGTGACCACCAGGCCGTCCAGGATGACCGGGCGCAGGAACCAGTAGCGGAACCGCGACCACTGGTAGAAGGGGTTGGTGACGAGACCGTGGCCGAACTGGGCGAAGATCACCACGACGACGACGGTGGCGATCCACCGCCCCGGGTGACGCAGCGGGATGACCCGCTGCAGAGCAGTTTTCGGTCTCTCGGCGGGGGTGACCGGCTGGGCCGAGGTCAAGCCCTTCTCGAGCGGAGTGGTGGACAAAGGAGTCTCCCGGATACAGCGAGGGTCGATGAGCAGAGGTCCGCGACCGCGAGGGCCGCGCAGCGGTTGCACCAGGCCGCCCCGCTCGCTGCGGAGCGGGAACCAGCAAGGGTGAATCGACTGCCCGCCGGGCAGCCGTCGCGTCAGGCCAGACAGAGGGCGCTGGACACCCGCTGGAGGTCGACATGCCGACGGCAGACACTGTCCAGGGAGCGCAGAACGGTCACTTCGCGCGGGACACCCGCGGGCGGTTCGGCGTTCACGTTGATCTGTTGTCCGTCCTGGTCAGGCCATCTCGGTGGCCGCACGCTTGCGGGGGCTCGGGTTCGAGCGCCGCCTGGTCGTCATCCGGAGCACCCCACCGTGGAAGAGGGTTGCCGCCCAGCGAGCCGGAGCTTGTCGCTGAATCTCGTGACCGTTCACCGAAATTAACATCCCGATGACGGTGGGTCAACTCGCCACCCGCCAGGCGACCGCGCCACCTGCGGCCGGCGGCGGCGCGCTCGCTCGTTCCGCAACCCGGTCCGGTCGGCCGAAAGGAGCATGAACGACGGGAACGGGCATTTTTCCGGTGTTATCTTGTTGCTCAGGTAATGAGCGTCAGCGACAAGCCCTGGCTGGCTGACCGGCAACCCTCTCCACCGGTGGGGTGCTCCAGGTGACGACCAGGCGGCCGCCGTCCGGCGGTCGCAAGCGCGCGGCCGGCCTGCCGACCCCTGTTCCCGAAGGTTTCTCCGATGCCCACCCCTCTGCATCTCGCCATCGCCCTCGAAGGCGCCGGTTGGCATCCCGCCGCGTGGCGCGAACCCAATGCCCGCCCGTCCGACCTCTTCGGGGCGCCGTACTGGATAGACCTGGTCCGGCTGGCCGAAAGGGGTCTGGCCGACTTCGTCACCATCGAGGACTCCTTGTCGCTGGACGCCGCCGGGATGTCGACCGACGAGGGCAGCACGGAGCAGGTCCGCGGACGACTTGATGCCGTCCTGATCGCAGACCGCGTTGCTCCGGCGACCCGCAACATCGGCCTGGTGCCGACGGCGCTGGCCACCCACACCGAGCCGTTCCACATCTCCAAGGCCATCGCGACCCTCGACTACGTCAGTACCGGGCGGGCCGGTGTGCGGGTGCAGGTGTCCGCGCGAGCCGCGGAAGCTGCTCACGTCGGCCGCCGGCAACTGCCCGAGATCACCCGGGCCAACTACCTCGAGCCGGCGGCGCAGCAGACCCTCTCGGACCTGTTGGACGAGGCTGCCGATTTCGTGGAGGTGATCCGCCGGCTCTGGGACAGCTGGGAGGACGACGCCGAGATCCGTGACGCCGCAACGGGCCGGTTCATCGACCGGGACAAGATCCACTACATCGACTTCGAGGGCGAGTACTTCTCCGTCAAGGGCCCGTCGATCGTGCCGCGCCCCCCGCAGGGCCAGCCGCTGGTGACCGCCCTGGCGCACCTGCCCGTGGTCTACCGGTTCGCCGCGCGCAGCGCCGACATCGTCTTCGTCACGCCGTTCGACGCGGCCGGCGCACGCCGGATCCTGGACGAGGTGCAGACCGAGCTGGCAGCCGTCGGACGACCCGCCGAGGACCTCGCCGTCTATGCCGACCTGGTCGTCTTCCTGGATGCGGCGGCCGAGACCGGAGCGGCGAGAAAGGCTCGCCTGGATGCCCTTTCGGGAACGCAGTACACCTCGGACGCCCTCGTCTTCACCGGGTCGGCCGGCGAGCTGGCCGACCTGCTGCTGGCCTGGCAGTCCGTCGGGTTCACCGGCTTCCGGCTGCGTCCGGGTGCACTGCCCGACGACCTGACCGCCATCACCGATGCCCTGGTTCCCGAGCTGCAGGCCCGGGGCGTGTTCCGTACCGCCTACGAGGCGTCGACCCTGCGGGGCCTGCTGGGCCTCGGCCGCCCGGCCAACCGCTACGCCACCACCGAGAGGGTCTGACCGATGAGCAAGCCGCGCAAGCAGATCCACCTCGCCGCGCACTTCCCGGGCGTCAACAACACCACGGTGTGGAGCGATCCCCGCTCGGGCAGCCACATCGAATTCGAGTCGTTCCGTCGCTTCGCACAGATCGCCGAACGCGCGAAGTTCGACTTCATCTTCCTCGCCGAGGGTCTGCGGCTGCGTGAGCAGAACGGCAAGATCTACGATCTCGACGTCGTGGGACGCCCCGACACGTTCGGCATCCTGACCGCCCTGGCGGCGGTGACCGACCACATCGGCCTCACCGGGACCATCAATTCCACCTTCAACGAGCCGTATGACGTGGCCCGGCAGTTCGCCACTCTCGACCATCTGTCGGGCGGCCGGGCCGCCTGGAACGTGGTGACGTCGTGGGACGCCTTCACCGGCGAGAACTTCCGCCGCGGCGGGTTCCTGGCGCAGGACCAGCGCTACGAACGGGCCCAGCAGTTCCTGAGCGCCACCGCCGAGTTGTTCGACTCCTGGACCGGCGACGAGGTGATCGCCGACAAGGCCACCGGGCGGTTCCTCGCCCATCCCCATCCCGGCGCGTTCTCGGTGCACGACAACCACTTCGACATCGACGGTCACTTCAACGTCCCGCGCAGCCCGCAGGGCCGCCCGGTGATCTTCCAGGCCGGAGACTCCGACGCCGGGCGGGAGTTCGCCGCCGAGTCCGCTGATGCCATCTTCACCCGGCACGGCACCCTGGACGCCGGGCAGGCGTTCTACGCCGACATCAAGGGCCGGCTGGCCAAGTTCGGGCGCCGTCGGGAGGACCTGCTGGTGCTGCCCGCGGCCACGTTCATCCTGGGCGACACCGACTCCGAGGCCCAGGAGTACGCCGCGCAGGTCCGGCGGCAGCAGGTCAGTGGACAGACGGCGATCAAGTTCGCCGAGCAGCTGTGGAACCGCGACCTGAGCTCGTACGACCCGGACGGTCCGCTGCCCGAGGTCGATCCGCTGGTCGGTGAGAACACCATCGCCAAGGGCCGGGCCAGCGTCCGGATGAACGCCGACCCGATCGCGGTCGCCGACGAATGGCGTGCCCTGGCCGCGGCCAAGGGACTGTCGCTGCGGGACGTGGTGGTCGAGAAGACCGCGCGGCAGAACTTCATCGGCACGCCGGAGACGGTGGCCTCGACCATCGACGAGTACGTCCAGGCCGACGCCAGCGACGGTTTCATCCTGGTCCCGCACATCACCCCGGACGGTCTCGGCGACTTCGCCGACAAGGTCGTCCCGATCCTGCAGGAGCGTGGCGTCTTCCGGGCCGACTACACCGGTTCCACCCTCCGCGACCACCTGGGCCTGGCCACGCCGACCCCCCGGGTGCGGGCGACCGCGGATGCCGGGACGGCATCGTGAGCGTCACCGACGATCTGTCGGCGTCGGCCCGGACGCCATCCCTGGACGCCCTGGTGAGCCGGCAGGATCCCGCCGTCGGCGACCCGATCCTGGACAACGCCGCCTGGGCCGCGCTCACCGGGCCACAAGCCCGGTTCGCCACGAGGAAGGGTCTCGCCGCTCGGATGGACCCCGACGTGTCGGTGTTCGTCGCCCTGGCCGACGCCGCCGACCCGCGGGCCTGGGCGGACGCGGCGGACCTGCTCGGCCCCGGCGAGAGCTTCCTGCTGGCCGGGTCGTCGGCATCGGTACCGGCCGGGTGGGCGTGGGTGTCCCTCGGCGGCGGCGTGCAGCTGGTGGATGTGTCGCTGCAGAAGGCGCCCGACGACGAGGCCGTCCGGCTCGGCCCGGACGACGTCCCGGACATGCTTGCTCTCGTGCAGCGGAACCGGCCCGGCCCGTTCCGGCCGCGCACCGTCGAACTCGGCACCTACCTGGGTATCCGGCGCAACGGTGCCTTGGTGGCCATGGCCGGGGAACGCCTGCACCCGCAGGGCTGGACCGAGATCAGCGCCGTGTGCACCGACCTCGCCTACCGTGGCCAGGGCCTTGGTACCCGTCTGGTCCGGGCGGTGGCCCACGGCATCGACAGCCGCGGCGACCGCGCCTTCATGCACGCGTCGGCGGGCAACGTGAACGCCATCCGCCTCTACGAGTCGGTCGGTTTCCGGCTCCGCCGCGTCACCGATTTTCTCAGCGTGACGGCCCCGGGCGCGTGACCGTTCCGCACGTGCCGCCTGCCGTAAAGAGCCCGGCGGCGGGCGAAGTTCTCCAACTGGCACACGAGCTGATCAGGATCGACAGCACCAACACCGGCGACTCCGGTTCCAGCACGACCGAGCGGGCGGCAGCCGAATGGGTCGCACAGAAGCTGTCCGACTGTGGGCTGGACCCGATCTACGTCGAGTCCGGCGCGCCGGGGCGGGGCAACGTCATCGTCCGCATCGCCGGCTCCGACCCCTCGCGCGGGGCGTTGCTGGTGCACAGCCACCTCGACGTCGTCCCGGCCGACGCCGCGGAATGGTCGGTGCATCCGCTCTCGGGCGAGGTGAAGGACGGGTACCTCTGGGGCCGCGGGGCGGTCGACATGAAGGACATGGTCGCCATGTCCCTGGCCGTCCTCCGGCAGATGGTGCGGGAGAACGTCACTCCTCCACGTGATCTGGTCTTCGCGTTCCTGGCGGACGAGGAATCCGGCGGATTCTTCGGCGCGAGATGGCTGGTGCGCAACCGTCCCGAGCTGTTCGAGGGCGTCACCGAGGCGATCGGCGAGGTCGGGGGTTTCTCCGAGACCTTCACCGGCCGGAACGGCGACCCGGTCCGCGCCTACCTGATCGAGACGGCCGAGAAGGGCGTCACCTGGATGCGGTTGAAGACCCACGGAACCGCGGGCCACGCGTCGATGCTCAACACCGACAACGCCGTGGCCAAGCTGGCCGCGGGGGTGACCCGGCTGCAGCAGCACCGGTTCCCGCAGATCCTGAACCCGGCGGTACGGGAGTTCCTTGCCGGCGTCACCGATCTCACCGGCATGGAGTTCCCGGAGGACGACCTGGACGCCGCGGTGGCCAAACTCGGCAACCTCGCCCGGATCGTCGGGGCCACCCTGCGCGACACGGCGACCGTCACCACATTCCAGGCCGGCTACAAGGGGAACGTCGTCCCGTCGTCGGCCGGCGCCACCGTCGACTGCCGGATCCTGCCTGGGCGGGAGACGGCGTTCTACGACGAGCTGGCCGAGATCCTGGGCCCGGACATCGAACGGGAGTGGGATGACCTCCCCCCGGTGCAGACCACCTTCGACGGTGCATTGGTCGACAGCATGACGGCGGCCCTGGTCGCCGAGGACCCGGCGGCGGCCGTGCTGCCGTACATGCTGTCGGCCGGTACCGACGCGAAATCCTTCAGCGAACTCGGCATCCGCCATTTCGGCTTCGCCCCGCTGCAACTGCCCGCCGGGCTGGATTTCTCGTCGCTGTTCCACGGCATCGACGAGCGGGTGCCGGTCGCCGCCCTGGAGTTCGGCACCAGGGTGCTGGACAACTTCCTGCGCGCCTGCTGACCCGACCGCTTGCCGCGATGCCGGGGAGGGCGGCGCGAGCACCGTCCGGCCGGATCGTCGCTCCGGCAGCACGTCAGGGCATCGCGGCCAGCGCGCACCGTTTTCCTCACCCAGCCGCCCGACTCAGCTCCCGGCGGCCAGAGGCACGGTCGATGACCGACGCGGCGTCGGCCTGCTGTGCCCCGGTGAAGGCCGGCCGTAGCCCGTACGGATCCTCCTCGGACCACAAGGTGGTCGGAGCGGCCTTCCGGACCACCGGGATCACTTCGGTGGCCAGCCTTTCCAGGATGTGCAACTGTTCCTCGAACGGCAGTGTGGTCGGCAGACTGATCGACTGGAGGTCGTGGCCGAACGATCCGTGGTAGTCCAGGATCTTGTCGATCACCTGCTGCGGGCTGCCGACCAGCGCCGGCCCCTCGGCGATGGCGTGGTCGATGTTCCGGAAGGGGGTGTTGTTGCCGGGGACGTTCCGGCCGGCGACCAGCGCCCGTAGATCGGTCCGTACTGTTCCCTGGCCTGCTGGGTCGTGTCGGCGATGAATGTGCCACCTGATCCGGAGCCGAGGTAGGCCAACCGCGGATCGTGTCCGTGGCGTCGGTATTCCTCGCGGTAGTGGTCGATCAGCACCTTGTAGTTCTGCCGGGGCTGGATCGCGTTGGCACTGAACAGCGGATCTCCCCATTTCCCGGCCAGCGCGGCGGAGGTCAGGGTGGTGGCGGATCCGTGCCAGATCCGCGGGGCGCCGGCGAACGGCCGGGGCAGGGTGGTGGCACCTTCCAGCGGGGCACGGAAGCGACCGGACCAGCTGACGTTCTCCTCGCGCCAGAGCCGGCGCAGCAGTTCGTACTTCTCGGCCAGCAGATCCCACTGGTCCGCCGGGTCCAGCCCGAACAGCGGGAAGTGCCTGGCCTCGTTGCCCTTGCCCACGACGATCTCCAGCCGCCCCCTGGACAGCTGGTCGATGGTCGCGTAGTCCTCCGCGGCCCGAACCGGGTCCAAAAGGGACAGCACGGTGACACCGGTCTGCAGACGGATCCTGGTGGTGGCCGCCGCGATCGCACCGAGCAGCACGGTCACCCCGGAGGACAGGAACTCCCCGGCGTGCCGCTATCCCAGGGCGTAGGCATCGAAGCCGAGTTCTTCGGCGAACCGCGCGGTCTGCACCGTCTGGGAGAGCCGGTCGGCCGGGCTGACCACCCGCCCGGTGACCGGGTTCTTCTGGTAGGGCACGATGTCGAGAATCTGGAATTTCATGTCGTTGTCCTCTCGCCGACGTGGTTGTCAGGCCGTCGATGGTCCGCCGGTGCAGCGGGAGGCCCGTGCCGGTGCCGGGCCAACGGTGCACGCGGCGAGCAGGACCGGCGTGCAGTCATCAGCGGGCGCTGATGTCGTCGTCGATGCCGGCACGCGCCGGGAGGCGTCGGCGCACGTCGCTGCACGCTTCACATACGGAGGCCGGGATCAGGCCGGCCGACTGCAAACGGCCGAAGATGATGCAGCCAAGGCAGATTCCGAACACCGCCTCCAACGTCGCGGCGCAGGTGACGAATGCGACCAGGATCCACGACACCGCCGGCACCCCCGCGTAGTAGGTGGCCACGGCGGCGACCGAGAAGACTGCACCGATGCCCTGGGCGAAGCGTTTCGGCGGACCGGGTACGAGCTTCGCCGGCCCGATCCGGGGCGCCACCACCCGGACCGACAGCTGGCCGAACGGCGAGAACCGCGGTCCCGCCGCCAATCGGAGCAAGAACCCGACGGTGAGGAGCCACAGCAGCCAGGGCGTCCTGATGCTCAACGTCAACGCGGCCAGGACCACCACCATCCCCGCCGTCGATCGCGCCGCATACTCGTTCACCGGGTTCGGGAAGGCGAGCAGACTCGTCAGACGGTGGCGGACTGGGTGAACCTCGCCAGCGGTCATCACGATGCGCTTTCTGCCGATTCAGCGCGTGGCGCCGGCTGAGCGCGTGTCGCTGCCGTCCGACGCCAGCAGGCCGGCGTCCTTCCACGCCGGAAAGCCGCCCGCGACCTGGACGACATCGGTGTACCCGTCGGCGATGAGGTGCGCCGCGACGGGACCCGAACCGAGTACCGAACCGCAGATGACGACGATCGGCGTATCGGCCGACTCGATCTGCGCGAGACGGTCTGGTGACTCGAGACCGAGTTTGTCCTCGATCTGGTCCTTGCCGACCACTTCGGCGCCCGGTAGCGATCCGGCGCTTGCCCGGCCGCCTTCGCTCCGCACGTCGACGAGCAGCGCGCCGCTCTTCACCTTGGCCGCCGCTTCGGGGGCGCTGAGTGCCGGCGCCAGGGCCGTGGCCTGTTCGATGGTGAGTTCGGTCATCTTGTCCTCGAATCAGTGAAATCAGGTGCGGTGGGAAACCAGACAGAGCAACAGGAACGGTGGAACAAGCAAGGGGCGGGGCGCAGTCCTCGGGGTGTTCTCCTGGTCCGGTGTGCCGTTGCTGCCGCGCTCACCGGCCCGGCGCGGCAGCCGACTCGCGCCGCAGGTGCTGCTCGTACGGAATCTTCTCGCCCGCTTCGATGGCCACCGGTAGCCGGTTCTCGGCCGGCGGCAGCGGGCACGTCGCCAGGTCGGTGTAGGCGCAGGGCAGGTTGACCGCGCGGTTGAAGTCGACCACCACGGTTCCGTCCGCCGCCGGTGGGTCGAAGGTCAGCACCCGGTTGGCCGCGTAGGTGGTGACCCCCGATGTCGCATCGGTGAACAGGGCGATCAGGCTGCCCGGTGCGTGGCCGGGGAAGGCGGTCAGGGCCAGAGTCTGACCGTCCAGGCCGAATTCGATCCGGCCTGGCGCGTCGTAGACGTGCTCCAACCCCTCCACCGCTGCACCGACCGTCGTCGGGCGCGGTTCGTCGAAGGGCACATAGCGTCCGGCCAGCACCCAGCGCGGATCAGGCGCGTACGCGGGGGTGCCCGCGAAGCCCTCGAGCAGCGCGGTGTCCGGATGCCGGGGACGAAGGATGTCGTAACCGCCCCGGCGAGCCACCTCGAGTACGGCGTCGTTCCAGACGGCGTTGACCCCACCCCTTTCCGGGATCACGCCGAAACGGTATTCGCCCCGTACCGCAATTCCGTCGATGCGCAGTTCGGCACCGTCGTCCAGCACCACAGCGACGCCGTCCGGGCCGGTCGTCCACACGCCGGGGGCGTCGTGAAAGCGCTGGGGCTCGCTGCTGAGCCAATGCAGGTTGGTGATGGCCAGGAACCCGTGCGGGTCAGCGAGTCTCGCCTCCTGGCCACGATGCCAGTCCTGCCAGTCCTGGACGAATTGCGACGCCACAAGGGTGCTCGACATGGCATGTCCGATCTCGCTGCCGACGAGGCAGCCGTACGCACTTGCGGAGCCCGATGCCGGGCACCACCTGGTCGTCATCCGGAGCACCCCACCGCGCAGGAGGGTTGCCGTCCAGCAAACCGGAGTTTGTCGCTGGAACTCATGACCGTGCTGCGAAGCTAACAGCGATCACCACCACCGTCAACCTGCCCGCGACGGCGCCTCCCGCGGGCTGCGGGGCCGGTGACTCAGGCCTGGTCGAACAGTGCGCTGACCGACTGGCCGTTGTGGATGCGCCGCATCGCCTCGGCCAGCGCCGGTGCGATGGACAGCACCGTGAGCTTGTCGGTGCGCTCCTCGTTGCGGATGGGAACCGTGTTGGTGCACACGATCTCCAGCACGTCGGGCTGATCGCCGATGCGCTTGAGCGCGCCGGAGGCGAACAGGCCGTGCGTGCACGCCACCCGGATGGTGCGGCAGCGCAGCTCCCGGAGCCGGTCCAGCAGTTCCAGGATCGTGCTGCCCTTGGCGATCTCGTCGTCCAGCACGATGATGTCGCGGCCGGTCACCTCACCGATCACCGCGCTGATGCTCACCTGGTCGTCGGCGAACCGCTGCTTGGCACCGGCGGCGACCGGCACACCCAGCATCCGCGCGAAGGCGGCGGCCTCCTTGGCGTTCCCCAGGTCTGGCGACACCACGGTGGTGTTGCTCAGGTCCGTGGCGCGGAAGTGCCCGGCAAGTTCCCGGAGCGCGTGCAGGTGATCGGTGGGGACGCTGAAGAAGCCGTGCACCTGCGGCGAGTGCAAGGTCATCGCCAGCACCCTGGACGCACCGGCGGTGACGAGCAGATCGGCGACGAGCCGGCCACCGATCGAGATCCGCGGTGCCTCCTTCTTGTCCGACCGCGCGTAGGCGTAGTGCGGCATGACCACCGTCGTCCTAGCCGCGGAGGCGCCGCGGGCGGCGTCGAGCATCAGGAACAGCTCGACCAGGTGCTCCTGCACCGGCGCGACCAGCGGCTGGATGATGAAGACGTCGCGCTCGCGGCAGTTCGACTGCAACTGGACCTCGAGGCAGTCGTTGGCGAACCGCTGCACCTTCGCCGGCTGCAGCGGAACCTCCAGATGCGCGCAGACCTCTGCGGCGAGCTGCGGATGCGCGCTGCCGCTGAACACCGTGATACCTCGCACGCGACTACCTCTCCGGTGGGACTCGGTGGCGCCGACGACAGTGCTGCGGTCAACCTACCGGCCGCCGGCTCGGGCACGCGCGCGCCTCCCGGCGTTCGTTGGCCCGAGTGGAAGAATTCGGCCGACCACGGCAGCGCGGCGAGAAAGAGGTCTCCGATGAGCACCCCCTACAGTCCCGACAAGCGGCCCGAAGAACACACCGAGACCCGGTCGTCGTCGTTGGACGACGCGGCCCCGGCCGGCAGGTCGGTATTCGCCGACAGCCCGGGCGCCGACGACACGGCCGCGTTCTCCCAGCCCTTCGACGGGGAGTCCTCCGACAAGCCGTCGCTCGCCAAGCAGTCGGTGGACCGGCCCGCTTCGTTCGACCGCCAGCCGGTGGACAGGGCGTCGTCGATCGACCGCCAGCCGGTGGACAGGGCGTCGTTCGACCGGCAGCCGGTCGAACGGCCGTCGTCGGACAGGCCGTCCTACGACAACGCCGCCGACGAGACGCAGGTGGTCCGGCCGCCCGTCGGCGGGTACGACGGTCCGCCGCCGCAGCCGCGCGACCAGGTCAGGCCCGCGTACTCCGAGCACGCCGGCTACGGTGACGAGCCGGCGGTCACCTCTGTCTATCCGCAGCAGCCGCCGAACTATGCGCCGGAGGGATACCCGGCGGCCTACGCCCCGGCCATCGTCGTGCCGCCGCCGTCCGGCGGCATGATGCCCGAGAAGCCCCGGTCGCGGGTCGGCCCCGGCTTCGCCGGCGCCCTGCTCGGCCTGATCTGCTGTGCGGCCGGCGTCTACCTGCTCACCAAGTTCGGTTTCTCGGCCGGCCGGAACCTCTCCGACGGCAGGGTGCGACTTCAGGATTCGCTGCTCGCCGTGGCCGGCGCCCTGCTCCTGCTGGTGGCGGTCGTGCTGGACGGCTGGTCGCCGTGGTCGACGCTGCTGCCGGGCCTGGCGCTGACGGCGCTGGGTGGCTGGGTGCTGTTCGACGCCGGCGCCGTCGGCCGGATCGGCAACTGGACCCGGTCGCTGCTGTCGCAGAACGAGCTGGGGATCTGGTCGCTGTCGGGATTCACGCTGGGCCTCGGTCTGGTCCTGGTCGGCGCGAGCGTGGCTGCCACCCTGGCGCGGGCGTCGGGCAAGCGGGACGGCCGCATCCTCGGCCGCCGGGACGCCGCCGCCGAGCGCTGACAATCAGAACACCGCCGCCGAGCGCTGACATTCAGAATGCCGTCACCGGGGCTGACCGTCAGGACGACGCCACCGGGCGCTGACGGTCGGGTGTCCGACCGCGCACGACCCGTCCGCCCGTGCCGTCTCGGCACTTCCGGTGGTGCGTGGGCCGGTCACGACAGCCCGAGGGCGATTCGCAGGTCCGGCAGCATCAAGGCGATGGCGCGGCCCCGGTGCGAGAGCTGGTCCTTCTCCGCCGGCGAGAGCTGCGCCGAGGTGCGGGCGTCCCCGGCGACGTCGCTCTCCGTCGGCACGAACAACGGGTCATAACCGAAACCGTTGACACCGGACGCCTCTCGCACGATCCGGCCTCGCCACTCACCCCGCCGGACGATCGGGTCGGCACCGGGCACGGCCAGCGCCAGCGCGCAGACGAAGGCGGCGCCGCGGCGGTCCTCCGGCACGTCGCGCAGCTGCGCGAGCAACAGCTCGTTGTTGCCGTCGTCGTCCCCGTGCCGGCCGCACCACCGGGCCGACAGGACACCGGGCATGCCGTTGAGCGCCTCGACCGCCAGGCCGGAGTCGTCGGCGAGCGACAGCTCCCCGGTGGCGGCCGCGGCCTGCGCGGCCTTGGCGACCGCGTTCTCCTCGAAGGTCGCACCGGTCTCCGGTTCCTCGGGGAACGACGCGACGTCGGCCAGGCCCAGCACGGTGACCTGGTCGCCGAGGATGCGCCGCAGCTCGGCCAGCTTCTTTGCGTTGCGCGTGGCCAGCAGGACTCGGCTCACGACCTGCCCGCCAACGGTTTCGGGTACGGTGCGGCGAGCGTCTCGCGCTGCAGGTCGGTCAGCGTCTTGATGCCGGCCAGGGCGGAATCGAGCATGGCGTCGAGGGTCGAGCGCGAGTAGGTGGCCCCTTCGGCCGTGCCCTGCACCTCGACCAGCGTGCCGGTGTCGGTCGCCACGATGTTCATGTCGACCTCCGCGCGGGAGTCCTCCTCGTAGGGCAGATCCAGCCGCACGCGACCGCCCACCACGCCCACCGACACCGCGGCGATCTGGCAGGAGAGCGGCTGCGGGTCGGTCAGTGCGCCGGCCGATCGCAGGTAGGTCACCGCGTCCGCGAGCGCCACGTAGGCGCCGGTGATGGCGGCGGTCCGGGTGCCGCCGTCGGCCTGCAGCACGTCGCAGTCCACCGCGATGGTGTTCTCGCCGAGGGCCGCGAGGTCGACGCAGGCGCGCAGCGACCGGCCGATCAGCCGGGAGATCTCGTGGGTCCGCCCGCCGACCCGCCCTTTCACCGACTCGCGGTCGTTGCGCTCGTGGGTGGCCGAGGGCAGCATCGCGTACTCGGCTGTCAGCCAGCCCAGGCCGGAGCCCTTGCGCCAGCGCGGAACCCCCCGGGTGACCGACGCCGCGCAGAGCACCTTGGTGCCGCCGAACTCGATCAGCACGGATCCGGCGGGGTGCTGCTGGAAGCCTCGGGTGAAGGTGATCGGGCGGAGCTCGTCGTCGGCCCTTCCATCAAGTCTGGACATGGCACCCAACCTAGCGGTCACGGACGGGCCATCCTGACGTTCAGCTCGCCGTCCTGCCGCGGCGGCCGCCGGCACGCCGGATAGCTCGGAAACTCCTACCGCGCGCCGGGCGGAAGGCGTCCCCGACGGAGAGCGGACGGCCGCCGAGGTCTACGTCAGTGCGCGACGAGCCAGCGTTCCCGACCGCGGACGCTCGGCCTTGGCCACCAGCAGCGCCGCCAGCGCTCCGCCGATCGCCCCGAACAGGTGGCCCTGCCAGGAGATCGTCACCACGCCGCCGATGTCGGCGACGGCCACCTTGACGATGCCGGTCCAGAAGACGCTGCCCCACATCACGAGCAGGACCACGCCGATGGCAATCTGCCCGACGTTGCGGGTGAACACCCCCCGGAGGAGGAGGAAGGTCAGCCAGCCGAAGACCAGCCCGGACGCACCGACGGTGATGCTGTGCGCCGGCGCGACCAGCCAGACGCCCAGTCCGGACACCAGCCAGACGAGCACGGTGACGGCGACGAACTGCCGGACGGTGCCGAGCATGATGAGGAAGCCGCAGATGAGCAGCGGCACCAGGTTCGACAGCAGATGGCCCCACGAGCGGTGCAGCAGTGGCGCGGTGAGCACCCCGGTCAACCCGTGCGCCGATCGCGGCACCAGACCGTAGGAGGTGCTCAGCCGATAGGACATCAGTGCGTTGACCACCTGTACCAGCACCAGCAGCAGTCCCAGGCTGCCGACGGTGATCGTCGCCGGAAGGAGCTTCGCCTTCAGCAGCGCGCCACGCTGCCGGGTCGCCGGGGAGCGACCGGGCGGATCGGGCATCGCGGGCATCGTCATACTTCGAGGTTACCGACCCCGGCCCCCGGTGATGCGGGATGCGCATGGGGAAACGGCGAGCTGTCGGTGGGCCGATCAGGCCCAGAGCTGGCCCTCGAGACCCGACGCGGCGACCTCGTCGTCGGGAGCGCCGTAGACCCCGGTCGACAGGTACTTCCAGCCGCCGTCCGCGACGACGAAGGCGACGTCGGCGGACCGGCCTTCCTTGACGGCGCGGGCGGCCAGACCCAGCGCGGCGTGCAGCACGGCCCCGGTGGAGATCCCGGCGAAGATGCCCTCCACCTCGAGCAGCTGCCGGGTGCGGCGCACGGCGTCCTCCGGGCCGACCGAGAACCGGGAGCTGAGCACCGAGGCGTCGTACAGCTCCGGTACGAAACCCTCGTCGAGATTGCGCAGCCCGTAGACCAGCTCGCCGTAACGCGGTTCGGCCGCCACCACGGTGATGTCCGGCACCTTCTCCCGCAAATAGCGGCCAACCCCCATCAGGGTGCCCGTGGTGCCCAGTCCGGCGACGAAGTGGGTGATGGTGGGCAGGTCCGCCAGCAGTTCCGGGCCGGTGCTGTCGTAGTGCGCTCGGGCATTGTCGGGATTGCCGTACTGGTAGAGCATCACCCAGTCGGGATGGTCCGCGGCCAGCAGCTTGGCCTTGGCCACGGCGGCATTCGAGCCACCGGCGGCCGGTGAGGAGATGATCTGAGCGCCATAGGCGCGGAGCAGCAGGCGGCGTTCCTCCGAGGTGTTCTCCGGCATCACGCAGATCAGCCGGTAGCCCTTGACGCGGCACACCATGGCCAGCGAGATGCCGGTGTTGCCGCTGGTCGGCTCGATCACCGTGCATCCGGGGCGCAGCCGGCCGTCGGCCTCGGCGGCGGCGACCATGGCCAGGGCCGGGCGGTCCTTGATCGACCCGGTGGGGTTGCGGTCCTCGAGTTTGGCCCAGACCCGGACGTTGGTCGACGGCGACAGCCGCGGGAGGCCGACGAGCGGGGTGCCGCCGACCGCTTCGACCAGGCTGGCGTACCTGGTCATCGCCGCGTCAACTCCATTGCGTGTGCAGCATGGGGTCGAATCAGCTCCGGGAGCCGCCGGCGACGGCCGGCAGGATCGTCATCTGGTCGCCGTCGGTGACGGCGGTGTCGAGGCCTCCGGTGAAGCGCACGTCCTCGTCGTTGACGTAGACGTTCACGAACCGGTGGAGTGCGCCGTTCTTCACCAGCCGGTCCCCCAGGCCCGAGTACCGGGAGTCCAGGTCGGCGATCAACTCCGCCACCGTCGCGCCATCGGCGGACACCGTCTTCTCACCCTTGGTCACCGGCCGCAGGATGGTGGGCACTGACACCGAAACGCTCATTGGTTCTCCTCGTGGACGCCTGTCGCCAGCCGGCTCGCTCGATCGATGTGCAACCTTCTCCTGAAGGTGCAACGCGCGGACTACGGAATCATTTCCACTTCTTCTTCCGTGACCTCACCATCGATGATCCGGTACGACCGGAATTCCACCGAATCGGCGTCGCGGGTGGACACCAGCACGTAGTGCGCCTGCGGCTCGCCGGCGTAGGCGATGTCGGTGCGGCTGGGGTAGGCCGCCGTCCCGGTGTGCGAGTGGTAGACCACGACGATCTCCTCGCCCCGCTCGTCCAGCTCGCGGTAGAGGCGCAACTGCTCACCGGAGTCGAACCGGTAGAACGTCGGCGACCGCTCCGCGTTGACCATCTGGATCATCCGCGACGGCACGTCCGAGCCGGACGGCCCGGCGATGATGCCGCACGCCTCGTCGGGGTGGTCGGTCCTGGCGTGGGCGACGATGGCGTCCGCCATCCGGCGGGGAATGGTCAGCACGCCGACAGCCTATCGACGCAGCGCGGCGAGCACGGGGGTCGCCGGCGGCCGCTCCGCCCGCCTCAGGCCGCTGACCAGCGACGTCACTGCATCGGCCGGTTGACATCAGGGCCTTCGGCCAGCCACATCGGGACGTGGACCGGTTTACATCAGGGCGTTGACCAGGGAGTCCTGCACGGCGGAGAGCCAGCGGTAGGTGGCGAACATCGCCACCTCGATGCCCTCGGGATCGGCGTCCGGCGGTGGTTCCCAGTCGTCGTCGGAGATCCCCAGCCGGACGCCCAGGGCCAGGCGGACGTCGTTCAGCGTGCTGACCCAGGCCTGCGCCGCGGCGGTGTCCAGGTGCACCGTGCCGCCGCCCCGCGGCAGCGAGTCGAGCAGCCGCACCGCCGACGCGTCCTTCAGGGCGATCAGGTCGGGCTCCCGCAGCATGCGCAGGCCGGCCGCCAGGTCGGCGTCGGTGGCGTGGAAGTCCGGGAGCAACCTCGCCAGTGCCGGGTCCTCGGGCCGCGAACCCGGCGCCAGCGTCATGCCGGTCAGCTTGGCCAGTGGATCGACGGAGGTCTGGGTCCGGCGGCCGGCGAGCATCTGCCGCACCTGGTCGACGAGGTCCGAGAGCAGCGCGGCTTCGGCCGGCTCGAAGACCGCCGTGTAGCGGCCGAACCGGCGGGTGAACAGCCGCATCAGCCGCGTCCGGGCAGCAGCCGGCGGGAAGGCCCGATCACTTGTCCTGGGCCATGGTCGCCCACAATCCGGCGCCCTGCAGCTTGAGCACGTCGGCCTCCATCGCCTCCCGGCTGCCGACCGACACCGTCGCCCTGCCCTTGCGGTGCACGTCGAGCATCAGCGCGTGTGCCCGGGGCTTCGGGTGGCCGAGCAACTTCTGGAAGACGTAGGTGACGTAGGACATCAGATTCACCGGGTCGTTCCACACGATGGTCACCCAGGGCTGGTCGGGAGCGGCGACGTCCTGCTCGTCGGTCCGTTCGCTGGTGATGGGCGCACTGCTGGTCACGGCCCAATTGTGGCATGCGGTGCGCCGCAGGGCAGCTGTACCGGGCACGGCCGCGCTCGGGGCGGTGGCGGGCTCGTCTGCCGGGGCTGACTACGCTCGCTCGGATGACGCAGATCAGTTCACCGGCCGCCACCGGCACCACCGCCCTGCTGACCGACCAGTACGAACTGACGATGCTCCGGGCCGCCATCGCGGACGGGAGCGCGGACCGCCGGTGCACCTTCGAGGTTTTCGCCCGGAGGTTGCCGAGCGGCCGCCGGTACGGCGTCGTGGCCGGGATCGAGCGTGTGCTGGACGCCGTCGAACGCTTCTCCTTCGACGACGCCGCACTGGCGCACCTCGAGCCGATCCTGGACAGGGAGACGTTGGAGCATCTCGCCCGCTGGTCGTTCGACGGGGACATCGATGGCTATCCGGAGGGCCAGCTGTACTTCCCGGGGTCACCGGTGCTCACGGTCACCGGTTCGTTCGCCTCGGCCGTCATCCTGGAGACGCTGATCCTGTCGATCCTGAACCACGACTGCGCGATCGCCGCGGCCGCGGCGCGGATGACGACCGCGGCGGCGGGTCGCACGCTGATCGAGATGGGGTCGCGGCGGACGCACGAGGAGGCGGCGGTGGCAGCGGCCCGATCCGCCTACCTCGCCGGGTTCGATGCGACGTCCAACCTGGCCGCCGGGCAGCGATTCGGCATCCCGACCGCCGGCACGGCGGCGCATGCCTTCACCCTGCTGCACGACACCGAGGCGGAGGCCTTCGCGACCCAGGCGAAGGCGCTCGGCACAGGCACCACGCTGCTGGTGGACACCTACGACATCACCCGCGGCATCCAGACCGCCATCGACGTCGTCGGTCCGGAGCTCGGGGCGGTCCGGATCGACTCCGGTGACCTGGGGGTGCTCGCCAGGGCGGCCCGCTCCCAACTGGACGGGCTCGGTGCCACCGGCACGAAGATCGTCCTGTCCGGTGACCTCGACGAGTACGCGATCGCGTCGCTGCGGGCCGAACCGGTCGACGTCTACGGCGTGGGCACGTCGTTGGTCACCGGATCCGGGGCGCCGACCGCCGGCATGGTCTACAAGCTGGTGCAGGTGGACGGGCGCCCGGTGGAGAAGCGGAGCGAGAACAAGCAGAGCAGCGGCGGGGCGAAGGGCGCGCTCCGCCGGCACCGCGCCACCGGCACCGCGACCGAGGAGATCGTCTACCAACTGCGCGGGCCGCTGCCGGCCGCCGAAGCGGGGGACGTCGCCCTGCAGGTCCCGATGGTGCGCGGGGGCGCCCGGGTCTCCCCGGCCCCCTCGCTGGACGAGGCCCGGTCCCGGCTCGCAGCTGCGCTGATCAGTCTGCCCTGGGAGGGGCTGAAGCTGTCCAAGGGCGACCCGGCCATTCCGACCACCGTGCTGCCCTCGGCCTGAGCACCGATCCGAACGGAGACACGTTGCCCGCCAACACACTTCCTCCCGTCGAGTTCGACGACACCACCGCGCTGCTGGTCGTCGACCTGCAGCACGACTTCGCCGACCCGGCCGGGTCGCTCTACGTGCGCGGCGGCGAGGAGTTGCTGCCCGACATCGCCCGGCTGATCGAGTCGGCGACCGCGGCGGGCGCGCTGGTGGTCTACACGCAGGACTGGCATCCCGAGCACACGCCGCACTTCGCCGCCGACGGCGGCCTCTGGCCGGTGCACTGCGTGATCGGTTCGCCGGGCGCCGAGTTCGTACCGGGGTTGCCCGTGGTCGGTCCGGTGGTGCGCAAGGGTTCTGGGCCGGAGGACGGCTACTCCGGCTTCTCGGTGGTCAACCTGGAGACCGGCGGCACCACCAGCACGGCGCTGTCCACGATCCTGGACGAGAACGGGATCATGGCGATCACCGTGGTCGGCCTGGCCGGCGACTGGTGCGTCAGGTCCACCGCCATCGACGGCGTCGCGCTCGGCTACCGGACGACCGTGCCCCTGTCGCTCACCCGTTTCGTCGAGCTGCATCCGGGGGACACCGCAGCAGCCGTCGAGCAGATGAAGTCCTCGGGAGTCACCGTTCTGGAGTGAGTCCTGCGGGCCGGCCGCTGTGCTCGCGCGGTCGTGGATGGGTGGTTCGACCGCGCGGTGCCGCTGAGTGAGAATGTGCGGATGCGCCGCGCCCCGAATTCCGCCCATGCCGTTGCCGAGGCCGAGCTGGCCGGGCAGGACGGTCATCTGGTCGAGACGTTCGCGGTGCGGTTGGACCGCTGGTGGGAGGACCTGTCGGGCGGGCTCGCCGGCGTCTACCCACCCGAGGTGACCGACGCGCTCGCCCAGCGTCTGGTCCGGTTGGCCGCCCGCGCGTACCGCGAGCGCGACCCCGAACTGCACCGCCTCGACGCCGAGCGGACGCTCGCGCCCGACTGGTTCCAGTCCCCGGAGATGCTCGGGTACGCGGCGTACGCGGACCGGTTCGCCGGCACGTTGACCGGGGTGCGGGGAAAGATCCCGTACCTCAAGGAGCTCGGCGTCAGCTACCTGCACCTGATGCCGCTGCTGCGTCCGCGGCCGGGCGACAGCGACGGCGGGTACGCCGTCGCCGACTACCGCACCGTGCGGGAGGATCTCGGCACCGTCGCCGACCTGGTGGACCTGGCCACCGAGCTGCGTCGCGAAGGCATCAGCCTGGTGCTCGACCTGGTGCTCAACCACGTTGCGCGGGAACACGAATGGGCGCAGAAGGCGCGCGCGGGCGACCCGCGCTACCAGGACTACTTCTACATCTTCCCGGACCGGGCCATGCCCGACGCCTACGAGCGCACGCTGCCAGAGGTGTTCCCGGACTTCGCGCCCGGCAACTTCACCTTCGACGAGACGCTGGACTCGTGGGTGTGGACGACGTTCAATTCCTGGCAGTGGGACGTCCGGTGGACCAATCCCGACGTGATGTACGAGTACGCGGACATCATCTTCTTCCTCGCCAACACCGGCGTCCAGGTGCTGCGCCTGGACGCCATCGCCTTCATGTTCAAGCGCCTGGGCACCGACTCGCAGAATCAGCCGGAGGTGCACGCGATCACCCGCACGCTCCGGGCGCTGGCCCGGATCGCCTGTCCCGCACTGGCTTTCAAGGCCGAGGCGATCGTCGGCCCGGCGGATCTGGTCCGTTACCTGGGTCAGGGCAGCTACCACGGCAAGGTCAGCGACATCGCCTACCACAACACGTTGATGGTGCAGATCTGGTCGATGCTCGCGGCCCGCGACGCCAAACTCGCCGCTCACGCGCTCCGCGGCCTGCCGGTCGCCCCGAGCACGACCGCCTGGGTCACCTACCTGCGCTGCCACGACGACATCGGCTGGGCCATCGACGACGCCGACGCCGCGGCGGTCGGCCTCTCCGGCTGGGGCCACCGGGCATTCCTGTCGGACTACTACTCGGGCCGCTATCCCACCTCTCCCGCCCGCGGGCTGGTGTTCCAGTACAACGAGCACACCGGCGACCGGCGGATCAGCGGCATGGCGGCCAGCCTGGCCGGCCTGGAGTCCGCCGAGGCGTCGCGTGACGCGGCGATCCTGAACATGGTGGTCGGACGCCTCTTCGTCGCGTACGCCATGGTGCTCGGCTGGGGCGGCATTCCCGTCATCTGGATGGGCGACGAACTGGCGCAGACCAACGACGAGCACTGGGCCGACGAACCCGGGCACGAGACCGACAACCGCTGGACGCACCGGCCGCGGATGGACTGGCGGGCGGCGGAGCTCCGGCACGATCCGCAGACCGTGACGGGCCGCGTGTTCGCCCTGATCCGCCGGCTGGCCGCCGCGCGGGCGCAACTCCCCCACCTGCACGCCTCGGTGCCGGCCGAGATCCCGGAGCTGGCCGACCCAGGAGTGTTGCCCGTTCTGCGGCAGCACCCGCTCGGTCCGTTGCTCGAGCTCTACAACATCACCGACGCCTGGCGCGCGTGGCCCGGGTCGCGATTGGCGGACCTGGGTCTGGCGACCGGAGTCGACCACATCTCCGGTGAGCAGGTGCACGTGGGCGACGACGGCAACGTCTGGCTCGCGCCCTATGCGGCGCTCTGGATCACCGCCGCCTGACGGCCGGTCTGTCGCGACCACTGGGCCGACGTCACGGCATCTGCCCGGTTGCCGTCAGAGCATCTGGGCGACGCCGTCACGGCACCTGTGCGATGGCCGTCATGGCACCTGGGCGATGGCGGTCACCGTTCCGGGGGCGACCTCGGTGAAGCCCGCGTCGCGGACGGCCAGCAGAGCGTCGCCGGTCCAGGCGGTCGCGCTGTCCGCGACGGCGGCCGCCAGCTCCGACCACTGCTGCGTTCCGGCCCGGCGGACCGAGGCGGTGAGCCCGGTGTCGATCCAGCGCTGCAGCCGCGGCTGGTCGTCGATCAGTAGCGCTGCCGCGATCATGCCGGCGTGCCCGGTCTGCGCCATGGCCTTGCCCAGGGTCATACCGGGCTGCGGCGGCAACCAGATCCGCAGGGCGCCGGGCGACGGCGCGGTCGAGATCTCGTCCGGCTCCACGTCGGTGCCGCCGACCTGCAACTTGCTGACCCGCTTGTCCAGCTCGGTGGCCCTACCGGGTACCAGCGCACGGACCTGCGTCTCGCCGTAGGTCAGGAGGAGCCCGGGCAGGTCCGCCGTCGCCTGCCACTGCGCCCCACGGGCGCGCCGGGTGACCTTACGGATGTGGCCCGCGCAGTAGTCCCGGACGGCCTCGTGCCATTCGCCTCCCGGCTCGGTGCGGGGATCCAGGCAGATGCCGGCGCTGGCGCTCGCGGCCATCGCCAGCGCGGTGTGCCACGACGGCGGCCGGTCCCGTTCCATCCGCAGCACCAACTGCAGCGCCCGGACGTCCTCGGCGGCCTCGTTCCGATCACGCACGACGTCGCTGTCGGTCATTGCGAGCCACGACGCATAACGGGCCTGCAGCGGCTCCAGGACCTCACCCGTCATCCGGTCCTCCTGGTCTTTTCGGCTCCCAGAGGATGCCGTGCCCGCCGTGACTCGGCGGTCCCGCGTGGCTCGCGTGGGCTCTGCGAGGATGAAGTTGCCCCGTTTGGGACGGATGTGACGGATGGGACCACCTTCGTCCTCGCTCGCGAAGTTGATCCTCGCTTGCGAAGTTGATCCTCGCTGAGGACGTTATCCGCGCCGGGGACGGAGATCTTCGCCCGCGAGGGGGTCAGCCGAGGGGGACGCGGCGGAGGTGACCGTCGGCGGCGTCGGCTTCCTCCACCTCGGCGCGGGTGATGCCCAGGATGAACAGCACCGGATCCAGGAACGGCTGGTTCAGGGCGGTGTCCGCCGCGTCGGCCACCACGGGCTTGGCGTTGAAGGCGATGCCGAGGCCCGCCGTTGCGAGCATGTCGATGTCGTTGGCGCCGTCGCCCACGGCCACCGTCTGGTTCATCGGCACGCCGCACTCCCCGGCGAAGCGCTCGAGCGCCCGCGCCTTGCCGGCCCGGTCGACGATCTCGCCCTGCACCCGGCCGGTCAGCCGGCCGTCGACCACCTCGAGCGTGTTCGCCGCCGCGAAGTCGAGCTGCAGCTCGTCGACCAGGTGCCGGGTGACCTGGGTGAACCCGCCGGAGACGATGCCGCACTTGTACCCGAGCCGCTTGAGCGTGCGGATCGTCGTGCGTGCGCCGGGGGTGAGCTCCAGCGAGCGACCGACCTCGTCGAGCACCGACGCGTCCAGGCCGGCCAGCATGGCCACCCGTTCCCGCAGCGACGCCGCGAAGTCCAGCTCGCCGCGCATCGCCGCCGCTGTGATCTGCTCGACCCGGTCGCGGGTGCCGGTATGGTCCGCAAGCATCTCGATCACCTCGCCGGTGATCAGCGTCGAGTCCACGTCGAAGACGATCAGCCGCTTCGCCCGCCGGGCCAGTCCGGCGCGCTGCACGGCGATGTCTGTTCCGGTCCGCGAGGCGACAGCGGCCACGACCGTCCGTAGTTGGTCATCGCCGGCGGCGGTGATCGACAGCTCGAGCCCGGTCACCGGGTAGTCCGCAATTCGGGTGATGGTCTCGATGTTGACCCCGGTGTCGCCGAACGCCCGTGCCAGCGCTCCGATCGCCTTGGCCTGCAGGGGACGACCAAGGACCACCACGGTATGGGTGGGCGACCGGCGCTCGGTGTCCTTGGCGCGGTCGATGGACACCTCCACCCGCATGCCCAGCGAGTGCATAGCCTGCTCGACGTCCTCTTGCAGCGACTCCGGGTCGCCGCGGGTGGCCACCAGCACGCCGAGGGTGAGCGCCCCGCGGATGACCACCTGATCGACGTCGACAACGTCCACGCCATGCGCCGACAGGGCAGTGAACAGCACGCCCGTCACGCCGGGCTTGTCCGGCCCCGAGACGGTGACCAGCACCGACGCCATGGATCAGGTGGGGATGCGCAGTTGGGGGCTCGCCTCGAGGTCCTGCAGCGGTTGCCAGTTGCGGTCGGGGTGCGCCTCGGTCCGCATCCGCTCGATCATGTGCGGGTGGTGCAGCTCGAACGCGGGGCGCTCGGACCGGATCCGCGGCAGCGAGGTGAAGTTGTGCCGCGGCGGCGGGCTGGAGGTGGCCCATTCCAGCGAGTTCCCGTAACCCCACGGGTCGTCCGCCGTGGTGACCTCGCCGTAGCGCAGCGACCGGAAGACGTTCCAGATGAACGGCAGGGTCGAAGCGCCCAGGATGAACGCGCCGATGGTCGAGATCGTGTTGAGGGTGGTGAAGCCGTCCGTCGGGAGGTAGTCGGCGTAGCGACGCGGCATCCCCATGTTGCCGAGCCAGTGCTGGATCAGGAACGTCAGGTGGAAACCGATGAAGGTGGTCCAGAAATGGAACTTGCCCAGGCCCTCGTCCAGGAAGCGCCCCGTCATCTTCGGGAACCAGAAGTAGATGCCCGAGAAGGTGGCGAACACGATCGTCCCGAACAGCACGTAGTGGAAGTGCGCCACCACGAAGTACGAGTCGGACACGTGGAAGTCCAGCGACGGCGACGCCAGGATGACGCCGGTGAGACCGCCGAACAGGAACGTCACCAGGAAGCCGCAGGCGAACAGCATCGGCGTCTGGAAGGTGATCTGGCCCTTCCACATGGTGCCGATCCAGTTGAAGAACTTCAGGCCGGTCGGCACGGCGATGAGGAACGTCATGAAGCTGAAGAAGGGAAGCAGAACGGCTCCCGTCGCGAACATGTGGTGCGCCCAGACGGCGACCGAGAGCGCCGCGATGGACAGCGTCGCGTAGATCAGCCCGCGGTACCCGAACAGCGGTTTGCGCGAGAACACCGGGAAGACTTCCGAGACGATGCCGAAGAACGGCAACGCGATGATGTAGACCTCCGGATGCCCGAAGAACCAGAACAGGTGCTGGAAGAGGATGGCTCCGCCGTTGGCCGGGTCGAAGACATGGGAGCCGAAGTGTCTATCGGCCGCCAATCCGAACAGCGCCGCAGTGAGCACCGGGAACGCGATCAGGATCAAGATCGAGGTGACCAGGATGTTCCAGGTGAAGATCGGCAGCCGCCACATCGTCATGCCCGGTGCCCGCAGGCACACCACGGTGGTGATCATGTTGACGCCACCGAGGATGGTGCCCAGACCCGAGACCGCCAGGCCCATGATCCACATGTCGCCACCCGCTCCGGGCGAGTTCACCGAGTTCGAGAGCGGCGTATAGGCGGTCCAGCCGAACGCAGCCGCACCTCCGGGGGTGAAGAATCCCGAGGTCGCGATCAACGCGCCGAACAGGTACAGCCAGTAGGAGAACGAGTTCAGCCGCGGGAAGGCGACGTCGGGGGCACCGATCTGGAGTGGCAGCACGAAGTTCGCGAAACCGAACACGATGGCGGTCGCGTAGAACAGCAACATGATCGTGCCGTGCATCGTGAAGAGCTGGTTGTACTGCTCGGGCGAGAGGAACTGCATACCCGGCTTGGCCAGCTCCGCACGCATGACCAGCGCCATCACGCCGCCGACCATGAAGAAGAAGAACGCGGTGCAGATGTACATC
>CAXTBG010000059.1:0-31541 GCA_964242105.1 uncultured Nakamurella sp. | reverse complement strand
GGTCAGGTCGGTGTTGGTCTTGAGTTCCAGTTCCTGCTCGACGAAGTCGTGATCGGCCTTGTGCTGCTGGAACGCCGCCGCCCGGTTCTGCCCGATCATCACGAACGTGGACAGGAAGATCGCCTCCAGCGACACCACCAGCGTCAGCGTCGGCCACGGTGACTTCTCGACGAAGACCATCCACCCGGCGAACACCACGATGTGCAGGTAGACGAAGATCATCGACCCGGCGAACTTGGTGATCGCGTCAGCCACCTTCAGCTGGATGCTCGAGCTCCGGTGCTCGATCGAGGCCAGCACCGACGGGTGGTGGACGGCACGACTGGATCCGGTCGACTTCTTCATGGCGACTCCAAGCGGACAGCTGGACGGGCGGCCGGGCGGAGCGCGGGGCCGGGGGACGGCACGGCGGCGGTGTGCCCGCTCTGCACTATCCGCCACCTGGGCATCAGTGTCGTCGTCGACGGGGTTCGTGGCGTGGCGACCGCGCCGGCCGGGCGAGTCAGGTGCTCCGGTACCGGGTCGCGCCGATAGGGTGAGGCCCGGAGCATCCGTGCTCTTCCGCTCTGCGGTCGTGCCCCGGCGTCGTGCGGGGGACGCGATCCGAACCACACCGAACCGCTAGTGAAGGGATGTGCCCGTGGCGGCCATCGAACTCATCGGAGCCCGCGAGATCCTGGATTCGCGGGGCAACCCCACCGTCGAGGTGGAGGTGGCGCTCGAGGACGGCTCGCTGGCCCGCGCCGCTGTTCCGTCGGGCGCGTCGACCGGCGAGCACGAGGCCGTCGAGCTCCGCGACGGCGATCCGCACCGTTACCTGGGCAAGGGCGTCCAGAAGGCGATCGAGGCGGTCCTGGACGAGATCGGCCCCGAACTGGTCGGCTTCGACGCCACCGAGCAGCGGTTGATCGACCAGAAGCTGATCGACCTCGACGGCACCCCGGACAAGGGACGCATCGGCGCGAACGCCATTCTCGGCGTGTCCCTGGCCGTCGCCAAGGCGGCAGCCGAATCGGCGGAACTGGAGCTGTTCCGGTACATCGGCGGCCCCAACGCCCACATCCTCCCGGTGCCGATGATGAACATCGTCAACGGCGGCGCCCACGCCGACACCGCAGTCGACGTGCAGGAATTCATGATCGCGCCGATCGGCGCGCCGAGCTTCCGGGAGGCGCTGCGCTGGGGAGCGGAGGTCTACCACGCGCTCAAGTCGGTGCTCAAGAGCAAAGGCCTGTCCACCGGGCTGGGTGACGAGGGCGGGTTCGCGCCGTCGCTGGCCTCGAACCGCGCGGCGCTGGACCTGATCACCGAAGCCGTCGACAAGGCCGGTTTCGCCGTCGGCACCGACATCGCGTTCGCCATGGACGTCGCCGCCACCGAGTTCTACACCGACGGCGCGTACACCTTCGAGGGGGCGAAGAAGTCGTCGGCGGAGCTCATCAAGTACTACGCCGAGCTGGTGGCGAACTACCCGATCGTCTCCATCGAGGACCCGCTGTCCGAGGACGACTGGGACGGCTGGGTCGCCATGACGACCGAGATGGGCAACAAGATCCAGATCGTCGGCGACGACCTGTTCGTCACCAATCCCGACCGCCTGGAGGAGGGCATCGCCCGCGGGGCGGCGAATGCGCTGCTGGTGAAGGTCAACCAGATCGGCACCCTGTCGGAGACGCTCGACGCGGTGACGCTCGCGCAGTCCTCCGGCTACCGCTGCATGATGAGCCACCGCTCCGGCGAGACCGAGGACACGACCATCGCCGACCTCGCGGTGGCCACCGGCTGCGGACAGATCAAGACCGGCGCGCCGGCCCGGTCCGAGCGGGTCGCCAAGTACAACCAGTTGCTGCGCATCGAGGACAACCTCGGCGACGCGGCGCGCTACCTCGGGGACCTCGCCTTCCCGCGATACAAGGCCTGAATCCGCTCCCCGGTGAAGGTCGCGAGGTAGTACGACGATGGCCAGCACACCCCGCAGGCGCAGTCCCGGCTCCGGGCCCTCCCGGTCCGGGGCTGGTTCGCGCCCGGTCCGGACCAGCGCTCGCGTTCCGGTCCGGGCAAGGGATGTCCCCCCGGCCGTCCGGTCGTCGATCGATGCGGCCGGCGAGCCGTCCACGACGACGGACGCGACGACCGACCCGACGACCTCCGGTGACGCGGCCGGGATCGCGGCAGGGGTTGCCGCGCCGCCTCGGAGTCGCCGCACGAGGCGGGCATCGTCCCGCCCTTCCGCGACCCGCCCCGCGGCCCGGTCGGGTGCCGGGCGGCGGATCCGCAGGATCACCGCGGCCGTCACCGGGCCGCCGGCCACGCCGCGCACCAAGTCCCGTGTGGTGCTGCAGGTGGCGGTGCTCGGGCTGGTGTTCTGCGCTGTCGCGTTCGTGCTGGCCGTCCCGCTCCGGACCTACCTCACCCAGCGGGACCAGCTCACCTCGACGCTGAGCCAGGAAGAGCGCATGCAGGATCAGCTGCAGGCGTTGCAGGAGCAGAAGGCCGCGCTGCTGGACCCGGCGTACATCGCGTCCGAGGCGCATCGGCGGCTGCAGTACGTCCGTCCGGGGGACACCGTCTACGTCGTGCACGCACCGGCCCTGCCGACGCCGCGCGAGACGGCCGAGACCAGGGCCGCCGACCCGGCACCGTGGTATGCCGATCTCTGGAACACGCTGTCGGATCCGGTGGCGTCCGCACCGGCCACCCCGGGGTCGGCGGCTCCGACGCCCCGAGGCACCGGGTGAATCCGGTGATCTCCGGTGGGCTCGGCACGGTGACCGACGCCGACCGCCAGGCGTTCGCCGATCAGCTGGGCCGTCCGCCGCGGGGCGTACTGGCGGTGGCCTACCGCTGTGCGCACGGCATTCCCGCGGTGGTGGTCACCTCGCCGCGGCTGGAGGACGGCACCCCGTTCCCGACGCTGTACTACCTATGCTGCAAGGAGTTGAACGCCGCGGTCAGCCGGATGGAGTCGGCCGGCCTGATGCGCGAGATGACCGAACGCCTCGCCGTCGACGACGAGCTCGCGCAGCACTACCGGCGGGCGCACGAGAGCTATCTGGCCGCCCGCAACGAGCTGGGGGATCTGGGCATCGCGGTCACCGCCGGCGGCATGCCGGACAGGGTGAAGTGCCTGCACGTCCTGGTCGCGCACTCGCTGGCCGTCGGACGCGGCGTCAATCCACTCGGCGACGAGGCGGTGGACTCGCTGGCCGACCACTTCCGCGGCGAGCCGCCCTGCTCGCAGCTGGATCCTGCACCGCCGCGGTCGGGCGCCGCGGCACGGTGATCGGGCGCGCACGGTGATCGGCCGCGCATGGTGATCGGTCTGCTGTGCGCGGTCTTCGCCTCGCTCTGCTACGGCACGGCATCGGTACTGCAGGCAGTGTCCGCCAAGCGCACGGCAACCACCGAGGGCCTCGACCCCAGGTTGCTGATCAGGATGTTCGGGCAGCTCCCCTACGTGCTGGGCGTCAGCCTGGACGGTATCGGCTTCGTCGCGTCAGTGGTGGCGTTGCAGCTGGATCAGCCGCTGTTCGTCGTGCAGGCCATCGTCGCCGGGAGCGTCGGGGTGACCGCCGCCATCGCCGCGGCGATGGGGACGCGTCTCGGCCCGGGCGAGTGGCTGGCGCTGGCCGCTCTCGGGCTCGGCCTGGTGCTGCTCGCTCTGTCGGCAGGTGTGGAGAACGACGTCCGGTTGGGTGATGTCTGGTTCTGGGCGATGCTGGCCGCCGCGGTCCCGGTCGCGCTGCTCGGGGTTCTCGGCCTGCGGCTCGAGGGCGCCGGCGCCGCGGTCCTGCTGGGCGTCGGTGCCGGGCTCGGGTTCGCCATCACGGCCGTTGCGTCGCGGACGTTGCGGATCCCCGATCCGTGGTGGAAGCTGGTCGCCTCACCGGCCACCTGGGCCATCGCCGCCGGCGGACTGCTCGGCATGCTGCTGTTCGCGATGGCCCTGCAGCGCGTCGCTGTCACGACAGTGACCGCGGTGGTGCTGGGCACCGAGACGGTGGTGCCGTCGATCATCGGGCTGGCCTTTTTGGGCGACACGATCCGGCCCGGCTTCGCGCCGGTCGCCGTCATCGGCCTGCTGCTCGCGCTGGCCGGCGCCGGCCTGCTCGCCCGTTTCGGCGAGGTGGAGCTGCCGGCAGAACCCGCCGGGCTGGCGTCCGGGGACCCGCCGAATACTCGATGACGCAGGGTTCAGCTGACGATCAGCACGCGCAGGGTGCGCGGGCCGTGCACCCCCTCCACCCGGGACAGCTCGATGTCGCTGGTGGCCGACGGCCCGGAGATCATCGTCAGGGGTGCGGTCGGGGACAGCCGGGCGATCCCGTCCGGCACCGTCTCGACGATCTGCTCCAGACGCAGCACGACGACCAGCAGGTCGGGCACCAGACTGATGGCGCGCCTGCCCTCGTCGGGCCGGCCGCTCAGCACGATCGTCCCGGTGACCGCGATGGCAACTGTCGCCGCCGTGACGACCGCGTCCACCCCGTCCAGTTCCACCGGCGACAGCGCGAGCGGATCTCCGTCCACCACCACCCGGCGCCCGGTGGTGGCACAGGCCGCCCGGAGGTCATCGTCCAGGCCGCCGGGGACGACCACCGACCGGGCGCCGGCAAGCGCGGCGTCCAACGCACCGGGCAGGTCCGCGGCCGGGACCACGCTGACCTCGGCCCGGTAGTCGATCAACCGGTCCACCAGCAGCTCACGGACGTGGTCCGACCCCGGTTCGTGCGTGCCCGCTCGGTGGTAGGCGCGCGGTACGGGGCCGGCGGGCGTGGACGGCGCGCCCGCTTGGACCGCCGCCCGGATGCGCGCCAGCATGGTCTCCCGGGTGCTCTGCGGGGCCGTGTGCTGTGCCGTCATGAGGGTCGCCCGGCTATCCGGACCGCGCCGTCGGCCGCCGGGTCGGTCGGGTCTGCCCCGTCGGTCGGGACCACGGTTGGCACGGCACTGTCGGTCGGGACTGCATCGTCGGTCGGGTCCGTACTGTCGGTCGGGACTGCACCGTCGTTGACCGCACTGCCGGTCGGGACTGCATCGTCGGTCGGAACCGCACTGTCGGTCGGGACCGCAGCCTCGGTCGGGACCGCACCGGTCGACGCCGGGCCGTCGCCGTGTTCGTCACGCCACCACTGCCGGAAGCTCTGCTTCGGCGGGGCCGGCAGGTCGCGGCTGGTGGACCATGCGGACAGCGGGAACGGGAGCGTGGAGATCCGGCCCTTCCGCCCGGCCAGCACGCGGCCGGCCTTGCTCAGGGATTCTGCTGCGGCGAAACGCTTCTCGTCGGACATGACCCACGACGCGGCCTTCATCGCGGCGGCCCAACCGCCGGGCAGGCCGTGCCCGCGGTCGGCGTCCACGGCCCGTCCGCGCAGCTCCACCAGCATCGACGGGATGTCGATCTTGACGGGGCAGGCGTCGAAGCACGCCCCGCACAGGGTGGACGCATAGGGCAGCGTGGAATTGACGTCGTCGTGGCCGGTCATACCGGTGAGCTGCGGGGTCAGCACGGCGCCGATCGGCCCGGGATACACCGACCCGTAGGCGTGCCCGCCGGCGCGTTCGTACACCGGGCAGACGTTCAGGCAGGCGGAGCAGCGGATGCAGTGCAGCGCAGTGCGTCCCAGCTCGTCGGCCAGAGCACTGGTGCGGCCGTTGTCCAGCAGCACGAGATGGAACTCCTGTGGTCCGTCGCCGGGCGTCACACCCGTCCACAGCGAGGTGTAGGGGTTCATCCGCTCGCCGGTGGAGGAGCGGGGGAGCAGCTGCAGGAACACCTCCAGGTCGCTGAAGGTGGGCAGCAGCTTCTCGATGCCCATGACGGTGATCAGCGTCTGCGGCAGCGTCAGGCACATCCGGCCGTTGCCCTCGGACTCGACCACCGCCAGGGTTCCGGTCTCCGCGATGCCGAAGTTGGCACCGGAGATCGCCGCCCTGGCGGACAGGAACTTCCGCCGCAGGTGGGCGCGTGCGGCCATGGCCAGCATGCGCGGTTCGTCGGTGAGATCGGTGGGCGCGTCGGCCATCTCGGCCAGGAAGATCTCACGGATCTCGGCGCGGCCGCGGTGGATCGCCGGCACCAGGATGTGCGAGGGCTTGTCGTGCCCGAGCTGGACGATCAGCTCGGCGAGATCGGTCTCGACCGCGGCGATTCCCTGCGTCTCGAGGTACTCGTTCAGCCCGATCTCCTGGGTGGCCATCGACTTGACCTTGACCACCTCGTCGGCCCCGGTCGCCCGCACCAGCCGGGTGACGATCTGGTTGGCCTCCAGGGCGTCGGCTGCCCAGTGCACCGTGCCACCGCGTGCCGTGACGGCCGCCTCCAGCTGCACCAGCAGTTCGGGCAGCCGCGCCATGACGTCGGCCTTGACTGCGGATGCCGTGTCGCGCAGGGCTTCCCAGTCGTCCACCTCGGCGACCATGGCCGCGCGCTTGGCCCGGATGGTGGCCGTCGCCCGGCCGAGGTTGCGGCGCAGCTGGGTGTTGCCGACCGCCTGCTTCGCAGCCGCCGGGAACCCCTGGCTGCCGCGCAGGGGGCTCTGCTCCGGCTCGGGCCGGCGATGCAGCGGCACTCCGAGGAAGGTGGTCATGCGACCACCGCGGCCGGTGCGCTCCGGCGGGGCGGGCCGGTCCGGTCGTCCCGGGTGCCGACCAGGATCTCGGCCAGGTGCACGGTCGACACCCCGGTCCGCAACCGGCTCAACCCGCCACCGATGTGCATCAGGCACGAGGAATCGCCCGCCGTGCAGACCTGCGCCCGGGTGGCCAGCACATCGGACATCTTGTCGGCCAGCATCGCCGTGGAGACCTCGGGATTCTTCAGGGCGAAGGTGCCGCCGAAGCCGCAGCACTGGTCCGCGTGCGGCAGTTCCACCAGGTCGATGCCGGCGACCTTGCGGAGCAGCTGCAGCGGCTTGTCCCCGACGCGGAGCATGCGCAGGGAGTGGCACGTGGGGTGGTAGGTGACGCGGTGCGGGTAGTACGCGCCGACGTCGGTCAGGCCGAGCACGTCCACCAGCAGCTCCGACAGCTCGTACGTCCGCGCCGCGAGGTCCTTCGCACGGCTCTCCAGCGAGCTGTCCCCGGCCCGCCGGGCGACCATCGCGTGCTGGTGGCGGATGGAGCCGACACACGAGCCGGACGGCGCCACGGCGACGTCGAACTCGGCGTCCTCGAACGATTCGACGTGATGACGGACGACAGGCAGGGCCTCGTCGAGATAGCCGGTGTTGACGTGCATCTGGCCGCAGCAGGTCTGGGCTGCCGGGAAGACGACCTGGTGGCCCAGCCTTTCCAGCAGCCGGGTGGTCGCGATGGGGACGCCCGGGAACAGCGCGTCGGCCAGGCAGGTGGCGACGAGCGCGATACGCATCGAGGTGGGCTCCTTCGCCCGGCGTCAGGACGGGCTGTGTCGGTACGGACTGGTGTCGGTCGGGCGGTGTCGTCGGGCGGTGTCGGTGTGGCCCGCTGTCGGTTGGAGGCGGTGTGGTCAGACCACAGTAGTCGACGCGCCGGAACCGCACCAGTGTCCCGGTCGGGCGGGAGTAGCGTCGCCATGACAGCCGGCAGCGTCGATCAGGAGGGTGGCCGATGCCCCGCAGCTACCAGACGGTGCTGGCCCGCATCGAGGACGACCTGACGGCCGGTCGACTCGCCGTCGGCGGTCGGCTGCCGGCCGAGAGAGCGCTGGCGGAGCAGTACGGCGTGTCCCGGCCGAGCGTGCGCGAGGCGATACGGGTGCTCGAGGCGATGGGCCTGATCCGCACGGCGGCCGGCTCCGGTCCCGACGCCGGGGCGGTGCTGATCGCCGATCCCGCTGCCCCCATCGGCGCCGCCCTGCGGTGGCACCTGCTCAGCAGGCACCTGCCGGTGGCCGACGTGGTCGGAACGCGACTGCTGATCGAGACCTGGTCACTGCGCGAGGCGGCCTCCCGGGTCGGCTCCGGCGGGGTGGACCTCGGCCCGGTCCGCGACCTGCTCCGGCGGATGGACGACGTCGCACTACCGGCCGCCGACTTCCTCGCCCTGGACACGTTGTTCCACGTCGCCCTGGCCGACCTCGCCGGCAACATCGTCATCGCGGCCATCATGTCCGCGATGCGCGGCAGCATCCAGGGTTACGTCACCGCGGCCGTCGAAGGGCTGGTCGACTGGCCGGCCATGGCGGTCGTGCTGCGCGCCGAGCACGCCGGCCTGCTGGACGCGGTGGCGGCCGGTCACGGTGAACTGGCCGCCGGACGAGTCGCGTCCCACATCGAGGGCTTCTACCGGGCAACCGGGGTGGGCCAGCCGGCCCGGGGCGCCCAGCCCGGCCAGGAGCCGGCCGGGACGGACGGGAACGCGGTGCACCAGCGGGAGGGCAGGCACTAGTGGGCAGGCACCACCGCACCGACAACGGTGCCCGCGACGACACCGGCGATGACCACCCCGAACGCGACGACACCGAGCGCGAGGACGGTGCCGATGACGATCGTGCCCGGGGCGACGGTGCCCGGGACCTTGGTGCCCGCGGCGATGGTGCCCGCGGCGACGGTGACGGCGCACTCCACGGCACCGAACGGAACGGCACGGCGCGGGCCGGGCATGCAGCCGACGGCCGGCGCCGGGTGGCGGCCATCGACTGCGGCACCAACTCGATCCGGTTGCTGGTCGCCGACCTGACCACGGTGGACGGACGAACCGCCCTGACCGACGTCCACCGGGAGATGCGCGTCGTCCGTCTCGGGGAAGGCGTCGACGCCACCGGGCGACTGTCCGGCGCGGCGCTGGACCGGACCTGGAGCGCGCTGTCGGACTACACGGCGATCCTGTGCACCGCGGGCGCAGTTCAGGTCCGGATGGCGGCGACGTCGGCCACCCGGGATGCCGCCAACCGGGGGGACTTCGTGGCGATGGTCGCCGCCACGCTGGGCCAGGAGCCGGAGGTGATCTCCGGTGAGGAGGAGGCCGAGCTGTCCTTCCGCGGCGCGGTCGGCGACCTTGACCCGTCCACCGGGCCGTTCCTGGTCGTGGACATCGGCGGTGGGTCGACCGAGCTGGTGGTGGGTTCCGTGGTCGACGGGCAGATCGACCTCGCCGGTGCGCGCAGCGTCGACCTGGGGTGCGTCCGGATCACCGAGCGAGTGCTGCGCGGCGACCCGCCGACGGCGGAGGAACGGAGGAATGCGGTGCAGTGGGCGACGTCGGTGCTGGCCGGCGCGCTCGACGAGTTGCCGGTGTCGACGGTGCGCCGGCTGGTCCCGGTGTCCGGGACCGCGACCACGGTCGCGGCAGCGGCGCTCCGGCTACCGACCTACGATCCGGACCGGATCCACCTGGCGACGGTGCCGTTCCGTCGCGTGCAGGAGGTCTCCGACGTGCTGCTCAGGGCCACCCGGGCGCACCGTGCCGCGCTCGGTTACATGCATCCCGGCCGGGTGGACGTCATCGGCGGCGGTGCGCTGATCCTGTCCGCGCTCTGCTCGCTCGTCGGTCAGCGGGCGCGTCGCGTTGCCGACGTCGTCACCGTGTCCGAGCACGACATCCTCGACGGCCTGGCGCTCTCGCTGGCCTGAGGTCTCGCCTGACGACCGCCGGGCGCCCATTCGCCCCGCGTCGGGCGCCGTCACCGTCGGCGGGCACCGGACCGGTCGGAGCGCCCCGGTGGCCCGGCGATCGACGCCCACGAACAGGTGATTTGTCGTGCGAATCACAGGGGCGTCATTTCCTCCGCCGTTGTCCGGGACTGGCCTGGCAATGGTGACGCAATGATTTGTCCACTTTGCCCTACCGGGTCTGATCATTCATCCCCAATATGCAGGTGACGGGCCTGCCGGGGCCGCGCGGCCCCGCTCGACGCCCCATAATGGCCTACGCAGCGAGGACAGAGAACAACCCGAATGGACCTTGCGCACCGTCGGTAAACGCCCGGACGGCCCGCGGTCGAGCGGCGGAAAACGTTCGTCAATCATCCGGGATTAGCCGCTTCCCGCCCGGTTCCGCCAAGAAATTCCGGTTGACGACTTGCGTTCTTCCTATCTCGTTCAGGTAACGTACGCGAGGCGGTCCAGGGGGCCGTGTGTGCGACCGACGCATTGCCAGGGGGTTCTGACCTGCGCCAGCCGACCGAAAGAGAGCAAACTTGATGTACCAGCATGAGTCCGTGACGCCGGAGCCACGGACTGCTCGACGGGCGCGAATCCGGTCGCGCCTCCGCCGTCACCGGGCGGTTGGATTCACCGTCTCTCTCCTGGTCGGTGTGGGCGTCGTCGCCGCGTCGATTGGCAGCGCCAGCGCCGAACCGTCGGCGGGTGATTGGGCGAGGCTCCGCAATTGCGAATCCGGCGGGAATTACGCCATCAATACCGGCAACGGCTATTACGGTGCGTACCAGTTCGATCTCGGGACGTGGCGAAGCGTCGGCGGCAGTGGGTTGCCCAGTGACGCCAGCCCCGCGACGCAGGACGCCCTGGCCTACAAATTGTGGCAGCAGCGCGGCTGGAGCCCGTGGGCCTGCGCCAGCATTGTCGGCCTGCCCGAGGGCGGTTCCGGCGGCCCGGCTCCCAAGGCCGTGCCGGCACCGGTGCCGGAGCGGATCACCGGACACTTCGACACCGTCCGGGTGTCGGCGGACCGAAGCCACCTGACCGTCACCGGATGGGCCGTGGACCGCGCGCACCAGGACCGGACGACGTCGATCAGGGTGCGGATCGGCAATGCGGTGTCCGAGGTCGGTGCCGGCGTGGCGCGGTCCGACGTCGAGACGCGCATGCGCATCAACGGTGCGCATGGTTTCACCGTTCCGATGGTCGCGCCGGCCGGGCTGCAGAAGGTCTGCATCACAGCTCTCGGGCGCAGCGCGTCCCGCAACGTCTCCCTCGGGTGCCGCTACATCGGTGTGCCGGCGGTGATCTTCGGCGGCCAGACCGCACACCGGGCCACCGGCAGCATCGCCGTCGTCAGCGGCTGGACGTTCGACAACGCGGCCAGCAGCCGGTCGAGCACCGTACAGGTGCTGGTGAACGGCCGGACCGTGACCCGGGTCGCGGCCAACCGTCCCGCCTCGGACGTGAACCGAGCGTTCGCCATCTCGGGCAACCACGCCTTCTGGGCCGCGGTACCGCTGCACAGCGGCCGCAATTCGGTCTGCGCCTACGCGTCCAACGTCAAGACCACGGCCAAGCGCTCGCTGGGATGCACCACGGTGTCCGTTGCCGTCCCGCTCAGCGGGGTGAAGGTGGTCGGCGCAGCCCGGAAGGTGACGGTGTCGGGCTGGGGCTTCGACCCGAACTCCTCCCGTGCCTCGGTGACGATGCGGGTGGTCGTCAACGGTGTCCCGCACAGCGTTCCGGCCAATCAGCGCCGCATCGACGTCAACGCAGCGTTCAGCATCGCCGGCAACCACGGCTTCTCCGCCGTGCTGGGCGCACGCAAGGGCGTCAACCGCGTCTGCGTGACCACCATGGGCACCGCCGGCATCGCGCCGGGTGCAGCGGTCTGCCGCAACGTCAGCGCCTGACCTCACGCGGGCGGGTCAGTCGTCTGACCCGCCCGCGCTGTGCTGTCCCGGTCCAATCCTCGCCCCTGCCGACGCGGGCCGAGCGGACGCCGCGACGTGCGCCTTACCCTTGCGGGGCCGGGCGGCCCCCGTAGCCCAATCGGCAGAGGCGACCGATTTAAAATCGGTGCAGTGCGGGTTCGAGTCCCGCCGGGGGCACGGGACGCTGTCGTCACGCGAAGTCGTCGCCACCGCGGTGGGAACCCACCGCGCGTGGGAACTAGCGGTGCCGGGTACGCGTTGTTCCTCCCGAAGTAGTTCTTCCTTCGTTCGAGGAGTCATCCGTGCAGAGCAGCAATCCGGCCTTCCGCAACCTCCGTCCGACGGCGGGAACGCAGTCCATGGGCGGCGCGCCCAGTGCGGCGTACCTGCAGGAGATGTACGCCCAGCCGTCCACCGGCGCCCCGGCGCGCGAACGGTTCCTCACGCTGGACGACGTGGTGGCCAAGACCGCCACGGTGCTCAGCGTCGGGGTGGTCGCCGCCGTCCTGACGATCGCCTTCAGCTCGACCTGGGTGCTGGCGCTCCCGGCCCTGGTCGTCGGCTTCGTGCTGTCCATGATCATCATCTTCAAGCAGTCCAGCAATCCCGCCCTGATCCTGGCCTACTCGGTTGTCGAGGGGATCCTGCTCGGTGCCATCACCGGCGCCTTCGAGAGCATCCCGGGCTACCAGGGGATCGGGCTCCAGGCGCTGGTCGGCACGCTCGGCGTGTTCGCCGGCATGCTGGTGGTCTACAAGACCGGCGCCATCCGCGTCACGCCGAAGTTCACCAAGATGCTGATCGGCGCCATGATCGGCGTGGTCGTCCTGCTGGTGTTCAACCTCGTGGCGACCGCTTTCGGGCTGGACACCGGCATCCGCGGCGGCGGCACGCTGTCGATCGTCATCTCGCTGGTGATCATCGTCATCGCCGCGCTGAGCTTCCTGCTCGACTTCGACCAGATCGACCGCGCCATCAAGGCCGGCGCCCCGGCCAGCACGGCCTGGTACTTCGCGTTCGGGCTGATGGTGACGATGGTGTGGCTGTACCTGGAGATCCTGCGACTGCTGGGCAACCTCCGGAACAGCTGACCGGCCGTTCGTTGACCCCACCAGGCCCGCAGTCCGTCGACATCCTCCGGCGGCTGCGGGCCTGGAACGTCTTGTCCTGGCGTGCGGCCAGCAGGGTGGCCGACGCCCGCAGTGCACTCCGGGCGTTGGCAGAGCTGGCCTCGGCCCACGACGGCACCCCGCGGCCGGCCGTCCCCGACGCCGGTGTGCACGCTCTCGCCGACCAACTGACCGTGCTGCGGGCGGACGCGCTGACGGCCGGCGCGCCGACCGAACAGGTGGACGCCGTACTCCAGGACTTGGCCCGCCGGGTCGGGCTGCTGCGGTAACACGGCTGCTGCGGCAGCACCAGGCGCCCGGCTCGCGTTCACGCCGGCTGCGTTCCGACCGCGCACACCGCCCGCACCGCAGCACAGACGACCGGCAGATCAGGCGACGTCCGCGGGCGAGACGTCGCCGTCATGGCCTGCCGTACCGGTCCCCACGGCCGCCCGCAACTCCTCCAGGGCCGGCGGGAGGAGAGCGGCCACCGCCTTCGCGTAGCCCGCTCCCGACGGATGGAAGTGGTCACGGGCGAAGAGCTCGGGGTGGTGCGCGAAATCGGGACTCACCAGGCGTCCGATCGGCACCGACCGTCCGCCGGCCTGCAGCACGGCACGCTCCTGCATCGTCGCCAGCAGCCGCGACCAGGTGTGCAGCACCGCCCGCAGCGGCTGCGGGAACGGCTCGACCACGCCGAAGTCCGGGCAGGTGCCGACGACGACCGGGACATGCGCCGCGCGCAACTCCGCCACCGCGCCGCCCAGCGCGTCGGCCGAGCGACCCGGGGGTACCTTGTCCCGGATGTCGTTGGCGCCCACCACGATCACCACCAGGTCGGGCCGGCAGACCAAGGCTTCCCGGACCTGCCGGGACAGGTCGGCGGCCCCCACCCCGCTCAGTCCGAGGGTGCGCAGCCGCACCGGTCGGCCGAGCGCGGCGGCGAGCCCGCGGGCCAGCCCCACACCGGGGAGTTCGTCCGCGGACCGCACGCCGTAGCCCACGGCCGTCGAATCGCCCAGCATGGCGAAGGTCAGTTCCGGCCCAGTCTTGCCGCCGGACGGCCGTGCACCGCCGGACGGCGGTGCGCCGCCCGGCAGCGGTGTGCCGCCCGGCGGCCGTGCGCCGTCGGACCCCTGTGCGCCGTCGGGCAAGAGTGCGCCGTCGGGCAAGAGTGCGCCGTCGGGCGCGTAGACCCCGTCGGCGCGCGGTACCGGCAGATGCGCCACGCTGACCGAGCTGGCCGTCGCATCGGGCGGTACCAGTTCGTCCAGCACGGCGGCGTCGACGGCCGCCTGCTCGATCGCGCGGACCGCGGCCCTGGCCTGGTTCAGCACCGCGGCGACCGCGGCGCCGGTCAGGCCGGCCAGCACCCCGATCCCGGCTGCGACGGTGACCGCCGCCCGTGCGGCGCGCACCGTCGTCCCGGGCGCGCCCTCCGGGTCCGTCGACCCGTTCCCCACCGGCATCCCAACACCTCGTCCCCTGCATGCCCACCACCACCGGCCACACCGCCCCCGACCACACCGGGGCGACCGGGCCGGAGCCCAGGCCCGGCCCGCAACGGGACCGACGGGCTCGACGGGCGGCGATAACCTGTATCTGGACGCACCGTAGTCCAGGCCTGCCGGCCTTTTCAGGGGCAATGCGAAAGCCCGACCGGCGGACCCGGCCGATGCATCCGCGGTCGATCACACCAGCGCCCCCGGCGGCGCCGACAAGGAGTCCTCTCGTGCGTTATGCATCGTCAGTGGTCGAGCTCGTGGGCGGTACGCCGCTGGTGCGGTTGAATTCGCTGACCAAGGGGCTCAAGCCGTTGGTGCTGGCGAAGGTCGAGTACGTCAACCCCGGCGGATCGGTCAAGGACCGCATCGCGCTCAAGATGATCACCGACGCCGAGGACTCCGGCGCCCTGCAACCGGGCGGCACCATCGTGGAGCCGACCAGCGGCAACACCGGCGTCGGCCTCGCGCTGGTGGCGCAGCAGCGCGGCTACCACTGCATCTTCGTCTGCCCGGACAAGGTCAGCGAGGACAAGCGCAACGTACTGCGGGCCTACGGAGCCCGGGTCGTGGTCTGCCCGACAGCGGTCGCGCCCGCCGACCCGAACAGCTACTACTCGGTCTCCGACCGGCTGGTCCGCGAGACGCCGAACGCGTGGAAGCCCAACCAGTACGCCAACCCGGCCAATGCGGCCAGTCACTACGAGTCGACCGGCCCGGAGATCTGGAAGGACACCGACGGCAGGATCACCCACTTCGTCACCGGCGTGGGTACGGGCGGCACCATCTCCGGCACCGGGCGGTACCTCAAGGACATGTCCGACGGCAAGGTGCAGGTGATCGGCGCCGACCCGGAGGGCTCGGTGTACTCCGGCGGCACCGGCCGCCCGTACCTGGTGGAGGGGGTCGGCGAGGACTTCTGGCCCAGCGCCTACGACCCGACGATCGCCGACGAGATCGTCGCGGTGTCCGATGCGGACTCCTTCGCCACCACCCGGCGGCTGGCCCGCGAGGAGGGTCTGCTGGTCGGTGGCTCGTGCGGGATGGCGGTAGCGGCGGCGCTGCGGGTGGCGGAACGACTGACCGAGGACGACGTGCTGGTGGTGCTGCTGCCCGACGGCGGCCGCGGCTACCTCTCCAAGATCTTCAACGACGGCTGGATGGGGTCGTACGGCTTCCTGTCCCGGGACGGGGACGTCACCGTCGGCGACGTGCTGCGCCGCAAGAGCGGTGAGCTGCCGGCCATGGTGCACACCCACCCCAACGAGACCGTGCGGGACGCCGTCGAGATCATGCACGAGTACGGCGTGTCGCAGATGCCGGTGGTGGCCGCCGAGCCACCCGTGATGATGGGCGAAGTGGTGGGGTCGGTCTCCGAGCGGGCGCTGCTGGAGGACCTGTTCACCGGGCGGGCGTCGCTGGCCGACGCGGTCGGCGGACACATGGCCGCGGCGTTCCCCCTGGTCGGGTCGGGAGAGAACATCCCCTCCGTGCGGGCGGCGCTGGAGGAGTCCGATGCCGTGATGGTGGTCGACGACGGCAAGCCGGCCGGCGTGCTCACCCGCGCCGACCTGCTCAACTTCCTGGCGGGCTGATCCGGCCGGTTGATCAAGGAGGGGCAGAACGGGCACGGGCGCGCCACTAATCTGGAGGGCATGACGACCGCGGCCGACGACGGCTTCTCCACCCGCGCCATCCACGTCGGGCAGGAGCCCGACGCCACCACCGGGGCCGTGGTAGTGCCGATCTACCAGACCTCGACCTTCGCCCAGGACGTCGTCGGCGAGTCCCGCGGCGGGTACGACTACTCCCGCGCCGGCAACCCGACCAGGAGCGCTCTGGAGCAGGCGCTGGCCAGCCTGGAACGTGGCCGGTTCGCGAATGCGTTCGCCTCCGGCATGGCGGCGGCGGACACCGCGATCCGGGCCATGCTCCGCCCCGGAGACCACCTGATCATCCCGGACGATGCCTACGGCGGCTCCTTCCGGCTGGTCGACAAGATCTGCGTGCCATGGGGTCTGACGTACTCCGCGGTCCCGATCGCCGACATCGACGCGGTCCGGGCGGCGATCCGTCCGGAAACCAGGATGATCTGGTGCGAGACGCCGACCAATCCGCTGCTGACCATCGCCGACATCTACGAGCTCGCCGAGATCGCCCGCGACGCGCGCGCGAAACTGGTGGTGGACAACACCTTCGCCTCGCCGTACCTGCAGCAGCCGCTGGTGCTGGGCGCCGACGTCGTGCTGCACTCCACCACCAAGTACATCGGCGGCCACTCCGACATCATCGGCGGGGCGCTGGTCACGGCCGACGAGGAACTGGGTGAGGCGTTCGCCTTCCACGCGAAGTCGATGGGCGGGGTGGCCTCGCCGTTCGACTCCTGGCTGACGCTGCGCGGGGTCAAGACGCTGGCGGTCCGGATGGAGCGGCACTGCGACAACGCCGAGGCGGTCGCAGAGATGTTGGCCGGCCACCCGCGGGTCAGCCGGGTGTACTACCCGGGACTGGACAACCACCCGGGCCACGAGGTGGCCGCCGGGCAGATGCTCCGCTACGGCGGCATGGTGTCGTTCCGGGTGGCCGGCGGCCGCGAGGAGGCCATCAAGATCTGTTCCCGGACAAGGCTTTTCATCCTCGCCGAGTCGCTCGGCGGTATCGAGTCGCTGATCGAGCACCCCGGCCTGATGACCCACGCCAGCGTGGCCGGGTCGAGCCTGGAGGTTCCGGACGACCTGATCCGGCTGTCGGTGGGCATCGAGGACATCGACGACCTGCTGACCGACCTGTCCGACGCGCTCGCCTGATGGCGCGATGACCGCACTGCAGGCCGCGGACAGGGCGGCCCCGTCCGTTCCGGCCCTGGATCCCGCGCAGTGCGCGCTGGCCATCGACATCGGCGGCACCAAGTTCGCCGCCGGGCTGGTGACCCCGGCGGGGGACATCGTCTCCTCGCAGCGCATCCGCAATCCGCAGGGCAGCGATCCGGACGAGCTGTTCGGCGCGCTCGTGCAGGTGGTGGATGCCGTCCTGCACGCCGCGGGCGTCGAGCCGGAGGAGTCGGCGGTGCTCCCGGCCATCGGACTGGCCACCGCGGCGCCGCTGGACCGGGAGGCCGGGACGGTGTCGCCGGTGAACATCCCGGCGTGGCGGGACTTCCCTCTGCGAGATCGGCTGGTCGAGCGGTACGGGCCGGCCGTGCGGATGTTCGGTGACGCGGTGGCCGTCGCCATCGGTGAGCACTGGCGGGGCGCTGCGCGCGGCCGGCGGAACGTCCTGGGCATGGTGGTGTCCACCGGCGTGGGCGGCGGCGTGCTGCTCGACGGCAAGGTGGTGCCCGGGACCACCGGGAACGCCGGCCACATCGGTCACATCAGCGTCGACCCGTTCGGCCCGGTCTGCGTCTGCGGCGGCGTCGGCTGCCTGGAGGCGATCGCCAGCGGCACCAACATCACCTCCTGGGCCCGCGCCCACGGCAGCGATGCGCCCGACACGGCGGCGCTGGCCGACGACGCCCGCCGCGGCGAACCGATCGCGATGGCCACGTTCCGCCGCGCCGGCGAGGCGATCGGGCTGGCCGTGGCCGGCGCGGTGACCCTGCTCGACCTGGACGTCGTGGTGATCGGCGGCGGCGTGGCGGCGGCCGGTGCGCTGCTGTTCGACCCGATCGCGGACGCCTACGCCCGGTATGCGGGTCTGGGATACGCCGCGTCACCCCGGGTGGTGCCTGCGCTGCTGGGCGGGGACGCCGGGCTGATCGGCGCGGCCGCGGTCGTGCTGCAGCCCGCGTCGTACTGGCCCTACCTATGACCTGGTCCGGAACGGGGCCGCCCGGCGGCGCACCCGGGTCCTGGCAGGATGCGGGCATGACTGAATCGCTGGTGGGCGTGGCGGAGATCCGGGAGGCCGCCGCGCTGTTGCAGGGCGTCATCCGGTACACCCCGATGGAGTCCTCCCGGCCGCTCAACCTGATGGTCGGCGGCCCGGTATACCTCAAGTGCGAGAACCTGCAGCGCACCGGCTCGTTCAAGATCCGCGGCGCCTACACCCGCATCTCCCGGCTGACCGACGCCGAGCGCGCCAACGGCGTGGTGGCGGCCAGCGCCGGCAACCACGCGCAGGGTGTGGCGCTGGCGGCCGCACTGCTGCACTGCGAGGCGACGGTGTTCATGCCGGTCGGCGCGTCGATCGCCAAGCTCACCGCCACCCGTGCGTACGGGGCGACGGTGCACCTGCACGGGGAGACGTTGGACGAGGCGCTGATCGAGGCCCGTGCCTTCGCCGCCCGGACCGGCGCGGTGCTGGTGCACCCCTTCGACCACCCGGACATCCTGCGTGGCCAGGGCACCGTCGGGCTGGAGATCCTGGACCAGGTGCCCGACGTGGCGACCATCGTGGTGTCGGCCGGCGGCGGCGGGCTGATCAGCGGGATCGCCGCCGCGGTCAAGCCCGGCCGGCCGGAGGTGAAGATCGTCGGCGTGCAGGCCGAACAGGCGGCAGCCTGGCCGAACTCACTCGCGGCCGGGAAACCGGTCCGCCTGATGCAGATGTCCACGCTGGCCGACGGCATCGCCGTGGGCGAGCCGACCGATCTGACGTTCTCCCACGTCAGCGGCCTGGTCGACGACATGGTGACGGTGTCGGAGGATCAGCTGTCCCGCGCCATGCTGCTGTGCCTGGAACGAGCGAAACTGGTGGTGGAACCGGCGGGCGTCGCCGCCATCGCGGCGATCATGGCCGCACCGGAGCTCTTCGTGCCGCCGGTCGTCGCCGTGCTCTCCGGCGGCAACATCGACCCGCTGGTGCTGCTGCACGTCACCCAGCACGGGCTGGTCGCCGCCGGCCGCTTCCTGTCCCTGCGCATCGAGATCTCCGACCGGCCCGGCTCGCTGGCCAGGCTGCTCGCGCTGGTCGGCGCGCTCGGCGCCTCCGTGGTCGACGTCGAGCAGTCGCGGCTGGGCAACACGCTCGCGTTGGGTGACGTGGAGGTGAACCTCCGGCTGGAGTGCCGTGGCCCGGCACACCGCGACGAGTTGCTCGAGCGGCTGTCGGCCGAGCACGTCAAGGTGCTGGACCAGCACTGACCGGCACTGACGGGCACCGACCAGCACCAACGGTCACGACGCGGCAAAGCCACGTCCGTTGCGGACGTGGCCGATGCCGTCCGTCGGTCCGACGGCCCGCGCGTGCGGATGCAGGCGTCAGCCCGCGAAGGGCTTCGCCTCGACGATGGTGACCTTCTGCACCTTGCCGTTGGGCAGCTGGTACTCGCGCTGCTCACCCTTGGTCCCGCCGCGGATCGCGGCGCCGAGCGGGGACTGCGGCGAGTACACCTGCAGCGACCCGTGCGCGCCCTCCTCGCGGGAGCCCAGCAGGAACGTCTCCTGGTCGCTGTCGTCGCCGTCGTAGGCCACGGTCACCACCATGCCGGGCTCGACGACCCCGTCGTCGGCCGGTGGCACGCCGACCTGCGCCTCGCGGAGCAACTCCTGCAGGCGGCGGATGCGGTCCTCCTGCTTGGCCTGCTCGTCGCGGGCTGCGTGGTAGCCGCCGTTCTCCTTGAGGTCGCCCTCCTCGCGCCGGGCGTTGATCTCGGCAGCGATGACCGGGCGCTGCAGGACCAGCTCGTCGAGCTCGTGCTTCAGGCGGTCGTGCGCTTCTTGGGTCAGCCAGGTTGCGACTGTTCCGGTCATGGCAACTCCTTGCTACGTCTGGGAAAGGGTGAAACCGGTGACGACAGAGTAGGACGGGTGACGATGCTGCGCGGATGCGACAGCACCGACGACAGGAGCCGGCCGACGTCGTCGACCGCGTCCGTCCGGTGGAGAGCCGGCGGCCCGGGTCGCCCCGCCCTCGTGCGGTCCGGTGGGTGTCGCAGGCCGGCTGTCGGGCAGGTGGCGGCAAGCACCTGTCGTCAGCTCCCACAAACACCAGACGGCCCCCGAAGGGGCCGCCGCTGTGGGCCCGAGTTTAACACGCGGTGCCCCGGCGACCAGTGATTTCGTGGCCGATTCCGGACGGCGAAGGCTCCTCGGCGCAGGTCCGGCGGTGCACTGGTGCCGGCAGGACCGTCCACCCACCCCCGGACGCCCGACCCGCACGACGCTGAAGTCCGGGCGAGCCGGGTGCCGGGGGGACAATGAGAGCGCAGGCGTTGGTGCGTCTGGCTGACGAAGGAGCGAGAGGCACGTGAGAGATCTGATGGAGCCCGTGGAGACCATGGTGGACGATCCGACGTTGGCGGCGTCCGCGGCGAGCCGCAGCGCGAGCGCCGCGGCCGCGCCCCTGCGGCTGATGGCCGTGCACGCCCACCCCGACGACGAGTCGAGCAAGGGCGCCGCGAGCCTGGCGAAGTACTCGCACGACGGGGTCGGCGTGATGGTGGTGTCGTGCACGGGTGGCGAGCGCGGCGACATCCTCAACCCCAAGTTCGCCCACACCGGCATCGACATCCCGCAGTTGCGGCTCAGCGAGATGGCTCGGGCGGCCGAGATCCTCGGCGTCGCGCACACCTGGCTCGGCTTCGAGGACTCCGGTTACCACGAGGGCGCGCCCGACACCTGGGCGCTTCCGGAAGGCACCTTCGGGGCGCTCGACGTCGACGTGGAGACCGAGGCGCTGGTGCGAGTCATCCGCGCCTTCCGCCCGCACGTGATGACCACCTACGACGAGAACGGCGGCTATCCGCACCCCGACCACATCCGGTGCCACGTGGTGTCGATGGCCGCGTTCGAGGCGGCGGGCGATCCGGACGCTTTCCCCGGGACCGGCGAGCCGTGGCAGCCGCTGAAGCTCTACTACAACGTCGGCTTCTCCCGCGAGCGGATGGCGGCCATCAACGAGGCGGTGCGCGCCCGTACCGGTGAGGGCCCGTTCGACGACTGGATCAAGCGGTTCGAGGACAACGATCGACCCGACCCGGGCCGCCGCATCACCACCCGCATCCCGGCCGCCGACTACTTCGACCAGCGGGACCGCGCGCTGTTGGCGCACGAGACGCAGATCGATCCCACCTCGCACTGGTTCGCCGTGCCGCACGACATCGAGGCGACGGTCTGGGGCACCGACGACTACGAGCTGGCTAGGTCGCTGGTGGACACCGAGGTGCCGGAGACGGACCTGTTCGCCGGCGTGCGGGAGCGGGTGAATTCGTGACCGTTGGGATCGGGACCGTGCTGCAGGGTGCGACGACCGCGACCCGGGTGCTGGCGACCCGGCTGCTGGCCGACGGCGGCAACAGCCCGGCCGACATCGACCCGACGACGGGCCACGGCCCGGAATGGGGCAAGGCGGCGCCCATCGGGCTGCTGACCATCGTGCTGCTGTGCGTCGCCGTCTACTTCCTGGTCAAGTCGCTCAACCGCAACCTGAAGAAGGTGCCCGCCTCGTTCGACGCGCCGGTGCCGGCGGCGGTGGGTGCCGAGATGTCGACCGCGGCGGCGAACGGCCCGGTGTCGGGTCCCGCGGTGTCGACCGCGCCGGGCGGCGACGCCGTCCCCGAAGCCGGTGCCGCCGAGCGCAGGGGGGCGTCACCGACTCCCGACCCGGGTCCCACCGGACCGTCGGCCGGCGAGTAGGGACGGGAACAAACATCTGGCAGTCGCGTTGTAAGCGATGTAACGTTGTAATCATTCAACGTCCATCGAGGAAAGCGAGACTGTCATGAGGACACATCACCACCGTCACCAGGGCGCACCTGCCTTCGGGCCGGAAGCCGATCACGAGGAGCAGGGCCCGCGCGGGCGCGGCGGCAGAGGCCGCGGGCCGTTCGGGCCCGGCTTCGGCCCCGGCGGTCCGGGATTCGGCCCCGGCGGCCGGCCGTTCGGGCCACGGGGACGTGGGCGCGGCGGAGCGCCCGAGGCCCCCGACGCCGCCGATGCGGCCGGTTGGTTCACCGGTCGGCTGCCCGGCGACTGGTTCGTCGGCGCCCCCGAGGTCACCGTCGACCGTGACGAGATCCTGATCGTCGGCGAGCTGCCGCCGCTGGAGACCGCGGGCACCGAGCAGGACGCGGCGTCCGTCGCCGCTTCCGAGGCCGGTCGCATCGCCCGATTCCGGGAGGACACCAGGGAGGCCCGGGTCGAGATCGCCCGCCAGGGTCAGCACCGCTACGCGCGGGAGATCTCCTGGGGAGCCCGGCTGGGCGGCACGCACGAGCTGTTCACCACCGCGTCGGTCCCTGTCATGACCAGGCTGCGCCAGCCGGAACGGCAGGTGCTCGACACCCTGATCGACGCCGGTGTCGCCCGGTCGCGGTCGGATGCGGTCGTCTGGGCGATCCGGCTCGTCGGCGAGCACGCGCAGGAGTGGCTGGGCGACCTGCGGTCGGCCATGGAAGAGGTCAACCGGCTGCGCAGCAGCGGGCCCGATCTGGGCTGAGCCGGCGAACCGGCGGACAGCAGAACCCAGCAGCAGGGTGGCCGAGCGGCCACCCTGCTTCACGTCCGGTAGACGACCAGGAAGATCGCGACGTAGTGGCACAGCGCGGCCACGGTCACGGCCGCGTGGAACACCTCGTGGTAACCGAACGTGCCGGGCCAGGGGTTTGGTCGACGGATCGCGTAGAACACCGCCCCGACCGTGTAGAGCAGTCCGCCGGTGATGATCAGGACGATTACCGCCATGCCGCCGTTGGCCAGCAGCTCCGGCATGGCGAAGATGGCCACCCACCCGAGGGCGACGTAGAACGGCACCCCCACCCAGCGCGGCGAGTGGGGCAGCAGCATCTTCAAGCCCACGCCACCTGCCGCGCCCGCCCAGACGATGATCAACAGCACCCGCCCGGTGGTGCCCGGTATCGCGAGCACCGCGAGCGGCGTGTACGTCCCCGCGATGAACACGAAGATCATCGAGTGGTCGGCCCGCTTCATCCAGGTGCGGGCGCGCACCGAGACCCAGGTGTGCCGGTGATAGGTCGCGCTGATCCCGAACAGGCCCAGCAGGGTCAGCGCGTACACCGCGGCGGCCAGCGCGGCGACCGCGCCGACGGTGGTTGCCGCCAGCACCACCAGCATCGCGCCCAGGACCGCCCCGGCCAGCGCGGAGTACCAGTGGATCCATCCGCGTGCGCGCGGGCGCCCGCTTCCGGGGCGGTGCAGGGTGGCCGATTCCATTGCCACATCGTGCGGTAAGGGCGGCGATTTTGCGAGGCCGCGCCGGTCCCCGTGAGCAGGCGAACAGCCCGCGTCGGTAAGGTCGGGGAGCGTGAGACTCCCGTCGCTGCTGTACCGGGTGTACGAACGCCGACTCATCCGCAACCTCGCCGGCGCGCCGATTCCGCACCATGTCGGCGTGATCATCGACGGCAACCGGCGGTGGGCCCGCAAGGAGGGGATGGCCAACCCGAACGACGGTCACCGGGCCGGTGCGGCGCACATCTCGAACCTGCTGGAGTGGTGCCAGACCAGCGGTATCTCCATGGTCACGCTCTGGCTGCTGTCCACCGACAACCTGCGCCGCGAGGACCAGGAACTCCAGCCGTTGCTGTCGATCATCGCCGACGTGGTGGACGACCTGGCAGCGCCCGAGCAGCCGTGGAAGTTGCGGATCGTCGGTGCGATGGAGGTCCTGCCGTCCTGGCTGGGCACCAGGCTCACCGCGGCCGAGATGCGGACCGCGGAGCGGGCCGGGGTCGAGGTGAACATCGCCGTCGGGTACGGCGGCCGGCAGGAGATCGCCGACGCGGTCAAGTCCCTGCTGCAGGACGGCGCCGATCAGGGCCTGTCGGTGCAGGAGGTGATCGGGCGGCTCGACGTCGACGCGATCAGCGAGCACCTCTACACCTCCGGCCAGCCGGATCCCGACCTGGTCATCCGCACCTCCGGCGAGCAGCGGCTCTCCGGGTTCCTGCTCTGGCAGAGCGCCCACTCCGAGTACTGGTTCTACGAGGCCGACTGGCCGGACTTCCGCCGCGTCGACTTCCTGCGCGCACTGCGCGACTACGCCGCCCGGCACCGCCGGTTCGGCGAGTGAGCGACCGCCTCGGTGAACGTGCCGGTATGACGACCAGCACCGACACCCGGCCCGGCACGGGCACCGACGTGGTGACCGAGTACGTGAAGCTGGGGCTGCGCTTCGACCGTGTGGTGCCCGGCTTCGTCGACTCCTACATCGGCGACCCGGCATGGAAGAACGAGGTCGCCGACGAACCGCAGCCCGACCCGGCGGACCTGTCGCGGCAGGCCGCGGCGCTGGTCGGACGGGTCGGCGACGCCGGCCTGGCCGACGACCGGGCCGACTTCCTGACCGCGCACCTGGACGCGCTCGCCGTCGCCGGCCGGCGGCTGGCCGGGGCGCCGATGACGCTGGTGGAGGAGGTGCAGTCGTACTTCCAGGTGTCCATCGGCATGGAGGACACCGAGGTCTACGCCGACGCGCACCGCCGGATCGCCGACCTGCTGGACCAGGCCGGTGTGCCGGCCGGACCGCACCTGGCGGAGCGGCTGGCCGCCGTCCGTGCCCCCGAGGCATGCCCGCCCGAGCTGGTCGAGACGGCCGTGCGCACCGTGGCCGCGGCGCTACGCGAAATGGCCGTGGAGCCGTGCGGGCTGCCCGCGCAGGAGCACATCGACTTCGAGATCGAGCGCGACGTCTCCTGGGGCGGCTTCAACTACTACCTCGGCGACTACCGGTCACGCGTGGCGGTCAACGCCGATGTCGGCCACCGGATGAGCCAGTTCCCGGTCCTGGTGGCGCACGAGTGCTACCCCGGTCATCACGCGGAGCACTGCCGGAAGGAGGAGTTGCTGGTGCGCCGGGGTGGTCAGCAGGAGCAGACCATCTTCCTGGTCAACACCCCGCAGAGCCTGCTCGCCGAGGGCCTGGGCGACCTGGCACTGACCGCCCTGATCGGTGCGGAGTGGGCGACCTGGGCCGCGCAGGTACTGGACGGTGTCGGCCCGCGATTCGAGCCGGAGCTGGCGGAGGCGTTGGAGCTGGCCTTCCGGCCACTGAACACCGTGCGGCAGAACGCGGCGCTGCTGCTGCACGACCGGCATGCCGACCAGGAGCAGGTGATCGACTATCTCCGCAGGTGGGGCCTGATGGAGGAGAAACGGGCACGGCAGTCGCTGCGGTTCCTGTCCGATCCGCTGTGGCGGGCCTACAGCTCGACCTACGTGGAGGGCGAGCGGCTGCTGCGGCCCTGGCTGGACGCGCGGCCGGCATCGCAGTCGGCGTTGCAGCGTTTCCAGCGACTGCTCGACGAGCCGCTCACCCCCGCCGTCATCCAGCGGGAGATGGCAGTCGCGGGTGGAGAGCCCGGGCAACATCGGGGCGGGACGGCCCCGGGCGGCAGTTAAGCTCGGACCGTGCCCGAGCCGACCGCTGTCCCCGACGCCGGGGACCCCTCCCGGACGGTCGCCACGTCGGTGGACGCGGTCGCAGCTGATGCCGGCCGGCCCGCGGACATTGGCCGGACCGGCGGCGCCGGTCGCCTGCTGCGGGCGGGATTCCTGCTGGTGGTGCTCGTGCTGGCGCTCTACTGGGTATGGCGTAACCGGCACGGGATCGGGCAGGCGTGGGGCCGGGTGTCCCTGCTGCCGATCCTGGGCGCCCTGGTCGCCTCGGCGCTGGGTGCGTGGTCGGGTGTGCCGGCCTGGCGCGAGCTGCTGGTCGGTCTCGGCTCGCGGCTCCGGCTGCGGGATGCGCAGCGCGTCTACCTGATGGGGCAGCTCGGCAAGTACATCCCCGGTGGGGTGTGGACCGTGCTGGCGCAGGCGACGATGGCCAAGGAGCTGCGCGTCCCCCGGGCGCGCAGCGGCACGGCCGGCCTGATGTCCATCCTGTTGTCCGTGGTGACCGCTGCGGGTCTGGGCGCCGTGTGCCTGTCCTTCGCCGGCCGGCCCGTGCTGGGCAGGTACTGGTGGGTGCTGCTGCTGCTGCTGCCGCTGCTGGCCTGCCTGCACCCCGACGTGCTCGTCCGGGCGGGCCGGGTGGCCGGGCGGGTCACCGGGCGGTCCCTGCGCCTGGAGCGCATCCCGGAACGGACCCTGCTGGAGGCCAGCGGCTGGCTGCTGTTCGGTCAGGTCTGCAACGGGCTCAGCTTCTATCTGCTCGTGGAGTCGATCAGCGGCCACCATTCGAACCCGTTGCTGCCCATCGGGCTCTTCGCGTTCGCCGTCGCCGCGGGCATCGTCGTCGTGTTCGCACCCGCCGGGGTCGGCCCTCGGGAGCTGATCCTGGCGTTCGGGCTCAGCGCGGTCACCGACCCGGGGTCGGCGGCGTTGATCGTGCTGATGTCCCGCGTGGTGATGACCGCGGTGGACGTCGGACTGGCCCTGTCGGCCGTGGCGCTCGTGCGGCGGACGGTGCCGTCGCCCGCGGGTGGCGGCCTGCCGGACGCGCGCTGGAACCGGGTGCCGTGAAGATCGTCGCTTTCGGGACCTATCAGGCCCACTCGCACCCGCGCGTCCAGGTGTTGATCGACGGGCTCCGGTCCGCAGGTCACGACGTCGTCGAGATCAACGAACCGTTGGGCATGACGACGGCCGACCGGGTCGCCATGCTGCAGCGTCCGTGGACGGTGGTCGGACTGGCGGGCCGGCTGGTCTCCCGGTGGTGGCGGTTGGCCCGGCGGGCGCGCCGGGAGTGCCCGGTCGCCCCGGATGCCGTGCTGGTCGGCTACATGGGACATTTCGACGTCCATCTGGCCCGGCGGGTGTTTCCCGGGTCGCCCATCGTTCTGGACCACCTGATCTTCGCCGCCGGCACGGCGCTGGATCGCGGGGCGAGGAAGGGCATCGTCACCCGGCTGCTGTCGGTGGTCGACCGGCGGGCACTGAGCGCGGCGGACGTGATCGTGCTGGACACCGCGGAGCACCAGGCGCGGGTGCCGGCGTCGCTGGTCGGCCGCACCGTGCTCGTACCGGTCGGCGCCGACTCGACGTGGTTCGACGCCGGTCGGTCCGCGATCGCCGAACCTGGCCCCGGTGAGCCGGTGAAGGTGGTGTTCTTCGGCCTCTACGCGCCGCTGCACGGGGCGGTGACGATCGGCAGCGCCCTCCGCATGCTCGCCGAGCGCGGTCTGGGTGCCGACGACCTGACGGTGACGATGATCGGCACCGGCCAGGACCTGGTCGCCACCCAGGACGCCGCCGGGCCGTCCGCGCCGGCCACCTGGCGGGGTTGGGTCGACCCGGCCGAGCTCCCGACCGTGGTGGCCGGCCACCACGTCGCCCTGGGCATCTTCGGCACCACGGCCAAGGCCGCCCATGTGGTGCCGACGAAGCTCTACCAGTCCGCCGCCGCCGGCTGCGCGCTGATCACCTCGGACACGGCTCCGCAACGCCGGACGATGGGCGCGATCGCCGAATTCGTCCCGGCCGGTGACGCCGGTGCTCTCGCCGACATCCTCGAGACGCTGGTCAAGGACCGCGCGCTGCTGGCCATGCGGCGGTGCCAGGCGCGGGAGGCCGCGCCGGGGTTCGCCGCGCTCACCGTCATCGCACCGCTGGTCGCCAGGCTCGCGTCGATGAGCACCGGAGCCGGCACCGGGAGGATCGGAACGGCGACCGCGCCCGACGCGGCGCCGCTGAGCCCCAGGGCAGCACTGCGCTGGCCGCTGATCCACCGGATGATGCGCGAGACCCGGCCGGCGACCGTCCTGGAGGTCGGTTGCGGGCAGGGCGCCATGGGCGCCCGGCTGGTGGCCGGAACCCAGGAGTTCCTTGCCGTCGAGCCGGACGGGGCCTCGTTCGACGTCGCCCGTCGACGCATCGAGAGCCGCGGCGGCACCGTCCGCAACTGCCTGTCCGACGACCTGGAACCCGGCCGCACCTTCGACCTGGTGTGCGCCTTCGAGGTCCTGGAACACATCGAGGACGACGCCGGGGCGCTCGAGTCCTGGGCCCGGCGCGTGCGGCTGGGCGGCCACCTGATGCTGTCCGTACCGGCCTGGCAGCACCTGTTCGGCAGGTCCGACACGGCAGTGGGCCACTTCCGTCGATATTCTCCTGACGAACTGCACGACAAGCTCCGGGCGGCGGGTTTCGAACCGGTGCGCATCTCGCTGTACGGCTGGCCGCTGGTCTACCTGCTGGAGGCGGTCCGCAACCGGCTGGCGGACGGGACACCGCACCTGGAGGACGCCGTGCAGGGAACGGCGCTGTCCGGCCGGTGGCTGCAGCCGACGAAGAAGGTGTCGGGCATGGCGATCAGCGTCGGCATCCTGCCTTTCCGGGCACTGCAGCGGATGCAGCCCCGCCGGGGCAACGGCATCGTCTGCCTGGCCCGACGGGTGCGCTGACCACTCCGGCGATGTCGACCGACGAGACCGAGGCAGCGGTGTCCACACCTCACAGGGGAGCCGGCATGACGGTGGCGAGCATCGGGGTGCTCCTGTTCGCCGTGGCGTTGGCCGCGACCGGGCAGCTGCTGCTCAAGAACGGGATGAACCTGGCGAAGGCGTCGGCGCAGGCCCACGGCCGGTCGCTGGTGCTCACCGCTGCCACGTCGCCCTGGATCCTCGGCGGGCTGGTGGTGTTCGCGGTCTCCGCCGTCGCCTGGCTGGTCACGCTGTCCCGGGTGCCGTTGAGCATCGCCTACCCGTTCAACGCACTGGGCTACGTCGCCATCCTCGTGGCGAGCTCGATGCTGCTGCACGAGCGGACGAACGCGTGGACCTGGCTGGGCACGCTGTTGGTGGTGGCTGGGCTGGTCGTGGTGGTCAGCACCGCGCCCGGGGGATGAGGTGCCTCGTCCGGAGCGGTCACCCGGTGCGGAGTGGCTCTGGCTGCACCGTCGTGCTCGCTGTTCCCATCCGGTTCACAGCGTGGCGGCAGCCGTTCCCCGCACGGATGCGATGGCATGGTGCTGTCCGTGCGCCCCTGCCCGCCGCCGGTGGCCTGGCGCAACCGCCGGCGTCGACCGCTGACCGGCCGCACGGGACCTATCCGCCGGACGTCGACAACCGCCCGCGATGACGAGGGAGTGACAGGCCGATGGCCGCCCAATCCAAACTGCTGGTGGTGGACGACGAGCCGTCGCTCCAGGACATCGTGGCGACGTCGATGCGCTTTCTGGGGTACGACGTGAGCGTCGCCTCCACCGGGCGGGAAGCCGTCCGGGTGGCCACCGACCTGCGTCCCGACCTGATCATCCTGGACATCATGCTGCCCGATTTCGACGGGCTGGAGGTGATGCGCAGGGTGCGCACCGCCGGCGTGGACGCCGGCGTCGTCTTCCTCTCCGCGCGTGACACCCCGGCCGACAAGATCGCCGGCCTGACCGCCGGTGGCGACGACTACGTCACCAAGCCGTTCGGGCTGGAGGAGCTCGCGGCACGCGTCAAGGCGGTGCTGCGCCGGGTCCGCCCCGACGTCACCGCCGACGGCGTGCTGAAGGTCGCCGACCTGGAACTGGACCCGGACACCTACCAGGTCACCAGGGCCGGCGTGCCGATCGAACTCGCGCCGACCGAGTACAAGATGCTGCGCCACCTGATGATCAACGTGAACGTCGTGCTCTCCCGCCAGCAGCTGCTGGACGCCGTGTGGGGCACCGACTTCTACGGCGACGACTCGGTGGTGGCCACCTACATCTCCTACCTGCGCCGCAAGATCGACGCGGCCGGTGAGCCGCTGATCCACACGCACCGCGGGTTCGGCTACGTGCTGCGGGTGCCGCGGCGCTGATGACGGGGCATCGGTGAGCGCCCCGGCGCCAGCGCGCCGTCGCCGCTGGGGGCTGCAGGGCCGGCTGATCACGCTGGTGGTCGCCGTGGCGGCGATGGCGCTGGTCGCCGTCGACGTGATCGTCCCGCTCAACGTCCGGGCCGCCCTGCTGGCCGACCGGGACCGCAGCCTGACCAGCGTCATCAGCAGCCTGCCGCACGCCCTGGACATCACCCCGTCGTCGCTGACCGAGATCACCCAGACGAATCCACTGCGCGGGGAGATCGGGTGGACGGTGGTCAGCTCTTCAGGACTGGCGAAGGTGATCGAGCCGCCGCCCCGCAACCCGTCGGGCAACCCGGCCGTCGGCGTCGAGCCGCCCACCACCACCCCGCAGACCGTCGGCGACGGGTCGGGCGGCATCGGCCGCTACCGGATCCTGGCCATCAAGTTCCTCATGCCGATGGGCGGGAGCGGCTACCTGGTGGCCTGGAGCGCGCTCGACGACATCGACGCCACCATCAGGCAACTCGCCTTCTTCGAGTTCGTCAGCACGGTAGCGCTGCTCGCCCTGCTGGGCCTGCTGGCCGGGCTGATCATCCGCCGTCAGCTGCGGCCGCTGGAGGCGATGGCCACCGCCGCCGACGAGATCGCCGGCGGCGACGTCCGGCGACGTGTCGCCCCCGGTGAACCCGGTACCGAGGTCGGGCGGCTGGGCACCGCGTTCAACCGGATGCTCGACGGCATCGGCGGGCTGCTCGACGAGCAGCAGCGCAGCGAGTCCAGGCTGCGGCAGTTCGTCGCCGACGCCTCCCACGAGCTGCGCACCCCGGTCGCGGCGGTGCGCGGGTACTCCGAGCTGTACAAGGCCGGCATGCTGCCGGACGAGGCCGCCGTCGCGCGGGCGATGGACCGGATGGGCTTCGAGGCCCGCCGGATGGGCGGTCTGGTGGAGGACCTGCTCACCCTGATCCGGGCCGACGCGGAGCGCACCCACGAGCACGAGCCGGTGGATCTGTCGCCGCTGCTGGCCGGCGTGGTGGACGACGCCGCCGTCATCGACGGCACCCGCACCTGGCGACTGGTCGGGGCGACCCGGCCCACCATGGTGCTCGGGGACCGGCTCCGGCTGTCGCAGCTGTTCGCGAACCTGCTGTCCAACGTCCGGACGCACACCCCGCCCGGCACCACCGCCACCGTGTCGCTGCTGTCCGGCCGGGACGAGGTGGCGGTCACCGTCACCGACGACGGGCCCGGTGTCGACGAGGACGCGCTGCCCCGGATCTTCGACCGGTTCTTCCGGGCGGATGAATCCCGCTCGCGGGAGAACGGCGGAAGCGGGCTGGGCCTGTCGATCGTGGCCGCGATCGTCCGGTCCCACGGGGGCACCATCCTCGCGTCCCACGCGGCTGGCGGAGGGCTCACGTTGACAGTGGTGCTGCCCCGGCCGGTCGGCACGGCGGCCGTCCCGGCCGGCATGCCCGACGCGGTGGCGCCCGGCGTGGTGACGGCGCCGTTGGCGCTGTCCGTCGGCGATCTGCCCGAAACCTGATGTTCACCGGTGCGTTCGCGTTTCTCCCGGCCTCCCGCGGGTCGTCCGGGTAGCGTCGGAAATCGTGGTCCGCAGTACTGCGGCACACACGGGAGGCCCCGATTGGACAGTGCCGCAACTCGGGCACGGGACAGCAAGGGGGCCGGTACCGGGCCCTCTGGCGGGTCGGCGCGAGCCGATGCCGCACCGGGACTCGCCGGCCCACTCTGCCAGGCATGCGTGCCCATGCCGCCAAGGAGCTGTTCGTGG
>CAXTBG010000058.1:0-31743 GCA_964242105.1 uncultured Nakamurella sp. | reverse complement strand
ATTCCCGCTCCACGACCCGCCGGGAACCATCACACGATGGCGCATCCGGGCTTAGCCAAGGTCCAAGTCGAAGGCATCGGTGATGGCGCGAGCCAGGGCGGGCTCCTGATCGTCGAACAGCAGCCCTATGGTGTCGCCAACGGCCCTCCGGCGCACAGTTGTGATGTTGTCGCAACTGACGACACTGTCCTGGTCCAGCCCGTTTCGTGGGCCGACGGGAACCTCGCTGATAATGCCGCGGACCGTGCTGGTAATCGGCGCAACCGTCACCCATTCCAACAGGTGAAGCTGCGATTGCCGCGTCAAGACCAGTGCAGGCCGACGCCTGTCAAGTTGAACCGATGCGATCGTGCGCATCAGTCCAACGCAGGGCGCGGCAAATGGAGCAGGCCGTCGAGGTCGGGGTAGACAGCCTCACCGCGGCGGGCAAGCTCGATCAGAGTGGCCTCCTCACCTCGGTAGCGCTGATCTCGCTGCAGCCGGGCGATCCCGCGCCGGACAGCCTCGGAGCGATTGGCGGCGCGGCCATCGACGACCTCGATATCAAGGGCGGCGAGCTCGCCGTCGTCGAGGCGGATGGCGATCTGGGTAGTCATCCACCAATACTACCGCGCCCGTCAACCAGTTGGTATGCAGTCAAACCCGGGTGCTCTGCATGATGATGCCGGCTCGGCGTCACGAGCCGATCACCGTTCCGCCCGCACACCAGATGCCGACCGTAACCGGTGCGCCCAGTCGCTTTGCGTAGCTCTTCAACCGTGGATGCAGCCTTGCGAACGTAGAATTTGGCATGGTCATGTTGGTGTTTCTGCTGCTCTATGGGTTGTACCGGGGCGGCGCGGCGCTGGTGGGGAAGCTCCGATCGGCCGCATCAGGTGAGGCGCTACCGCCGGCCGATATCCCGTCGTGGCATCCAGAACATCTGCGGTAGCGGTCCGCCGCGATGACGGACCCCAAGCTGACCGCCGAGTACAAGCAATTGAAGGCGCAGACGAAGCTCAAGCCGACCGCCCAGCTGCCTCGTCAACGCCGTGAAGCCTTGGCGATGATCCAGTCGCTGAAGCTCCAGACGGCAGCCGGTGATGACGCGGAACCGCACGTCAAGGTCGAGCAACTGTTGACCGACTACCAGAAGAGCATCGGACTTTCTGCGCGGGATTGACGGAACCGCCCAGTCGACGCGGGCGGATGTCGTGCTGCGGTCGGACCGCACGACAACGGCGCGAGAGGTGACCGGAACAGGATGCACCTGGTACCGGGCCGCCAGCTACCTTCGGTCAGCCGATCCCCGCTCACGGACGGCGCCGACGCTCCTCGGCCGGCTGTGGCGGTTCACCTACCCTGTCCCGACGGCTAATGCCGAGTCGGCTGCCCGACGGTCGAATCGCCAAGTCGCCCCGAAAGCCGGTTGCAAGGACGATGCCGGCAGCTCACAGCTCGACGGCTGTGGGCACGTGAGCGTCACCTCCCGTGGAGCCACATCACCACCCTGCTGGACAAGATCAAAGACCCCGCCACGCGGAGCTGGTACGCCGCCGAGGACGTCCGCAACGGCTGGTCCCAGCCCGTCCTGGCTCACCACATCAGCAACGACCGGCACGGCCGCGTCGGAGCGGCACAGAACAACTTTCCCGACGTCCTCCCGGCGGTTGAGACCGACCAGGCCGGCGAACTGCTCCGGGATCCCTACCACCTGGACTTCCTCGCGCTGGAACCGCATCACAGCGAACGCGACCGCGAGGATGCCCTTGTCGCTCGCCTCACCAACTTCCTGGCCGAGCTGGGGTCCGGTTTCGCGTTCGTCGGCGGCAGTACAAGCTGCCCGCCGGCCGCACCGATTACTTCATCGACCTGTTGTTTTATCACCTGGGTCTACAGCTTCATCGCCTTCGCGCTCAAGGCGGTCGCCGCGGAGCCGGAACACATCGGGAAACCGAACTTCTACCTGTCAACGCGGTCGATCACCTGCTGCGCCGGACCCAGCACGCTGACGGCTCGAACATCGGTATTTACTAGCTGCCGACAGGGACGACGTCGCCGTTCAGTACGCTATCCGCGGCTTGACGACGCCGCTGGCGATCTCCACCTACACGACCTATAAAGCCCTGCCGGACGACGTCCGACCCGCTCTACCCAGCATCGACGACCTTAGCGGGATCGTCCGGGAGGCCCCGCGACGACACCTGATATCGCCTATCTACCAACCCATCTTGCGCGCCCCTAACTAGTCTTATGTCAGATTGATCATTTGCGAATTGCATCAGATGCAACCCGACGAACGTCGCTGTCGGTCTCCTGCTGCACGGAAATCGCCTACACCGACCCTCTGGCTCACGCGATCAGCCGACCCACACGTGAACCGCTGGCGTCGACAGCACAGGGTTAGTTCCCACTCAGCAACAACATCGAGCGGGTCGGAGCCGGCGGACGCCACTGACGTAGTTACCGGTTCCACGGACGGCAGGGACGCGTTGTGCACCGGCCCTGCCAGGGGGCATATCCGTGCTGTTTGCCTCGGGCATACGCTGCACCGACACCGACGCGGCACCGGGGGTCCAATGACAGTTCGCGAAGCTCATCTGGTCGGCAGTCTGCCGGGTTCGACGCCCGAGGCGGCGATGACCACGGCGCTGGAGATACTCGGACCCAACCTCCGGACGTTGCCCGACGGTGAGACGGGCGAGCGACGCAACTGGGTGATCTCGATCGTCGAGGGTCTTCGTACGCATCCCGACTTGAAGCTACGTAAGCCCGGTGACTGGTCGGACTACGACAAGACTCCTGTGTGGCGGGTGCGCAAAGGACATACCCTCTACGGCGCGAACTTGGACTTCGGGCATGTCGCTGCCGCGGCGGGCAGCTTTCCGATCTTTCAGCAGCTGGCCGATGCGACTGGTCGGACCGATCTGGCCTTTCAGCAGGGCGTACCCGGGGACTTCGACCTGGCCACATTCACCCTCGGACCGGCGGGCGCATTGCGCACACGCCGCCCTTTCACCGAGGCGACATTGACAGAGATTCGGGGTGTTGCAGCGGTCGCCAGCTCGAACACGTTATTCCAGATCGAAGTGCCGGTCGAATTGGTGCTGCTCGCGAAGGCGCCGGCGCCGGCGCGCCCGGCTTTGGCAAAGGTTCTGGCCCGTCCGATCATCGGGTTGGCCGCGGCAAGCGCACCGGGTACGCGCTTCGGCGTCCACCTGTGCCTTGGCGACATGAATAACCGAGCGTTCGGACGAATGACGGACACCACGCCCCTTGTCCTACTGGCCAACGCGGTCATGTCGAACTGGCCGGAGGGACGTCCACTTGACATTCTGCACGCGCCGCTGGCCGCCGCCGATATGCCAGCCACGACCGACCGAATCTTCTATGAGCCACTGCGTGACCTCCGATTGCCGATCGGCACGCGCTTCGCGGCGGGTTTCGCACATGAATCCCAATCCCTCGCCGACCAGCTGACGATCCGCGCGATTGTCGAGGACCATATCCAGCGGGAGGCGGTGATGTCTGCTGCCTGCGGGCTGGGTCGCCGGAGCGAGGAGGCCGGCCGCGCCGTGCTCGAACGCACCGCTGAGCTGTGCTCCACCGAATGAATCCGCTGTGTTAGCAGTAAAAGCAGTCGAAGGAAACGAGCAGGATTGGGGTGAATCAGAGATTGTCATGCCCGATCATGTGTATTGCCACAATATTCGTTTCTGGCTCAGGTTTCGTGAATCCGGCTGGATGGTCTTCGTGTGGCCATGGAGCCACTGTTCTGAGGGGTCGTCAGGGGCGTAGGGCGGGTTGGCTCGTGACCGGTAGGCGACCGCCTGATCCACGAGGGCTCTTCAGACGCAGGGCCGCGCCGTTTGCCCCGGCGGAGCCGGAGTTCCGGTTGAGCAGCCCGTTGACGCTCAGGATGTCCTGATCAGTTTCCGGAGCAGGTAGTGATTCGCCCGTCCGAACAGTTGCATCTTCCGGGCTTTGATCTTGTTGACGGTGCCCTCGACGGCGCGGGAGTTGTACTGCTCGGTCAGGCCGGCGGTAACGGCGGCGATGTCACGGCGCAGCCCGACGGTGAACGAGCGCAGGGCCGGAAGGTCATGGTCTACAGAGGCGATCCATTGGGTGAGCTTGTCCCTGTTTCCGGACAGGTCCTTGATCATGCGGGCGGACCCGGCAACATGCTTCACGGCTGCGTCGATCTCAGGGCAGCGGCCGCGGATCGCCCTCATCCGGGCTTCGTCGGCGGTGTCGAGGTGGCCGGGCAGGCCGGTGATCCAGGCGGTGACCTGCCGCACCGGCGGCGGCCGGTTCAGTACGACTGTGGATTGCCAAATTACTTGGTTCTGGCTCAACTTCCGTGAAACGGCCGGCGATCGGTCGGGCGGTGATGGCACCACCAGCCTTCGGCACGACGCGGATGTGCCAGCCCTAGTTCGTCTTCCCGGATCCGACAGCACGGCCGCCGTTCACGGAAGTCGTGCCAGAACCATCTAATTCGACAAGTGACACGCCAGAGCCCTCGCTGGGGCGACCTGCATCGCCATCTTGCATTCGGCCAGGGCCACGATTGGCATGACATCAACGAGATGGACTGGCCGAGTGTCCGTCCGGACGTCGAGGCCGCCGCCCGCCACGACGCCGGCCCCCTGCCCGTCCAAGATCTAGACCTCGGCGTGGCCGCCGGCGGGACGCTGACCGGCACGGCCACCAGCGCACTGCCTTGGGATCGCCTGGACGACGCTGGGTTCGAGCGGCTGCTGTTCGATCTGCTGAAGACCTACCCCACCATCAAGACGTGCAGTTGCTGGTGAAGACGAGGGCGGCGGACCTGGGACGCGACCTGTCGTGCGAGCGGGTTATCCAGACCGGCGCGGGGACCACTCGTGCGAGCGTGTGATTGTTCAGGCCAAGCACTGGCTGTCCAAGTCGGTCGGATCATCCGAGATCGGCGCCATCGTCCCGAGGATGGAGCTTCATCCCGGACCGGCGGGTCAGGGTGCTTGTTTTCGCTACCTCGGGTGCGTTCACAGGCGACGCGGTCACCTGGGTCAAGCAGCACAACGAGAAGGCGAAGGCCCCGTATATCGAGCTGTGGCCGACGAAGCCCGGACCGCTGGGCCGGCGCAGTCGGCCCCGGACACCGACCCGCACGCTGCCGACCTGTGCGCGGTGCTGGCCCTGGTCGCTCACCGCCATGAGCGGGCTTGGCGATCCTCGAAGCCGGGACGCCGACTGCTCTTCAAACTCTCCGCCTTCGGCGATATCGTGTACGGGCGAGCACTACCTACCTCGAAAGACACCCCATGACCCAGCCCGACCCGGTCGACCTCGACACCCGACTCATCGTCACCACCGAGGAACCGTTCACCGTAGGCAGCCTCGCCAACCTGCTCGGCTTCAAGCCCGACGCCCTGGTCAGACTGATCAACGAGGAGGTAGCCAGGGGTGAGGACCTCGGTTCGTTCGTCGCCCGGGCGCCGGTTCCGCGCATCTCGGGCCGTATCCGGAGTGTCCGGTTCGACCCCATCGAGTAGCGGGCGCATGATGCCCGGCGGTCCTGAACGGACGCCGACCGTGTCGCGGTGACGTCTGGACTCGACGGGTTGGAGTTCCGGATCGGTCGGTCGCCGTGGGCGGTCGCGGATCGGCGATCCCTTCAGGTGTGAACTTGCACGGTAAGTGGTTCCGGCTCAAGTACCGTGAATCTGCTCGACCGTGATCGTGTGGCTTCGGGGCCCACGGCGTGCGGTCCGCCCGGAGGGGTAGGGCGGCGTGTGGCTCGTGGGAGTCAGGTGGCCGTCCCTTTCTGCGGGGGCTTTCAAAGCTGCGCGGCCGACCGCGCCGTTTGCCTTGGCGTTGCCGGATTACCCACTTGAGCAAGGCCGTTGATGCTCAGGATGTCAGTATCAGTTTCTGAGCAGGTCGTGCTTCGCCCGTCCGAACAGCTGTGCCTTCCGGGCTTTGATCTTGTTGCCGGTGCCCTCGACGGCGCCGGAGCTGTACTGCTGGGTCAGGCCGACGGTGAGGGCGACGATGTCACGGCGCAGCCCGACGGTGAAAGAACGCAGCGCTGGCAGGTCGTGGTCCACGGCGGCCATACACTCGGTGAGCTTGTCCTGGTCGCCGGACAGGTCCTTGATCATGCGGGCGAACCCGGTCAGATATTCCACTGCCGCGTCGATCTCGGGGCAGCGCGCCCGGATCGCCCTCAACCGCGCCTCGTCGACACTGTCGAGGTGGCCGGGCAGACCGGTTATCCAGGCGGTGACCTGCCGGACCGCGTTGTTGTAGGGCCTCCTTGGAGACTGTGAGGGTGGCTGCGTCGGTGGTATTGGTGAACGGGTTGCCAGGGTCAGGCAAGACATTGCTGGCGGTGCCTGGACATAGCGATGATGCTCGACGTCAGGGTGGGAATCGTTAAATGTGCCCTGCATGAAGCGAAGAAAACGCTCGCAGAAAGGTTGGGGCTTGATGATAAAGATTCATGACGTTCTCCGCAGTGATGGAGCGCAGTGGCGCGCCGATTTGCGAAGTCAGTCGAGGAATCCTGGCTGGAGCCGACTTCTCCAGCGACCACTTCGTCCAGGTCTGCGCCGACTTGAAGGTGGAGTGGATCCACTCCACGGCGGGTGTGCCCCGCGGACGAGGCACCGCGCTACAAGGCGGCACGCTGCTGGGGCAGACCCTGCGGTCATCACAACCCATGCGGGCGGCCATGAACGCCGCCCTCGCCTACGTTCACTCCTTCACCACGTCACCGGACAAGGTGTTCCACAGGACCACGTCCAGTGGCGTGGGCCGTACCCCGAGGACCGCTTCGCTGTAGGTCGAGTCCAGCACATGAGGACTTTCGTTGCTGTACAACATCTCCAGCAGCTCACCGAACATCGGCTGCGTCCGGGCCATCTCGACGAGATCCTCGCGATGCATCCGGCGCAGCCGGGGAGCGGCAACTCCGGCCAACTGAGCCAGCCGCTCACTGAGCACCCGCACCGACACCGACGACGTGGCCGGCACATGCCACGCCCGACCCCACGCACGCTCCTCGCGGCTCGCCGCGACCAGCGTTCGGGCGATGTCCTCGGTGTAGTTCCAACTATGTGGAGCGTCGAGATCACCGGGCCATGAACCCATCTCGCCCGCCAGCACGGCAGCGGCGACGAACACGGCATAGGCGCCGACCGGGCCCGGGCCAAGGAACGCCGCCGACCGCACCTCGGTGACCCGCACCCGGCCGGCCTCATGTGCTGCCACAGCACCCATCCACATCTGCGCCCGCACACTGCCCTTGACCGTGGTGGCCGCCATCGGCAGGTCCTCGGTCATCGGTCCCTCGACGGGCCCGTATCCATAGGTGTTGCCCAGCATGACGTAATCGGCGCCGGTGCGCTCCACGGCTGTCAGCAGCGCCGCCGCCATCGGCGGCACGTCAACGGCCCACCTTGGAAAAGGAGGAACGGCGCAGTTGACCAGAACCCGCGCGCCTTCGGTGAGCTCGGTGAGCCGGTCCGCATCGGTGATGTCGGCGGCCACCAGCTCAACGAGCGGGTGATGAACTCCCCGCCCGCTACGGGTGATCTGACGGACACGCTCCCCGGCTTCGGCGAACTGACGGGCGGTGGGCAGGCCGGCTGCGCCGGCCCCGGTGACAACGACGAAGGACATGGCAACACCATGCCGAGTCGCGCAGCGATACGGTAGTGGCCAGAAGGCCACATAACCGGAGGTTCAGGCCATGCACCGGGTCGTCGTCATCGCAGTACCGCCGGTCGTCACCTTTGACCTTTCCATCCCAGAGCTGATGTTCCGCGCGGTCGAGATCGACGGGCGCCCGGCGTACGACATCCGGGTGTGCACGGCCGAACCGGGAGTCCTGCCTTCGGACGGCGCCTTCGACGTGGTCATCCGCGATGGCCTGGAAGCGGTCGCACACGCCGACACGGTCATGGTGACCGGGGGAGCCGGGCGCGACGACGTGCCGGAGGCCGTGCTGAACGCCCTCCGCGCAGCGGCCGCGTCCGGTGCGCGCGTCGCCTCGATCTGCACGGGCGCCTTCGTCCTCGCCGCGGCCGGCCTGTTGGAAAGCCGGCGCGCCACCACCTACTGGCTCAAGTCGGACAGTTTTCGACGCCGATACCCCAACGTCACACTCGAACCGGACGTGCTCTTCGTGGACGAGGGCCCAATACTCACCTCCGCCGGCCTCGCAGCCGGCATCGACCTGTGCCTGCACATGATCCGATCCGACCACGGAGCAGCCGTCGCCAACCAGGCAGCCCGGCTGGCTGTCGTCGCCCCCGTCCGCCCCGGGGGCCAGGCCCAGTTCATCCGAGCCCCGCTGCCCCCCGAGACCGGCGCGTCACTCGCGGGCACCCGGGCCTGGGCCGGGCAACGACTTGCCCAACCGCTCACCCTCACCGACCTGGCCCAGCACGCCCGCAACAGCGTGCGGACCTTGACCCGCCGATTCCACGCCGAGACCGGCCTGAGCCCCTTGCAATGGCTGCTGCACCAGCGCCTCGACCTGGCCCGCGAGCTGCTGGAGGTCACCGACCTACCGATCGAGGTGGTGGCCGCCCGCAGCGGCCTGGGCAGCGCCGACTCGATGCGCCGGCACCTGGTCCGACGAATCGGACTGACCCCCACCGCCTACCGCCGGTCCTTCACCCCCACGCCTGCACATCGTTGAAAGCGTATGACCACGCGCAGTTGTAGACGAGCTGCGCCGCCGCGCTGTCGACGTATTACTCGTTTCCATTCCACCGTATCGCGGCACCGCCACCGTCGAGGCTGACATACGCCGGCTGGCCACGCTCACCGGCCTGGGTAGAGAGACCGTCCGCGTCCGGCTCATGCCCTCGCTGGCGAGGGCTGGATAGCGCCCACGAACGGGCAGCCGGGAGGCGCGGCAACGTCTGACCCTTCCGAGGTGCCTGTTTCCACAGGTCACGCAGGTTATCCACATTGATTGCTATTTATGCGGGCATAAGGCGGGCGCGCTGGTATCCACCCGCGCAAACCATGCTCGAACGTGGGCGGAACGGGCAATGGCGCCCGCCCGGGAAAACCGGCGGGCGCCATCGTGGCGTACCCGGATCAGTCGAGCGCATCCAGCAGCAGCCGCAGCGCCCTGGCATAGTTGCCCTGCAGCGTCGCGACGTCAGCCCGCGCAATGCTGTCGGCCGCCGTGGAGCCGACGCCCGTTGCATTGTCGAGCACACGCTGCTGCACGAGCAGCCGGACCGTGCGCACGAGCGCCGGTTCCGTGCTGCTACCCGTCGCCTTGATCGTCGTCTCGCCGGCGGCCACCCGGGCAGCGGCTCGCAGGTCGCTCGCCGTCGCGGCCTTGGCGTTGGCGCTGTAGCCGGCGCCGCCACGGATCTTCGTGGTGAGGCCCCAGCCGAACGGGAACAGCGGGTTGTAGTTGCTGTCACCGACGTTGATCGGTTCCTGGGCCGCCGAACGTGGCCAGGACTGCGACAGTTGCCCGGTGAAAGCGCGATTGCCGAACAGCACGTCCGCAACGCCGGCTCCCTCGGAGCCGGGCAGCCAGGACGCGACGAGCGCGTCGATTTCGCTCAGCTGGTTGGTCAGGACCTGCGGCCGACCTGACACCACGAGCACGACGCATTTCGGCAGCGCCGAGCAGACCTTGTCGATGGTCGCCTGGTCCCCGGCCTTGAGCTCCATGGTCTTCGGCTCCCGGGGAACGTTGTGGTCTGCCGGGTCATACGCCCACTGCGGGCCGCCCACGTCGCCGTACCCTTCCGAGTACGGCGTCTCACCGACGACGACGACACCGATGTCGCTGTTGTTCATGGGTGCCGAGGCATCCGCGCTGTAGGTGATGTGCGCATTCGGCGCGACCTGGCGCATGCCCTGCAGGATGGTGGTGCCGACGTTCAAGCCGTTCCCGGACTCGCCCTGCCAGGTGATGGACCAGCCGCCGAGCTGGTTGCCGAGGTTGTCGGCGTTCCGACCGGCGACGTAGACGCGGGCGTTCTTCTTCAGCGGCAGCACGTTGGCGCGGTTCTTGAGCAGCACCTGCGACTCGACGGCCGCCTGGCGCGCCACCGCCCGGTGCTGGCCGTCACCGATGGTGTCGATGTTGGTGCGGTCGGCGTACGGGTGCTGGAAGAGTCCGAGATCGAACTTCTTCGTCAGGATGCGCGACACGGCGTCGTTGATGCGCGTCATCGTGACGTCGCCGTTGGTGACCTCGGCGGTCAGGCGGGTCTCGAATTTCTGGTAGTCGTTGGGCTCCATGAACATGTCGACGCCGGCGTTCACCGAAAGGCGGATCTGATCGGCCGTCGGAGAGTCGTTGCTCAGCGGTGGAATCTGGTGGATGCCGTTGTAGTCACTGATGACGAACCCGTCGAACCCGACCTTGTCCTTGAGCCAGCCCTGCAGGTAGGTCTTGTTGGCGTGCATCTTGATCGGGTTCCCGAGACCGTCGTCGGTCAGGTCCAGGCTCGAATAGGACGGCATGACCGAGCCGACGTTGTGCTGCTGGACGGCCGGGACGTAGGGCGCGAGGTCGACTTTCTCGAAATGACCCCTGCTGACCTGGGTGATTCCCTGGTCGATCGGGTAGTCGCTGCTGTTCGCGCCGGCACTGTTGCGGCCGGTGCCGTACTGGGTGTCGCCGTCACCGGCGAAGTGCTTCACCGTTGCGAGCACCCGGTCGTTCTTCGCCAGGTCGCTCGTGCCGTTGCCCTGGAATCCGTTGATCGAGGTCTCCATCGCCTTGACGAGGTCCGGCGACTCACCGAACGACTCGTAGGTGCGGCCCCAGCGGTCGTCCTGCGCGACGCACAGGCACGGCGCAAATACCCACGGGATGCCTGTTGCGCGCGTCTCGGTCGCGGTGACGTGCTCCTCCTGCGCGACGAGTTGCGGGTCGCGGGTCGAACCCATGCCGACGTTGTGCGGGAAAAGCGTGGCGCCGTAGAGGTTGCCGTCGCCGTGCACCGAGTCGATGCCGTAGATGAGCGGGATCTGCAGGCGCGTGGCCAGGGCGTGCGACTGGTAGGAGTCGATCATGTCCGCCCACGCGGTCGGGTTGTTCTGCGCCGGCGTAGAGCCGCCGCCCGACAGCAGCGAGCCGAGCTGCCAGGTGGTGATCAGGCTCTGGTCGCTATCGACGGCACCGCGCTCCGCCTGCGTCATCTGCCCGACCTTCTCGGCCAACGTCATGCGCGACAGCAGATCTCGGACGCGCTGCTTGGTGGTCAGCGACGGGTCGAGGTACGGCAGGCCGTGCGCGTTGATGACGATCGTCGGCTGGCTACCAGACAGCGTGCCGCCGGTGACGGTCAACTTGACCGGGACTGTTTCGGCAGTCTCGGCGCCGGTGGTGGTTGTAGTCGCGACGGTGAAGCTGCGGGTCGCGCCGGCCGCGCTGCCGGCCGGGAAGGTCAGGGTTCCGGAGCGGGCGGTGTAGTCCCTGCCCGCCATCGCTGTGCCCGTGCCGGTCGACCAGCCGACGGTCACCGCGCTGGGTGCAGCAGCAGTCAGGGTCACCGTGACCCTGGCGGTGCCGCCGTCGTCGACGGTGACGACCGACGTGGCGCTGACCGTCGGCGGCGTCGCGGCGGCAGTGGAGCCCGACGGCGTCGCGGCGTTGGACAGTGTGGAAGGAAGGAATCCGGCGACGAGGGCCGCCGAGGTGGCGACCGCCAAACCGGCGACACGCCGGCGGTGCCGGAGGGGGATCGGACGGAGTTGCTTCATTGAAACTCCCGGGTGTAGGTCAGACGGTCAGCTCTGAACGTCCACCGAAGAGTGACGGAGATCATCGAAAGTGTCAAGGATGACAACGCTCCGTCCCCGGCTTGTCCAGCCGGGCGAGATGCACCCACCCACAATCGTTTTGAAGGGATGTTCGGTCGGCAGCTCGCGAGGGATGCCGTGCCGGGTGGTGATCGACAGTTCGGCGGGCGGAGGGTGGTGCTCCACGACGTCACGGTCAACCTCCGACCGTCCGGCGGTCAACCGCCGGACGCTCGGGATGGCAACCGTCGCTCTGCCAAAGATCCGCGCACCAGCAGGTTGCGCTCGTGCGCGGACCATTGACGGTGGTCAAACGCTCGTCACCACAATTCAGGTCTCCCCTGTTCGCCGCGGCGAGCAATGAAAGGCGGCCAGCGGTCAAGTTCAGACCACAGGGTGAGCGCACCGAACGACCGAACCCTGCGCCCACCTGTTGCCGTTCACGACGATCACCGTGCCGGCGGCAGATACGGAGCTGTCCTCCCACAAGGTGTGGTGAGCATTGACGCACACTGAGCGGACGCCACCGCTTCCGAAGAGCCCGGTGTACACCCGCATGACGATTGGGTAGTTGAATGAATTGAGCGCTCCCATGAATCGAATGTTTCCGCCGCCGAGCCAGGCCGTCCATCCCCCGGTGCAGGACATTTCGTGATTTGGCGCCGGTGACCCGGCCGCGGCCGAAAGATAGCAGGATTGCGCACTCGCCGGAGTCTGCCCAAGGGTGATGGTGGCGGCCGCCGCGAGACCTGTTGCGGCGAGGAGTTGTCCGACCCGACGTCGGGCGGAGCTTCCATTACTCCGCAGTGTCTTGACTGACATGTGTGTTCCTTCGGTCTGGTTTCTCAGGACCTGTCCGGGCGGTCAGGTCCTACGGAGTTGGGCAAGGGGAGCCATAGGCCGACAGGCTCAGTTCACCCGCCCGCCGGCGGGTGCTTGACCGGCGCCAATTGGTCACCGAATCGATCAGGTCAGCGGTCCCGATCGTGCTGCGGCCGGAAGTCGTGACCGCCCTTCTTTCACCCTCGATGGTGGGTGCCTGGGCGGTATCAACATGGAACATCACGACTCCGACTGAGATCAGGATGTCCACAACCGGCCACGCCGCCTACGCGGCTGCCTACGAATTGCGACGCGGCAGGCAGCACGCAGAACGCCATTCGACGCCGCTACTGCTTGATCGATGACCTCTGCGACCTGGGGTGCGCCGCGGCCTGCCGGCCAACGTCTGGGTCGGACCCACCGTCTCCCCGCCACCGTTCTCGTGCGGGGCCGCGAGAACTCCTGGCGCACTGGCGCCAGTATTGACTTATGTTGGAAACCTACATTACACTGCAGAAACAAGACAAAGGTGTCGGCGGGATCCTCCCGCCCCATGAGACTGGGAGGTCCCGGTGATTCCGGACCGCATCATCGAGCAGGGCACGCTGAAGACCGATGGCGCACGCGCCGCGGTCGAGGTTCGCATCCCCTGGTACCGAGCCCTTCCCGGCTCCTGCATCGCGGGTGCCCGTCTGAGGGTCGACGGCGTCGCGGCCGATCCCGAATCCCTTCGCTGGACGATGAACGGCAAGAACTTCACCTTCGCCGAGTTGGCGGCGAACACCGAGGAATGGTGGTTCCCGCTGGACTCCGCCGTCCTGTCGGGCGATGTCGCGGCGGCGCCGGATGCCGAGCACGAGGTCGAGGTCGACCTCACGCTCTTCATCCCTTACATCGTCATCTCGGACGCCGAGGTGCTGCACATCGAGGAGCACGACAAGAAAACCATGACCGCTCGACAGGCTCAGGAATCCGGAGTGCCGGCATGACCGACCTCGGCACGCCCATCCAGGGCGTCACCCTTTACAGCTTCACCCGCGCGTTCCATGGGCGTGAGTACGACCTCGAGGGCTTGATCCGCAAGGTCGCCGCCGACCGGTACGGCCCCGGGCTCGAAATCATCGGGTTCTCGAGCTTCCGCGGGTTTCCTGACATCGACGACGCCTTCGCCGGCTGGTTCCGCGACCTCGTCGACGAGACCGAGCTCGTGACAACCTCGCTCGCGGTGAACGCCGACATCGGCATCCACCGTGATCGTCTTCTCAACCAGGGCGAGCTGATCGAGTACATGCGCCGCCAGATCGCGGCCGCGGCGAAGCTCGGCTTCCCGATCGCCCGCGTGCAGATCTCGCTCACCCCCGACTCGATGGAGACCCTCGCACCGATCGCCGAGGAGTACGGGGTGACCCTCGCACTCGAGGTGCACGCCGACCAGTACGCGTCGCACCCGCGCATCCTCGCGCTGCGGGACCGGTATGAGAAGGTCGACTCGCCCTACCTGGGGTTCACCATGGACTGGGGCGCGACCGTCTCGGGCTTCGCCCCGTCTCTCATCGAGGCCTACCGCCGCCGCGGCGCCTCCGAGGACCTGCTCGGGCAGGTCACCGGGCTGTGGAACGAGTTCTACCAGCAGGGCCCCCCGGCCGACCAGGCCGAGCACGGCCAGCGGTTCGGGCGCTTCATCGGCCTCGCCGCCCAGAACGGACGCCCCGATCTAGGCATCGACCTCGGCATCAACGGCACCGGCCTGTTCGGCCCGGCCAGGGTCGATGACTGGCTCGAGATCATGCCCTGGATCCGTCACGTGCACGGCAAGTTCTTCGGCATCGACGAGAACGGCGAAGAGCCGTCGGTGCCCGTGCGCGACCTCATCCGTCTTCTGGTCGAGAACGGTTACAGCGGCGCGATCTCCAGCGAGTACGAGGGCTGGCACTGGAACCACTGGCAGAGCCCGTTCGACATCGTCGCCGGGCAGCAGGCCGTGCAGCGGTCGGCGGCAGCGGATGCGGGCAGCCGGATGATCACGGATGCCGCTGGGGCACGCGGCATCCTCTCCACCCACCTGGCTCAGCCCGCCCGCGGCTGACCCCTCAACCCTTCGACACGCTCAGGGACCACACATGACTGAAGACGGCATCGCCGGCACGGGCATCAAGCTCGGCATCACCCTCTACTCGCTCACCTCCGAGTTCGCCGCGGGGCTGTACACGCCCGAGACGCTCATCAAGGCGGCCGCTGACGAGGGCCTCGGCCCCGGCATCGAGTTCAACATCGCCCAGATGCTGCGCACGTACCCGGATGTCGACGACGAGTTCGTCCGACTCTGGCGCGAAAGCTTGGACCGCTACGGCCTGGAGCCCAGCGCCATCGGCACCAACCTCGACATGGGCCGCCGCAAGCACCGCGACATGACGCCCGACGAGGAGCACGACTTCCTCGCGCGACAGCTGAAGACCGCCCACACGCTCGGGTTCAAGAAGGTCGTCATCCGGTCACACGGCAAGGAGCTGCTGCGCAGCCTGCTGCCGCTGGCGGAGAAATACGACCAGAAGCTCGGGTACGAGATCCACGCGCCGTCGGGGCCGAACAATCCGCAGGTGCTGCAGATGCGCGAGATGTACGACGAGCTGCAGTCCGACCGTCTCGGATTCACCGCCGACTTCTCCTCGACGATGCACAGCCTGTCTCCGACCTTGCTGCGGACGCTTCGTCAGATGGGCATGGACGAGAAGCACTTCCCCGTGATGGACGAGATCTGGCACGAGCCCACGCCCATGCACGTGCGCAACCAGAAGTTCGAGGACTACCTCACCGGCGAGGGGGTGGACCCGCTGCGCTTCGGGCCGTTCACTCGCCTCGCCTTCAACATGCACGGGCTCGTGCCGCCGGAGGAGTGGCTCGACATCATGCCGCAGATGTTCCACGTGCACGCGAAGTTCTACGACATCGATGAAAACGGCGACGAGCCCGCGATGGACATCCCGCGGATCGTCCGCCAGTTCGTCGAGGGGGGCTACCAGGGCTACCTTTCCAGCGAGTGGGAAGGGCACGCCTTTTCCGACCTGGGAGAGTCCGACCCCATCGACCTGGTGAAGAAGCAGCACGCCCTGATGCGTCGCGCCATCGAAAGCACCGTCGCCGCAGGGGCGAACGCCAACAGCTGACACCATCGCCCCGTCATCCTCGCCGAATTGCCGGCCGAGGTGGTCGCCCTGCTCGAGCAGGTCGCCGATCGTCTCGCCCAGCGGGCCAGAGGACCGCGGGAAGCCCGAGCCCGTTCCGCCGGTGCCGCACGACACCTTCACCGACACCTTCCACTGACCCAGCGCCACCGAGGAGCCCACCATGGCCACCCACAACTCACTGTTCTCCGAGAAGGACGTCCGCCGTCGCGAAGACGGGATCGGCGTCTTCGTGCAGCTGCCGTGGTATCGCAGCCTCTGGCTGTCGGCCGTCGACGATGTCGGGGCGTCCGTCAACGGCGTGCCGGTGCCCAGGGAAGACCTGCGGTTCGACCTCAACGGCAAGAGCTACCGCATCCCGGAGCTTCCCGAGCAGTGGGACACCCTCTGGTTCGTCGCCGACAAGCCCGAGGTCGTCATCCCGCTTGCCCATGCGCCCGAGGTGGGCGAGAAGCTCACCGTCGAGGTCGTGCTGACGATGCGCTTGCTGTACATGCAGATCATGCCCGGCACCGACGGCGAGCCCGGCCGCTACGTCACCAACCGCGTGCCCGTCGAGCGCGAGGTCACGCTGGCATGAGCCGGGCACGGCGCATCGGTCGGTGCGCTAGGCACCGGCCCGGCCGTGAGGGAACGGGGTCTGTCACCCTTGCGGTTGTAGTACGGCCAGGGCAGGAACCGACGCTCGCCGCGGCGATCAGGGCCCTCGATGGTCACCGCTCCCGTCGCCGCCCACTCGACCCCGCGCTGAAGCATGTAGCAAGCTCGGACTTGCGGCTCGGTAGCGGGCTCACCAGGCCGTCCTGGCCCGCTCGACGCTCGGGCGGCCGTCGGCGAACCACTTCGGGAACGTCGCCGAGAAGAGCTCCTCACGCACCATTTCGGCGCCTCCTCGCAGCGGCTCCCGCACGTCGTTGAGCGACAGGACGATGCTGAGATCGCGGGTTGCCAGAGGCAGCGACAGCTCGTACACCCGCTGTCGCACCTCGGCGAGGAACACCGCGCCGGCCGCGGTCACCGCACCGCCGATCACGATGACGCCGGGATTGAACAGGTTGACGAGCGTGGCGATCGACTCGCCCACCACCCGGGCCGATCGCTGCACGAGCGAGACGGCGAGGGCGTCTCCGCTCTCCGCCGCGGTGGCGATGGCTTCGGGGGTCAGCTCCTCGCCGCCCTCGATGCGCTGAGCCAGCTTGCCGCCCGCGCCTTCGGCGACGGCCTGCGTGGCGTCGCGGACCAGGGCCCATCCGCCGGCGACGGCCTCGAGGCACCCGACCTTTCCGCAGCGGCACTGCGCTTGGGAGTCACGCACCCGCACATGGCCGATGACGCCGGCCGCGCCGTTCGCGCCGCGGTGCAGGCGGCCGCGCGAAAGCAATCCGGCCCCGATGCCCGAGCCGACCTTGCAGTAGATGAGGTCCGGCTGCTCGTCGCGGCGCTTCGCCCGCTCGCCGAGGGCGAGGAGGTTCACGTCGTTGTCGACCCATACCGGCGCGTCGAAGTGCTCCTCGAAGCGACGGCGGACGTCGAAGCCGTTCCAGCCAGGCATGACCGGCGGCGCCACGGGCCGGCCGGACAGGAAGTCCACAGGGCCCGGCAGGCCGACCCCGATGCCCCACACCGGCTCCCGCGGGAGGCGTCCGAGCAACTCCTCCACCATGGTCATCGCCATGTCGAGCGTCTCGGCCGGGCCGCGGGAGATGTCCCACGGTGCGTGAGTCTGGTCGAGCACGTCGCCGTCCAGGGCAGTGACGCCGACGTTGATGTGCAGCGCGCCGAGGGCGCAGACGATGAGATGGCCCTGCTCGCCGCGGAACCGCAGGGTGCGCGGGGCGCGCCCCCCCACCGGCGGCCCGAATTCGCCGTCCTCGATGTAGCCGAGTTCGATCGCCTGATCCACCCGCTGAGCGACGACCCCGCGCCCGAGTCCGGTGATCCGCCCGATCTCAGGGCGCGTCGCGGCCTCTCCGGTGCGCACCATGTTGACGATGCGCAGGAAGCTCGTGACCTCATCGGTTTGGGCGCCGAAGCGAAGGGTTGACTGCTTTGCCATGCCAGATTCTGACACAAGTACAGTCATCTCCAGCCAGGAAGGCGACGATCGTCGCCAAGACAGCCGTACTTATGTACGCTTTCGTCGCAAGTGATCGACGGACCTCCGCGAAGCGCAGCACCGTGCGCGGCATGGGTCGGGGTGATCGATGCCGGTACGGCTTCTCGACCTTTCAAGCACCGCCGGAACCATGAGTGGCACAATATTGCACCAAATTGGCCGCATCATTGAACTCCATTTCAGGCATCTCGACGGCACTGAGCGTGCACACGCTGGTGCCGTCATTCAGATTACGCAGAACGGCCTGTAACCTCCTGCTTGTCGTTTGAATTGACAGTGCAGCCCGGCTGGGAGCGAGAGACGTTTCCGCGGCCTATAAACGATCTCAGTCTGGAGAGGTACGAAACTTGCGGGTCCGCGATCATGCCGCCGGTATCGGGGGAGATTCACGTTCGTGAGTTTCGGTCACAGCCTGTACGCCCTTGAGCCTGTTTCGTTTCGTCCGGCTGTGTCGCGACATCATTCTTCCGAGGAGCGGCGCAGGGCCGAATGAACGCCTACGCTTGTGAAGTCCCGAGCCGGACCCGCTTGGAATGGATCGCTTGCCGGCGGGTTCTCCATCCAGGTCATGCTGTCCCGCACAAGCGGGCGGCTGCCCGGTGACCACCCAGCCCAACCAGGTGACGGCCACTTGCCGCCGCCGGTCTTGCCGACTCGAAAGCAGCGACATGAGCATCCTTCACAAACCCCATCACCGGGCGGGTCAGTCCCCCTGCTCTGCCGGGCTCGTGGTCCTGACCGCGGTCTCGCCGTGACCCTCGGCTGGATCCCCTCAGGATCGGCCGGCGCGGCCGAACCGTCGAAAGCACCTACGGCTATTGCCGTCGACAGCGGATCCTTCGAGGTGGGTAGCGTCACCGCGTCCGGCGTGATCACCACCGCCGGACACAATGTGGTCAATGCCCGCGTCGAGATCTGGACCAATGCCGCCAACGCGCACGTCTACGCTCTTGCCGTCGCGGTCACCTCCAACGCCACCGGCAAGTTCGCCGCGCAGGTACGCAGCAACCACACCTTTTCCTACCAGGCCCGCTACGCCGGCTCCGGCGCCCTGAGTGGATCTGTGTCGCGGACTGCGACGATCACGGTCGACCGCATCGGCACCAAGATCTACAGCTCGGGTCCCGTCACCGCGTCCTACGGAGGCGCAGTGAAAATGACCGGCGCCCTCGCCGACTCCCACGGCAACCGTCTCGTCGGTCAAACTCTGCAGATCTGGTTCAAGTACGCCGGCACTGCCCGATGGTGGCTCGGCGACTATATGAAAACCACCGCCGGCGGCCATTACACCTACACCCTGCCGATCATGAAATACGGCTTGGACTTCCAGGTTCGGTTTCTGGGTTCGACCACCTACGCCGGAAGTTCGACCGCCTCGGCGCGGATCTCGGTGCCGGCGCCGCACTGGGTGGCTAATCCTAAGTTGGCCGCGGACACCGAAGCAGCGGTCAACAACTACCGGGTCCAACGTGGGTTGAGCCGGCTCAAGATCGTCGTCGATCCGAAACTGCGAGCGTGCAACTTCACCAATGAAGACGGCTACACCGCCTGCACCGACGATGCAGCCGTCTCGTTCGGGACGACCACCGCAGCCGGAGTCGTCCACACCTGGAAGCAATGGTCGGAGACCAACGCACTGATGCTCGCCACCGGCCGCCCCGCTCCTACCCTGGACTGTGCGGCTGTCAGCCTGACGAACGGTCCGGCGCCGTACTCCGATGTGATGTGCACGATGCGCCGCAAGTAGGCACCGGGCGGCGATCAACGGTAGGAAGCCGCGGAATTGGCGCAACGGCCTGTGCCGTGGGTCCTTACGCTCAGACCAGCGACGAGTCGCGCCTCCGCCTGGCTATGCCCGCTGGGCCGCGGCGACGCGCCCCGGTCGCTCCTGACCGCACCGAAGCAACCGCGTCTTACTCATGCAGGCCCAGCACCGCCCGGCGTTGACGCTTACTCGACGTTCTCCTTGAGAGATAGCAGCTCACCTGCTGTATCCGCCGGGCAACCCCTAGCGGTGTTGGGACCGGGGCCTCATTCGGCGATTCCGACCTCAGGGCCACCCACGAGCAGCGCTCTGTGATCTGACCGGACCCGTGTTGCGACCGGACGACCCGACGCACCGCGCCGTACAAGAAGGGGCGTCAGTCCTGTCGTGAGCGGGGCTGCGGGAATACTTCGAAATAGACGGCGTCCTGTCCGGAGATCACGTGGTACGTGCGCTCGAGACCGAGCGGGATGGTGACTGACTCGCCGGCTGCGGCTCGATGCTCGCGTCCGTCGGCGGTGATGGACAGTTCTCCGGAGGTGATGTGGTGGATGGCCTCCGACCCGGCCGCCCCCGAGTCGACGGTGCGCTTCTCGCCGGGTGTGAGCCGGCAGTTCCAGAGCTCGATGACGTACTCCGGTGTCTGGATAGCGCTCAGGAGTAGGCCTCGACCGCCGGGTGCGGTGGACCACACCTCCACACCTTCCGGGCGCAGGCCGCCACCAACGCCGACGAGGACGGCGAAACTTGTGCCGAGGCCGTCGGCGATGCGGTCCACGCTGGCGATGCTGGGATTTGCCTGGCCAAGCTCGATCAGCGTCAGCATGCGGCGACTGAGCTTGCTCCGTTCCGCCAAGGCGGCCACAGTCAGTCGGCGTTCGGTGCGGACCTCCCGGATGCGGCGCCCGAGCCGGGCCGCGAGCGTGGGGTTGATCTCGCTGCTCATGGCCTCATCGTGCAGCACCCTTGCGCAATAAAGTGCGCAGGCTTTCCGGATGAGCAGTATATTGCTCACTAGTGTGCCGGCGCTCCCCCCGGGTCCGCGGCGCTGGACGACCCGAGAAGGACAACACCTTGAGCACGTCTCCGCAGCCGGCCACGAACCCGGTCACGCCTCGGCAGGCACCGACCTCGCACGTTGTGCGTTGGCTCCTGTCGTATGCCTCGTTCGGCATCCCGCAGGCGGCCGCGCCGATTGCCTTCTCGCTGCTGGCGCTGCCTCTCACCGGTGACACCGGTAGCGGCGCAGCGATGATCCTCGCGTTGACGCTCGCGCAGGCCGCCGGCGCCGTGCCGGTGGCGCGCATGGGGTCCAAGACCAACCCGACGACATTCCTGCGGGTCCTGGTGACCTTCAGAACTCTGGCGTACGGCGCCATCGCCGTCCTCGCCGGCGTGCACGCCGGCTTTCCTCTCCTGATCGCCGCCTCGGCCCTTGCCGGGCTCGTCGGTGGCGCCGCCTACGGCTACCAGCGTTCCTTGCTCAACCACCTGGTGACGCCCTCGCAGCTGCCGCGCGCACTGGGCATCGCGGCCACGCTCAACGAGGGCGTGTTCGTCGCCGGGCCAGTCCTTGCTTCCCTGCTCGGGGCCGCCTCTCCTGTGGCGGCCGTCGTCGCCCTGGCGATATTGGGTGCCGGACCGCTGCTGCTCATCCCCGGTGTTTCCGGCTCGGCGACAGCTCCCGTGGCACCCCGCTCGGGCTCGCTGATCACTCCACCGATCCTGCTGTGGCTGTGCTGCGCCGCCGCGACCGGCGTCGCCGTAGCAGTGATCGAAATCGGGGCGGTCGCTCTGGCCGTCCACTTCGGGACCCGTCCCGCCTTCGCCTTCGTCTTCACGGTGTCGTTGTGCATCGCCTCGGTCGCCGGCGGAATCTGGGTCAGCGTCGTGAACCGGCCGCTGACTCCTCGCGCTGTGATCGCAGCGCTCGGCGCGACAGCGTTGGGGTCGACCATGGTCGCCTCCAATCTTTCGGTCCCGACAACCGTTCTGGGCGCCGTCGTCATTGGAGCGTTCCTGGCGCCGTTGGGCACCCATTACTCCCTGACAATCGACCGCCTTGCCCCGGCCGCACGGCGAGCCGAAACCTTCGGCCTGCTCCGAACCGCCACCTCCGCCAGCATCATCTTCGTCAGCGTCCTGCTCACCGCCGCCCCACTCCAAGCCGCCCTGATCACCTGCACCGGCATGCTTCTGGCGGCTGGGTTCGCCGTCGCCCTGGCAACATCACGAACATCCCGAGCCGGGTGAATCCGTGGTCCGCGCCCCGCGCAGCTCGGAGCCGGTCGACACATGTCGTCGGCTGGGCGCGACCGGCGCCGGGACGGTCGATGGTTCACCCGCAGCGAACTTCCTTCAGGCGGCGGCGACCGGCTGGCTAGGGTGAAACGGTGATCCGCAGCTCACTGCCACCGCCCGTCGCCCCCGCATGACGACCCCTGGCGCGGGGCCGGCGCGCCGCCCGGCCATCGTCACCGTCGACGACGATCCGAGCGTGTCCAGGGCCATCGCGCGGGACCTGCGCCGCCGGTACGCCGAGAAGTACCGGATCGTGCGCGCCGAGTCCGGGGCCGACGCGCTGGCCGCCCTGCGGGAGATGAAACTGCGCGGTGAGGAGGTGGCCGTGCTGTTGGCCGACTACCGCATGCCGCAGCTGTCCGGCATCGAATTCCTCGAGCAGGCAATGGATCTCTATCCGTGGGCCCGGCGGGTGCTGCTCACGGCGTACGCCGACACCGGCGCCGCGATCCAGGCGATCAACGTGGTGGACCTGGACCACTACCTGCTCAAACCGTGGGACCCGCCGGAGGAGAAGTTCTACCCGGTGGTCGACGCCCAGCTCGAGGGCTGGCTGGCCTCCGACCGGCGCGCCGTGTCGGAGACCAAGGTCGTCGGGCACCGGTGGAACGCCAGGTCGTCGGAGGTGCGGGAGTTCCTGGCGCGCAACCAGATTCCCTACCACTGGTTCTCCAGCGACGAGCCTGAGGGCGCCCGCCTGCTGGCGGCGGCCGGCGTCGATCCGCTCGACCTCCCGGTCGTCATCGCCCCGGACGGCACGGTGACGGTGACCCCGACCGACGCCGAGCTGGCCGAGGCGGTCGGGCTGGTGACGGCGCCGGTCGGCGACTTCTACGACATCGTGGTGATCGGCGGCGGCCCGGCCGGCCTGGGCGCCGCGGTGTACGGGGCGTCCGAAGGTCTGCGGACCGTGCTCGTGGAGCGGACCGCCACTGGCGGCCAGGCCGGGCAGAGTTCGCGCATCGAGAACTACCTCGGCTTCCCGGACGGGGTGTCCGGGTCGCAGCTCACCGATCGGGCCCGCCGCCAGGCCACGAAGTTCGGCGCCGAACTCATCACCACCCGCGACGTGGTCGGGCTGGAGGTCACCGGGTCCTCCCGAGTGGTGCGGTTCGCCGACGGCGCGACGCTGGCCGCGCACACCGTCATCCTGGCCACCGGCGTGTCCTACCGCCAGCTCGACGCGCCAGGTCTGGCGGCCTTCACCGGTGTCGGGGTGTTCTACGGGTCGGCGCTCACCGAGGCCCCGAGCTGCGTCGCGCAGGACGTCTACATCGTCGGCGGGGCGAACTCCGCCGGTCAGGCCGCCGTGTACCTGGCCAAGGGGGCCCGGTCGGTGACGATCGTGGTGCGGGCGCCCTCGCTGGAGGCGTCGATGTCCTACTACCTGGTGCAGCAGATCGCCGGCATCGACAACATCTCGGTCCGGACCTGCTCCGAGGTCGTCGAGGCGACCGGCTCGGACCATCTCGAGCAGTTGACGCTGCTGGACCGCACCACCGGCACCACGGAGAAGGTGGACGCCGGATGGCTGTTCATCTTCGCCGGCGCCACCCCGCACACCGAGTGGCTGGAGGGCGCGGTGCTCCGCGACCGGCACGGTTTCGTCCTGGCCGGCCCCGATCTCGCACCGCACGGCCGGCCCGCCGGGTGGACACTGGACCGGGCGCCCTACCACCTGGAGACGAGCGTTCCGGGTGTCTTCGTGGCCGGTGACGCCCGCGCCGAGTCGGCCAAGCGCGTCGCTTCCGCCGTGGGCGAGGGCGCCATGGCAGTGATGTTCGTACACCGCTACCTCGAGAAGCTGTGATGTCGATGGACCAGAACTCATGACCACCACCGCCGACTCCAGGCCCTGTGACGTCGACGAACTCCGGACGCTGTTCCTGTTCGAGAAGCTGGACGACGAGCAGCTGGACTGGCTCTGCCGGCACGGCTCGACCATCCTGGTACAGCCGGGGCAGCTCTACGCCGAAGGGGATCCGGCCACCTGCTTCTACGTGCTGCTCGAGGGCACGCTGGTGATGAGCAAGCTGATCGGCGGCGACGACGTCGAGATCACCCGGTCCTCGCACCGCGGTGCCTACACCGGCGCCTGGCAGGCGTACATGGGCGACCGGATCCCGCAGATCTACAACAACACGCTGCGGGTGACCGAGCCGACGCGCTTCCTGGTGCTGGACGCCAAGGACCTGGCGCTCATGATGAGCGAGTGGTTCCCGATGGCGCTGCACCTGCTGGAGGGGCTGTTCTGGGGCAACCAGAACATGCGGCAGGTCACCGACCAGCGGGAACGCCTGCTGGCGCTGGGTTCGCTGTCCGCCGGGCTCACCCATGAACTCAACAATCCGGCGGCCGCGGCGGTGCGGGCCACGTCCACCCTGCGCGACCGGGTCGCCGGTATGCGGCACAAGCTCGGCGCCATCGCCGCCGGTCCCTGGGACCGGTTGACCATGGAGCAGCTCATCAAGCTGCAGGAGAACGCCGTGGAACACGTGGCGAAGGCGCCGTCGTTGACCCCGCTGGAGGCCTCCGACCGGGAGGACGCGCTGGGCGAGTGGTTCGACGACCACTCGATCCGCGGCGGCTGGGACCTCGCGCCCACCTTCGTGCAGGCCGGGCTGGCCGCCGACTGGCTCGACGAGGTGGAGGCCGTGGTCGGCCCGTCGGTGCTGGAGGGCGCCGTCCGCTGGATCAACTACACGGTCGAGACCGAGTTGCTGATGAACGAGATCGAGGACTCGGTCACCCGGATCTCCACCCTGGTGCAGTCCGCGAAGCAGTACTCCCAGCTCGACCGTGCGCCCTACCAGGTGATAGACGTGCACGAACTGCTGGACGCGACCCTGATGATGCTCAGCGCCAAGCTCGGCAAGGGCGTCACCGTCGTCCGGGACTACGACCGCACCCTGCCGCAGATCCCCGCCTACGCCTCCGAGCTGAACCAGGTGTGGACCAACACCATGGACAACGCGATCGGCGCGATGGCGGGCAGCGGGACGCTGACCGTGCGCACGGCCCGGGAGGACGGCTGGCTGCTGGTCGAGATCGGGGACACCGGGCCGGGCGTGCCGGACGAGATCAAGAACCGCATATTCGAGCCGTTCTTCACCACGAAGGCGGTCGGCGAGGGGACCGGTCTGGGCCTGGACATCTCCTGGCGCATCGTGGTCAAGAAGCACCACGGTGACCTGCGGGTCGAGTCGGTCCCCGGGGACACCCGGTTCCAGATCAGGCTTCCGCTGGTGCCGCCCGACGAGATCAGGAGCGCATCGTGACCGACATCGATGGCATCGACCCGGCCGTCCCGCCGAGTGGCACCGGATGCCTGGAGTGCGAGGCGGCCGGTGGGTGGTGGGTTCACCTGCGCCGTTGCGCGCAGTGCGGGCACATCGGCTGCTGCGACACCTCGCCCTCGCAGCACGCCACCGCCCACGCCCGGTCGACCGACCACCCGTTCATCACGAGCTTCGAGCCCGGCGAGGACTGGTTCTACGACTACCGGACGAGGCAGACGCTGGAGGCCCCGGCGCTGGCCGCCCCGACGTCCCATCCCGAGGACCAGCCGGCTCCCGGGCCGGCGGGCCGGGTGCCGGCGGACTGGATGGCGCACCTGCACTGAGCGGTCGCCCGTCTCGCGAGGGGGACGAACCGACGGACTACCCGCGGGCTGCCGGCTGTGGATCTCGCGGGACTGCGCCGCGTTCGTCCTGCCGCCGGCCGGTGACCACTGCGTCGGCGTGAAGTTCGCGTTACTGTTCCAGGAGCCGGTCGACGAACGAGCTGGCGTTGTGCAGCCCGGAAGGTACCGACGCGTGGCGGACTCAGCCGATGGTCAGGCGACACCTGGCGACGACCTGCCGTACGCGCCGCACGGCGACGAAGCGGTGATCGTTCCCGAGGCGCACCGCATCGCCGACAACATCGCGCAGTTCGCCCTCCAGCTGACCAGCTCCGGCGATGATCAGCCGGACGTCGTCCGGCTGATCATCGAGGGCGCCCTCAAGCTGATCCCGGGCACCGACTACGCGGGAGTGGTTGCCTCCGACGGCACCCGGCGGCTGCGTAACCACCTCGAGGGCGGCGAACAGCTGCCTGGGGCGGTGATGGATCTGCAGAACCACTTCGGCGAGGGCCCCTGCATCGACGCCATCAGCACCGAGCGACAGACCCGGGTGGACGACCTGACGACCGAGACCCGCTGGCCGGCCTTCTCGGCGGCAGCGGCGAAGCTCGGGGTGATCGGCATGCTGTCCACACCGATGGTGCTGGGCAAACGGGCGCTGGGTTCGCTGACGCTGATCGCTACCACGGGGTCGTTCGACGAGGAGGCCGGAAGCCTGGCCAGGATCTTCGCGGCGCACGCGTCGATCGCGTTGTCCGGTGTGCTGCAGCACCACTCGTTGCTGGCCGCGCTGAGCAGCCGGGACGTCATCGGGCAGGCGAAGGGCATCCTGATGGAACGATTCCGGATGACGCCCGACGTGGCGTTCGCCGCGCTGGTCAAGGCCTCCGCCGACAACAACCTCAAGCTGCGGGCCGTGTGCGAGCAGCTGTGCGCGACCGGCGTGCTGGCGACCCGGCCGGCCAAGAACGCGAAGTAGGCCCGTCCGGCAGGTCACCCCGGCTGGCCAGGCAGACCTACCAGGCGGCTGTCGCCGATCCGAACGGTGCCGCCGGCACGGTCCAGGCCATCTGCGCTTCGCCCACCCGCACCGGCCCGGGCAGTCGCCGCCCGGGCCCCCAATACGTCTGCTCCGGGAGCGCCAGACCCCGGTCGACCGCCTCGATCTCGCCCTCGTCACGGTCGGACCGGTGGTCCTGCAACATCATCGCGGTGCGGGCCAGTGAGACCCGACTGACACTGCCCAGACCGGTTCGGCTCCATTCGGTCAGGCCGCGAACTGCTGCGGCCGCCGCCAGGTACCCGGTCGCATGGTCCAGCGCCTGCACCGGCAGCGGGGTGGGCTCGGCATCCGGATCGTCGTCGCCCGGGTGCGCGAGGCCGGTGCTCATCTGCAACAGGCTGTCGAACCCCCGGCGCCCGCGCCACGGGCCCGACCAGCCGTAGGCATCCAGCATCACCTCGACGAGCCCGGGCCGCGTCGCGTGCAGCGTCCGCTCGTCCAGCCCCAGCCCGTCCATCGCGCCCGGCCGGTAGCCGTGCACCAACACATCCGCCTCTGCCAGCAGCGCGAGCAGCGTGTCCCGGTCGGCGCGCAGATCGACACGGGCGCAACGCTTCCCGATCGTCATCTCCGCCTCCAGCGCCCGCTCCTCGCGGCCCGGCGGGTCGATGCGCAGTACGTCCGCCCCGAACCCGGCCAGGAACCTGGTGGCCGTGGGGCCGGCCAGCACCCTGGTCAGGTCGAGGACCCGCACGCCGGCCAGTGGCCGCCCCGGCGGCCCGGCGACCGTGCCGGTGCGCGAGACGTCGGTGAACACCCGGCCGACGATCGGGTCGTGGGCGACCGCCATGCCCTGGTGGTGATTGGCCCACTCGGCGGGACTGCGCAGCTCGGCGGCGCAGCCACCGGCCGCGATAACGGCCGACTCCAGCTCCGCGCCGCGCCAAGGGAGCACCGCTGCTGCGACGGCCGACCGCTCGGCAGGATCGGGGCCGTCCGCCAGGCCCAGCACGCCCAGCGCGGCGGCCCGGTGACGCGGCTCGTTGGTGTGCAGGCGGATCCAGCCGTCGGCGCAGCGGTAGTGCCGGCTGATCGGGTCCCAGGGGTCGGTCAGCTGCCAGCCGTCGGGCAGGAAGCTCATGCCGAACCAACCGCCGGACAGCGCCCGGTCGACGGACACGTCAGGCCCGTCAGGGAGGTGTTCAGCGTCGCCCGGACCGGCAGCGAATTCGGCCAGCGCCAGGCCGGCCGCGCCGACCGTCGCCGCGGCGAGGTCCGCGACCGGATACCTGGAGCTGAGCACCCGCCCGCCGGAGAAGTGCACCCGGTCCAGAAGGTGCAGCGGCCCGTTCAGGGAAGACCACGCCAGCGCCAGCATCGTCGAGTCGCACCATGCCATGCGGCCATGCTGCCAGCCTCGTCAAGCGCCCGGCGGGCCTACTGCCCGGGGTGCAGCGACCTGCGGATCTCGTCCAGCTTGTTCTTCGCCGCCTGCTCGCGGGCCGCCCGCTGCTCCTCCGCGGTGGCCGCCGCCTGCTGCTCGGCCGCCGCCCGGGCCGACGCCTCGCGGGCGACGGCCGCTTCCGCCAGCTCGGTGCTGCCCAGGGCCGTCGAGTACCGCCCCTCGATCTTGTCGCGGAGGTAGTTCAGGCTCGGCACGCCGGCGTCGTTGTAGTCCGGCGCGATGGCGCTGCCGGACCCGATGCCCGCCGGTGCGAAGGTGGCCGTCGGCTCGACGCCGGGCGCCGGCGTCACGGAGGTCTCCACGACATCGGCGTCGACCACGTCGTCCTCCTCGCCCGGTTCCCCGGGCCTACCCGCCGACGGCTGGTCCATGAGCGCTCCCTTCCCATTCGTCCTGATGGACTGCTGTGCCTGTGGACCAATTGTTCCTGCACGCCCGATCGGGTGCTGACCGCAGGTGCCGCCTTGCCCAAGTTACCGGCCGGTAATAGCCTGTTGCTACTCGTCAGTAACTTACGTGTTGGGAGTCCGTCCATGAGCCACTACCGCTCCAATCTCCGTGACCTGGAATTCAACCTGTTCGAGGTCTTCGGCGCCGGCGACCGGATGGGCACCGGGCCGTTCGCCGAGATGGACCTGGACACGGCGCGCGGCGTGCTGACCGAGTTGGAGAAGGTGGCCGCCGGACCGGTCGCGGCGTCCTTCGTCGACGCCGATCGCAACCCGCCGGTGTTCGACCCGGACACCTTCTCGGTCACCCTTCCCGAGTCGTTCAAGAAATCCTTCGCCACTTTCACCGACGGCGAGTGGTGGCGGCTGGAGCTGCCGCCCGCACTCGGCGGGTACGGGGCACCTCCCTCGCTGCGATGGGCCGCGGCCGAACTGATCCTCGGCGCGAACCCGGCGGTGCACATGTACAGCTCTGGCCCGAACACGGCCAAGCTGATGCACGAGCTGGGGACCGCGGTGCAGCGGCAGATGGCCGAGACCATGATCGACAAGCACTGGGCCTCGACCATGGTGCTGACCGAACCCGACGCCGGCAGCGACGTCGGCGCCGGACGCACCAAGGCGACGCTGCAGGACGACGGGACCTGGCACCTGGAGGGCGTCAAACGCTTCATCACCTCCGCCGACCACGACCTGGCCGACAACATCATCCATCTGGTGCTGGCGCGTCCGGAGTGGAGTCGCGCAGTGCGGGACGAACGGAGCGCGGAACGACCAGATGGCACAGCGGGTCCGGCGTTCGAATCGCGGCCGGGCACCAAAGGCCTGAGCCTGTTCATCGTGCCGAAGTTCCACTTCGATCCCGAGACGGGCGAGCTGGGCGAGCGCAACGGCGCCTTCGTCACCGGCCTCGAGCACAAGATGGGTCTCAAGGTCTCGACCACCTGCGAGCTGAGCCTCGGTCTCCATGGCACGCCGGCCGTCGGCCACCTGCTCGGCGAGGTGCACGACGGAATCGCGCAGATGTTCCACGTCATCGAGTACGCCCGGATGATGGTGGGCACCAAGGCCATCGCCACGCTGTCGACCGGCTACCTGAACGCCCTGGACTACGCCAAGATCCGGGTGCAGGGCGCTGACCTGACCCGATCCGGCGACAAGACCGCGCCACGGGTGACGATCCTGCACCACCCCGACGTCCGCCGGATCCTGATGAGGCAGAAGGCCTACGCCGAGGGCCTGCGGGCCACGTACCTCTACACCGCCGGATGGCAGGACCGGATCGAGGCGCAGGGGGTGACCGACGCCGTCGACCTGAAGCTGGCCAAGCGGGTGAACGATCTGCTGCTGCCCATCGTCAAGGGCGTCGGCTCGGAGCGGGCGTACGAGAACCTGGGCCTGTCGCTCCAGGTGTTCGGCGGGTCCGGCTACACCCAGGACTATCCGATCGAGCAGTACATCCGGGACGCCAAGATCGACACCCTCTACGAGGGCACCACCGCGATCCAGGCGCAGGACTTCTTCTTCCGCAAGATCGTCAAGGACAACGGCGCCGCGCTGTCGGTCGTCGCGGGTGAGATCGTCGACTTCCTCACCACGCAGAACACCGAGGGCAGCCGACTCAAGGAAGAACTCGTGCTGCTGTCGACGGCGCTGACCGATTTCCAGGGCATGGTCGGCACTCTTGTCGGTTACGCGATGGCCTCGGTCGGCGACCAGCCCAGCCTGTACAAGATCGGCGAACATGCCGTCTCGCTGCTGATGAGCGCCGGCGACCTGCTGATCGGCTATCTGCTGCTCAAGCAGGCGGTCATCGCGCAGGCGGCGCTGGACCGGGGCGCGCCCGACAGGGACGTCGACTTCTACACCGGCAAACTGGCGGTGGCGCACTGGTTCAGCCGCAACGTGCTGCCCGAACTGACCGCCCGCCGCGCCGTCGTCGACGCCGCTGACCGCTCGCTGATGGAGGTGCCCGAAGCCGCGTTCTGACCCGCGCCGCACCGAGCCGCCCTCTGCGACGCTCCACTTCGTCGGCGAGGCCGACCGGCGCTGGCCAGCTGGATGCGGACGGTCGGGCTCGGGCGAGCGGCGGCGGCTGGGTGCGGCGAGCCGGACCCAACAGCAAAGTTACTCCGGCAAAGTACATTGACAGCTGGATCACTGACGCCTGAGCCGACGCAACGCGGTCGGCCCGGGCGTCAGTCCTGTATCGGTGCGCCGGTCGAGTCGGTGCCGCCGCGGCACCATCGGCGCGCCGTCAGGGCGCCAGCACCGACACTGTCACACCGACCAGCAGCACCAGAGGAACCGCGCATGAGCAGCACCGTCCGGACCAGCCACGCCACGACGACCTGGCGACGGCGGGCCGCCGCAGCGGTGCTGTCCGTCGGCCTGCTGTCCCTGGCGGCCTGCACGTCAAGCGGTTCGGCCACACCCTCGTCCGGTGCTCCGACCGCCGCGGCTTCCAGCTCCCCGACCGGCTCGTCGCCGGAGAACACCGGCACGGAGGTTCCGGCGCCTGTTCCCTCAAGCGCGGCGCTCCCGGGCACGACACCGCCCGTGTCTCCGGCCGGAACCGCCGCAGTGACCGCGACGCCCACGTCACCGGCGCCGGTCGTGCCTGCCCCGGCCGTCGTCGCAACCCCGGCACTGGGTGCGTCCAACCTGTCGCCCAGCGCCCCGATCACCATCGCCGTCAAGAACGGCACCATCCGCTCGCTCCGCCTCACCAATCCGGCCGGAAAGGTCGTCAGCGGCAAGCTGTCGGCCGACGACTCCAGCTGGCAGCTCGGCGAGGACCTCGGATACGGCAAGACCTACAAGGTCGACGGCACGGCGGTCGGCCGCAACGGCAAGCCGGTGAAGATCAGCGGCACCTACAGCACGCTGGATCCGGACGACGAGGCGCGCGCCACCGTCTCACCCGGGGACGGCGAGGTGGTCGGGGTCGCGGCTCCGATCATCGTGCGGTTCAGCTCCGAGGTCACCGACAAGGCGGCCATCGAGAAGCGGATGAAGGTCGTCACCTCGCCCGCGGTCGAGGGTTCCTGGGCCTGGATCACCCATGACGGCGACAGCTACCCGTCGCTGGACTGGCGGCCGGAGAAGTACTGGCCGCAGTACACCAAGGTGCACGTCGAGGCCGACGTCTACGGCGCGGAGTTCTCCGGCGGCGTCTACGGCGAGGCCGACGTGACCAGCGACTTCAGCATCGGCCGCAACCAGGTCGTCATCGCGGACGCGAAGAAGTACGAC
>CAXTBG010000057.1:0-31876 GCA_964242105.1 uncultured Nakamurella sp. | reverse complement strand
CACGCTCCAGCGGTTCACCCGCAGACTCGGGCGGGCCGCCCTCGAACGCCTGCGCACATCCGGCCGACGCAAGCGCCGGTCGGATGCTCTCAACCTTGCTCCGGGTGGGGTTTACCGAGCCGCGCCGGTCACCCGGCACGCTGGTGGTCTCTTACACCACCGTTTCACCCTTACTCCGCGCCGTCGCCGGGCCCGCAGGCCTGCGGGGCGCGGGGCGGTCTGTTCTCTGTGGCACTGTCCCGCGGCTCGCGCCGGGTTGCCGTTGACAACCACCCTGCCCTGTGGAGCCCGGACTTTCCTCGGCGGGCCCGCCGGCGTGCGACGGATCCGACGCGGTCGCCCGACCAACTCGTCCGCGCAGGACTCTACCGCCCGGCCCAGCCGGTAGTGTCCCCGCTCGTGGCCCCTCCGACGCACCGCCGGTGACGCCGGTCGCGGCCAGCCTGATCGGGGTCGCCCTCCTGCTGGTGACGCTGGCCTTCGCGATCGTCCGGCCGCGCGGCCTGCCCGAGGCGGTCGCCGCCGTTCCGGCCGCTGCGCTCGCGCTGCTTCTCGGGCTGATCAGCTGGCACGACGCCGGGCAGACGCTCGGCCGGCTCGGTTCGACCATCGGATTCCTCGCCGCCGTGCTGGTGATCGCGCACCTCGCGGACGTCGACGGCGTGTTCCGCTGGCTGGGTGCGGTGATGGCGCGCGGTAGCCGGAACGACCCGCGACGGCTGCTGACGCTGGTTTTCCTCACCGCCTCGCTGACCACCGCCGCGCTGAGCCTGGACGCCACCGTGGTGCTGCTGACCCCGGCCGTGCTGGCGACGCTGAAGCGGCTGGGGATGCGGCCGGCCCCGTCGGTCTACGCCACCGCGCACCTGTCCAACACCGCGTCGCTCGTCATGCCGGTCTCGAACCTGACGAACCTGCTGGCCTTCCAGGCCTCGGGCCTGAGCTTTCTCGGCTTCACCGGCCTGATGGCCGGCCCGTGGGTCGCCGCCATCGGCGTGGAGTACCTGGTGTTCCGCCGCTTCTTCCGCGCCGACCTCGACCAGCGCGACAGCGAGCAGCCCGACACCGACCAGCGCGACGAGCACGACCCTGCCCAGCAGGAACCCGCCCAGCGCACCGACGTAACCGTCGCCGCCCCGACGGTCACCCTGGTGCTGCTCGCGGTGATCCTCGCCGGGTTCGCGGCCGGCCCACTGGTGTCCGCGGAACCGGCAGTGGTCGCCGGCGTCGGCGCCGTCGTGCTGGCCGTCCGTGCCGTCGCCCGCGGGCAGGTCGGCGTGGTGACGGTGCTCCGTGAGGCGAACCCGCTGTTCCTGGCCTTCGTCGCCGCACTGGGCATCGTCGTCGATGCGGCCACCGGGCACGGGCTGCAGGACGCGCTCGGCCGGCTGCTGCCCACCAGCGACACCCTGCCCAGCCTGCTGGCGCTGGCGGTGCTGGCCGCCGTGCTCTCCAACCTCGTCAACAATCTCCCGGCCACCCTGGTGCTGCTGGCCGCTCTGGGCGGCACCCCGCAGGCGGCCCCCGTGCTCGCCGTGCTGATCGGGGTGAACATCGGCCCCAACCTCACCTACACCGGATCGCTGGCGACGCTGCTGTGGCGGCGGGTGCTGTCGAGCCACTCCCTCTCACCCTCGCTCGGCCGCTTCACCCGGCTGGGACTGCTGACCGTGCCGTCGGCGATCGCCGCCGCCACCGTCACGCTGTGGGCCGTCACCAGGCTCTAGCCGCAGGTCAGCCCGTCAGCCTGTCAGGTGGCCGGTCTCGTTGACCGCCCAGACCACGGTCGAGCCGTCCTCGCCGATGGTGAATCCGGACAGCGACGCGGTGTCCACCCGGAGCCGGTAGGCGGCGTCCGACGGCACGTCCAGCGCACTGACCAGGATCATCTTGCTGGTCGCCGCGTGGGTCACCAGCACGACGGTGTGACCGCGGTAGCGGCCCACCAGGTCGGCCAGCAGCGGGCGGACCCGGTCGCGGATGTCGTTGAACGATTCGCCGCCCGGCGGAGGCGCGTCCGGATCGGACCGCCAGACGGCGAACTCGCTGGGCCACCGCTGCTCGATGTCCACCGGATGCAGGCCGGTCCAGTCGCCGAGCAGCCCGTCCAGCAGGGTGTCGTCGACGACGACCGGGGCGCCGCACGCCCCGCCGATGGCGTTCGCGGTCAGCCGGCAGCGCTGCAACGGCGAGGTCAGCACGACGGCGGGGCGGAGCACCTTCAGCCGGTCGCCGACGGAGGACGCCTGACGCCGGCCCCGCGAGGTGAGCGGTACGTCCTCCCGCCCGGCGAAGCGACCTTCTGCGCCCCAGGTGGTCTCGCCGTGCCGCACCACCACGACCTTGGTCGCGCCGGTCGGGAGGGCACCCGGCAGCACGGTCGACGGATCGACCGTCTCCTGCCGGTCACCCTGGCCCGCACCGTCGGGAGGGGCGCCCGGCGTCCAGGTCCGGCCGGCCAGCCCGGCGTCCATCGCCTCGTTGGCGAGCCGGTCGGCGGCGGCGTTCTGGGCGCGCGGCACCCAGGTGAGCGACACCTCGGCGAAGGCGGCCAGCATCTCGTTCGCCCGGGCGGCCAGCGGTTTCATGTCCGGGTGCTTGACCTGCCAGCGACCGGACAGCTGCTCGATGACGAGCTTGGAATCCATCCGGACGGCCACGGCGTCGGCCCCCACCTCGCGGGCCGCCTCCAGACCGGCCAGCAGCCCCGAGTACTCCGCCACGTTGTTGGTGGCACGCCCGAGATAGCCGGCCCGCTCGGCGAGCACGGTGCCGTCGTCGGCAAGGACGACGGCGCCGAACCCGGCCGGCCCGGGGTTGCCGCGGGAACCACCGTCGGCGTACACGACGACCGCCTGCGGATTCACCACCGGACGAGGATGGCACCGCATTCGGGACAGCGCACCACTTCGTCCGACGCCGCGGAGGCGATGGCGGACAGCTCCACGCGGTCGATGTCCATCCGGCAGGCGTCGCAGCGCGACCCGGTGAGCTTCGCGGCGGCGACCTTGCCGGACTTGCGGATGCGCTCGTACAGCGTCGCCAGCTCGGCCGGCAGCTCGCCGGCCAGCGCGGCCCGCCCGGTGCGGTGCCCGGCCAGCTCGGCATCGATCTCGGCGAACAGCTCGTCCCGCCGGGCGGTCGCCGCGGACACCTGCGCCTGTACCCGCTCGAAGTCCGCCGTCACCGAAGCGAGCGCCGCGTCCGCGTTCTCCTTCTGCTCCATCAGCTCCAGCGCCTCGTCCTCGAGCACGCCCTGACGACGCTGCAGCGAGGTGATCTCGTGCTGCAGGTTCTCCAGGTCCTTGGCGTTTCCGGCTCCCGAGGCCAGCCGCTGGGCGTCTCGGGTGGACCGGGAACGGACCTGGTCGATCTCGTTGTCCAGCTTGCGGGTCGCCCGTTCCAGGTCGCTGACCTCGGTCTCGGCCACCACTTTGGCGTTGCGCAGCTCGGCCGCCGCCGCGCTCCCGGTCGCGATGGCGGCAAGCTCCGGCAGGTTGGCCCGGCGGTGTTCGGCGGCGTTGATGGACTGGTCGAACCCGGCCAGGTCCAGCAGCCGGCGTTGGACGAACGGATCTGCCTTCGGCACTGGTGGTCTACAACCCTTCGGAAGCGTGCGGTCTGGAGGTCATGGTGCTGGACGGACGCCTGATGGTCCACGGATCGGTGCGCAGCGTGGACACGGTGGTGCGAAGGCTACCCGGCAGCAACCCCGCGGCCGCCGCGGCGGTGACCACCTCCGCGGCCCGCGGCAGCCAGCACCACTCGCCGGCCCAGTGCGCCACGTCCACCACGGCCGGTGACGCCGGGTCGGCCACGTGCTCGGCCACCAGGTGATGACGGAGGTCGGAGGTCAGGTACACCTGCGCACCCGCGGCGGTGGCGGCCGGCAGTTCGGAGCCGCCCGCCCCTCCGCACACCGCGACCACCTCGATCGTGCGGTCGGCGCGCCCGGCGGCGCGCACCCCGCCGACCGTCGCCGGCAGCACACCGGCGGCCAGTTCGACGAACGCCTCCAGCGTCGTCCGGCCCGGCAGCCGGCCGATCCGGCCGGTGCCGGTGCGACCGGACTGCGAATGCCCGTCGGGCAGGGCGCCTGCCGGGTCCGGTACCAGCGGGCGCAGGTCGGTGAGCCCCAGCACGGCGGCGAGCGCGTCGTTGACGCCGCCGACTGCCTTGTCGGCGTTGGTGTGGGCGGCGAAGTGGGCGATGCCGGCGCGGATCAACCGGTGAACCAGTCCGCCCTGGACGCCGTCGGCCGCCACCGACTGGACGGGCGCGAACAGCAGGGGGTGATGCGTCACGAGCAGCTCGGCGCCGAGCTCCTCCGCCTGGGCCACCACGGCGTCGTCGACGTCCACCGCGAACAGCACACCGGAGACCGCGGCGGAACGGTCGCCGCAGGTGAGGCCGATGCCGGTGTCCCACTCCTCCGCCAGAGCCGGCGGATACGCCGTTTCCAGTACGTCGATCACCGAGCCGACCGTTGCGTCCATGCATCCTCCCTCCGCCCGCACGAGCAGTCGGCGGTCGACTCGGGTAACAATGGGCAGGTGAGTCGAAGCGAGATGGTACGTCGGGCGGGAGCGGCGTGAGCGCGACGCTGCAGGAGCCCCGCCCGGCGCAGCGACCGCGGCGGCTGGCATTTCTCGCGACGCCCGGCTGGCTGGGTGCGATCGTCGGGGCACTCGCGTTCACGGCCGCGTGCTGGTTGATCCTGGCGCCGTGGCAGTTCGACCGGGCCGCGGAGCGGTCGGAGACCAACAGTGGCATCGACGCCGCGGTGCACGCCACGCCGGTCCCGGTGGCGCAGCACCTGTCCACCACGCGCGAGCCGAGCGAGAAGTCCGTGTGGCAACCGGTCACCGCGACCGGGGTGTTCGACCCGAGCCACGAGTTCTACGTCCGGCTGCGGCAGGACGACGACGGCAACCCGGTATCCGAGATCGTGCTCCCGATGCGGTTGGAGGACGGCACCGTGCTCCTCGTCGACCGCGGCACCAGGTCCACCCTGGACATCGGCAAGGGCGAGTCCCTGCCACCGGTCCCGACCGGGGAGGTCACCGTCACCGGCCGGGTCCAGCAGGACCAGACCGACCCGCGGCATCGCAAGCCTGGACTCCTCGACGGGCTGAACCAGGCGTACGCGGTGAACGCCGACGACCTCGCCGGCCCGGCCGGCACCGTCGCCACCGCGTCCACGCCGGGCAACGTCCTGCAGGGCTACATCCAGTTGGTGGACGGCAGCCCCGGGGTGCTGGACGAGATCGGCATGCCGCAGACCGACTCCGGTCCGTACTTCTCGTACGCGCTGCAGTGGTGCGCCTTCGGCGCGATGTCGCTGCTGGCGATCGGGTACTTCATCTTCAAGGAGATCACCGACCCGCGGTCGCCGGACGAGCGCGAAGCGGCACCGGCCGAACCGGCGCCCACCGCGGGCAGCCGGCCCGGAGTCTTCGGCAAACCCGGCAAGCCGAGCCGCGACGGGTTCGACCGCTCGCAGCTGTTCGACTGACGGTGGCGCGCCCACGGCCGAGCGGGGCGGACCTCGACCGGGCGCACCCCCACTGGGCGGACCTCGACCGGGCGCACTTCGACTGGGCGGGGCGGGCGGTGCTCGCCGAGTCGGCGGTGCACCGCCGGCACCTGCGCCGCCTGCTCGGTCTACCGGGCACCCGGCTCGGACTGGTCGGTTGGCCGGCCTCGGCGCCCGACCGGCTGACGATCAGGTGGGACTTCTGGTGGCAGGCCCACCTGCTCGATTGCGCACTGGACGCCTGGCGCAGGGAACCCACGCCGCGCCGGCGGAGGGTCGTCCCGGCGCTGATCCGTGGTATCCGGCTGCGCAACCTCGGCAGCTTCACCAACGACTACTACGACGACATGGCCTGGATGGCCCTGGCGCTGCAGCGGGCGGAGGCCGCGGGCTGCGGGGATCCGGGCGCCGTCCGGCAGATCGCGACCCTCCTGCTGGACGCCTGGACGCCGCCCCACGGCGGCATTCCCTGGCGGGTGGGCGAGGAGTTCTACAACGCCCCGGCGAACGGCCCGGCCGCCATACTGCTTGCCCGGTGCGGGTTCTCGGCGCGGGCACGGCAGATCACCGACTGGATCGACGAGGTGCTCCGGCTGCCCGGCAGTGACCTGATCGCCGACGGCGTCGTGCCCGGCGAACCGGTCGGACCTGTCTACTACACCTACTGCCAGGGCGTCGTGCTGGGCGCCGAGGTGGCCCTGGCCCGGCTCGGCGGCGACCGGCTCCGGGTGCACCGGCTGGTGGCGGCGGTGGACCGGGACCTCACCGACGGCGGCGTCCTGCGCAGCGGCGGTGGCGGGGACGGCGGGCTGTTCGCCGGCATCCTGGCCCGATATCTCGCGGTGGTGGCCCTGGACCTGCCCGGCGGCGAACCGGCCGACCGGCAGGCCAGGGCGACGGCCGGCCGGCTGGTGTTCACCGCCGCCGGCAGTGCCTGGCGCCATGCCGCGTCGGTGGACGGTGATCCCCTGTTCGGCCCGGACTGGACCCTGCCCGCGGTGGTGCCGGACACGCGGTCCCGCCCGCCGGAGCGGGATCTCTCGGTGCAGCTCTCCGGATGGATGCTGACCGAGGCCGCGGCCCGGTTAGCCTGTGCTGGTGTCGCTGACCGCTGACGTGGAACGGTTGCTCGCCGGGCCATCCCCGCTGCCCATCGTCCGGGCGGGCGACCCCGTGCTGCGCCGGCGGGCCGAGCCGTACGACGGCACATTGCCGACCGACCTGCTCGACGCGCTGCTGCAGGCGATGCGCACGGCGATGCTGGCTGCGCCGGGTGTCGGCCTGGCGGCGCCGCAGATCGGCCTCGGCGTGCAGATCGCCGTGATCGAGGACGCCGCCGCCGTCGCGCCGGAGACCGCGGCGGCGCGGCAGCGGATCCCGACGCCGTTCCGGGTGCTGGTCAACCCGTCCTACGAGCCGGTCGGCGACGAGGTGGCCGCGTTCTACGAGGGGTGCCTGTCGGTGCCCGGCTACCAGGCCGTGGTTGAGCGTCCGTCATCGGTGCACCTGCACGGCTGGGACGAACACGGGCACGAGCTGAACAAGACGGTGACCGGCTGGGCCGCCCGCATCGTCGCGCACGAGACGGACCACCTGGCCGGCACGCTCTACCTGGACAAGGCGCTGACCAGGTCGTTGGCGCACAACGACACCTACGCCGCGCGTTGGGCGACGCCCACACCGCTCGCCGCCCGCGCCCAGCTCGGCTTCTGACCGCCCGTCCACGCAACAGCCAGCACGTCCGAGCTGCGGCGTCCGGCCCACCAACCGACGTCTTCCCAGCATCGGATCACGTCCGAGCAACACGGGCGACGTCCGGGCAACAGCCGGAGCGCCGCTGGCTGTTGCTCGGACGATCCCGCTGTTGCCCGGTACGGGGTCGGCCACGGTTCCTGCCGGGGAGACCCTACGTGGGCCCCAGCCGTCAGGCCCCAGCCGTCAGGCCTCGGCCAGCAGGCGTCAGGCGGCGCGGATCAGGACGGGACGTAGTCGAACGTGTCCGGGTCCGGCCCGGTGCGCTCGTTCTTGTTGAGCGAGGAGATCGACGCCATGTCCGACTCCGGCAGTTCGAAGTCGAAGATCTCGAAGTTCTGCTTCATCCGCTCCGGGTTGACCGACTTCGGGAACACGATGCTGCCGTGCTGGACGTGCCAGCGGAGCACCACCTGGGCCGGCGACTTGCCGTGCGCCTCGGCGATCGAGGTGATCACCGGGTCGTCCAGCACCTTGCCCTGCGCGATCGGCGACCAGGCCTCGGTGGCGATGCCGTGCTCGGCGTCGAAGGCCCGCAGCTCCTCCTGTGTCAGGTAGGGGTGCACCTCGATCTGGTTGACGGCCGGGGGGACGGTGGTCTCCTCGTGCAGCCGGCGGAGGTGGTGCGGCTGGAAGTTCGACACGCCGATCGACCGGGCCCGGCCGTCGGCGTAGATCTTCTCGAAGGCCTTCCAGGTGTCGACGAAGTTGCGCACCGTCGGCAGCGGCCAGTGGATCAGGAACAGGTCGATCTGCTCCATGTCCAGGTCCTTCATGGTCTGGTCGAACGCCGTGAGCGCCGCGTCGTACCCGATGTTGCTGTTGTTGCACTTGCTGGTCACGAAGATCTCGGAGCGGTCGATGCCCGACTGCTTGACCGCCTGGCCGACCTCCTTCTCGTTGCCGTACATCTCCGCGGTGTCGATGTGGCGGTAGCCGACCTGCAACGCGTTGGTCACCGCCTCCACGCAGTCCTTGGGTTCGATCTGGAACACCCCGAACCCGAGCTGCGGGATCTGCACCCCGTTGTTCAGCGAAATGTTGGGTACCGCTGCCATCACACATCTCCTCTTGTCTTCGGACGTCGTCTGCTCATCAGTACCCGATGAGCGGCCGGCTACTACCGCCGGGGTCGCCGGGTCGTGGGTAGGTTCCTGCAGATGAGAGTCGGAGTCGTCGTCCTGCCCGAGTTCCCCGCCGCCGAGACCGCGCGGCGCTGGCGGTCCCTGGAGGACCGCGGCTTCGCGCACGGCTGGACCTACGACCACCTGGCCTGGCGGGAGCTGGCCGACAGGCCCTGGTACGCGACGGTGACCACGCTCGCCACCGCCGCGGCCGCCACCTCCCGACTGCCGCTCGGCACCTGGGTGGCGTCACCGAACTTCCGCCACCCGGTCCCCTTCGCCAAGGAGCTGATGTCGCTGGACGACCTCGCCGGCGCGACGGACGGGCGGCTCATCGCCGCGGTCGGTGCCGGCGCGCTGGGCTGGGACTCGACCGTGCTGGGCGCACCGGAGCTACCCCCGCGGGAGCGTGTCGACCGGCTGACCGAGTTCCTGACCCTGACCGACCTGCTGCTGCGGCAACCGGAAACCACCTGGTCGGGCGCGTACTACTCGGCGGTGCGTGCGCGCATGTACCCGGCCGGGTCGAGGTCCCGGATCCGGCTGGTCGGCGCCGGCAACGGCCGCCGGTCGGTCCGGTTGGCCGCGCTTTACGACGGCTGGGCGACCAACGGGCCGCTGGGCGCGGACAACGCGGAGGCCTGGTGGGCGGGCCTGGAGCAGCTGACCGAGCAGTTCACGACGGCGCTGCTCGCGGGAGGCCGCGACCCGTCCCGGACGCCCCGCTACCTGTCGCTGGACGCCGAACCGGGCCGGCCGCTGTCGGATCTCCACTCGTTCCTGGCCTCGGCGGCCCGGGCCGGCGAGCTCGGCTTCACCGACGTGGTGATCCACTGGCCCCGGCCGTCGGGCCCGTACGAAGGCGACGAGTCGGTGCTGGACGCCATCGCCGGCCGGATGACCGGCGGCCACCTGACGGTCTGACGACGACCGCAGATCTAGCCGATACCGACGGCCGCGGTGAGCACCTTGACGGCGGCGAGCCCGCACAGCAGGACGAACGCGGCGCAGCAGGAAGCGGCCAGCAGGGCAAGTCCACGCAGCCGCCCCGGCAGGAACGGCGCGAGCCGGGAGTTGTCCCCGACGCGCTCCCGCACCGTGTTGGTGAGCCGGACGCCGCGCCACACCTTGCTCCCGAGCGACCGCAGGCCCCACCCGGCGTCACGGGCGGCCAGCGTGCCGAGGTTGTCCTTGAGCTGCGACCAGAACTCCGGCGCACCGACGATCGCGTAGATCTCCGCGCCGGCGACCTCCGGTGGTTCCAAGGCTGCAAGCATCTGCCGCCGGCGCACGGCGAGCCACCCGCTGGGGATCAGCAGCAGCAGGGCGACGACGCAGGCCACCGGCACGTCCGACCCGCCGCGCACCGCGGACGCCACGACCAGCACCAAGGCCGGCAGCACCGGCGCCGCGGCGATCACCAGCAGCGGTATGCGCAACCGGCGGACGACGGCCGCGAGCAGCCGGACCACGTCGGCGACGACCTTCTGCGCCTGGGCCGGTATGGCCACCACGACGGCCCGCGCGCGCTCCACACCGGACCGCGGCACCAGTTCCTCGCTCACCAGGCACAACCTAGCCTCGCCGGGCACGCCGCACCACGGTTCGGCCACGGCCGGTTGCGGGAAAGCGGATAATACGGCGGACACGTTTGACCCGCACCCGACCGGGCACTGATTCACCCGGAGACGGACTCCGCGCCACCCTTGAGGGAGAACACCATGCTCGGAAACATCGTCAGCATCATCGTGATCGGCTTGATCGCCGGCGCGTTGGCCCGTCTGATCGTCCCCGGCAAGCAGAACCTGTCGATCGTGATGACGATCGTGCTGGGCATCGTCGGGTCGCTGGTCGGGGGTCTGCTGGGTTACCTGATCTTCCACAAGGACGGCCAGAACGGCTTCTTCCAGACCTCGGGCATCATCGGGTCCGTCATCGGCGCGGTCATCGTGCTGTTGCTGTGGATCCGGTTCGGCAGCAAGTCGCGCACGCGCGCCTGATCTGCCCGACGTCCACGCGAACGCCCCCACCGCCCGGGCTCACCGGGAGGCGGGGGCTTTCCGCTGCCCGACGATCGCTGCCCGACGATCGCTGTGCCGATGACCCTGTCCTGCCCGGGGAGGCCTGATGACCACGCCCGACGGTGAGCCCGCGGAGGTGCCGGACCTCGTCATCGCGCACCTGTCCGACCCGCACCTGACCAGCCGCGGCGTGCTCTACAATCACGCCCTCGATCCCGTGGCCAGCCTGCAGCGGGTGGCAGCGGTGCTGACCCGAGCCGGGGCGGAGGGCCGGGCCCCCGACGCGGTCGTGGTCTCCGGCGACCTGACGGACTCCGGTGATCCGGACGCCTACCGGCGGCTGCGGGAGATGATGATGCCGTTGGCGCCGCACGTCGTCTATGCCACCGGCAACCACGACGTGCGGGCGGTGTTCCACGCCGAGTTGCTGGACGCGGCCGGACGGACCGAACCGATCCTCCAGGTGCACGAGCTGGCGGCGACCAGGATCGTCGTGCTCGATTCCACCGTGATCGGCGCCGGCCACGGCGTGCTGACCGCGGGCCACCTGGCGGAACTCGCCGCCGTGCTCGCCACGCCCCGGCGGGGCGGGACGGTCGTGGTGGTGCACCACTCGCCGCTGCCGCTGGACACCCCGCTGCAGACCTACTTCGCGCTCGACCGGGCCTCCCGTCTGGCGCTGGCCGGGACGATCCGCGGCACCGACGTCAGGATCGTGCTGGCCGGGCACCAACACCTGGCCGGTGCCGGGGTGCTCGGAGGCGTGCCGGTGGCCGTCGCCCCGTCCACCGCCATCCGCACCGACCCGCTGTCGCCGCGGGGCCACGAGCGCACCTACGCCTCGATCGGTTTCAACCTGGTGCGCCTGTACGCGGATTCGGTGGCGGTGTCGTTCGTACCGGTGGACGACGCGTCCGAGGTCTTCGACCTCGACCAGGAGCGCTGCGCCGCCGTCATCGACGCTCACCCGGTCGGCACCAGCAGCATCAGCCAGCACCCGAACAGCAGGTAGGGCCCCAGCGGGATCGCCGAACCCAGCCGCAGCCGGCCGGCCGCCATCCCGGCCAGCGCCACGCAGGAGCCGGACGCGAAGGCGATCAGCAGACCGAACAGCACGGCAGCCGGCGACAGATAGCCCAGCAGGAGCCCGAGCGTCGGCACGAGTTTGACGTCCCCCCGGCCCATCGACCGCGGCGACACCCTCGCCACCAGGGCGAACACCGCCCACAGGACCGCGGCCGACACCGCGGCGGAGGCCAGCGATCCCGACCCCGGGGCCAGCAGGCTGGTGAGCACCACGCCGACGCCGGCGACCGGCAGCGCGACCAGCGTGATCGCGTCCGGCAGCCGGTGGTGCACGATGTCCACCGCGCCGAGCGCGACCATCAGCAGGCCGGCGAACAGGGCAAGCGCCAGGGTGGCGGTACGGCCGGCGATGCCGACGCCGATCCCGGTGACGGCGGCGCCGGCCGTTTCCGCGATCCCCGGACGGAGCACCACGCCCCGCCGGAGCCGACCCAGCAGTACCCGGATGCCCGCCCCCGCCCCGGCTCCGAGCCCGGCCCCGCCGGCGACGACCCCGGCCAGCGCTGCCGTGGTCAGGACGTCCCCCGGCTGCACATGGCGTCACGATGGCAGATCCGCTCCCGGCGGGCGGCGGCTTCTGCACAATCCCATCGGCCGGCAGGTCAGCGCGGTTGGACACCCCGCCGGCGGGCCGGCGGCAGCGGGTCGAGCGTGCCAAGGAACACCGCAGCCGCCACCGCCAGTAGCACCACCCCGCAGCCCAGGGTGAGCCACGGCCCGAGCCCGCTCGACCCTTCGCCGGGGTCCAGCAACCCGGCCGAGTCGGGCCGGAGCCCGCGCACCAGCCCCCAGGCCGTACCGGCGAGCCCGCAGAGCACGAACACGGCCGCGGGGATGCGGTGGGGCCGCTCGCCGCGGGCCACCAGCACCATGCCGAACGCGGCGAGCAGCGCGAGCACGCCGGCGAGCAGGGCGAACAAGCCGGGCCGGAAGGTGGCGTTGCCGTTCATCGCGTCGTTGATGTTCTCCCCGGCGATCTGGCTCCCGCCGCTGATCGCCCCCCAGCCCGACACCGAGGTCGTCCCGCCCGCACCATCGGGCAGCGACAGCCAGGTGAGGCCCGACGCGGCCATGCATCCGGCAGCGGCCAGCAGCGCGGCGAGCGCGAGCAGCAACCGGCGGCTCATCCGATCGGCAGCGGCAGTGAGCTGGCGCTGGCCGCGAGCAGACCGGCCCGCATGGCGGCGGCCGGCGCGGGGTGGCCGGTGAACAGCTCGAACTGCCGGAACGACTGGTGCAGCAGCATGTCCAGGCCGGTGACGGTCACTCCCTGCGCCCGGCCCGGGACCGACCGGGCGGCGGCCAGCGCGGTCGGCCACGGGTGGTAGACGATGTCGAGCAGCGCGGGCACGCCTCCCAGCACGCCGGCCAGTGGGTCGGCCACGCCGGCCGGAACGGTGGACACCACCAGATCGACGCCATTCGCGACCCGGGCGACGCCGTCGGTCGTCAGGTCGGTGGCCCGCACCGCCAGCCCCACCCGCGCGGCCAGCGCCGCGCAGTCGGCGGTGCTCTCCGGGCGACGGCCAGCGACGACGAGCCCGGTCGCGCCCAGTTCCGCGATCGCCGCGACGACGGACCTCGCCGTGCCTCCGCCCCCGAGCAGCAGGACCTGGTCGGGCCGCAACCCGACCGCCCGCAGGGCGCCGATCACCCCGTCCACGTCGGTGTTCTCCGCGGCCCAGGCGCCGTCCGGTCGTCGCCACAGCGTGTTCGCGACACCCAGCAGCTCCACCCGCCGGCTGCGGTACCGCGCCACGGCGGCAGCCGCGGCCTTGCCGGGCATGGTGACCGAGAAGCCGGCCCACTCCGGCCCGCTGGAGGTCACCAGGCCGGGCAGCCGGGCGGCGTCGCAGTCGATGCGCGAGTAGCTCCAGCCGGCCAGACCCGTTGCGGCGTAGCCGGCTTCGTGCAGTGCCGGGGACAGCGAGTGCTCCACCGGCGAGCCGAGCACCGCGGCGCGGTGGCCGCCCGGGACGTCCGTCATCCGCCGAAGACGCCGGCGGCTCTCGCCTTCGCGACGCACACGTTGTGCTGGGCGAGGGTCACCGAGAAGCACGAGTCGCCCTTCAGGTCGACCTTGACGAAGTACCGCCACGCGCCGTCCTCGGGGTTCAGGGCCGCGTCGATGGCGTCGGCGCCCGGGGAGGAGATCGGGGTCGGCGGGAGGGCGGCCGCGGTGTAGGTGTTGTAGGGCGAACGGTTCGCCCGGTCGGCGGCGGTGGTGGAGATCTGCGCCCGGTCCAGCGCGTAGTTCACCGTGGAGTCGAACTGCAGCTTCATCCGAGCGGCCAGCCGGTTGTAGGTCACCTGCGCCACCTTGGGCATGTCCGCGGCGATGCCCTCCCGCTCCACCAGGGACGCCACGATCGCCACCTGGTAGGGGTCGCGCTTGATCGCCCTCGCACCCGCGACGATGCCGGTGCTGTTCCACGCGGCGGCGGAGGCGGTGAAGGCCGCCTTGAGCGCCTGCACCGGGCCCGAACCGGGCGGGATGTCGTAGTCGCCGGGCGCCAGCATGCCCTCCAGACGCTTCCGGGGATCAGGGGCCTTCCGGACGGCGGCCAGCGCCCAGGTCACCACGCCCAGCTCCCCCGGGTCGGCGCTCTCCTCGGCCTGCCACAGCTGCGCCGCGGTGAAGCAGTCGCTCACCCCGTTCATCGGTACGCAGGCCGCCTGGGTGATCGCGGTGATGTAGCCGGGGGTCACCGCGCCGCCGCCACCGGTCCGGGTGGAGACGTCGGCCAGCTGGCGGCCCGGGATGATCCGCAGCTGCCCGACCCGCGACCCCTTGGTGGTCAGCTGGGTGACCGCCGTCGCACCGGAGAGGTGCATCTTGACCCGGTAGTAGCCGGTGCTGATCTTCTTGATGTCGGCGTTGGAAGCGGCCGCGTCCAGGAACGCCGTGGTGGAGGCGACCACGTTGCTGGTGACCAGCGTGTTGGCGATGTCGGTCAGCGTGTCGCTGGGGTAGATGCGGACCACCACGTCGCCGGTGCCCTGCCCGGAATAGTCGGCGACCGCCGTGCTGTCGGTCCGCCAGATCCGGAAGCCGACGACGATGCCCGCGGCGATCAGGGCGAGGACGAGGACGGCGATGAGGCTGGACCGGACGCGCCGGCGGCGGCGCGCGACCGCGACCAGCCGGGCGGCGCGCTCGTGGCGGCGGGGTGCACTGCGCCGCGTGGGCGGTGCGTCAGCGGCCGTCCTGGCCAGCGCGGCGCGGAGCTCGGTGAGGTCCAGATCACCGGTCTCGTCGTCGTGCCGGTCGAACAGTCCCAGCTGGTCGTTCATCCGCGGCTCCGCAGGCCGGCGACCTGGTCCAGCCGGGCCTGCAGGATCGCCACGGCCGCCGCCTGGTCGACGACCTGGCGGCGGGCCTTCTCCCGGATGCCCTGCTCGGCCAGCACCCGGTTCGCCGTCACGCTGGTCAGCCTCTCGTCGACGTACACCACGGGCACGGGGGCGACACGGGAGGCCAGCAGGTCGCCGTAGTCCCGGGCCGCGGTGGCGGCGGGGCCGATCGCTCCGCGCAGCGTGCGGGGCAGACCCACGACCACCTCCACGACGTCCAGTTCCAGGACGAGATCGCGGAGCGCGTCCAGGTCCGATTTCCTGACCGCGTCCCGGGCCAGGGTGGCCACCGGGGTGGCGAGGATGCCGTGCGGATCGCTCCGGGCGACGCCCACCCGCACCGTACCGACGTCCACACCCAGGCGTACACCCCCGGCCGGTAGGTTCACGAACCGGTGCCGGCCAACACGCTCGTCAGCGCGGAAATCGCGTCGGGCACGCCGGCGGCGTCGGTTCCGCCGCCCTGGGCGAGGTCGGGACGGCCACCGCCGCGCCCGCCGATCACCGGCAGGAACGACTTGACCAGTTCGCCCGCCTTCAGCCCGCTGCCGGACACCGCCTCCGGGGTCAGCGCGACCACGAAGGACACCGCTCCGTCGGTGGTCGCGAACAGCGCCACGACGGCCGGGCGCCCGGCCAGCCGGCCCCGGACGTCGGTCGCCAGCGTCCGCAGATCGGCCGCCGTGGTGCCGGCCGGCGCGGACGCGGCCACCAGCGCGACGTCGCCCACCGGGGTGGCGGCCGCGGCCAGGGTGCCCGCCGAGGCCAGCGCCGCAGCCGCGCGGTACCGGTCGAGTTCCTTCTCGGCCGCCCGGAGCCGTTCCACCAGGCTCTGGATGCGCGCCGGCAGCTCCGCCGGCGGCACCTTGAGCGAACCGGCGACGCCGGCCAGCAGGCTGCGCTCGGCGGCGAGCAGCTGGAACGCCTCGAACCCGACCGCCGCCTCCACCCGCCGGACGCCGGAGCCGATGGACGACTCCGAGGTCAGCGCGATCGGTCCGATCTGGCTGGAGTGGGCGACGTGCGTGCCGCCGCACAGCTCGACCGACCACGGGCCGCCGATCTCCACGATGCGGACCGTGTCGTCGTAGGTCTCCCCGAACAGCGCGATCGCGCCTTTTCGCTGGGCCTCCTGCTGGGTGCCGTACAGCACCCGCACCCCCAGGTCGCTGCGGACCGCGCGGTTGGACACCTCCTCGATCTCGCTCCGGGTCTCCGCCGACAGGCCGGCGGTCCAGGAGAAGTCGAGCCGCAGGTAACCGGGCTTGTTGTAGGAGCCCGCCTGCAGGGCGTCCGGGCCGAGCACCTGGCGGAGGGCGGCGTGCACCACGTGGGTGCCGCTGTGCGCCTGCCGGGCACCCAGCCGCCATTCCGGATCCACCCGGCTGACCACCGCGGCGCCCTCGGTCAGCTCACCGTGCAGCACCCGCACCTTGTGCACCCACAGCTTGCGATCGACCTTCTGGACGTCCAGCACCTCCGCCGAGAAGCCGTCCCCGACAATGGTTCCCGCGTCGGAGTCCTGGCCGCCGGACTCGGCGTACAGCGATGTGCGGTCCAGCACCACCTCGACGGTGCGGCCCTCGCCGGCCGCCGGGATCCGGCTGCCGTCCGAGATGACGCCGCGGACGGTGCCCTCGGTCTCCAACTCGTCGTAGCCGGTGAACTCGGTCGGACCGGCGTCCAGCAGCTGCCGGTAGACGGTGAGGTCGTTCAGGCCGCCCTTGCGCGCCCTGGCGTCCGCCCGCGCCCGGCTGCGCTGCTCCTGCATCAGCCGGTCGAACTCGGCGGTGTCGACGGTGAGGCCGGCCTCGGCCGCCATCTCCAGGGTCAGGTCCAGCGGGAAGCCCTGGGTGTCGTGCAGCAGGAACGCGGTGGACCCGTCGACCGTCGTCCGCCCGGCCGCCCTGGTCTCCGCGGCCGCGGTCTCGAACAGCTTGGATCCGGAGGCGATCGTCTTGAGGAACGCGTTCTCCTCGGCCACCGCCACCTTCTCGATGCGGACCAGGTCGTCGGCGATCTCCGGGTAGGAGTCGCTCATCAGCCCGGACACCACCGTGACCAGCCTGCTCATCACCGGGTCGGTGACCCCGAGCAGCCTGGCGGAGCGCACCGCGCGGCGGATCAGCCGGCGCAGCACGTACCCACCGCCCTCGTTGCCGGGTGTCACCCCGTCGGCGATCAGCATGACGGCGGACCGGCTGTGGTCGGCGATGATCCGCATCCGGACGTCGTCGTCCGACGTCTCGGCGGAGGCACCGTACTTCACGCCCGACGCCTCTTCCATGGCCGTGATGATGGGCCGGCAGAGGTCGGTGTCGTAGACGTTGTCCACACCCTGCAGCAAGAAGGCGACGCGCTCGATCCCCATCCCGGTGTCGATGTTCTTCTGTGGCAGCGGGCCGAGGATCTCGAAGTTGCCGTCCGGGTCGGACTCGCCGCGCTGGTCCTGCATGAAGACCAGGTTCCAGATCTCGATGTAGCGGCTGTCCGACGCCGACGGGCCGCCGTCGGCGCCGTACTCCGGGCCGCGGTCGTAGAAGATCTCCGAATCCGGTCCGCACGGACCAGGTGTGCCCATCGACCAGAAGTTGTCCTCCATGCCCAGTCGCTGGATGCGCCCCGGTGGGACGCCGGCGATCTCCTGCCACAGCTGGTACGCCTCGTCGTCGGTCTCGTAGACCGTGACCCACAGCCGGTCCGGGTCGAAGCCGTAGCCGCCGTCGTCCTGGGACGAGGTGACCAGGTCCCAGGCGTGCCTGATGGCGCCGGCCTTGAAGTAGTCGCCGAAGGAGAAGTTGCCGGCCATCTGGAAGAAGGTGTTGTGCCGGGTGGTGATGCCGACGTTGTCGATGTCCACCGTGCGGACGCACTTCTGCACGCTGGTCGCCCGCGGGAACGGCGGGCTGATCTGGCCGAGGAAGTACGGCTTGAACTGCTGCATGCCGGCGACGGTGAACAACAGGGTCGGGTCCTCGGAGACGAGCGAGGCCGACGGGACATAGGTGTGCCCCGTCCGCTCGAAGTGTTCGAGGAATCGGCGTCGGATCTCGTGGGTCTGCAAGGTGTCCTTCTCGAGAAGAAGAGGATGCCCGCTCCGAACACGGCGGGTGGGTGGTTCGTCCGGAGCGTGGAACGGGTTCAGGCCGTGCGCCGGCTCCGCTCGGCTGCCGGCTCGGCGTCGGCGGCGTTCCGCTCCACGTCGGCGGCGCTGTCGGCGTCGACGGTGACGTTTGCGGTCGCGATACCGCCCACCCCGTCCGGGCCGTCCAGGGAACCGTTCTGTGGGGCGTGGTCGACCTGCCGGATGGGAGCGAGCTGGTCGGGCGCGAGCATGGCGATGGCGCCGGTCGCACCGTCCACCATGGGCCGGTACGTCGCCCGCCGGTTCTCCGCGCCCTGCCGCAGGTCGGCGGCGAACGCGCCGATCGCGTTGCCGATCTCGGCGATCGCATCCGCCACGTCCGCGGCGATCGCCGACGGGGTCAGCCGGGCGGCGAGCGCGGCCCGGGCCGCCTCCTTGGCGCGCCGGGTGCGCCGGGTCGCCATGGCGCCCAGGGCCACCCCGGCGGAGAAGTAGTAGATGCGCTTCACGGTCGACGAAGTCCCCTTTCCAAAGACGCGTGGCCAGCGTACCCGGCGGGGGCGAACCGGTTCTTCGTCCGGACGGCCACCGGGTGGCTTCACGGGCAACCCACCTCCGGCCCGCATGCTGTCGGGATGACCGAATTCAACGGCCTTCCCGCGCACGTCCTGCTGGTGCACCTGGTGGTGGTCGGCATACCGGTGGCGGCCCTGCTGACGGTGCTGTCCGCGCTGTGGCCGGCCGCCCGGCGACGCCTCGGCCTGGCGACGCCAGTCATCGCGCTGCTCGCGCTGGTCAGCGTGCCCGTCACCACCCATGCCGGGGAGTGGTTGCAGGCGCGGGTCTACGAGGGTTACTCGAATCCGCTGATCGTCCGGCACGCGGAACTGGGCGACGAGCTGCTGCCGTGGGCGATCGGCACCTTCGTGCTGGCGGTGGCGGCGTGGGGCCTGCCCGCGCTCGCCGCCCGGCCGGGTGCGGCCACCGCGCTCCGCTCGGTCGGCGTCCGGGCCGGCGTCGGCGTACTGGCGGTCGTCATCGGTGCCGTGGCGACGTTCCAGGTGTACCGCATCGGCGATGCCGGGGCGAAGGCGTCGTGGTCGACCAGCTTCTGCCCGCGCCCCTACGAGGGGACCACCTGCCCGACCACCTGACCGGCGGCCGTCAGGGCAGCAGCAGCAACTTGCCGGTGGTGCGCCGCGCGGCCAGGTCCTCGTGTGCCCGTCCGGCGTCGGCCAGCGGATAGGTGGCGCCGACCGTCACCCGCACCCGGCCGTCGGCGACCCAGCCGAACAGCTCCGACGCGCGGGCGGTCAGCTCGTCGCGGCCCACCACGAAGTCGCCGAGCGTCGGCCTGGTGAGGCTCAGCGATCCGCCCGAATTCAGCCGTTGCGGGTCGAACGGCGGCACCTGGCCGCTGGACCCCCCGAAGAGCACCATGCTGCCCCGCCGGGCCAGCGACCGCAGCGAGGCGTCGAACGTCGCCGCGCCCACGCCGTCGTAGACGGCCTGCACGCCGGTCCCGCCGGTCAGCTCGCGCACCCGGTCGTCGAAGCCGTCGTAGCCGGTCAGCACGGTGTCCGCGCCGGCGGCGGCCGACAGCTCCGCCTTGGCCGCGGTGGACACGGTGGTGATCACCCGCGCACCGAGAAGTGCGGCGATCTGGGTGAGCAGCAGGCCGACCCCCCCGGCGCCCGCGTGGATCAGCACGGTGTCACCGGACCGGACGGGATAGGACGCGGTCGCCAGGTAGTGCGCCGTGAGGCCCTGCAGCGGCAGTGCCGCGGCGCAGTGGTCGTCCACACCGTCCGGCACCGGGATGAGCCGCTCCACCGGGGCGAGCACCGCGCCGCCGTAGGACTGCGGCACGTCGCACCAGGCCACCCGGTCGCCGACGGACACACCGGTCACGTCCGGCCCGACCGCCGTGACCGCGCCGGACCCCTCGGTGCCGGGGGTGTAGGGGTGCTGGACGGGGTACACGCCGCTACGGCGGTAGATGTCGATGAAGTTCACCCCGGCCGCGGCCACCTGCACCACGGCCTCACCGGGCCCCGGGTCGCCGATCTCCCGCTCCCCCATCACCAGCACGTCCGGACCCCCGGCGCGCGCGACCCGGATGGCAGCTGTGGTCGTCATGACCGTCCTTTCGTCGATGCCGGGGATTCCGGCGCCTCGGCGTCGCCGCGGATGGCGCGGCGCAGCAGCGGAAGCCGCTCGGCGACGGCCCGCTCGACGCCCCGGCCGCCCGGCTGGTAGTAGTCCCGCCCGACCAGCTCGTCCGGCGGGTACTGCTGCTGCGCCACCCCGCCGGGCACGTCCGGCGGGTAGACATAGCGCTGCGCGTGGCCCAGCTTGGCCGCACCCGGGTAGTGACCGTCCCGCAGCGCGGGCGGCACCGAGCCGATCCGCCCCGACCGCACGTCGGCCATCGCGGCGTCGATCGCCCGGATCACCGAGTTGGACTTGGCCGCGGTGGCGAGGTGGATCGTCGCCTGCGCCAGCGCGATCCGCGCCTCAGGCAGGCCCACCAGCTGCACCACCGAAGCGGCGGCCACGCAGAGCGGGAGCGCCGTCGGATCGGCCATGCCGATGTCCTCGGACGCGTGCACCATCAGCCGCCGGGCGATGAACCGGGGGTCCTCGCCGGCTTCGATCATCCGCGCGAGGTAGTGCAGCGCCGCGTCGACGTCGCTGCCCCGGATCGACTTGATGAAGGCGCTGGTGACGTCGTAGTGCTGGTCGCCGTCCCTGTCGTACCGCACCGCCGCCCGGTTGACGGCCCGCTCCACGGCCGCGAGATCCACGGACCCGGCGCCGTCCACCGAGTCGGCCGCGGCCTCCAGGGCGGTCAACGCCCGACGCGCGTCCCCGTCGGCCAACGCCAGCAGGTGCTCCCGCGCCGCGTCGTCGAGGCTCACCCGGCCGGCCAGCCCCCGCTCGTCGCCGACGGCCCGGTCGACCAGCTCGCCGACCTCGTCCGCCGACAGCGGCTGCAGTTGCAGCACCAGCGAGCGGGACAGCAGCGGGGACACGATGGAGAAGAACGGATTCTCGGTGGTCGCGGCGATGAGGATGACGGTGCGGTTCTCCACCGCACCGAGCAGCGAGTCCTGCTGCGTCTTGGAGAACCGGTGCACCTCGTCGATGAACAGCACCGTCTGCTCGCCGGTGCGGCGCAGGGCCGCGGCGGCTTCCGTGATGACGGCGCGGACCTCCTTGACGCCCGCCGACAGCGCCGAGAGCTGCGCGAACCGCCGGCCCGTCGCGTTTGCCACCAGGGTGGCCAGCGTGGTCTTGCCGGTGCCGGGCGGGCCGTAGAGCAGCATCGACGACGGCGACCCGCCCTCGACCAGCCGGCGCAGCGGCGCGCCAGGACCGAGCAGGTGCCGCTGGCCGACGACCTCGTCCAGCGTCCGGGGCCGCATCCGCACCGCCAGCGGCGCGTGCGGGTCGACGGCGTCCGACCGGCGGATCCCGGTGGCCGCGTCCATCCCGGCCGTCGCCCCGCCGTCGGCCGCCCTGAGCCCGCCGTCGAACAGGCTGGGCTCGAGGTCGGTCACGAGGCGAGATTACCGGCGGCGCGGCGCCCGTCGGGTCCGGCCCCGGTGGGCACCGCCCGCCCGGTCGGCGATCAGGAGCGGACGCCCTGGGTGGTGCCCGGCTGCGCGGTGTTCTCGTCCCGGGCGGCGGCTCCGGGCCGGCCGCCGCGGATGAGGGCCGTGGCCAGCAGCCCCAGGACCAGCAGACCCGCGCAGAGGTAGCCGGTGACGCTGATGCTGGTGCTCATCGCGGTGCGGCCCGCCGCGGCGATGGCGGCGGTCTCGGGGCGTGCGCCCAGCGCGGGCAGTGCGGCGCCGCCGCTGTTGACGATGCTGTCGCCCAGGCCGGCCGTACTGCCGGGCAGGGCGGCCAGCGCGTCGCCGAGCCGACCGGCGAACGAGGTGTAGAAGACCGTCGTGAGCAGACCGATGCCCAGTGCGGAACCGAGCTGCCGCACGGCGCTCTGCGCGCCCGACGCGGCACCGGCGTCAACGGCGGGTACGTCGGCCAGGACGACGTTGGTGACCTGCGCCGTCGCGAAGCCGACCCCGATGCCATAGACGAACAGCGGGATCGCGAGCAGCCACCACCGCGTGTCCGCTGCCGCGACCAGCGCCAGGACGGCCAGTCCGACCGTCTCCAGCAGCAACCCCACCCGCACGAGGGTGACCGGGAGCAGTTTCACGGCGAGGGCGAAGCTGGCGCCGCTGGCGACGAAGGAACCCAGGCACAGCACCGCCAGTGCCAGTCCGGCCTGGACGGGGCTGTAGCCGAGGGTGAACTGCAGCCACAGCGGGACGACCGCCAGGATGCCGAACTCGCCCAGGCCGATCAGCAGCGTCGCGATGTTGCCGTTGCGGAACGAGGCGATGCCGAACAGGGTGGTCCGCACCAGCGGTTCACCACCGTCACGCGAGGTCAGTCGTACCTGCCACCACACCAGTGCGGCCAGGGCCACCGCGGCCACGAGCAGTGCGACCAGTACCGGCGACGGGCCACCGGACCAGGTCAGCCCGAACACCGACAGCTCACCCGTCGCGCGGATCCAGCCGTAGGTGCGTCCCTCGACGAGGGCGAAGGCCAGCAGACCGAGCCCGACGACCGACAGCAGAGCCCCGACCGCGTCGACGCCGCCGCGGACCCGGGTGGATTCGTCGATGAACTGTCGAACACCCGCGAACACCACGACGACGAGCGCGACGTTGATACCGAACACCCAGCGCCACGAGAACTCGTCGAGCCATCCGCCCAGCAGCGGCCCCACCGCGGCGCCGGCGCCGATGGTCGAGCCCCAGACGGCGAAGGCCTTGCCCCGATCGGCGCCACTGAAGGTGTTGTTGATCAGCGCCAGCGAGGACGGCAGCAGCATCGCCGCGCCGACGCCCTGTCCGAAGCGCGCACCGATCAGCATGCCGCCACCCGCGGACAGGGCGGCGACGACGCTCATCAGCCCGAACACCACGAGCCCGACCAGGAAGACCGCCCGCGCTCCTCTCAGGTCGGCCAACCGCCCGGTCAGCAACAGCAACGCCGCGAAGGCGATCGCGTAGGACACCTGGACCCACTGCGCCTGCACCGAGCTGATCCGCAGGTCCTCGATGAGCGACGGCACGATGACGTTGACGATCGTGGTGTCGATGACGATCAGCGCGACGCCCAGCGCCACAGCGCCCAACCCCCACCACCGACGGGTGGCGCTCCCAGCGGACATTGCAACCTCCAGCTTGAAGTAACTCCACGATGGAGCAATCTATTGCTGAAGGTAGCGCGTTAGGCTGGGCTCGTCAACGACATCGCGGGAGACGGTTGCGGAAGGCAGGGCGAGATGACCGACGACGCGGTGGCCGCCGCCTACGACGGCATGACGGCGCAGCACGCCGCCATCGTCGACCGCCTGCGCGCCTACGCGTCGATTGACACCGAGGTCACCCACCACCTCGCCAAGTGGCTGGGGGTGCACTCCGCCGACGCCGGCGCCCTGGCTCAGATCATCAACGCCGAGGCGAAGGGGACCCCGCTGTCGCCCGCGGTCCTGGCCAAGCGCATCTCGCTGTCCTCCGGCGCGACGACCGCCCTGCTCAATCGCCTGGAGACCGCGGGGTATCTGGTGAGGACGCGGGAACACGCCGACCGCCGCGTGGTGACCCTGCGGAGTGTTGCGGCCGTCGCCGAACCCGCGCATGCCTTCTTCGTTCCGTTGGCACAGCGCATGGAGGCGATGATGTCCAAGTACCCGCCAGAGCTGCTGGCCCAGTTCGAGCAGTTCCTGCAGGACGTCCACACCACGTTGACCGACGTCGTCGACAACCTCGACGATCTGGTCGGGCCCGGGCTGGACACCAGGTCGTAGCCCCGCGTCGGCTCACCCGGCGCCCGGAAATGCGTCCGCGGACGCGTTCCACCGAGGTCGATCAGGTCGCTGCGACCAGATGGTGCACCAGCCGCATCTTCTGCAGCACGGGGGGCTGCAGCACGAACGGGTACAGATCGCTGTGCCCCATCGACCGGTTGACCATGTTCAGCGACCAGGAAAGCGGCAGCCACAGCTCGATGATGTGGTCGAAGCCGGTGTCGCCGGCGAGCGGGCGGTCCAGCGTCGCGCCGGCCGGGGCGAAACTGAAAGCCGCTGCGGTGTCGATGGTGTCGCGGATGTGCAGGTAGTGGGCGAACGTCTCGGCCCAGTCCTCGGCCGGGTGCATGGTGGCGTAGGACGAGACGTAGTCGTCACGCCAGCCATCGGGCGCGCCTTGCGAGTAGTGCCGGTCCAGGGCGGCCTGGTAGTCCGAGTCGGGGTCGCCGAACAGCTGCTCGAACTGCGCGCGCGCCGGGCCCTGCTCGGCCAGCACGGTGAAGTAGTAGTGGCCGATCTCGTGACGGAAATGGCCGAGCAGGGTGCGGTAGGGCTCGTCCATGGAGACCCGCAACTGCTCCCGGTGGACGTCGTCGCTCTCGGCCAGATCCAGTGTGATGACGCCGTTGTCATGGCCCGTCATCACCTGTTCGTGCTCGCTGGACAACAGGTCGAAGCACAGCCCGGCCGCCGGGTCCTGCAGGCGGTCGGTGATCGGCAGGCCCAGCTCCGACAGCTCCATCACCAGCCGCCGCTTGGCGGCCTCGGCGGCCGCGAACTCGGGCAGCGCGACCAGGTCCTGGTCGGCCGGCCGGGTCCGGGTCAGCGAGCAGGACCGGCAGTACTGTCCGGCACCCGGCGCCAGCCAGTTGCACGCCGCCAGGTTCAGGTTCGCGCACTGCGTCCGCGGCTGCGACTCGGTGGTCATGCCGTCCTTGCCGACGACCACGAAGTCGCGGGCGTCCAGGTCGAAACCCAGGATGCTGCCGCAGTTCAGGCACAGCGAGTTCTCGAACGCCAGCCGCTGACCACAGTGCGGACACAGGAAATCGCGCATGTCGAACACCATCTCTCTCCGGCGCCGGCCCTCGCGCGCGCTCCCAGCCGGACACAGTAACGGGGCGGGCGTTGCGGTCCCGACCTGAGCGGCGCCTTTCCCCGCGGAGAGACGGGCAAACGAGCGCAACGTCACGACCAGATCGCGGAAAACGGGGCCGCCCACCCACGGCACCCTCCTCAGCGGCCCTGCTCAGCCGGCGTGGTAGTTCAGCGCATGTCCACCGAGGTCGGTGATCGTCAGCCGGTCACCGTGCACCTGCCAGGACACCGGAGACGTCGCTAGCACCTGGAACACGGCCTGGCCCGGCTCGTCGGGCGTCGGACAGAACGGCCCGGCAGACAAGCGGGACCCGACGAGGCCCAGCGACGTCGGTTCCACCGTGACCGTGGCCTCGAGGGACTGACACCCGTTGGTCGCGCTGAGCTCCGAGCCCGAGATGGACAGGGTCGCCTTGGAGGCATCAAGTTGCCACCGGGTCCCGACCAGCGGGCGATCCGACACCGCCGGGCTCGTCACCGAGGAGGTGGTCGCCGCGTTCCCGGAGTGCGTGCAGCCCGCGATGGCGACCGACAACAGCAACCCGACGGACGGCACTAGACCACGATTGGACACTGCTTCCTCCAGGCGATTGACGGCCCTTCGACCACAGCCAGGACGGACACGCGGCAGACTTGGTTGCAACGGCACGGCGCCGAGACATCGACTGGGCTGCGGGTCCTCTTCATCCTGATGGTTTGCACCGCGACGGGTGCCCTCACCGCCGCCGGCTTGCGGTACTCCGCCCGCGCAGCGCGTACCAGCCCGCCGCTGCGGTGCCCACGCACAACGCCCCGGCACTCAGCCCCAGCGACCAGTGGACTCCGACTGCCGCTCCCAGCAGGCCCACCGTGAAACCACTCCCGGCACGCAGGCCGTTGGCCGACACCCCGTAGACGCCCAGCACTTGGCCCCGCTCGCCCGGTGGAGCCAGCAGTTGCACCACGGTCTGGCCGATCGACATGGACGCGAGGTTGGCCGCGCCGCCCACCAGCAGCATCACCAGCGCCAGCACGTAGGAGGAGGTCACGGCGAAGTACAGCGTGGTCACCGCGTAGATGCCGGTGCTGACCACCGCCGCCCGGACAGTCGGCCTGATCCGCCCCGTCGCCTCCAGCAGCACACCACCGATGACGCCACCGACGCCGTTGGCGAACAGCAGCACACCGTAGGCCAGGCCCGACGACCCGGCGCTCAGGTCACCGGCGAAGATCGGCATGGACGACTGGATCGACGCCCCGACGAAGAAGGACGCCAGGCCGGCCAGCACGATCATGCTGACCATGGTGTGGTCGCTGCGGATCTCCCGGAACACCCGCAGCGAACTGATCAGGCCCACCCGGACCCGCGGGACGATCCCGTCACGGGTGTGCCCGGTGAAGGTCGTCCGGAACAGGAACAGGGTCAACGGCAGGTAGAACGCGACGTTGACGAAGATGCCCGCGGTCGGCCCGAGGCCCAGCAGCAACGCCGACCCGACGACGGGGCCGAACAGCACACCGAGACTGCGGAACGTGGCGTTGAGGCGGACGGCGCTGGGCAACTCGTCGTGCCCGACGAAGTCGTGCAGCATCAGTTGCTCGCCCGGGCCCCACAGCGATCCGGCGCATCCGTGCAGCACCAACAGCACGCACGCCTCCCAGACGTGCAGTGAACCGGTCAGGAACAGCACTCCCCACGCCACCGACACGGCCATGAACAGCCCCTGCGCGGCCTGGATGAGACGTCGGCAGTCGTGCCGGTCGGCCAACCCACCGAAGTACACCGAGAACAGCAGGAACGGCACCCAGTGGCTGATCACCTCGAAACCGGCCAGCGCCGGGGAGTGGAACTTCTCCCACAGCACCCAGTAGGTGATGACGTGCTCGATGTTGTCGGCCATCATCGCCAACGCTGCGCCGAACAGGTATGGACGGCAGTCCCGATTGCGCAGGGCGGCGAACTTGCGGACCGCAGGCGCTGGCTCAGCAGTCGGCAGCGGTGCGGCCGCGCCCGCAGCCGCGGGCTCGGTGGCGTTCACCGCTACCGAATCCGGAACGTGGGTGGCGATGCCACAACTGGCGCACATGCTGGCTCCTCGAAACGATTCCCACGGTCTCTCGCGTGGTCGGACCACTGCCCAGCATTCTGCGGCACTCCGCCCGGTGATCCGGACGGCGGAAGCACTCGATGGGCGGCGGCCGCGACAGGGTGCTCGATCTCACCTGGGCCCGGTGAGAAGGGCGGGCATCACGGCGACGGCAGCGGCGCGACGTCCACGGCGACGTGCATCGTGCTCGACCTGGCCTCGGTGAAGATCACCCCGCGCAGCGGCGGCACGTCGCCGTAGTCGCGTCCCCAGGCCACCGTCGTGTACCGCTCGTCGGCGAGCGTGTCGTTGGTCGGGTCGACGGCGAGCCACTGCCCGCCGGGCAGCCGCAGCGCGGCCCAGGCGTGGCTGGCGTCGACGCCGACCATCCGCGGACGCCCCGGCGGCGGCGCGGTGCACAGGTAGCCGGACACGTAGCGGGCCGGGACTCCATGCGACCGCGCACAGGCGACGATCAGGTGGGCGAAGTCCTGGCACACACCGGTCCGGCTGGCCAGCACCTGCGGCACCGGGGTGCCGACCTTGGTGGCGCCCGAGGTGTAGGTGAAGTCGCTGTGGATGCGGCGCACCAGGTCTCGGGCCGCCTCCAGCGCCGGCCGGCCAGGCTGGAAGCTGGTCGCGGCGTAGGCGTGCACCTCGTCGGTGATCTGGACGTACGGCGAGGCCAGCAGGAACTCCACCTGCTCACCCTCCGCGGGGCCCACCCGCGACTCCTCCCAGGGCTGCGCCGCGGCGACCTTGTCGATGTCCGGCCGGCGCACGTCCACGACCGACACCCCGGTGACGGTCAGTTCGGTGTGCGAGGTGGTGACGTGGAAGTAGTGGTGCACGTTGCCGTAGACGTCGGTGGACTCGGCGGCGTCGGACGGCGCCGGCTCCACGACCAGGCTGTGCTCCTGGCAGCTCTGCCACGGCAGGTCGCGCGGCCGCAGGTGGCCGCGCCCGTAGGAGGCCGACACGCTGTCGGCGTAGCGGTAGGCGGTCCGGTGCTCGATGCGGTACCGCGCGCTGGTCATCGCCCGAGCTCCGGGCCTTGCTGGCCCAGCGCCAGCATCGGGCGTGACCGCCAGAAGTGGACCGTGGCAATGGCATCGGCCAGGGTGCGCAGCGCGTCGTGCACCGCCGTCAGGAACCCGGCGAGCTCCGGGCGGTGCCCGTCGGCGTCGACGTCGTCCATCTCGGCGGGCCGGGCCCGCCGCAGCGTCGCCGCCAGCTCCTCGGTCAGCCGTTCCGGACGACTGGTGCCCGACGCGTCGGGCAGCTGCCGGAGGTTGTCGGCGATCGCCTGCACCTGGTAGGCCAGCGAGCGCGGGTTGCCCGGATCCAGCAGCAGCAGCTCCAGCACGGTGCCGACCTGCACCTTCCCGCGGTAGCGGCGGCGGTAGGTCAGGCCCGATTCGGCGACCGCCAGCACCGACTCGATGACGATCGACTCCACCTCGGCCTCGTGCCGACGGGTCAGCGTCGAGCCCAGCAGCGCCGCGAGTTGCTGTCCCCGCTCCAGCCTGCGGCCGGTGTCCATCAGCCGCCAGCCGGGGTCGCGGACCATGTTCTCGCTGGCCAGCCCGGACAGCGCGAGCATGCCCGAGAGGATCGCCGCATGGGTGGACTGCAGCACCGCGCCGGCGTCGTCGGGCGCGGCGGCGAGTTCGGCCAGCGCCCGGTCCACCCCCGCCAGGACCATCCAGGTGTCGTTCGACAGCTGGTCCCGCACCGCCCGCGCCGTCTCCTGCAGACCGGCCAGTGACTGCGCGACCGTGCCGGCGGTGGCGGCGTCCAGGACCACGCGGCGCATGCCGGTCACCGGGTCCGACCCCTGCGGCAGAGCCGGATACGCCGCCGACACCGCACCGACCGCCGAGGTCAGCACAGGCACCGACCCGGCGCCCGCGTCGTACGGCCGGAACCGGTAGGTGTCGGCCAGTTCCCGCTCGGTGATCAGCAGCCGGGTCAGATCCTCGGTACGTTCGGCGTAGCGGCCCAGCCAGAACAGGTCCTCCAGCACGCGGGGCGACGCCGCGGCCGCCATGCCGACCGGCGCCACCAGGGGTTCGGAGTCGGGTAGGTCCAGACGTGCGGTGGCAGGGGACGTCTCGGTCCGCAGTGAGCGGATCCAGACGTCCTTGGCGATCGACGGCCCACTGGGCACGCTCTCCCGCGCGGCGGCCGGCCCCGGCATCCCGCTGTCGGCGACGATCCGGCCGAGCCCACCGGTCATGGCGACGTAGCCGGACTGGTGGGCGACGGTGAACAGGCGCATGCCGACCCGGGCCGCGGCCAGCGCGTCGCCGTCGACCACCGGCGCCTCGGAGAACGTGGCCCGTTGCTGGCCCACCCACTTCGTCGGTTCGGCGGAAACTCGTTGCCGCCAGGTCGCTTTCTCGGCCGCCGACAGCAATGCGGGAACGACCGAGTCACCGGATCCCGTGGGGCGCAGCACCATCTCGTCGAGGCGTGCCAGCACGTGCGAGCGGCCCGCCGGCGATCCGCACCAGAAGGTGGGTACCGACGGGAGTTTCAGGTCCTCGCCCAGCAGTTCGCGGGCGAGAGCGGGCAGATACGGCACCAGCCCCGGGTTCTCCAGCACGCCGCTGCCCAGGGTGTTGACGACCGTGACAGTGCCGCGGCGGCACGCCTCGGTCAGCCCGACCACGCCAAGCTGCGAGTCCGGCCGCAGGTCGAGCGGGTCGGACCAGGCGGCGTCCACCCGGCGGACCACCACGTCGACCGGCTCGTAGCGGCCGAGGGCCCGCATCAGCAGCCGTCCGCCGCGGACGGTCAGATCCGCGCTCTCCACCAGCGGCAGGCCGAGCAGCGAGGCCAGGTACGCCTGGTCGAAGGCCGTTTCGGAGTGCGTGCCGGGGCTGAGCACGACCACCCGCGGCGCGTCCGCGCCGCCCGGTGCCACCGCGTGCAGCGACCCCAGGACGCTGTGGAAGAAGTGCCCGAGCCCGCGGGGGGCGCTGCGGCGGAACAGCTCGGGCAGCACCCTGGCCATCACCCGGCGGTCGGCCATGGCGTAGCCGGCCCCCGAGGGCGCCTGGGTCCGGTCGCCGAGGGCCTCGAAGGTGCCGTCGGAGCGGCGGTCGACGTCCACCGCGTGGAAGAAGAGTTGATGCGCACCGGGAATGGTGATGCCGTGCGCCTGCCGAAGGTAGTGCTCGTGCCCGAACACCAGCTCCGCCGGCAGCACGCCGCGGGTGATGACCGAGCGCGTGGAGTACAGGTCGGTGAGCAGCGCGTCCAGCAGCGCCGAGCGCTGCAGCAGCCCGGCCTCCAGCCGCGTCCATTCGGCGGGCTCGACCAGCAGCGGCACCGGATCCAGCTGCCACCGCTGCGGCGGCACGGTGCTGGACCGACCGGGGCTGACCGGCGTGTAGGTGACGCCGTCGTCGGCGAGCAGCCGGTCGACCAGCGCGCTGAGCGCGGGCAGCCCGTCGGCGCCGACGGCGTCCAACCCGACCGCCAGGTCGGCCCATCCGGGCAGCAGTCCGCCGGAGACGCCGGTCAGCTCGTCGTACCGTCGGGCGGCCGACGCCCCGGCGGCCGGAAAGGCCATGTTCCGGCCGAGGTACCGGCCGAGCAGCGACTCCGTTCCGGTCCACGTGCCGGTCGTCGCGGTCGTCACCGGTACCGCGCCGTCGCCTCGATGCCCACGCCCCGGGTCAGGCCGTACGCGGCTGGTCGGTCTTCGGTCTGGCCGGCACCGCGTCCACCCCGGCCTCCCGCCGCTGCGCGGCGGTGATCGGCGCCGGGGCGGCCGTCAGCGGGTCGTAGCCGCCGCCGGACTTGGGGAACGCGATCACCTCGCGGATGGAGTCGGCACCGGCCAGCAGCATGACGATGCGGTCCCAGCCGAACGCGATGCCGCCGTGCGGCGGGGCGCCGAAGGAGAAGGCGTCGAGCAGGAAGCCGAACTTCTCCCGCGCGTCGGCCTCGGACAGGCCCATCACGGCGAACACCCGCTGCTGGATGTCCTGCCGGTGGATACGGATGGACCCGCCGCCGATCTCGTTGCCGTTGCAGACGATGTCGTAGGCGTAGGCCAGGGCGGCCCCCGGATCGGTGTCGAAGGTGTCGGTGAACTCCGGCCGGGGCGAGGTGAACGCGTGGTGCACCGCGGTCCAGGTGCTGTTCGCACCGCCGACGGCCGTGGCTGCGTCGTCGCTCGACTCCGCGACCAGCTCGAACAGCGGCGCGTCGACGACCCAGACGAACTCCCAGGCGGCGGCGTCGATCAGCCCGCCGCGGCGGGCGATCTCCAGCCGGGCGGCGCCGAGCAGTTCCTGGGTGACCCGGCGGGTGCCGGCGCCGAAGAAGATGGCGTCACCGGGGGCAGCGCCGACCGCCTGCACCAGGCCGTCCCGCTCGGCCTCGGAGATGTTCTTGGCGACCGGGCCACCGAGGGTGCCATCGTCAGCAACGGTGACGTAGGCCAGCCCCTTGGCGCCGCGCTGCTTGGCCCAGTCCTGCCAGGCGTCGAAGCCGCGGCGGGGTGTGCTCGCGCCGCCGGGTTGCACCACGGCGCCGACGTAGGGCGCCTGGAAGACCCGGAACGGGGTGTCCTTGAAGTACCCGGTCAGCTCGGTGAGCTCGCCGGTGTACCGCAGGTCGGGCTTGTCCGAGCCGTAGCGGTCCATCGCCTCGCGGAAGGTCATCCGCCTGATGGGGGTGACGATCTCGTGGCCGACCAGTCTCCACAGTGCGCTCACCACCTGCTCGGCGAGGGCGATCACGTCGTCCTGGTCGACGAACGACATCTCGATGTCGAGCTGGGTGAACTCGGGCTGCCGGTCGGCGCGGAAGTCCTCGTCCCGGTAGCAGCGGGCGATCTGGTAGT
>CAXTBG010000056.1:0-32122 GCA_964242105.1 uncultured Nakamurella sp. | reverse complement strand
GTGGAGACGAGGGGAATCGAACCCCTAACCCCCGCCTTGCAAAGGCGGTGCTCTGCCAATTGAGCTACGTCCCCGGACGGCCGCTCTATCAGTGGGCTGAGCGGCCGGAGATCAGGGGGTGGGAAAGGCGGGCGCGACGGGAGCAGGCGCGCTGGCCGTCTTGCCGGTGGCTTCGTCCCACAGCGCGGCTTCCGCAGCGGCGGCTTCCTGACGCTTCTTGACCATCGCGTAGGCGCCGCCGGCAAGGGCGGCCAGGAACAGGAGCTTCTTCAACACGGCGCCGTCCTTCCAGTTCTGCGGGCGATCCACCACATCGGTGGGTCCGGGACTACGTGGGCCTGGGAGGACTTGAACCTCCGACCTCTTCCTTATCAGGGAAGCGCTCTAACCGCCTGAGCTACAGGCCCTCACACATCACTCACGGCGCCGATCCGAGTACCTGCACTCGAAGGCGCCGCGACGGTTGAGACTACCGCACCCGCGCGACCGGCTTCAAATCCTCGGGACCGCCGCGGCGCCGCTCGAGCGACCACAGCCAACCCCTTCTACACTCCCGAGGTGCGGGTCGACGTGCTGGGTGCGGTGTCGGTGCACAACGGTGACCGGCACCTGTCCGGCCTGGCGTTGGGCGGCCGACGAGCACGCGTCGCTCTCGTCGCATTGGCGTTGACCGACCATCCGATCCCGGCTGAACGGCTCGCCGCCATCGTCTGGGGGCAGCAGCCGCCGCCGACCTGGCAGCCCGCACTGCGCGGTGTCATCCGGGCGCTGCGCACCGCCCTCACCCCGCTCGAACTGGGCGATCAGCGTCTGGTCGTCACCGTCCCGGCGGGGTACGCGCTCGCCGGCGGGGCGACCACGGACCTCCGGCAAGCCGCGGCAGAACTCATCACTGCCGAGAGCGAGACCGCCCCGGAGACGACGCTCCGGCTGGCGGAGCGAGCCGTAGAGCTGCGCGGCGAGAATCTGCTTCCGGCTGAGGACGGCGAATGGCTGCGGCCGTACCGGGAGTCGATCGACCAGCTGCGGTCGCGCGCGGTCGAGTTGGTGGTGCTGGCGGCGGGCTCGCTGGGCGAGCACCACCGGGCGCTGGCGGCCGCCCGCGGGCTGCTCGACGAACGGCCGCTGGACGAGCGGGCACACCGCACGTTGATCGGTGCGCTCGACCGCGCCGGCGACCGGGCCGGCGCGGTGCAGGCCTACGAGCGGTGCCGGGCCATCCTCGCCGAGCAGCTCGGTGTCGACCCGAGCAGCGACACCGTCGCGGTCTACCTCCAGGCGTTGACCACGGAAGCGCCGCTGGTCCGCTCCCGACCGCCCGCGCCACGAGGGGCGTTCGTCGGCCGGACGGCCGAACTCGCGCAGCTCACCCGCGCCCTCACCACCCCTGGCCTGGTCACCGTCACCGGCCGCGGCGGCGTGGGCAAATCGCGGCTGGCCCTGACCGGCAGCACAGCCCTGCAGCCGTACTGGGTCGACCTGACCACCCCCGACCAGGAGCTGGTCGCGTCCGAGGTGGCCCTCGAACTCGGCCTGCGCCTCGGCGACGCCGACCCAGCCGCCGCCTTGATCGCACACCTTGCTCCGCTGGGCCGGACCGTGCTGGTGGTGGATGGCTGCGAGCAGGTGCTCGACGGGGTCGCGTCGCTGGTGGGCGCGCTGCTGGCCGGCTGCCCGCAGCTGACCGTGCTGGCCACCAGCCGCTCGGCCCTCGGCCTGGACGGCGAGCAGAACATCCACGTCGACCCACTGCCAGCCGTGGCCGGCGCCGGTCAGCTCGTCGCCAGTGATCAGCTCCAGCTGCTCGTCAAGCGGGTGAGCGAGGCGGGCGGCGAACTCGACCTCACCAGCGACCCGACGCTCATCGCCGCTCTCTGCCAGCGCTGCGCCGGCCTGCCGCTCGCTCTCGAACTGGTTGCCGCGCAGCTGACCGTCGTCTCGCCCGCGGACCTTCTCGACCTGCTCGCCGACACCAGTGGTGACCAACTCGACGCCGTCCTCGACTCCAGCTACCGACTGCTGGCCGCCGACGAGGCCGCCGTGCTGCGGCGCTGCACCGTCCTCGGCGGCGCGGTCAGCCTGCCACTGATCCGCAGCGTCGTGTCCGACGAGGTGCTGGCGCCGATCCGGGTCATCCGCATCCTGCGTGAACTGGCCGACCGAGGTCTGCTGGCCGTCGACCGGTCCGGCCCGCGCTGGCGCTACCGGCAGGACGACGACATCCGGCGCTTCGCTGCTGCCCGCCTGACGGAGGCGGAGCAGCACAGCACCTTCAGCCGGCTCGCGGGCGCGGTCCGGAACCTGCTGCCCGCGGATGCCAAGGCACCGCCCGGGTCGTTCACCGAGGCGGTGACTGAGGTGATGGGCAGCGTCCGGTCACTGCTGGCGGCCGCTGTTGAAGGCCGTGCCTCCCGCGACTCCGGGCTGGAACTGGCGTTCCGGCTGCACCGCTACTGGGCGGCAACCAACGTGTCGGAGGGGCGCTTCTGGTTCTCCCGCCTGCTCGACGGGTCGGTGGAATCGCCGTGGACGGGCTTGGCCGAGTTCGCGTATGGCTACCTGAGCTACTGGGCCGGCGATGCCGAGGCAGCGTTGCCGACCCTGGATCGAGCGGCCCGCCAGCTACGGGGCGAGCACGAGGATTTCGCTGCCCGGGCGCTGATCTACCTCGGCGGCCTTGCCGACGATCTGGATCGGGGTGCGGAGGCCGTCACCTACGTCAAGGACTCCGTGGTGATCGCCGAGCGCCTCGGCGAGCCGAACCTCTACGTCGGAGCGGCGATGGGTGTCGGGGCCGTGCTGGGTGAGCGGGGCGATCCGACGGCCGCCGACTATGCCACCGACGCGATCAACTACTGCAGAGCCCACGCCGCCCCCGAGCAGCTCGCCGCCGCGCTACCCACGGCGGTGATGATCTGCTGGCAGGTCGGCGCGTTCGCACGGGCCCGGGCATTGCTCGCCGAGGGCTGGCGGCTGCATCCCGACGGCCGTCGCATCGCCAGAGTGGTGTTGCTCTCCGCCGCCACCGGCCTGGCGATGGCCGCCGGCGACATCGAAACGGCCATCGAGTCCGGACTGACTGCGGATCGCGAGGCCACCGAGCTGGGCGTCGAGCGGGAGCTGCCGCTGATCCGGTGTCTGCTGGCGCGGTCGCTGCTGGCCGCCGGACGGGTGGACGAGGCCGCCGAGCGGACGAGGTCGGCCATCGAGGCGGCCACGGCACTCACCTATCAGCACCCGATGGCGCTGTGTTTGGAGACCGCAGCGCTGGTGGCCGCCGACTACGCCGATTCCACAGACCTGTCGGCGCTGCTGGCGACGGCGGCCGAGCTGCGGCGCCGCGGGGCGCGACCTACTCCGCCGTCGTTGGCCCATCCACTGCTCACCAGCGCCGCGGCGGCCTTTGCGTTGCCCGTCGGGGCGGCTGCGGCTGTCGCCGTCGTGGTACTCGGGATACCGGATCCCACCGGGAAGCACGCGAAGGGCATGGCTTAGTCCTTTTGCAGCATGATCGACAGGTTCTTGCCGGTGATGGCGACAGAGGAGAAGCCGCCCAGGCCGTTGCCGCTGAACAACAGATTCGCCACGATCTGAGCACCGCTGCCCGATTCACCCTCGTGGTGGAAGGTGTAGCCCTTGGCGGGCAGGGTGGTCAGGTAGTACTGGTACACCGCTGGACCGTCGGCGACGGTGGTGTCGCAGGTGACTGTGCCTTCACTGTCGGTGGTGGTGTTCGTGCCGCTGCAATCCACGCCGGCCGGCAGCGGGAAGCCGGCGCCGATGGTGCTGACCGTGGCCAGCACGGTGCCGGTGTAGGGAGCGCTGGCGGACACCACCGGTGCTGCGACCGTCATGGTGGGCGTCGCGTCGCCGGAACCGAACAGCTTGTTGCAGAGCGTCCCGTACTGCTGCGCGATGGTGGTGGCGGTCGCGTCGGGAATGGTGGTGACGTCGGCCAGATCCTTCTTGCCGGCCAGCTCCTTCCACCCGGTGGTGCTCACCGCGCAGTACATCGGGCTGGCCTCCGTGCCCTCTTGGGCCGAGAACTCGGTGCTGCCGTGCGGATGTTGGGCGGTGACACCGACGCCGGAGAAGGTCACCTCCTGCGTGTCCGACTTCTGCAGCAGCTCCATGGTCTGCGCGTCGTCGCCGACCACCACCTTGATGGATAGCGTGGTGGCGATGGCGCCGGCCGCCGAGAAGGCGCAGCCCTTCGTGGTGGCGGTGTTGTAGACCTCCGGCAGCTCGTTGACCACCGGGACGGTGAAGAACGGCTGCACGTCGGCCTTGGTCAGCAGCTGGCACGGATCCTTCGCGACGACCGCAGCGCCGCTGGTCGGCACAGCAGTGCTCGAGTCGGTCGAGTCGGCGCCGGCCAGCGACGTGATCTCCGCTTGGAGCTGCTGGGCGGACGGGCCAGGGGCGGGTGTGCCGCCGCAGGCGGTGATCAGCACCCCGCTCCCGAGAGTCAGGGCAACAGCGATGATTCGGACGAATCGGCTCATGGTGCCCAGCCCACTCAGGGGCCGTAACAGCTCGGTAATGCCGCCCCGCGCCCGACGTCAGCTACCGCCGGGCAACGGTCAGTCCCGCTCGCCCAGCGTGATCTCCACGCCGCCCGACATCCCCGCGGCGGCGTTGTAGACGAACGCAGCAATGGTGGAGAGGGCGGTGAACAGCACGATGTTGATGGCGCCGATCACCCCGGCCACGATGAACACGCCGCTCGGGGTGATGAGCGGTCCGGTGGTGCCGGTGGTGCTGTCGCTGGACACCAGACCCTCGTAGGTCGTGTTGATCTTGGTCCAGACGTCCATCGAACCGAGCGACAGGTACAGCACGCCGATCGCGATCATCCAGACGAAGAACATCACGATGGCCACGATCAGGCTGATCTTGAGGACCGTCCACGGGTCGACCCGCTTGAGCTGGAGCGACGCGAGACGCGGTGGCCTCCGCTGCGGCTTCACCTTCCGTGGAGCGGCAGCACCGCCGGAGCCCGACGAGCCGCGGTCGAGCGCCGCGGGAGCCGGGCCGCCGCCGTTGGATCCCACAGGCCCGGCCGGAGTGGAACCGGCCGGCCTCGCGGGAGCGGCGGCGCTGCTGAACTGCGCCGGGCCGCCCGCGGGTGTCGTGCGCGGAGTCGTCACTCCGTACCTCCGTCAGTGTCGTCGCCCTCGTCGAGAGCATCCGGGTCGAGCGCATCCAGACCGGCCGCCTCGTCCTCGGCTGGGTCCGCATCAGGGACGGACGTGTCCGCTGACGGAACCGCACCGTTCGAGGACGCGGGAACCGGAGTCGAGGTTGCAGCAGCCGCCCCGGCAACTGCGTCGGTCAACGCATCGTCTCCGGCATCGGCGTTCCGCGCAATGGCAACCAGGCTGTCACCCTCGGACAGGTTCATCAACCGGACGCCCATCGTCTGGCGCTTCGCCTTGCGGACCTCCTTCGCGGTGGTGCGGATCACGCCGCCACCGGAGGTGATCGCGTAGACCTCGGCGTCCAGATCGACGATCAGCGCGCCGACCAGCTTGCCTCGCCGGCGGTCGTACTGGATCGTCAGCACGCCCTTCCCGCCGCGGCCCTGCACCGGGTACTCGTCCATCGACGTCCGCTTGGCGTACCCGCGCGCGGTGGACACCAGCACGTACATGCCCTCGCGGGCGACGTCCATCGACAGGAGCTCGTCGCCGGAGTTGAACCGCATGCCCAGCACGCCGGAGGTGGCGCGGCCCATCGGCCGGAGCGCCTCGTCCGTGGCATGGAAGCGGATCGACTGCCCTTCGGCCGAGATCAGCAGCAGGTCGTCGTCCGAGGAGCACAGCACGGCGCCGACCAGTTCGTCGTCGTCGCGCAGGTTGACCGCGAGGATCCCGCCGGAACGGTTCGAGTCGAACGCGGTCAACTCGCTCTTCTTGACCAGGCCGCCCTTGGTGGCCAGCACCAGATAGGGCGCCACCTCGTAGTTGCGGATCTGGATGACCTGGGCGATCTTCTCGTCCGGCTGGAACGCGAGAAGGTTCGCCACGTGCTGGCCGCGGGCGGTGCGGTTGGCCTCCGGCAGCTCGTAGGCCTTCGCGCGGTACACCCGCCCCTTGTTGGTGAAGAACAGGATCCAGTCGTGCGTGGAGCAGACGAAGAAGTGGGCGACGATGTCGTCCTGCTTCAGCGCCGCGCCCTGCACGCCCTTGCCGCCCCGCTTCTGCGCCCGGTAGAGGTCCGTCTTGGTGCGCTTGGCATAGCCGGTGCGGGTGATGGTGACGACCACGTCCTCGACGGCGATCAGGTCCTCAATCGACACGTCGCCGTCGTAGGGCACCACCCGCGTGCGGCGGTCGTCGCCGTACTTGTCGACCGTCTCGCCCAACTCGGCGATGATGATCTGCCGTTTCCGGTCGTCACTGGCCAGGATGGCCTGCAGGTCGGCGATGATCAGCTCGATCTCGGCCAGTTCGTCGATGATCTTCTGGCGCTCCAGGGCAGCCAGTCGACGCAACTGCATCTCCAGGATCGCGTTCGCCTGGATGGTGTCGATCTCCAGCAGCTCGATCAGACCTTCGCGGGCCACCTCGACGGTCGCCGACCGTCGGATCAGCGCGATCACCTCGTCGAGGGCGTCCAGCGCCTTGACGTAGCCGCGCAGGATGTGGGCGCGCTCCTCCGCGCGGTCCAACCGGTACTGCGTGCGCCGGGTGATGACCTCGATCTGGTGCTCGACGTAGTAGTGGATCATCTGATCCAGCCGCAGCGTGCGCGGAACACCGTCGACGATGGCCAGCATGTTGGCGCCGAACGAGGTCTGCAGCGACGTGTGCTTGAACAGGTTCGCCAGCACCACCTTCGCCACGGAGTCGCGCTTGAGGGTGATCACGATGCGCATGCCGACGCGGTCGCTGGACTCGTCCGCGATGTCGGCGACGCCGGTGATCCGGCCGTCCTTGTGCAGCTGCGCGATCGACTCGACGAGGTTGTCGGGGTTGACCTGGTACGGCAGCTCGGAGACCACCAGGATGGTGCGGCCCTTGGCGTCCTCGTCGGTGTCCACGACGGCGCGCATCCGGATCGAGCCGCGCCCGGTGCGGTAGGCGTCGGAGATGCCGTCGCGGCCGACGATCAGTGCGCCGGTCGGGAAGTCGGGTCCGGTGACCCGCTCCATCGCCGCCTCGAGCAGCTCCTCCGGCGTGGCGTCGGCGTGCTCGAGGTACCAGATGACCGCCGCGGCGACCTCCCGCAGGTTGTGCGGCGGGATGTTGGTCGCCATGCCGACGGCGATGCCCGACGACCCGTTGACCAGCAGGTTCGGGATGCGGGCCGGTAGGACGGTGGGCTCGGTCGTCTTGTTGTCGTAGTTGGGGATGGTATCGACGGTGTTCTCGTCGATGCCCGCGAGCATCTGCATGGCCAGCGGCGCCATCCGACACTCGGTGTACCGCATGGCGGCGGCCGGGTCGTTGCCGGGTGAGCCGAAGTTGCCCTGGCCGTCGATCAGCGGGTAGCGCAGCGACCACGGCTGCGACATCCGGACGACGGTGTCGTAGATGGAGCTGTCGCCGTGCGGGTGGTAGTTGCCCATCACGTCGCCGACCACGCGGGAGGACTTGACCCGGCCGCGATCGGGCCGGAAACCTGAGTCGTACATGCCGTAGAGCACCCGGCGGTGCACCGGCTTCAGGCCGTCGCGGACGTCGGGCAACGCCCGGGACACGATGACGCTCATCGCGTAGTCGATGAACGACCGCTGCATTTCCTGTTCGATGTCGACCGGCTCGGTGCGGTCGTGATCCGCCGGCGGGACCGTGGGGCCAGTTGGGCCTGTCACTTGTTTTGGCCTTCCAGTTCAGTACCCACCGAATGGGTGTAAGCGGTGTCCACATGTGGATGGTTAGTGTGCACAAAGCAACGGGGCCCTTGACCGGGCGATTCGGCGTACGAACCGCCCGGGCATCCCTCACGGCTTGGGAACCGTTGGGAGACAGAACCTTCTAGAAGTCCAGGAAGCGGACGTCGCGGGCGTTGCGGGTGATGAACGATCGGCGGGCTTCCACGTCCTCACCCATCAGAACGGAGAACAGCTCGTCTGCCGTGGCAGCGTCATCCAGCGTGACCTTCATCAGCAGCCGATGCGCCGGGTCCATGGTGGTCTCCCACAGCTCTTTCGCGTCCATCTCGCCCAGGCCCTTGTAGCGCTGGACCCCGTCGTCCTTCGGCAGCTTGCGGCCGGCCTGCTGACCGATCTCCATCAGCCCGTCGCGCTCCTTGTCGGAGTAGGCGAATTCGTGATCGCCGCGGGACCACTTCAACTTGTACAGCGGCGGACAGGCGAGGAAGACGAACCCGCCCTCGACCAGCGGCCGCATGAAGCGGAACAGCAGGGTCAGCAGCAGGGTGCGGATGTGCTGGCCGTCGACGTCGGCGTCAGCCATCAGGATCAGCTTGTGGTACCGCAACTTGCTCACGTCGAAGTCGTCGTGGATGCCGGTGCCCAGCGCCGTGATCAGCGACTGGACCTCGGTGTTCTTCAACACCCGGTCGATGCGGGCCTTCTCCACGTTGATGATCTTGCCGCGGATCGGCAGGATCGCCTGGAACATCGAGTCCCGACCGGACTTGGCGCTGCCACCGGCCGAGTCGCCCTCCACGATGTACAGCTCCGAGGACGCCGGGTCGGTCGAGCGGCAGTCCGCCAGTTTGCCGGGCAGCCCGCCGATCTCCAGCGCGCCCTTGCGGCGCACCATGTCCCGCGCCCGCCGGGCCGCCGACCGTGCCTGGGAGGACGAGATGGCCTTGGAGATGATCGTCTTCGCCTCCCCCGGGTTGCGCTCGAACCAATCGGTCAGCCACTCGTTGCATGCCTTCTGCACGAACGACTTGGCTTCGGTGTTGCCGAGCTTGCCCTTGGTCTGGCCCTCGAACTGCGGCTCCCGCAGCCGGATCGAGATGATCGCGGCCAGCCCCTCGCGGACGTCCTCGCCGGACAGCGCGTCGTCCTTCTCCTTGAGCAGCTTCTTGTCCTTGGCATACTTGTTCACCACCCAGGTCAGCGAGGACCGAAAGCCTTCCTCGTGGGTGCCGCCGTTGATGGTGTTGATCGTGTTGGCGAAGGAGTGCACCGACTCGTTGTAGGAGTCGTTCCACTGCATCGCGATCTCCACCTCCATCGTCTCCGCCTTGGACTCGAAGCCGATGACGGTGGGGTGCGCCGGCGCCTTCGAGGCGTTGAGGTGGCGGACGTAGTCGACCAGCCCGCCCGGGTAGTGGAACGTCTTCTCGATCGGGGCGGAGGTGCTGCCGTCGTCGTCGGGCTTGGCCCGCTCGTCGCGCAGGATGATCGTCAGGCCCTTGTTGAGGAACGCCATCTGCTGCAGGCGCCGGGTGATGGTCTCGAACGAGAAATCGATCGTCTCGAAGATGTCGCCGTCCGGCCAGAAGGCGATCGTGGTTCCGGTGCGGGAGGACTTGCCGGTGGTGACCAGCGGGCCGGGCTTGGACCGGGTGTAGGTCTGCTGGTAGGACGAGCCGTCACGGTGGATCTCCACCTCCAGCTTGGTGGACAACGCGTTGACCACGGAGATGCCGACGCCGTGCAGGCCGCCGGACACCGCGTAGGAGTCGGAATCGAACTTGCCGCCGGCGTGCAGGATCGTCATGACGACCTCGACCGTGGGCTTCTTCTGCTGCGGATGCATCTCGACGGGGATCCCGCGTCCGTTGTCGATCACCTCGACGCCGCCGTCGGCCCGGAGCGTCACCTTCACCGTGTCGGCGAAGCCGGCCATCGCTTCGTCGACGGAGTTGTCGACGACCTCCTGAACCAAGTGGTGCAGACCGGTGACACCGGTATCGCCGATGTACATCCCTGGGCGCTTCCGGACGGCTTCGAGGCCCTCCAGGACGGTGATGGATTTTGCGCCGTACTCGTTCTTGCTCGCCACAGGTGCCATCGCTTCTTTCTGTCAGGACCCGCGCGTGCCGATACCGCCCGCTGACCGGGGCCGCGGGGGACCGCTGCATGGGTGGTGCTGGACTGCGTCGTGCGGGTAGCGCCGGTTCGGTCCGTCGTCAGACGGCTGGAGAACCAGATTTCCTCGTGCACCCTCCATCTTACTAGGTCGGACCGACAACAGGGCTCCAATGGAGGCCCTGAAAGGCCCGTAACGGCGTTGGCGCCGCTCTCGGAGGGTGAAGTGGGCGGAAGGGCCCTGCCGGGCGCCGCACATCGGCACCAGCGAGGCCTCGAACGGCGAGGACCACCCGGGCGGGCACCTCGGCAGATCCTGGTCATCTGTATCAGACGGCGACGACAGTGCTCCTGTCCCTCGATACGGACAACGCCGACCACAGGAGTACCCATGACCACCGACAGCCCTACTCTCCCCCGCTCGCTGCGGCAGTGGCGGTCGGGACCGGTCCCGCTCACCTCGGGGGGCGCCATGACGGGACCGGCAGCCGCCGGCGTGAGTTCCGCCGTCCAGCCGTCGGCGGTCACCGCGACCGTGGCGTCGGCGTTGCGGCGCGACCTGCGCCGTCTGGGCGAGACGCTCCGCAACCCGGTCGATGAGCGCCGTCGGCTGGTGTTGCGGCGACACGTCCAGTTCCTGCTGGCGGAGCTGGAGGTGCAGCACCGGGTCGAACACGCGCTGGTGTGGCCGGCAGCGATCCGCCGGCGCCCCGACCTCGCCGGCCTGCGCGACGAGACGGTGGCGGAGCACGGACGGCTGGGCTGGGTGATCGACCGGGTGCAGGCCGCGACTCGGCGGTGGCAGGACGACGACCGTGCCCGGGAGCAGCTGCGTTGCGCGTTGCTGGATCTGGAGGTGGTGCTCGACCCGCAGGTCACACATCGGGAGAACGAGGTGCTGCCGGCGTGGTCGCAGGCGCTGACGGTGCAGGACTGGCGGCGGGTGGATGCCCGGATCCGGCGGCTGCCGGCCAGCGCGCACCGGGCCTGGTGGCTCCTGGACGACCTGGACGGACCACAGGCCGAAGGCCTGCGTCACGCGCTCCCCCACCTCGTCCCGGCCCGGATGCTGTCCGGGCGGGCGTGGCGGCGGGAACGCCGGCTCCTCTGGGACTGAACAGACACATCCGGTCTCGCTCAACCGTAGGTGTCGCGCGGTCCGCGGCCGGAGACGTGCCGCGGACCGAACCGCCAGGACGGACTGGTCGGACCCTGCGCGCGAATGCGTCGCACCGAACCGTGACCGACCTCCCGGTTGATCTTCGCGACGATCTGCGGCGCAAGCATCCGGATCTGGGTGGCCCAGGCCGTCGACTCGGCGCGCAGCAACAGCTCCCCGTCCACCAGGTTCACCGGTGCGCAATGATCGGCCACCTCTGCCCCGACGATCTCCGCCCAGCGGCCCAGCACGGTCGCCTTTGTCAGGTCGGCACCCGATGCCGCCTCGCCGAGCCACCGCTTGAGCGTTGCACCCAGCGGCGCCGGATCACGCGCGTCGGGTCCCGACCCTGACCAGCGCCGGCGCCGCAGCGCCGCCGCGGACCCGGCGCGCCGACCCTTCGGATTCGCCTCGGCCGCTCGGCCGGCGGCGCGGCGGCGGGCGGCGTTCTGCTCCCGAGCAGCCGCCAGCGCATCCCGGGCCAGATCCGACCCGCTGCGTGGACGGCCGGCGCGGTCGTCCTCGTCCGTCACGTCGGTGCTCTCGAATTCCCCGTTCGGCGGTGTCATCTGCTCTCCTGTCGTCCTCGGGTCGATGGTGGCGCACCTTGCCCACACCTCCGCGCAGTTGTGCACACGACTGTCCCCAGCAATGTGCACAACTTCGTCCCGGCGGGCATCACAGGGACGGCGCCAGCGTTCCGTCGGCGACCAGATACCGGCTACCGGCCAGCGCCGGCGGCACGTCGCCCGGTACAGCGGCGGTGATCAGCACCTGGTCGGCGTCCGCGACCAGTTCGGCCAAACGGTCGCGGCGGGAGGTGTCCAACTCGGCGAACACGTCGTCGAGCACCAGCACCGGGTCGACGCCGTCCGATCTGAGCAGCGAAAACCCACCGAGTTTCAGTGATAGTGCCAGTGACCACGACTCACCGTGCGAGGCGTACCCCTTGGCGGGGCCGTCGCCGAGCCGCAGTTCGAGATCGTCGCGGTGCGGGCCGACAAGGCAGACGCCGCGCTCCAGCTCCTGCGTCCTGAGCCGGCCCATCTCGGCCAGCAGCGCCGCCCGGAGGTCGTCCTGGGTCCGGCCGGCCGGCGGCAGGGCGTCCCCCAGCGAGGACCGGTAGGCCAGGTCGATCGGCTCGGAGGCCGGCGCCAGATCGGCATACGCCGCGACGACGTGCGGCGTGATCTCGTCCACCAGGTCGAGCCGCGCAGCCAGCAGAGCGGCGCCGGCGGCCGCGAGGTGCTCGTCCCAGACATCGAGCGTGGACAGGTCACCGGTGCGGGCACGCCGCGGACCGGCGGACTTGAGCAGGGCGCTGCGCTGCTTGAGCACCCGGTCGTAGTCGGCCCTCGTCCCGGCCAGCCGCGGTGTCCGCATGATGAGCACCTCGTCCAGGAATCGGCGGCGCTCGGCCGGATCGCCGCGCACCAGCGCCAGGTCCTCCGGCGCGAAGAGCACCGTCCGCAGGACGCCGAGGATGTCCCGCGCCCGGGTGACCGGAGCACGGTTGATCCGGGCCCGGTTGGCCTTGCCGGAGGCGATCTCGACCTCCAGCAGCAGCTCCCGCCCCTCCGACACGACCGCGGCCCGCACGATGGCGCGGTCGGCGCCGCGCTGTACCAGGGGCGCGTCACCGGCGACCCGGTGCGAGGACAAGGTGGCCAGATAGCCCAGTGCCTCCACCAGATTCGTCTTCCCGGCGCCGTTGCGGCCCAGCAGCACGTTCGGCCCGGGCTGCAGCGGCCACTCCGCGCTGGTCCAGGACCGGAACGACAGCAGCGACAGGTGCCGCACGTACACCGCTGGTCAGCCGGGCAGGCGAGCGGGCATCACCAGGTAGCGGTAGGCGGCGTCGACCGACCGCTCGTCGTCCTTGCCGGTCAGCGGCAGCAGCAGGGCCGGTCGGGACGGGGTGGTGAAAGCCAGCCGCACGCTGTCCGCGTGGAGCACCGCCAGGCCGTCGAGCAGGTACGACGGGTTGAAGGCGATCAACAGCTCGGCGCCGTCCGCGTCCACCCCCAGCGCCTCCTCGGCGCGGCCCTCGTCGTCGCCACCGGCAGTCAGGGTCAGCACGCCGTCGGTGACCTGCATCCGCAGATGGTGGCCGCGGTCGGTGACCAGCGCGACCCGTTTGATGGCCTCGCCGAACTCCCCGACGGGCACGTCCACCGTGGTGGTGTGCTCGCTGGGCAGCAGCGATCGGTACTTGACGAACTCCACGTCCAGCAGGCGCACGGTGGTGCGGCGACCGCCAGCCTCGAGCCCGAGCAGTCCGTCACCGAGACCGACGATGACCTGGTTCGATCCCCCGAGGCTCTTGGCCGCGTCGGCCAGCGTGCGGGCCGGAACCAGGACGGCGGTGGAGAGGTCGGGCGCGTCCGGAGTCCAGGACAGCTCGCGGACGGCCAACCGGAAGCGGTCGGTGGCCGCCAGGGTCAGCTTCTCGCCCTCGATCTCGACCCGCACGCCGGTCAGCATGGGCAGGGTGTCGTCGCGTCCGGCCGCCACCGCTGTCTGCGTGACGGCCTCGGCGAACGCGGCGGCATCCACCTTCCCTGACGAGGCGGGCATCGCCGGCAGGGCAGGGTAGTCCTCCACCGGCATGGTGGGCAGGGTGAACCGGGCCGACCCGCCGACGATGACGACACGGGATCCGTCCGCCCACAGTTCGACCGGCTTGCTGGGCAACGCCCTGGTGATCTCGGCGAGCAACCGACCGGAGACCAGCACGCGCCCACCGGATTCCGCATCGACCGACACCTCGGCACGGGTGGAGACCTCGTAGTCGAACCCGGCGACGACCAGGGTCGACTCCGTCACCTCGAGCAGGATGCCGCCGAGAACCGGCACTGGTGGCCGGCTGGGTAGCGACCGGGCCACCCATGCGACTGCGTCGGCGAGATCCTCGCGGGCCACACGGAACTTCATCGATCCTCCGGAAAAAGTGCCCCTGGGGTCACCGGCACTGCCGGGCGAGCGGGGCGGGCGTGGACGGTGGCGATCTGCTGCCGGGACCATCTGCGCTGGTCGAGGCGACTGTCGGTGGTTCGTGATCGACTTCTCGGGGTTGGTCGGCTGGACGGGTGCGGGAGGGGCAGGGCGGTGGCGGTCGTGCTGGGCGGTACGGAACGGGTCGGTGGAGCAGTGCTCGACCGCCTGGAGCTGGAAGTGCGGTGGGCGACTGCTGTCGCCGGTGATGACGGCTCGGGGGGCTGCGGAGTGCAACCGTACGGCCAATTCCGGCCGCTCGTCACCCCTGCTGCGGTCCTTCCTGCGCCTCCTGCCGCGGCGTCCACACACAAACTCTTGAAGTGCTTCTCCCCAGAGAGGGAAAACAGTAGTAACAGTAGGTGCTGTGGATGGTGTGGACCGCCCCCTGTCGGGGCAGTCCAGCGGGCGTGGCGCCCTGGGGATGCGGGCCCGGCAACTCACGGTGACCGGCCCTGCGATTGGGGACGGTGGCATAGCCAACTGGGTTGTCCCCGGACCATCCCCAGCAATCCACACAGTTGTCCACACGATGTGCATGCTCGTCGACCGGCAAGAAGTTTCCTGGTGCTCGGCGTGTCGCGCAGGGCGTGTCGTGCGTCGGCGGCGCCGCGGGAGGATCCTGCCCCGCGGCAGCGGCGGGCAGGAAGACCCCGGCTCACGGGAAGCGGAGTCGGGTCGGCCACAGCGGGGTGGGCCGGCCGCCGTTCCGCGCACCGATGGCTGGAGGCGTGCCCGACAGGCAGGTGCTCGATGGCCATGCGCCGGGTCGGGCGCGGCCGGGTCAACGCCGCGAACGGTCCCGGATCCGGGCGGACAGCTCCTGCACGTGGTCATAGGTCTGGCGCCGTTCGGCGATCTCGGTACGGATCTTCTTGGCCGCGTGCATCACCGTGGTGTGGTCACGGTTGCCGAACGTGGTACCGATCTTGGGCAGCGTCAGGTCGGTCAGTTCACGGCACAGGTACATCGCCATCTGCCGCGCCGAGGCGATGGCTCTGGTCTTGGACTGGCCGCAGAGTTCGTCCAGCGTGACGCTGAAGTATTCGGCGGTCACGGCCATGATCGTCGCGGCGTCGATGTCGTTGGACACCGAATCCCGAACGAGGTCGCGCAGCACGATCTGAGCCAGCGACAGATCGACCTGCTGCTTGTTCAACGAGGCGAACGCGGTCACCCGGATCAGGGCGCCCTCCAGCTCGCGGATGTTGCGTTCGATGCGGCTCGCGATGAACTCCAGCACGTCGTCCGGTGCGTTGAGCCCGTCCAGCGATGCCTTCTTCCGGAGGATGGCGATGCGCGTCTCCAGTTCCGGCGGCTGGATGTCGGTGGTCAAGCCCCATTCGAACCGCGTGCGCAGCCGGTCCTCGAGGGTCTCCAGCCGTTTGGGCGCCCGGTCGGAGGAGATGACGATCTGCTTGTTGGCGTTGTACAGCGTGTTGAAGGTGTGGAAGAACTCCTCCTGGGTGCCTTCCTTGCCCTCCAGGAACTGGATGTCGTCCACCAGCAGGACGTCGACATCGCGGTACCGCCGCTGGAAGGCGACCTTGCGGTCGTCGCGCAGCGAGTTGATGAAGTCGTTGGTGAACTCCTCGCTGGACACGTACCGCACGCGGATGCCCGGAAACAGCCGCTGGGCGTAGTGGCCGATGCCGTGCAGCAGGTGGGTCTTGCCCAGGCCCGAGTCGCCCCAGATGAACAGCGGGTTGTAGGCGACGGCCGGAGCCTCCGCGACAGCAACGGCGGCCGCGTGCGAGAACCGGTTCGACGACCCGATGACGAACGTCTCGAAGTGGTACTTCTCGTTCAGTCGTGTCTGGGCGGAACTGGCCGGAGACGAATCCCGGCGCACCGCGTACGTCGGCCAGATCTCGGTGACGGCGGCCAGTCCGTCCGCCTCCTCGTCCACGTCCTCGTCGTCGCCGTCCTCGCGAGGTGCCGTGCCCGCTCCGTTCACCCGCAAAGGAACCGAGCCGTTCGAGCCACGGGACCCGACGCCAGGATGGGCGTATCCGTTGGTCTGCGGGTCGGCACCGGTGTGCGGACCGCCGTTCTGGCCGTGATCAGCGCCGGCAGGGTTCTCGCTGACGGTGACGGCCAGCGTGATCGGGAGTTGCATCCGGTGCGAGAGGGCGGCGGTGATCGGTTCGCGCAGCGTCCGCTCGATGGTGTCCCGGGCGAAGCCGGACGGTGCGGCGATCAGTGCGGTCGTCCCGATCAGGCCGACCAGATCGGTGAGCGACAGCCACGCCCGCTGGTTGGACGACAAGGAATGCGCGAGGTCGGTGACCACCTGCCGCCAGACCGATTGCAGGTCGGCAGGTTCGTCCGCCACTGGCGAATCCTCGCTCTCTCCTGCGCCGTCGCCCATCCACAGAGTTGTCCACCGGATGTGGATAACTATCGACGGATAACTATCGCACGGCGGACTGCGACAACGGCTTCCCGCAGGGGGACCGAGGTAGTGATCGGCTGGAGCAGCGACCAGAGTGGATTGGCGACCCGGCTTCTTCGGGTCCGGATCGGGGGAACGCTAACAACTGATCCGCCTGTCCCACAAGGTGCAAGATTTGCCCGGCATTCGGCTCGGCGTGTCGTCCAGCAACCTTCGGGTGTGCGGTTTGCCCCTACGGCCTGCAGTCTCTACCCTGAAGTCAGACCCGTACGGTGCTGGGCTGCCGCATGCCGTTTGAGCGATCGAACGACTGTCCGGCGGTAGCGATCTCTGCTGTTTTTCTCAGCCGGCCGCGGGGCCGGCCCGTGCGGTCCCTGCCAACCGGCGGAACCCGTAGTCCTGCAGTTCGAACTTTGGAGATCTCGTGAGCAAGCGCACCTTCCAGCCGAACAACCGTCGCCGGGCCAAGGTCCACGGCTTCCGCCTCCGTATGCGGACGCGCGCAGGCCGGGCGATCCTGGCGGCCCGCCGGCGCAAGGGCCGCGACGAGCTGTCGGCCTGATCCCCGCCGAAGTCGCGCTGTCTGCGGCGTTGTGCTGCCCAAGGACGCTCGCCTGCGGTCGGCAGCCGATTTCGCGGCTGTGGTCCGCGGCGGGCGGCGGGCCGGAACGCGCCATCTGGTGATCCACCTGCTGAGTACCGCCGACACGGTGCCTCCCAGGGCCGGGTTCGTGGTGTCGGGCAAGGTCGGGAATTCAGTAGTCCGTCATCGCGTGACCAGGCGGCTGCGGCCGTTGGTGCGCGAGCGGTTGGCTCAGCTGTCCGCGGGGTCGACAATGGTGGTGCGGGCACTACCGGCTGCTGCCACCGCAACCAGCGGCGAGCTGGATGCAGATCTGTCGGCGGGAATGTCCGCGGCGATCCGCAAGTCCGGCTCGACCGGGCGCCGGCCGCAGGACGGCCCTGGTCGACCGGACGGGTCGCGCACCACACCGAACGCCGTGACGGGGAGGGGGACGACATGAGCAATTCGGTCATCGTTCGCGCCCTCGTTGCACCCATCCGGTTCTACCAGCGTTACCTGTCCCCCGCGCTTCCGGCGAGCTGTCGGTATTACCCGACGTGCAGTTCGTACGCTGTCGAGGCGCTGCAGCGGCACGGTGTCGTCCGTGGAACCTGGCTGGCCGGGTGCAGGATCGGCCGCTGCCACCCGTGGCACGAGGGCGGACTCGACCCGGTACCGCCGGTTCGGGAACGCGCAACCGATTCCACCAGTTCTGCACGTGAGAGTCTGCTGTCCGCCGGCTGCGCGAGCACCAGGACCGCCGATCCCACCCCTGAGTCTGTTTCGCCCGATGCGCGGTCGGCGCCAGCCGAGACGCCGAACCCCCGGAGCAATGCCGCGTGAAGAGCTTCGACTTCTTCTCCCTCGACTACATCTACTACCCCGTCTCCGGGATCATGTGGGTGTGGCACAGAGTCTTCGGTGCCGTCCTCGGCGCGAACAACGCGTGGGCGTGGGTGCTATCGGTCGTCTTCCTCGTCTTCACCCTGCGGAGCCTGCTGTTCAAGCCGTTCATGAAGCAGATGGACTCGCAGATGAAGATGCAGGCCGTCGCGCCTGAACTGAAGAAGCTGCGGGAGAGATACAAGGACGACAAGACGCGTCTCGCCGAGGAGATGCAGAAGTTCAACAAGGAAGCGGGGGTCAATCCGCTCGGTGGTTGCCTGCCGGCCTTGATCCAGGCCCCGGTCTTCATCGGCCTGTTCCACGTGTTGAAGATGTTCCGGCCGGGCCAGGGGGAGAACTACTTCTTCGGCGCCTCGGACGTCGCTTCGTTCGTCGACGCCAAGCTGTTCGGTGGAGCACCGCTCTCTGCGTTCATGACCATGCCGCTGCACACGACGGCCAAGCAGATCGGCCTGTTCGAGCTCGGTGGCATCCGCTCGACCGTCATCGCGGTGGGCATCCCGCTCACCATCCTGGCCGGCATCGCCACCTTCCTGACCAGCCGTCGCTCGGTGGCGCGTCAGCAGCAGATGCAGAACGGCCAGGACGCGATGCCGCAGGCCGCGCTGATGAACAAGTTGATGAAGTACGTCTTCCCGCTGTTCGTCGTGGTCGGTGGACCGTTCTTCCCGCTGGCCATCCTGTTCTACTGGCTCTCGAACAACACCTGGACCTTCGGGCAGCTGTTCGTCGCGCACCGCATCCAGGACCGGAAGCTCGCCGAGGCGTCGAAGGTGATCGACGCGGCCAAGGAAGAGGCCAAGTTCTCCACGCCGCTGCCTGGCGCCCGTCCGGCGAACAAGCCTGCCCCGGGTGCCAAGCCCACCCGCCCGGCCCGGCCCACCAACGGGCAGGCGGCCACGGCCATCAAGACACCGGGCGGCCGCCCCACGACGGCCGGCGCCAAGCGCACCGTCGTGCAACCCTCCAGCAAGACAGGCACCTCGAACGGCAAGGCGCCCGGTACGGGGGCAGCTTCCACGAACGGGACGGCGTCCAGGACCGGTGCCGTGTCGACGAATGGATCGGCTTCGACGAACGGTTCGGCGTCGAACGGTCGTACCGGGTCCAGTCCGGCGGGTGGGATGAACGGGTCCAGTCCGGTCCTCGGCGGCCCGTCGCTGAAGAAGACCGCGCCGGTCGAGGTCGGCGATTCGTCCACCCTTCCGCCGGGCACCGTCTCGGATGCATCGAAGCCGAAGCCGCGTGGGAACGCCACGGCGGCGAAGAAGAAGAAGCCCGGCCGGCGCTGACGGCCGACGTCACTCCCCGCCTGGCACGGCGACCCGGTCCGCCGGTGTCCGACGAGAACCTGCACGCGAACAGAAGGTAGACCCCATGAGTGAGCACGCGACCGTCTCCGACCCGGTGGACGACGAACTGGTCAACGATGTCCCGGTGAGCGGCAAGTCGAGCGTCATCGCCGGCGGTGTCGACGACGCCGAGGTGAGCGAAGCCGTCAACGGCGAGGTCGACGCACCGTCCTCGGACGGCGAGCCCGGAACCCGACCCACCAGCAAGCTCAGCAAGCACGATCTGCTCGTGGCCGAGGGGGACGCCGCGGGTGACTACCTCGAGCGACTCCTGGACATTCTCGACTTCGACGGGGACATCGATCTGGACGTCGAGGGCGAACGAGCGGTGGTGTCGATCATCGGTGACGGCGACGTCAACAAGCTGGTCGGCGAGCGCGGCGAGGTGCTCGACGCGCTCCAGGAGCTGACCCGTCTGGCCGCCACCGCCGAGACCGGCCAGCGGTCGCGGCTGATGTTGGATGTGGCCGGCTACCGCGCCCGGCGCCGCACCGAGCTCAGTGAGCTCGGCATTTCCACCGCCGAGCAGGTGGTCGACGGCGGTGAGCCGATCACCCTCCCGGCGATGAACCCTTTTGAACGCAAGATCGTGCACGACGCAGTGGCCACCGTCGCCGGCGTGGAATCCTCCAGCGAGGGCGAAGAACCGCGCCGCCGAGTGGTGATCAGTCCGGCGTCCTGACGCCTGCGGCGTTGAAGGTTCCGCGTCCTGACCGGTTCGGTGTCTGACTGCAGGTCGCTCTGGTGCGAGGTGCTGCCGGCACCGTGGTGGCGGGTTGGTGGTCAGTGCGTCGGTCGTTCGACGGGGCTGCCGCGCAGTCGCCACGAGTGGCCTCGGAGGGAGTGACATGGAGTCGTCGGGTCTCGTCCTCGAAGGGGACGACCATCCCGTCCGGATCGAAGACGAGCCGGCTGCTGCTGCGGTCGTCTTCGGTGATCGGCTGGAGTTGGCACAGCGATATGTCGCCGCTCTGGCGTCGGGCGGTGTGCTGCGTGGGCTGATCGGACCGCGGGAACCGGCCCGATTGTGGACACGGCATCTGCTGAACTCAGCGGTCACCCAGCGCCTGATTCCCCCGGGGTCAGCGGTGGTGGATGTCGGGTCCGGCGCCGGACTACCCGGTATTCCGCTGGCCATCGCTCGCCCGGACCTCTCCGTTGCTCTGGTCGAGCCGCTGGAACGGCGAACCGCCTTCCTGCTTGAGATCGTCGAACAACTCGGCCTCGCCAACTGCCGGGTGCTGCGCGGCCGGGCGGACGAAGTGGTCGGCGAGTGTGGGCATGCGGACGTCGTGACGTCCCGCGCCGTCGCTCCCCTGCTGAAGCTGGCCGGTTGGTGTGCGCCGCTGCTGCGGATCGGTGGAGACATGTTGGCGCTCAAAGGGTCCAGCGCGTCAGAGGAGATAGCGCGTGACGGGGCCGGCGTCGCGTCGGCGGGGATCGTGGACCTCGCCGTGGTGAGCGTCGGTGACGATCTGCTCGACCCTCCGACCCTGGTCGTGCGTGGCAGGCGGGTCGCGACAGGTCGGGATCGGCGGGGTCACAGGAAGCGATAGCGGCGCCCGTGCGGCAAGTCCCGCGGAACGAGCCGGTTCTCTGGCGGCTTTGGCGAGTGCCCCGTCGACCGGGTGTGCGTGACTGCAGCCGGCGATCGGTCGCCGGCGGGTCGGTCCTGGCTGCGGGTCGCGCGTGGGCGATACGGTGATCCGAATTGGCGAACCGTTGCTGGCTGTCACCTTCGGTTCTCGATCGAGTCATTTGAGACCTGCCTCAAAGCGTCACCGTGACGGTGCCGTGGCCGCAGCCGGCCGGCCGTTGCCGAACGGTGTTCCGCTGTGCTCATCGATTTCGGACCGGTCGAGAAGTGTGGCTGCGCCTGCTGGTCTGCTCCCTCCCGCGGTTGTCAGCGCGACGGGATCAACTGGAGAGTGTTTCGAACCGTCGACCGTCGGCCACGACGATCGAGGGCACGGTTCACATACCTGCCGCTATCGCATTGCTCGACCGGGTCGATTCGTCGATCACGACGATCGAGCGCACGGTTCACATAGATGCCGCTATCGCATTGCTCGACCGGTTCTATTCGGCCCGCCGTGATCGGCTTCGGGGCGGCTACTCCGTGAGACGCTTTCGAAGACAGTGGGTATCACAACCCTGTGATTCACCATCGGAACCGTGCGCAGATTTCGATCACCGTGTGTCACCAGGTCGGAGCCCGGCATGCAGTCGAGAATGGCAGGCGCATATCTACGACGGCGCTGGAGGCCACAGCCGCTTCTGACAAACAGGCGTGTCCGGAGTGCGCCGAGTATGAGGATGCACTGCTTGGTTGTGGTGGCTGATATGCCGACTGCACCAGTCACTCGTCTTTGCCGGCTCGCCTTGAACGCCCTGCGACGATGTGTTGCCTCGTCGGCGATGGCGACGCCTCGGTCGAGGTTTGCCGGCGGAACCCGTCGCAATTTCACCGAGCCCCCTCGAGGCGACTCGATAGGTCGTCCCAGACAAGCCCTCATGTTTCACGTGAAACCAACGTGGCCGGGGTACCGCAGCGCTCGATGCATTCCGAAAAGAGCTGAGGCGTTGGCGTCGCGAGCACGCCTTCACGGGAAACGGCTTACCAGCCCGGCGTCCCGGCCGTGAGCGGGCGGTGCGTTTCATCGGTCGGTCCTACCGCGACCGTCGCGTTGACGTGAACAGTGCGTCGCCCCTGATCGCGCGAGCCGCCGTCCTTGCTGGCGCTGACGTGATTAGTTTCTGCGACTCGCGTCGACATGCGCGGTCTGACGTTTCCGGTCACGTAGCGTCCCGCTTGCGACACCATCGCCGTGTCTGCTGCCGCTGCTCGACGATCAGCGGCGATGACAGGAGGGCAGCATGACAACGACGGATGTTTCACGTGAAACGTTCGACCTCGACGACACGCCGATCGCCAGAGCGACCCGGCAGGCGATCGAGCTGCGCAGCGGGGAACTGACCATGCCGCGCCCGCGCGAGCGCCGGGTATTCAGCGTGGCCAACCAGAAGGGTGGCGTAGGCAAGACCACGACCACGGTCAACATCGCGGTGGCGTTGGCCCTCGCCGGCCTGCACGTCCTGGTGATCGACCTGGACCCGCAGGGAAATGCGAGCACCGCCCTGGGTGTCGAGCGGGTCACCGGCACGCCGTCCATCTACGAAGTCCTGCTCGGCGAATTCACGGCAGCGGAGGCCGTCCAGACCTGCCCTGACGCTCCTCGGCTGGGTTGTATTCCGGCGACCATCGACCTCGCGGGCGCCGAGATCGAACTGGTCACCATGGACGATCGCGAGAACCGCCTGAAGCGGGCGATCGACGGGGTGGAAGCCGAGTTCGACTACGTCTTCATCGACTGCCCACCGTCCCTGGGCCTGCTCACGGTGAACGCGATGGTGGCGACCCGGGAGGTGCTCATCCCGATCCAGTGCGAGTACTACGCGCTGGAAGGTCTCGGCCAACTGCTGCGCAACATCGACCTGGTCAAGCAGCACCTCAACCCGACACTCGACGTGTCGACGATCCTGTTGACCATGTACGACGGGCGGACGCGACTCGCCGACCAGGTGGCGAACGAGGTGCGGTCGCATTTCGGCCCAAAGGTACTGACCTCGGTCATTCCGCGGTCCGTCAAGGTCTCGGAAGCGCCTGGCTTCAGCCAATCCGTCATGACGTACGACCCGGGATCCCGCGGTGCCCGAAGCTATCTGGATGCTGCGCGGGAAATCGCGGCGCGCGGCGCGCGGGAGTCCTCATGAGTAGGCCGCGCGGCGGGCTCGGCCGAGGTCTTGCCGCGTTGATCCCGACCAGCCCGCAGACCTCCGTCGTCTCCGACGCCTTCATGAACGGTGGAGACGATCCACAGGCGAGGGCAGCGGTTCCGGCCCAGGGCAATCGTCAGAGAACCACACAGGACAAACCGGACGAAACGGCGAATCACGCGGGTAGCCGCGACAGCCGGTTGCCGGAGCGCGACGAGTCGACCGGCACGGCGCCGCTCGGCGGGCCACGCTACGCCGACATACCGACCGACCAGATCCGACCCAATCCCCGGAACCCGCGGACCGCCTTCGACGGCGACGCGCTCGCAGAGCTGGAGCACTCGCTGCGCGAATTTGGCATGCTGCAGCCCGTCGTCGTACGCGAGAGCAGTCGCGGCTACGAACTGGTGATGGGAGAGCGGCGGTGGCGGGCGGCACAACGCGCCGGCTTGGCCACCATCCCGGCGATCATCCGCAGGACCGAGGACGCAGCGCTGTTGCGGGACGCGCTGCTCGAGAACATCCACCGCGCGAACCTGAACCCTCTCGAGGAGGCCGCCGCCTACCAGCAGCTGTTGCAGGAGTTCGACGTCACGCAGGACGAACTCGCCACCCGGATCGGGCGCAGCCGCCCAGTCATCTCGAACACCATCCGGTTGCTCAAACTGCCCGTTCCCGTCCAGCGCAGGGTCGCCGCCGGGGTGTTGTCCGCCGGGCACGCCCGGGCGTTGCTGTCGCTCGACGACCCGGATGACCAGGAGGAACTTGCCACCCGTGTCGTCGCCGAGGGTCTGTCGGTCCGTGGCACGGAGGAAGCCGTGGTGCTGATGGCCGGCCGGACGACCAGGAGCCGCCGGTCATCCGCCAAGAAGCTGGAGATGCCCAGTCTCACCGCGCTGGCGGGGAGTCTTTCCGACACGTTCGACACGCGGGTGCGGGTCGAGCTCGGCCGGCAGAAGGGACGGATGATCGTGGAGTTCGCCACGGTGGACGATCTGGAGCGCATCGTGGGGATCATGGCACCCACTGCGCTGGACCGTTCGCGGACCGCCCTGGCCGCCGACTGACAGTTCCCACTCGGCCGGCGACCGGGCCGCGATCACGCAGCGTAGTGGGCGCCGGGACGACAAAGAAAAGTTTCGAAACCATCCGACGAAAGGCCGGCGGGGCGGGTACTGAACCTCAACGTCACGGTGACAGCGCTCCGCGAGGACAGTGGAACGCCTCCGCCCTTGACAGCGAAAACCGTTGCCGGACAACAGATCTGGCCGAGTCAACCGTCAGTCAAACCGGTGGGGTCAACGCGACGGAATCAACCGGCCGAACCGACCGGCGATTCACCGGTCGGCGTGCGCCAGTACCGGGCGGTCGCCGTCATTGTCGTGGTGCACGAGCCCGATCTGGCCGGCGAACCACGCGGTGATGTCGTCGGCAGCCAGCACGCCGGGACGTTCGGACACCGTCACTCCTGAGTGCCGCCAGTTGACCGCGGCGAGTTCGCCGTGCGGTGGGCGGATGGCGGCATCGGCGGCGGCCAGGAACCCGGCATCCAGGGCGCCGTCCCCGGCGGCGACGGTCCGTGCGGTGCCGGCGCGCCGGGCGACGGCCGCCATCGCCCGTTCCTTGGTCAGCGGATTCGGGATCGCGTAGATCTTCCGGCCCTGCACCGAGACCCGCCAGTTGCGCTGGTTGCACCAGCTGGTCCACGACTCGATGAAGTCGTCGGGCAGCTCGGTGGGTTCCACGACGATGTAGCAGAACAGGTCGTCGCCGACCCGACGCTTCAACGCCCATGTCCGGTCCGTGCTCCGCGCCTTCAACTCGGCTCTGACCTCGGCGAGCGTGGCGTCACACTCGGCGATCGCGGAAGCCGTTGACCGGCGCCAGTTCTCGTCCGGCCGGCCGTCGACGAGGATGTTGCCGCCGTTGCTGGTCACGGCGAATGCCGGGACGACGCCGGGAAATCGGATGCGCTGGTACTGAGCGACGGTGCGGGTGGTGGTCGGCACGAAGGTCGCCGCGCCGGCGATTGCGGCGAGCCGACGCGCGGCGGTCACCGTCAGGAAGGAATGAGGCCGCCCGTCCAGAACCTCGACGCAGACCAGGTTCGGTGCATCCTCGTCGGCGGTGGGCAGTTGCAGAGCCGACGCCGAGTAGATCAGGGTGCGGTCGAGGTCGCTGGCCACCAGGGTCGGGACGTCCGCTCCGGCATTCGGCCGGGTGGGGGAGTGGTGGTCTGCGTCAACGGACGTCATCTGGTGGTCATCCTTCTCCGGGCTCGGCGGCGGACAGCCGCTTGATCAACCCGACGCACGAGTAGGGCAGATCGGGCCGGACCTCGATGGGTACGTTGCGCTGGCGGGCCAGCAGTCGAAGGTGGTCGTGGTCGGGATCGTCGGCCTGCCGCACGAGGATGCGCCACGGGACGCGACGCAGCAGCACCCGCGTCGTCTCGCCCACACCGGGTTTGACGAAGTTGACCGACTCGATCCCGTACTCGGCGCGGATGGCCTCGATGGCGGCCCAGCCGGCGAACGTCGGTGCGCGGTCGGAATCGAGCAGGCTGTCCAGGCCCGCGTCGACGTCCGCCACCACGGCGGGAAAGGCGCCCGACACGGTGTCGAGCAGAACGTTGGACACGTCGGCCGGCGCCAATTCGCGGTAATACTTCGCGCCGTGGAATTGCCCCGGGCCGATGTAGTCGGCATTCAGCACCGTGCGGGACACCAATCCGGACACGGTGGAGTTGAGGCAGGCAGATGCGATGAGAAAGTCGTCCCTGGTACCGAATGTCCGGACGCAGTGCCCGGGGTCGGCCAGCACGGCGAGGTCGTCGTCGAAATCAAGGCCCCATCGCGTGCGTGCCTCCTGCAGCGCCGCGGTCAGCTCCACGGCGATGGCGCCCTTGCCCGTCCATCCGTCGACGAACACCACTGACCGCGAATCATGCTGCTGGGCAAGGTATCTCAATGCGACGGTGTCGATGCCACGTCCCCGGACGATGGACAACGCGTAGTGCGGAAGGGTCAGCCCGTGCCGGAACGACGCCCACCGTCGCATCAACACGCCGATCGGCGTGCCGGCCCTGGCCAGGGATGCGAGCACCACCTCCGGCCCGCGCTCGCGCAGCACCACCTCGGTCACCAATCCGACCGCACGCGCCAGCCGGTCAGCGGATTCGAGCAGAACGCGGTCGAACAATTCCCGGTACGCCGTATCGGGCTGGTATTCGATGGGCAGTGACTCGGCATAGTGCGCGGTACCGGCCTGGATGGCGGCCTCCCGATCGGCGACGGCGCCTTCGAGGGCGACGTCGGAAAGGTCGGTCAACAGCCAGCGGACCTCGTCGGGCCGGTACGAGCCGAATCCGGGACCGACGAGCGGCTCCGGCGACACCGGAGCGGTTCGCCGACGGGCGAGCTGGTGGATGTCGACCGCGCCCAGCACGGCGACCTCCACCTGCAGGCCGGCTCGGCGCAACGCGTCGGCCGGACCGCCGGCACCGCACAACGCGCCCACGTCGGCCGCGGCGTCGGCGACCAGGACCACCAGATCCGGGTCGTCGGTCAGACCGGTGCCGGCGGAGGCCGTACCCACGTTGTAGAGGAAGCGTTGTGCGGCATCGCCCTCGGCGTCGGCGAAGGTGAAGCGTCGGCGAACCGGATACCCCGCGTCGTCCACCTGCAGCACCGGTGAGCGGGTGGTCGACTGGAACGTCACCTGCCACGCCGGGTCGAGCGCGAGCTGCTCCGCCATCCGCAGCGGCAGGTACATCAGCTCTTCGACCCCGACCACGACGACGCTGCGGCCCCCGGTGGGTTCCAGCCGGCGCCGCACCGTCTCGCGCAGCACGGTCACCGCCGCCGACAGCGCCGCGGAGAACGGGCGTTGGTCCGCCAAGAGAAAGCCGTGCCGTCCACCGTCGGGCAGGGCAGACGGCCAGGGCAGCGAGGTGACCGGCGCGTCGGTCGGCGGCACGGCGCTCCGGGCGTCCGGGGCCGCTGCGGTAGCAGCGGCGGCATCCAGCCGTTCCACCGCACGGCCCACCGCCGTCAGCAGGTCAGCCGGCAGCTCGACGGTGCCGCGGGCGAGCGACACGACGTCGATCCGGCAACCGAGGTCCGCCGCAAGCGCCTGCATGCGCTGCTCATCCGCGGGGCTCCGCAGGTCGATCAGGCACGCGACCACGTACCGGGGCCGGGGGTGCCGGCCGTGCGCGGTGAGGATGGTCTGCATCGCCGTCGTACCGGTCGACAGCTCGTCGTCGACCAGGACCAGCGGGCCGGGGGAGTCGAGCAGCTCTGGCGGCACCGGCAGGAGCAGGTGGCTGGTGGCGTGGGAATGGCCCTCCTCGAACGTACCGGCGAGGGGCGCGTCCGGCACGTGCCGGCGGGTGGAGTGCAGGTAGCAGGCCGCCCGCAGCTGATCGGCCACCAGGTGGCCCAGACTCGTCGCCGTCTCGGCGAACCCGAGGACGAGGTCGGGGGACTCGGCGCGCACGGCCACCGCCGCGTCGAGTGCCGCGACCAGATCGGCGGGCGCCCCGTGGCGGACGGCGTGCTGGGCCGGCCCCGGCCACCCCGGCTCGAGCTCACTGTCGGCGAGCCTCGCGAAGACCAGCTCACCCAGCAGCCGGCCGGTGCCGATGACCAGACCCGGGTCGACCGGGATGTGCTTGCCCAGCACCGTGGAGACCAGCAGGTGGGCCCGGCGCGGATTCCGCCGGAGGCCGATGCCGACCAGGTCGTCGACCTGCAGTCCGACGGCGGAGGAGATGGTGGTCACCCGCACGCCGAACCGGTCGCCCACCCAGGCCCCGAGATCGGCTCTCGGGCCCGCGTCGGCCGTCATCCGCCCAGCAGCGCGGTCAGGATCTCGACGTGCGAGATGCCCGGGTTCGCCACACCGAAGACGTCGGCGCGCTCACGGATCCGTTCGGCCCACCGCCGGTGTGGCCGGGCCTCGTTCATCTTGTTCCGGTAGCCCGAGGCGCGAACGCCGGAATCGTCGGAGCCCAGGATGTCCTCGGCGTCGCTGAACTCCTCGTGCGGTACCACCGACAGTGCGTGCACGGCCGCCACGTGGGTCGGATGGATGACCGTCTTGCCCGTCAGGCCGTTGGTCCGGTCCAGCACCACCTCGCGAAGCAGGCCGTCGAAGTCCTTGGACACCAATCGGTGCCGGAACGACTGCGCGTCCCGGGTCTCGAACGGGGTGGCCCGCAGCTGGGGGCGGAACAGGCGTTCGTGACCGGCGAAGTACTCCCAGACCGGCCCGCTGATGGCATAGCCGGTGCCGTCGGTCCGGCCGAGATGGTTGACCACCTCGGCGATCAACTCGGCGACCACACCGACGTGGTAGATGGTGAGATCGCGGTCGCGGCGGATGCCGTAGAGACCACAGAGGTCCGTGGCGCCGAGTCGCACCGCCAGCACCATCTCGCGGTACTGGCCCAGCAGGTCGCGGATCGCCGACAGGGCCTCGTCGCGCGACTCGCGGTAGAGCACGTCGGGCGTCTCCAGCACCGGCATGGCGAACAGCTGCACACCGAGATGCTCTGAGGCGGCGAGGATCTCGCCGAGGAAGCGGGCCCCGGTGGAAGCGGAGAACTTCGGTAGCACAAATCCGGTCAGCGCGCCGCCGCGACCGCCGAGCCCCTCGACGATCTGCCGGATGTGCTCGGGGGTACGGACTCTCACGAAAACCATGGTCTGCTGCGGGAGGTCGGCCAGGTCGATGAGCGCGGCGGTGACGTTGCCGACCGCCTGGTCGACGTGCCGGTCGGCCACGGCGTCCTCGAGGTCGATCACCATCGACCGGACACCCTCGCCGGCTCTTTTCGTGATGGTGCGCACAAGATCATCACGGATTCCGGGGACGTACAACGTCGCTCCGAGGGCCGTCGCCAACATCGTCCGCGTGCTGGTCCTGTCGAATTCCAGCGGGCTGGTTGCGAACAGCTCCGCGCGCACATCGGGTGCGAGGTGGTCGAAGTGACGCAACTTCTCGTCCTCTCGGTGAAACGGTCGACGGGGCGCTGGGGGGCGATTCGTTGCAGCGGCGAAACTTTCGAACAACACCGCTGTGATGCGGGGCGGGTGCAGCCGAACCGTCCGGCCGGTCGGCACCCGATCTGGTTGACAGTGTGCACTACCGACATGACGCGGCCGGATGGTTTGCCACACCCGGATCAGCACCCGGACGCTGGTGGCCGAACGGGTGACCGGGACCGCGGCGGCCAGGCCGCGCAATCGCAGCACGTCGTCCCGGCCGGAAGCAGCGGGATTCCAGATCGTTCACCAAGAGTTAAGATATTGGTCGACCAAATCGATCGCCCCAGGCCGGGAGCCGCACAGGTGGAATCAGTTCGTATCTGGCTCAATCGCAACTACGCGACGAGTGTTCACCTTCTCGACTTGTTGCGGCACAACCCGGATGGCACTCCGGTCGTCCTGTTCGGGTCGCACGTCGACGACGACTCACCGATGTTGACCGGGTGCGACTACCGACTGCAGGAGCCGTCGCCCGACGACCCCCACTACGTCGACACGATGCTTCATCTCTGTGCCCGGCACCACATCGACGTTCTGTTGCCGGTGGCGGGGCAGTACCAGATCGCCGCCCGCGCAGCGGAGTTCGAGGCGATCGGTACCGCGCTCATCTGCCCGCCGGCCTGGTCGGTCGACCTGCTCGACGACAAGGCCGCGACCTACCGGAGCCTGGGCAGCCACCACCTGGCGCCACCGTGGCGGCTGATCACCACCGCCGCGGAATTCGACGCGGCCGTGACCGACCTGGACGTGCACTGGACGCCGGCCCGACCGCTGATCGTGAAGCCCGCTTCCGGCGTCGGCGCGGAAGGCGTCCGGTTCGTCAAGCGCGACGAGCCCGACCTGGCGAGCCTGCTCGGCCCGGTGAACCCGTTGGTCGGTGTGGAGTCGATGCGCCGGGCACTCGCTGCTGCCCGCACCGTCCCGCCGCTGCTCGTCATGCCCTACCTGGACGGCCCGGAGACCAGCGTCGACGTGCTCGCCGCCAAGGGCGCAACGCTCGCGGCCGTGCCGAGGACCAAGATCGGGCGCAAGCGGGTGCTCGGCGGTGATCCCGCGCTGCCCGGGCTGGCCGCCGAGATGGTGCGGCGGTTCGACCTGGACGGCCTGGTCAACGTGCAGTTCCGGTCGTTCCGCGGTCGGCCCGCCCTGCTGGAGATCAACACCCGGCCGTCCGGTGGGCTGTTCCAGACGGCACTGGCGGAGGTCAACCTGCCGTGGGCCGCGGTGCGCGTGGCGCTCGGCCGTCATCCGGGCGTCCTTCGTCCGCGGCTGGGAGCCGAGTTCGTCACGGTCACCTCGATGATCGCGCTGACGGATCCGGTGCCGACCCTGCGCCCGGCCGCCCCCGTGTCCCGCACGCCGGTCGGCGCGCCGTTGGGTGCTCCGCTGCCCGCCGCACGTTCGTCCCTGGTCTCCGCCGGTCAGGGGGACTGACCCGACAAGCCGACCGTTGCGTAACGGCCGACGGCGCCTACCGGGCTTGGTGACGGACCCGGTCGACGACGCCCTTGACGAACGTCTCGACCGACCGCAGGGACTGCAGGTAGGCCCAGTAGTCGGGATGGCTGCCGGTCAGCTCGGCGGCGGCCCGGTCGATGCGCGCCGCCTGGGCGTCGAGCACCGATCCCCACTGCGGCACCAGCTGGCGGTCCACCACGAGCAGCTGGGCGTCCCGCAGCGTGAACCGGGTCGCCTTGGCTGCTCCCTCCGGATCGGCTTTGGTCTGTCGCAGCAGCCGGAGGCGTTCGACCATGGCGTGTTCGTCGGCTTCCGCCGCGGCCAGCTGCGTGCGCGCGGTGGCCAGGTGCTCGGCGGCGGATTCCAGTCGGCCGTCCTGTCGGGCCCGGTCGGCGGCCGACCACTGCTCCCGCGCCCGTTCCGTCGCGGCGCGGGCCCTGTCGTCGGCGCCGTCCAGATCGCTGGAGCACCGGGCGGAGAACTCGCGGAGCAGCGCCGACCGGGTCGCCGGCAGTGCTGCGAGCCGGGTGGTGACCGCTTCGATCCGGGTGCGGACACTGCTGAGCGAGCTCGGCACCGACCGCGGCAACCCGCGGGCGAGGGTGATCGCCGCGCGGACGCCGTCGGCCGCGGCATGGACGGCCGCCGCGGCGTGCCGGATCTCCAGCGGCGAACCCACCGTTTCGGCGGTGCTGAGCGCGGACAGCGCGTCCACCAGCGTTCCCGCGGCGGTCAGCACGCTGGGATAGGCGACCTTCTCCGTCTCCGCCGCGGTCAGTTCCCTCTCGGCGGCCAGCGCGGCCGCCCGGGCGGCGGCCGAGATCTGCGGCGTCGCGGCGCGGAGCGACCGCGCCTGCTCGAGCTCGTCGGCGTGCCTGCGGTAGAACTGGTCGACGGCCGTGGCGGCATCGGCCAGCACGCGGTGCGCGTCGAGATACGCCGCGCGGGCGGCCCCGGGCTCCGACCCGGTGGGGCGGTCGGCGGAATCCAGCAGCGCGTGCGACTCCGCGGTGGCCAGGTATTTCGCCGACGCGTCGAAGGCGAGCTGTTTGACCGGCGCCCATTCCCGCTCGAGAGCGTGGCCGGCGGCACCGCCCTCACCGGCCGCGTCCATCGCGTCGTTGACGTAGGACTGTCGTTTGTCCAGATCCAGGAAGGCGGCGACCGCTCCGTCCTGGGCGGTCTGCGCGGCCTGGGTGGCCGCATCTTGCGGTCGCCTGGACAGGCGTCCCGACCAGCTCCTGGACATGGGCCAATCCTACGGCGGCCCCTGTTCCGGGTGGTGGGAAGTGCCGGTGCCGCTGGCCCGCCGGGCTGCGGGCTGCCGTGTAGCGTTCCCAGCTGCGACGGGGCTCGTTCCTGCTGCTGGGAACTTCGGGACGCCTGTCGCGCGTTCGTCAAGCACGAGTAGCAACGGGCAGCGCCGACTCGCGCGCTGCCCGGGGAACCAAGAAGGAGCCGGCAATGGGTGTGAGCCTGACCAAGGGTGGCAACGTCTCGCTGAC